>NZ_JASBAO010000001.1:0-600000 GCF_029953265.1 Commensalibacter oyaizuii
TCGATCTGGATATTTTATTGTAAATTTGAGCGTTACCAATAAATAGTAGTGATTTTTTTTACTAATAAAATCAACGGATATTTTTTTACCTAGAAAAGAAAGATATTCTATTTTTATAAATAATTGAATGCCTTAAGTAAGTGTATTTAACATAAATATGCTGGTGTGGATTGTTTTCCCAAATCAAAACAATCCTAAATAAAATTGCTTTTGCCATCTATTTCCTTAAAATTTGAAAATTATTGGGCTTTAGGGTGGTTTTTGGTTATATCGCACAATCACTCATAGGTGGGGGTGGATGATACTAACTCAGTTTTTAGATAGAATATTTCAAGATATCCGTATATAATTAATATTCATAGAGACAGTGTGAATATTTCAGGAAAATATAATCTTACACCCTCAGTATTTTAAAAGAATGTAGACATGTTGAACGGATGGCGCGTTTATAAAAAGAGAAATATTACTTTTTATTAGGGTTCAATTCCAAGTTTTTGTAGTGATATAAAAGATGATCTTTTTATTGTAGGTTTTGCATTATACAAAAAGTTGAATTGTATAGTTAAGATATCCTGATCATACTAATCCCTAGGTGGATATAAGACATTATCGTTTGGGCGAAACAATTTAATAGGTTGGGTCACAGATTAGAAAGATATCCAATTTATTAAACTATAGGTAATCGTCAAAGGGGAACAGGATGAATATTGGTAGTACACATGCAATCACTGGGAAATTTGAAGTCGAGGCTTTAAGTGTTGTCGCAATACAAATTCCCCCCATCAGTTCTCAAACGATGGATGATGTTCATAAAAATATAGATCAGCTTATTGCATGGATGGACAGAGCATCAGCAGGATTTCCAGGGTTTGATTTGTTTGTTAGTCCTGAATGTGCCTTAAACGGTTTTGGTCCAGCATGGCCGCAAACATGTGTTGATTTGAATGGGCCAGAAATTCAAAGACTTAAAGATAAGTGCAAAGAGTTAAAAGTTTTCGGTGTTTTTAATCCCTTGGTTAAAATGGTAGAGGGAAATAAAGCCTGTAATACAGCAATTATTATCAATGATCAGGGGGAAATTATCCTGACTTATGTTAAAACCAATCCTTGGATCCCAGGGGAAGGGACGTATCCAGGATGGTATTGTCCTGTGGTTGATGGACCAAAAGGGTCACGATTGGCAGTGATTATTTGTGCTGATGGGGATTACCCAGAAATATGGCGAGAGGCGGCTGTAAATGGGGCCAATATTATCATTCGGGTATCGCATTATATGGCACCTTGGGATAATGCTTGGGAAATTACCAATAAAGCAGGCGCATATTGTAATCAAACTTATGTAGTTGGTGCGAATTCCGTAGGGGTGGATGAGGCGTATTCCTATTTCGGGCGCAGTATGATTTTGAATCCCGATGGAACCATTATTTGCGAGGCTCCTTTGGGACAGCCATGGATGATCAAGGCTGATTTATATCCTCAGATTATCGATAAAATACGAGAAGAGGGGGTTACGAATAATTTCTTATGGACTTACAAACATCGTGGTGCGGCTCATCCCGATCTTGCAGGAGAAGGGGCAGATACTCGTATATATAAGGCATATTACCAAAAATAAAGCACGTGTTTATGAATGGAGATTAAAATGGAAAAATTATTTGCTGCAACCCAGCATTATGTAATGATTGCTTTGCGAAATAATAATATTGTTTTTCCAACAACCAAACAAGCCATATTGGACAAGGCAGGAAATGAATCCATTCGCGTAAACTGGGATCATTACGTGTCTTTGTCAACATATTGTCAGGATGTGAAATTGGATTATTATAAAACTAAAGCTGCGTTTTTTAATGCAATATTGGGCGCAAATACGTCTTATAAGTTTTAAATCAAATGATTATTATTTTTATTTTACAGATATGATGAAATTTTCATATCTGTAAAATTATTTTTGTTTATGAAGCTGTTAAAGCTTGTTCCAAATCATTAATAATATCATCAACGTGTTCAATACCAATCGACAGTCGAACAACATCAGGACCAGCACCTGCAGCAATTTTTTGTGCATCATTTAATTGACGATGCGTAGTAGAAGCTGGATGGATAACCAAAGAACGTGTGTCGCCGATATTGGCCAATAAAGAAAATAGTTTTAATTGGGATACAAATCGGACGCAGGCTTCGTATCCGCCTTTAATGCCAAAAGTGAATACAGAACCAGCTCCTTTAGGTGAGTATTTTTGATATAAAGCGTGGTAAGGGCTGCTTTTTAATCCTGGGTATGAAACCCAAGAAATTTTAGGATGATTTTCTAAATAAGAGGCAACTTTTTGGGCATTGTCGCAATGACGCTGCATTCTTAGAGGGAGGGTCTCTGAGCCTGTTAATAGTAAAAATGCATTAAAAGGTGAAATGGTTGGGCCAAAATCTCGCATCCCTAATATTCGTGCTGCAAGGGCAAAGGCAGCATTGCCAAAGGTGTCGCTTGCGATAAGCCCCGCATAATCTGGACGGGGTTTAGTAATTTTTGGGTATTTTTTTGATTCTTCCCAATTAAAATTTCCTCCATCAACAAGAATACCCCCCATCGAATTACCATGCCCGCCAATAAATTTCGTTAAAGAATGGACAACAATATTGGCGCCAAATTCGAATGGGCGAACTAAATAAGGGGTTGCCATCGTATTATCAACAATTAATGGGATTTTATGGTCTTGGGCTATTTTTGCTATTTTTTCAATATCGACAATGATCCCGCCTGGATTGGCAAAACTTTCGATAAAAATAGCACGTGTGCGTTCATCAATGGCATTTTCGAAAGTAGAGATATCGTCAACGTCCGCAAACCGAACGTGCCAATCAAAAGATTTAAAGGAATGAGCAAATTGATTAATTGATCCACCATATAGCTGTTTTGCCGCGATGAAATTATCCCCAGGTTCCATCAAAGTATGAAAAACCAAGAATTCAGCAGCATGACCAGAGGCGGTTGCTAAGGCAGCACTGCCGCCTTCTAATGCTGCGATACGGTTTTCTAATACGGTTTGAGTTGGGTTGGTAATACGGCTATAGATATTGCCAGCATCTTTTAATGCAAAGCGATTGGCAGCTTGATCAACATCATCAAAAACATAGGCGGTGGTTTGGTAAATTGGTGTAGCACGTGCACCCGTTGTTGGATCTGGGGATGCACCTGCATGAACAGATAAGGTTTCAAATGCTGTTTTACGATCCATTATAAGGCTCCTTTGTGGTATATGTTGTTAATAAACATATGTATATGTGTTGATTATAAAGCTGTTATTTATATACAGGCGGTATTTTTATAAGATTGAAAAATAATCTATGGTATATTTTGTTTTTTATTGTTTAATAAATCATATTGTTTTGGAAAAGTATTTTGGAAATATTCGATTGCCTTGTCCGATAATTTATCATCTTCAAACGCCCATGATACTAAATATTCCTTTAAGGAGTCAGAAAGTTCGAGTGAAAGTGGATATAAATGATGAATTTCCAATGATTTGTTCTCTGCATTGGGGATATGTTGGGCAGCTCTATATTTTAAAGGATATTCTATCCATTTAGAATGTTCACCGATACATTGGATAATATTGGTATTATCCAGCAAGCTATTGGTAATTAAAGAGTTAGTAAGGTAGTTTTGAAAATACAAATTCATAAACAGATTTTTATGTTTTTGGCTGGTAAAATCAGTAAATATGTATAAAAAATCGGAAGGTTTTTTTATTAAAAAGATGCAAATATATTCAATGAAATAGTCGCAGCAAGTACTAAAAGCATTTTCGTTTTGGATAGAAGAGCATTGAGTCACTGCTAGATTTAATATTGAAGATATTTTGCGTTCACAGCACCATAGCTCGTCAATTGCAGATGGATTACGAAATGCACTGTGAATTAGACTTTGCATATAATTTTCTTGGGATTTCATAGGTAAATGCTTTCTTTCAAAAGAGATAAAAAAATCTGATAAGATACGATATAGGTGACAAATCTTCTTGTTAATGTTTTAAAAAATGGCGTAATTGGTTTTAAATTATTATTGCTTTTGAGTAAAAAAGAAAAAATTTATGCAAAATATCTTGAATAAGACTTTAAGAAATATATTCTTGTTGACAGCAGTTTTAGGATTGACTGGCTGCGCTAATGCGTATGGACAATCCCAATGTGATCATTTTTTTGTTGATGGAAAACCGCCAGTTGTCACAAACTCAGATCAAAAATTATGTCTTAAAGGATATGCTTTAGCCTATTCTGATCAGACAAGAGGAAACAGTTATGCCGCTGAATATTTGATCAAAGATCAAGTAGAAAAAGGCAAATTAATTAGACGTTACGGAACATTTGACAGTCGTGATCCCATTATTCGTGATTATCGTAATTCTGGCTATGATCGGGGTCATATGACTCCAAGCGGGGATATGGGGGATTATGAGTCTCAGGTCCAAACGTTTCAGTATCAAAATTTAGTCCCTCAAACGCGCCGTCTTAATAGTGGAAAGTGGAATTGGATTGAAAACCAAGTTCGGCAAATCGCAATTCAGTACGGATCCGTTTATGTTGTTACAGGGCCATATTTCCAAGGAACGACTAAAACCATTGGCCAACATCATATATGGGTGCCTTATGCGACATGGAAAGCTATTTATATTCCAAAGTTGCAAAAGGCCGGTGTTTATTTTTGTATAAATGAAGCTGAACCAGTCTGCTATGTACAAACGGTTTCTTTTTTTACGCAGCGTACGAAAATTGATCCTTTCCCTGGCTTAGATCAAGCAATTAAAGACACAAAATTGGCTTTGCCCAAAATGAAGCATAAGAAGAATAAATAAATAAATAAATAAATAAATAAATAAATAAAGGATCGCTTTAACAGGGGATAGTTACTATCAGAATTATTATCCATATAGGGTAAAAGTTTTCTGAATATAAATTATAGGTTTCTTGTATGACACTGTTAGGCATTTTTCTTTTGCAGCTATTTGCCTTGGCAACTCCAGGGCCTGATTCTTTGCTGGTGCTAAGAACGGCCTTGGCAAAGCATAAAAATGCGGCATTTAAAGCTTCATTAGGGATCAGTCTTGGGGCATTTATTTGGGTAATATTGTCTTTGTTAGGGTTACATGTATTATTTCAGTATTACCCTTTTTTAAACAAAGTCGTTTTATTTTGTGGTGCATGCTATTTGCTGTATTTGGCATATCAGTTATATCATTTAAATACAGATCATAAATTAGAGGATAAAAGAAACCTCAAATCTTCTGATTTATTAAATGGATTACTTTGTAATCTATCAAATCCCAAAGCAATCATTTATTTTGCCAGTATTTTTTCGATGCTATCGTTTGAAGGGGGGATCGTTGCTTACGGTAAAATTATTTTGTTAATTGTTGGGGAAACGTTATTATGGTTTTTGGGAATAAGTATCGTTTTTTCACACCCAGCTATGAAGCGTGTATATCAATCCTATGCACGGAAGATAGATGTTGCAGCGGCGGGAATATTTGTGCTGTTTGCGTGTTTAATGTTTGTTAAATTTTTTCTGATATAATAAATTTCATAAATTTGAATATAGTGTTTGGTGTATTCGTTTTAAGGTGATTAACTGAAATATTATTTTTGAATTTAAGGATAGATTTATGTTGCAAGTTATTCAATCACCATCCAAATATATTCAAGGTCCAAATGCACTTAAAGAAATTGGCAAATACGGACAATTATTAGCCAAAAGTTACCTAGTTATTGCCGATGATGTTGTTATGAAAATCACAGGTGCTGTTATTGAAGACAGTTTGAAACAGGCAAACATTCAAGGTCATTTTGAACGTTTTGGTGGCGAGTGTTCAAAAAAAGAAATTCAGCGTTTAGGGGATGTATTAAAATCCAATCACTGCCAAGGTGTCATCGGGGTCGGTGGGGGTAAAGCTTTGGATACGGCTAAGGCCATTGCTTATTACAACAAAGTACCCGTGTTAATTGTACCAACGATTGCTTCTAATGATGCGCCAACAAGTGCATTGTCCGTGATTTATACTGAACAAGGCGCATTTGAAGAATATTTAATGTATCCAACCAATCCAGATATGGTTTTTATGGATACGGTGATTATTGCCAAAGCCCCTGTAAGATTATTTGTTGCGGGTATGGGGGATGCCCTCTCTACATATTTTGAAGGTCGGGCTTGTTTAGAGGCGCGTGCAACAACAATGGCAGGGGGACAATCCACATTAGCCGCGATGCACTTAGCACGCTTGTGTTATGAAACTTTGTTAGAAGAAGGATACAAAGCCAAGTTAGCTGTTGAAATTGGGGTTGCAACCCCTGCCGTTGATCGTATTGTCGAAGCAAATACTTACTTAAGTGGGATCGGTTTTGAGAGCTCTGGCTTGGCAGGGGCACATGCAATTCATAATGGCTTTACGATTTTAGAGGAATGTCATCACATGTATCATGGTGAAAAGGTGGCATTTGGAACATTATCACAACTTGTACTGGAAAATGCCGCCACTGAAGAAATTGAAACAGTTTTAGGGTTTTGTGAACAGGTTGGGTTGCCCATTACCTTGGCACAAATAGGGGTACAGGATGATGATCGTTTACAAGAAAAAATTATGGCTGTTGCCAAAGCCAGTTGTGCAGAGGGCGAAACCATTCATAATATGCCTTTTAAAGTAACGCCAGATAAAGTTTATGCAGCAATCCTAACAGCCAATCAATTGGGAAAAGCATGGCTAGAACAGAAATAAACGAATTATCATACAGATAATTTTATGCACAAAGATATTTTGTCTTTGTGCATTTTTTTTAAATAGTGTGGTATCAGGATGTTTGAAAAAAACTGATTAAATAGAGTTTGATATGACGTATGATTCTGTATGGCCATTATTGGTTATTTTAGGGGTAATGATTATAGGACTAAGTTTTCCTATTTTTAATAATATTATCTTGATTAAAGATAACCATGAACAGCGTGTGAATACTATTGATGGATTACGGGGATATCTTGCTTTCTTTATTGTTTTTTTCCATGCAACGGTTTGGTATAATCTTATTACTGTTCATGAATTTAAAGCCGCATCTGGCAGTGCTTGCGAGGCATTAGGAACCACTGGGTTATGTATCTTTTTTATGGTTTCAGCTTATTTATTTTGGACAAGATGGCTTAATCATCGTGGGAAAATAAATATTCCTGCCTTTTATATAAAACGCTTTTTTAGAATAGCCCCTGTTTACTATTTATGTTTTGTGGTCGTTGTGATCGTAGCGATGTCAAAAACTAATTGGCATTTGGCCGTTCCTGCTTATGTATTTATCCAGCAAGTAATGGGTTGGCTTATTTTTGGATTGTTTACTTTTCCAACAATTAATGGCTATCCATTAACGTTGTTATTGCTCTTGGGGGTGGTGTGGACAATTCCCTATGAGTGGATGCTTTATTTAGCCCTGCCTATTATTGGGGTGTTTACTAAAAATCTGCGTTTGTCTTTAATCTTTGCTGCAACCATATGTACGTTAACGATATTTGCTCAATTTTATTGGAGAATTCATCTTTTTGCGGAAAATGATATGGTGCCTTTTATTGCTTACGCTATGGGTATTTTAATTGCGACTTTGAAAAAATCAACATGGCAACCGTTTATAAATAACTTTTATGGTTCCATCGTCATGGTTTTGTGTATTCTTGGTGTTGTTATCTTTTATCGTCAATATCCTGAATTATTAATGTTGGTTTTCGCAGGTATCTTTTTTTATTGTGTTGTATCTGGTTGTTCTTTGTTTGGTCTTTTGACTTTAAAAGCATCGCAACGAATGGGAATGGTCAGTTATAGTATTTATCTATGCCAAGGTATTATCTTTTATTTTGTTTATTCGTTCGATTTCGTAAAACAGCTGGTTATGCGCTCTATTTGGCATTATTGGGGGGTGTTGTTTTGTGAAAGTATTTTATTACTGGGGTTGGCTTGTCTTTTATTTCGCTTGGTTGAAAAGCCAGGCATGGATATTGGACACCAATTGGCCTTTCGTTTTGAAAAAAAAATTGCCAATAAAATGGTCGAACGATGAATATAACTTACTCAACGCTTTGGCCATCCGCTTTGATTATGGCAATTTTATTAACGATATTAACCTTGCCTGTTTTTAAGGGATTATACGATTCAGACGATACTAGAAATAGAGTACATACAATTGACGGGTTAAGAGGTTTTTTGGCTTTTGGCGTGGTATTTTCTCATGGTCAATGTTTTTATAATATTACTGCCATTGGTCAATGCACGAGTAATAGTGCTTTTTATAGTCTACTTGGAACAATCGCTGTACGGTTGTTTTTTATGATTACCGCTTATTTATTTTGGTCGCAACTTTTGTATCGTCAAGGACAGATGCAATGGCAATCTTTTTATATAAAGCGTTTTTTTCGGATTGCTCCCGTATATTGGTTTATGTGTTTATGCGTGTTTTTAATTGTAATGATTGAAACACAATGGACATTACGGGTTTCATTCTTTGAATTTTGCAAACAAATTGGTGCTTGGTTGGCGTTGGGGATTTTATCCTTGCCTGATATAAATACGCGTCTTTACACAGGGATGTTGGTGGTAATGGTAACATGGACTTTGCGCTATGAATGGTTGTTTTATGTTTTACTGCCTTGTATTTCTTTTTTTGCTGTTCATAAAAAACGTGCACTTTGGTTTATTAGCGCGGGATTATGGGGGGTGTTTATAGGGTCTTGGTTTGTTGACCCCCACAGTATCACCAGTCAGTTTTTTTCAGTATTGTTTATGTTTTTGGTAGGTATGTTATGCGCAACCTTACAGTATTACCAAATGATTAATCTTAAATGGCATAATTGGGTTAAGTCTGTTCTTATTATTACTGCGATCATGATTATATGTGCTGGGGATCTATATGATAAAATGTACATATTAAACAGTATTTTAGGTTTTATTTTCTATTTAATCATCTCTGGGTGTTCTTTGTTTGGGGTCTTAACTTTGAAATCATCGCAGAAAATGGGTGAGGTCAGCTATGGTATCTATTTGTTGCAAGGGATTATCTTCAATATCGTTTATAGCCAGCAGGTTGTGAAACAATACGTTATACAAGGACCGTGGCATTTTTGGTATGTAATGATGGGGATATGTGTTGGTTTGCTGTTACTTGCAATTATTGTGCATGTCATTTTGGAAAAACCAGCGATTAGAATAGGGCAATATTTATCTTTAAAAATTAAGAATTATTAAGGTTTTTCTTGCTCTTTTGATTGAGATAACTCTTTTTGCTTTAGGCTTTTAATACAGTTACTAATCAGGAAATCGATACTTTTTAAATATTTTTTCCCTTTGATAGGATCTGTTCGCAGAATGTGGGGTTTATTATAGGTGTCTTTCAAAACGAAAGCACTATAACCAGAATCATCTATTTTTCCCTTTTGTGGCCATTCATTTAACATAAATGGATATTGCCGTTTAGGATCCATAATAACGGTTGCCATACATTCATGATTTAATTCGACAGAAAAGATACGTTTTCCATCAATCGTAACTTTGCTGGGCATGGTTTGTTGTATTGTTTGAACAGCGGCTTCGTAAGGAGAAGGCTTTTGTTTTGTATCCAAAGCATAAGATGAGTTGTATGTAAAGATACTGCTGATAAAGGCAAAAGATAAAAATAGAGGTTTCATTACGGGCATCTTCTCAAAATTTGATCTGTAAATAGATAATGACTTGAGGGGTTTTAGGGTTGAACGTCTAAAGGGATTTTGTTCAACGTAGCGTTATTGGTAAAACTACATTCTTTAGGTCGGTATTGTTCACATGCGCTGCTTTCTGTTGGATTTGTTAGCGTCTGATTAACTTGGTCAAATGATACCTTGCATTGTTTATAGGTAATAATAAGTTTATTTTTTTTAAGAGCAAAAGGATCAATATACCCTGTTATTTCTGCAGTGCAGGTTGGTGATCGAAAAGAAACCATGCCATAGGCAGGATAGTATGGCATATAAGCAACAATCTGGTAATTATGTTCGCTTTTATGTTCGTAGGCAACCATATTGATGTTAGTTTGTAGTTGTTGCGGTTCCTGAACGTTTGTGGAGATATCCTCGCCATAGGTAAGGGATGGGGATAAAATGATCCCTATTATGGCGACAAAAGAGGAATAATTTAATTTCATGATAGAATTATCTTTGATTTATTTAGGATAAATACGACGTAACGGGGTAATAGAAGAAAAACTACAAAAATCGCCATGCCATGCATTGCAGGCAAGAGTTTCTTTATCGATACTTAGTTGATGATCTTTGATTTTATGTAAAGTTATTTTACAATGAGGGTCTTCTTTAGACGTAAATTCTATTTCTGAAGGTTTTTTCGGGTTTATGATTGTCGTACCGTGGGAATTAGCCTGACATGTTGGAGAGTCATAAGCAATCAAGGCACTGCCATTGCGGTCAGGATATAATGCCAAGACATAATTTTTTTTATTCTCGCCATGTCCTTCATAAATTTCAAACTGAGGAGAGGGTAACGTCGACGTAGAGGAGGATGGTGATTTTTTAACCTCTGAATGATTATGTTTTTGAGCAGGTTTATGATGGGACGGTGTAGTGGTTTTGGAATGGGAATGATCATTAGCCAAGCTTTGTTGATGACTAAATACCCATAGGCATAAAGATACCAAGCAAAAGAATAATGGGTTAATCAATTGTTATCTCCGGCCTTCTTTAGATCAACGAGAGGTTTATTTGGGTCATTTTAAGAAAAAAAGGGCCAAAGGATCAAGGATTTTAGGTAAAATTTTAATAATAATTCACAAGATAAAATTTTAATCATTTATTTTCAGTCGGTTATTAATTTTTAATATAATATAAATTATTGTAACTTTGATGTGTAAAGGAGAAGATTTGTTTCTATCAATCTGCCCCTTTAGTATAATTATTTTAGTACAAGGTTGAAAAGATCTTTTGTATTTCTAAGGTGGAGTGGATATTATTTGCCAATAAAATCTGTAATAATATACGAGATTTTTGCGGATTTAAGTCCTCTGAAACGACAAAATTGTTTTGGTCATCATTGATTTCCACATTACGATTTACAAAGCCACTGGCCACACGGGTTGACCTAACGATAATAATTCCTCTTTTGGCAGCATTTTGTAAAGATCTTAATGCATCTGTGGATGTATTTCCATCCCCTACACCAGCCAATATAATTCCCTTTACCCCTCTTTTAAGGGCATCTTCTATTAAAGCAGCATCCATTTGGACATGAGAGTAAATAATATCTACTCTTGGGAAAGGAGC
This sequence comes from Commensalibacter oyaizuii, assembly GCF_029953265.1. Classification (NCBI taxonomy): domain Bacteria; kingdom Pseudomonadati; phylum Pseudomonadota; class Alphaproteobacteria; order Acetobacterales; family Acetobacteraceae; genus Commensalibacter; species Commensalibacter oyaizuii. The sequence continues at coordinate 11,324 of NZ_JASBAO010000001.1, forward strand.
TTTGACAGGTAGTTTGAATGAGGCTTGATTGTGGGCTAGAGGGGCACTATAAAAGCGAATATGTTCACTGTTAACGATTCCAATAGGGCCAGCATTAGGAGCTTGGAAAGCTTCTAAGTTAGTGGTGTTCATTTTTTGAACAGACCGTGCAGCAAAAATCGTATCATTCATAACGACCATAACAGGACGATTTTTTGCAAGTGGACTAGCTGCAACCTTGACGGCATCAATTAAATTGGCAGCACCATCAGCACTGGCATAACCAGCGGGGCGCATGGCACCAACCAAAATGACGGGTTTCTGGTGGGATACAACTTCGTTAAGGAAGAAGGCAGTTTCTTCCATTGTGTCGGTACCATGAGTGATGACTATACCATTGATTGAAGGATCGTTCTCGGCTTGTTTAATACGTTGTGCAAGTTTCAGTAGGATTGCATCTGACATATCTTGTGAACCAATTTGAGAAATAGTTTCAACCTTGATATGTGCTTCGTTTTTCAGTGCAGGTACAGAATTAATTAATGCTTCACCTTTGGTTTGACCAGCATGGTATCCTAATTCTTTGTCGTTATTTGCTTGACCAGCTATGGTTCCACCTGTAGTTAAAACCAATATATTAGCTTGCTCTTTGCTTTGATGTGACATCGGTGATTGATCTGTTGAATGTTGAGACGTTGCAGATAAAACGGAGGAAGAAAACAAGGTAAGACAAGCAAAGCCCACCAAATTTATAAATGTTATCTTTTTTATATGATGCATGATTATATGATTCTGTAATGAGTACATAGCCGTAATATTGAAAAAAAAAAAGAATTTTGTAAAGCTATGCTATTTGATTCTTTGTAATCTATTTTGGGTTTGATTATATATTACAGTAATAAATATTGGGTTTAGGCTTATAATCTGGTTTGATTTGGGTGATTTTGATGGTGTTTGGGTGGTTTAAAAACAGTGGCAAGAATCTATTTGCTAAGAACTGTTTTCAGCAGCGTTTAGTAATCCTGCCTGTTTTACAAAGTGGTCATCAAATTGATTTTATATATAAAGCAGGACAGTCAGCTGTTACGTATTGTGTTGATTTGAAATTTCTTTTATCTCCTGGTGAAGAAATCAAGCAGGTTCATTACGATAGTGGTGATCATACCTTGATATTGGATGACTTTGTTGTTGATAAAAATAAATTTATCGTCACGGTCTCAGGCGGATATGATCATTGTAAATCAACCATATTGTTTAAGATAGATACAAATCTTGAAATACAACATTCTTTCACTGTTTTGGTAAAGACAACCAGCATTCAACTGAAAAAAGATGACGATATTTCTGAGAAACGGTTATGTCGTCTGTGGGTGTTGGATCGTAATCCCGATCAACAATACCGCCAAGAAGGGGGGGATATTTGGATTGAGGGAGATATGATTTTAAACCAACATAATCACTATTTGTGGGAATATCGTGTCATTGATGGAAAACCAATCTGGATGCCTTTATTTGTCATGAATGGTGTGATTGAACCTATGGTTACTTCTGACGAGGATGAAAAATCTGTTGGGGAAAGGTTGATTTTAAATAAGCTTCATTCTGATCAGGGCAAGATTAAATCGAATGCAAAAGGTGATCTAACGATTGAAGGTGAAGTTAGAGCAAATTCTCTATACACAAAGGCAATGGTTGCAGGTTATCCTTTGGGTGAGGGGATGTTATTTACTACTAATGGTATGATGGCTGGACACAGCCTTTATATTGGTTCCCCAGAGGCCAAACCAAAACATATTTATATTGGGGTGCAAGGGGTGGTATCAACCAAACTTGTGTCTACAGATTATCTGCAATTAGCTGTTTTATCAGTGCGTGAATTACCAACGAATGTTAAGCAAGGGGCTGTGGTCTTATGTAATGATTATATAGGATTCTCTGGTGAAATCGTTTTATTATTCACTGCTAAGGATAACCCGCAATCACCATCAGATTGGAAAGTATTATCTAGCCCCGATGGGATGGCAAGGGTTCCTCAGCGTCCCTTACCACAAAGACCTAATTTGTATCCGATTTCTTTTAATCCCAGAATTGTTTCTAATAAACAATCACGTGATAATATCGTTGATATTAAACCTGTTTTAGTTTCCAAGCATATTGATAATCAGGGAGAAGAAGTAGAAACAAAAGACGTTAAATTAGAGCCTCCTGACATATTTACACGCCTGCAGTTCGATCGACTGTCAATTCCTGTTTCTGAGGATCAAAAAGCCATTTGGAAACGGTTATCAATTCGTAATCAACGCCAGCAATTAATGGGTAAAGGGCAGGATTATTGGCATATAGAAAATCATTTTTGGCAGGCACCAACGGATGGATTGTTGCATATTCAAGGATATATCATTTTCAACGAGGAAGAGCTGAAGCCTTCTGATCCAATTGATTACCATTCTGGTGATATATTATTATTAAATTTTGCCTGTAATCAACAAGATAAATCAGAAGTCTATCCTACGACCCAGATGGAATTTCCACTAGTCCCTTACATAAATGATGTTACACATAAGGTCTGTGCTAATCAAAGATTATCCTTCTCAACGGTTTATCCTGTTGAGGAGGAGGATAAAATTACATTTGATATCGCTTATTTACATCAACGCGCCCCTTATGGAAAAGCGCCTAAGGAATTATCCGTTAAGAAGATTGTGATTGAATTATTTATTTCTTAATTATTTTTAAGGCTTATATACCTATCTTGATTTTTCATTATCGGAATACGCCAGAAATGGGGAGGACAAGAAGACGTCCATTTCAGGATAAAAATGTTCCATGGAAATATCAATACCTGTTTCATCCAACGTGGCAATAATGTTGCCATAAAATTGCAGGTTATATTTGTCAATAGGTAAGTGGTTTAGTAATTTTTGAGCCCCTTGCGTTGAAAGTGTATAACAGCATAATCCAGCATACATGGTGGTTCTGACAAATGTTGGGGTAATGGACTGTTCTAAATATGCATTTTGATTGATTCTGTCGCCATAAGCACCAATTTGATGATAGAGTTGTATCTCATTGGAATTGCCTAAATTAAGCAAATAGGAAATGAGTGTAGCAGGCAATCCCTTGGCTGTGTGCAACCGAATAGGCCAGTCCAGATTATATCCCCATGCGATTAAATCAAATGACTTTTGTTCTGCTAAAATCTGTTTAGAACTTGTGATATAGTCTTTATGAATTGTTACATCATCTTCCATGATTGTGATGCCATGGTCGCTGTTGGCGGCGATCTTCCATAACTCTACATGGGATTTTAAAATTCCAAGTGCGCGCGCATTGTAGGTATTACGATCGGTAATTAATCCATCCAATACCATTTGTCGGCGGGGGAGTATCTTGCCATTATACCCATTAAAAAATTGAGTATGATCTAAAAGAAAATGATTTCTTTTTTTAAATAATTCTAAACGTTCTTGATGATCTTGTAGATTAATGACGTAAATGGGAAACATTTAGTTCTCATAAAGGGTTATATATTAGAATTGCGACATTTAAAATTATTGAGAGTATTCATAACGAACTTAAGGGAAATTGGAAATATTTTTTTTCCATTTCAGTGATAAATATAGAAATAAAATTTAGATTTAAAAGAGAATTTAAGACGATTTTTTTTTCGTCTTAAATAAATTACGATTTCAAAAGTTAGAAATTATTTCTCAGTCCCTTGTTGCAGGGGATTTGCAGACCATACTCGATACGACATTGTTATATCTTTGGGCACATAAACAACAATTGGTAATTTGCTGTTGTATCTAATGAAACCCATGCGGGTTTGAACAGGGATTAATTTTGACTGCATTGTCGAACCAGGACAAGCCATGCGTGTAGATGCTGCTGGTCCGATAGATGACAAAACGTAATACTCATATCCCCACCCTGTTAAAGGTTTGGTCTCCATAGTGCCAGAAACCATAAAGCGATTACAATCTACCTGCATACTTTTTTGGGGAACAAGTTCTATTTTATAGTTATCCTCGTCGTGCAAAACGGGTAAATCTATTACAACCCTTTTATACCCTTGTTCGGGCTTTGGCCAGATGGAAAGAGGATCCTTTTTTGAAGCAGAATATGCATTAAAGGCAATAAACATTGTTGTAAAAAGGAAAGCACCACACGCAGTAATAATACGAAGGAGATGATTTTTTTGTAAGAGCATTTTATTTCCTTGAAAATGATGAAACACTGAAATACCTTATGAAGTGATTTTTTATGATTGGAGTAACTACCACGATATAAAAATATCTGCGTGGTCTTACCCTTCAATCTAAAGAATAGAATAGGAAAAGATAATATTCGTATCTTTTTCAAAATAGAATGAGTTCAAGATTTGGGTCGCGATGAAACTATATATATACGAACATTGTCCTTTTTGTGTTATGGCAAAAATGATATTTGTTTTAAAAAATTATCCAGTCGAGCTGATTTATTTGTTATATGATGATGTGCAAACGCCAATGCAGATGGTTGGCCGCAAGCTTTTACCGATTTTAGGATATAATTCCAATTCATTTATGCCAGAAAGTCAAGATATTATAAAGTATATTGACCATAAGGTGGATCATCCACGCGTAATCTCTCCTGTTGATTCTGCAATTTCACAATGGGTGAACAATTTACAGCGATTTATTTATCGATTGACATATCCCCGCTGGATTAAGGCACCTTTTCCAGAATTTGCAACAGATAGTGCCAAAAAATATTTTTTGCAAACCAAGGATCCATCTGGCAAAGGATTTGTTTCTGATTTGGCTGATCCTGCGTTATTACAACGCGCTCAAAAAGCTGTGGATATATTGGATGATCTTTTAGTTATTTATCCTTTGCTAGATTATAAAAGGGATTTGTCTATAAGTGATTTTACACTGTTTGCTCAATTACATTCTTTATCCATTGTTAAGGGACTTACTTATGGCCCTCACGTTGAAGAGTGGAGAAGGCATGCATCGGAAATATGTTCGATAGAATTGCATGACGAATTAGCAAACTAACTTTTTATTCCATTTATTAATAAAAGATAAAACGTTTATTGATGAATGAAACGATTAGTTTTTTTGAATGAAGCAGTTGCTTAGATAGTTTTGTCAAACTTGGTAAAACTATCTGTAATATGTAAGGCCGTGCAAAATTTTTGCTACATTTAATAAGTCTAGCTATGAATTTTTTAAAGTTCTTCTTCTTAACAACTCTACGGACTTTATTTTCTATATGTGCAACTATCGTTGTTATTTTTTTATTAATTTTAGGCACATTATTATTATATCATTTATTAAAATCAGGCTTTTCTTTTGATATTTTTGCAGAGTTCGTCTTCATATTTAGCTTAATGATTTATTTGCTTTATGTAGCATTTATAGATTATTAAGATTAATACGCCCGAGGAATGATAGGGTATTTTAAAAAAACCACGCTACAGTAACTGTAGCGTGGTTCGTATTTAAGATTTAGTTAATATACAAAGTTGTTATGGTAAAAATTAAGAACATTTCTGCAACAATGCTGCGAAAACGCGTGCAACGGCAACTGCCCCAGGATCGGCATTACCAACCAAACTGTCGCTGTTAAGATAGGAGGAACGACCAGCATTTGCTTTGGCAGATTTTGCGGTGTTCTTAGCCCCTTCATCAGCAGCTTGCATTGCGGATTGCAAACTACCACTTTGTTTAAATGCTTCTAGGGCGGGTTGCAGGGCATCGATCATTGTTCTATCACCCAGATCAGCACCCCCATAATGTTTCATTTGCTTAAGACCAAATAATAATCCTTCAGCCAAGTTTTGTCCTTCACCCAATTTTTGACCTGTTGCGGTAAAGAAGATGGACATTAGTACGCCACTTGATCCCCCCATTACTACAGCCAAACGCTCGCCTATAACTAGACATAGTTTTGATAAATCAGCCAAAGGCAAATCTTTTGCCTTTAATAAAGCTGCAATTCCCCGTGCACCAGCGGCAAAGGTGGCCCCTGTATCTCCATCGCCTACTTTGGCATCCAAATCATTTAATTCATCTTCAAGATCACTTAAGGTTTGAGTGACAACGTCAACGACTTTATCAACGACTGCATCATCTGAAGGGGTATATTGAACTTTTGTTTCGACTGTTTTTACAGAAGCAATGGTCATCTTTTCAGGTTTTACAGGCGAGATCCAACTTGATGCTTCGGTTGGTGCGATGAGTGCTTGTTCAATTTTATCATCCAAAACCAAAGTGCTTAAAGAAAAGCCTTTCATATCCAATGCAGTTACGACCAGTGCTGGCCCAACAATCCATGAAATATGTGGGGCGAGTGCGCTATGATTCAGTTCTTTAGCTAAGATGGACATTTCAGTCACAGAAACACCACCTAGATTATTGATCATTACAGCAATTTTTGACTGCGCTGGAACATGGTCTTTTAACTTTGATACCATTAAATCAATAACTTCACGACTATTTTGGGTATTCACTGTCGTTGCACCAGGTTCACCATGAATACCCAAACCTAATTCGATAGAACCTTCTGGAATACGCTTTGAATCGGCTTGTGCTTGGGGCAGGTGACACCCAGACATTGCAACACCCAAACTACAAACATGTTGATTTGCATGATCCACAAATTTCTTTACTTCAGCTAATGATAAACCTGATTCGGCAGCGTAACCTGCCATTTTATGTACGAAAACCGTGCCTGCAATTCCACGGGGTTGTTTATTATCAGGTAAAGAAATATCATCTTTTACAAAAACAATTTCTACCTTATATCCTAATTGCTTTGCTTTTTCTGCGGCTAAACCAAAATTTAAACGATCCCCTGTGTAATTTTTGATAATTAATAAGCACCCAGCTTCACCCGTTACGGCAGTAATAGCGGTTAAAACTGCATCCACACTGGGAGAGGCGAATAAATCGCCACAGACGGCTGCTGTTAGCATTCCCTTACCAACAAAACCAATGTGGGTGGGTTCATGACCCGCCCCTCCACCAGAAACAACAGCAACCTTTTTTTTATCCCAATCTTTACGTATAACAATGCGCATAGATGGATCGGTATCTAGTTTTGCGAGATTATGATGAGGTGCAGTTATTAAAGTGCCCTCTATTGCATCATTCACTAAGGTCGTACGATCATTAAAAAAGAAGTTTGACATAATCCACCCTTAAACTTAAAATTTTTTTTAAAATTATTAATAATTATGGTTACAGTATGCACCTAGCAAAGTAATTATGACAAGCTTTAAACGAAAAATTATTTAATCTTCACAGCCGCATATTTTTATATTAGATTTATTCTTTTGATATATAAAGGAAATGAGGAATAGTTAGAAATAAAAAGATGTATTTATAATTAATTTTTTATGAGACGTTTGAAAATTACCAGTAAATACTATTTCATTTCGAATAAATCTAATTTTTTTAAAACTGTTGAAATAAGAGGGCAGGAACAAACCTGCCTTTGAAGAATATTTATTTGCTTTTAAGCTATTTTTCCAAATTATAAGGGGGTTTGTGCATACCTGTTGGTGAATAAGTAAATACCTCGCACCCATCCTCGGTGACACCCATCATATGTTCAAATTGAGCACTTAAGGAACGATCACGGGTAACGGCGGTCCATTCATCATCCAAAATCTTGACCTCTGCTTTACCTGCATTTAACATCGGCTCTATGGTGAAAACCATTCCTGGTTTTAATTCTAAACCATGACCTCTTTTCCCGTAATGTAACACATTGGGTTCTTGGTGAAATACGCGTCCTATACCGTGACCGCAAAAGTCTCTAACCACAGAAAAGCGCTGGCCTTCTGCGTATTCTTGAATGACGTGGCCAATATCTCCTAGGGTATTCCCTGGTTTAACCTCTTTAATTGCCAGCATCAAACTTTCATATGTAGTGTCAATCAAACGTTGTGCAAGGCGGGATGCCTGACCAACAATATACATGCGACTACTGTCCCCATACCAACCATCCAAAATAGGGGTCACGTCAATATTTAAAATATCCCCATTCATCAAGCGGCGGTCGCCTGGTATACCGTGACAAACAACATGGTTAATTGAAATACAACAGGACTTGGGAAAACCCCTATAATTTAAAGGTGCTGGGATGGCACCATGTTTAATCGTATAGTCATGAATGATTGTATTTAGCTCTTCTGTTGTTACGCCTTCTTTTACATAAGGAGTAATCATATCCAAAGTTTCGGCAGCTAAACGACCAGCAGCCCTTAACCCGACAAAGTCCTCTTGGGTATAAAACATCATGCGTCGGTCAGCCATCTATATCTCCACTGTATTTACAAAATTAATAAAATCTAGCTCAATAGTGCCCATATTGATTTAAGATGACAAGTTAATTTTTATAAATTAAAGTAGAGATAGGATCGCAGTTTTATTTAGCTTTTCTTTTTGTGGTTGCCTTCTTATGGGTGGTTAAGCTGGCTTTATGTACGGTGGCTTTCTTTTTTTTAGAATGAGAGGCAGCTTGCGCGACTTCAACTGTTTTCCCTTTAGAGGAACGGGTAGCTCTGGCCAAGATTACTTTGGAACGTTTATGATTGTTCTTTTTACTGCTTCTCGCCAGGATAATAGGGCGATTGGCTGGGGAAACTCCGCTTTTTACAAAACCATCGTCTAAAGCATTCATCATAATTGTGTTGCGTTGACCGTTACTAGATGCCCCTAAGACGGCACCAATTAAACGGACATTTCCCTGTACCGCCGAACCAACCAAATTGTGTCCTGCAGCTGCAGTATACCCTGTTTTAAGTCCATCTGCCCCAGCATATGATTTCAACAATGGATCATGATTGGGGATATTACGTCCTCGAAAATTAAAAGAAGGGGTACGGAAAAAAGGATAATATTCAGGAAAATCCAAGATTAAACGGCGTGCCAAAGTGGCCATATCTCGTGCAGTGGTGACTTGGTCAGGGTCGGGCAGTCCTGATGCATTTTGAAACGTTGTACGGCTCATTCCTAAGTATCGCGCTTGCTGGGTCATCATTTGGGCAAAGCGAGCTTCATCTCCGCCTCCTATGAATTCACCCAGTGCGCAAGCGGCATCATTTGCGGATTTTGTAACCAGTCCCAGTACTGCTTCTCGAATTGTTACGGATGATCCTGCCCTTAATCCCAGTTTTGAAGGTTCCATTGATGCAGCATGAATGGATACAGGGATACGCTGATTAAGGGAGATAGCATTTGCTCTTAACGCACGAAACGTCATGTATAACGTCATCATTTTTGTTAGGCTGGCTGGATACCGTTTTAAATCGGCATCATCTTCTGAAACAACGCGGCCGTTAATATCCGTAACGATAGTACTAACACGTCCGACATATTGTGCATTTGCTATAGGGGATATAACAATAGCCGAAAACCATGTGACAAGAGCAGCGAGTCCAACGAGGGCATTGTTTCTCTTTAACATAAATAAGAGGCATAATTGTAAAAGCTGTTTATGCAATCCGAATTTTGCGCCTCCCTTTACTCTATGAACTATCACCTTATTCCCCCGTGTTTATATCATTGATTATATGCTCTTTTTTGCTATTTATACAGTAAATTGGTTTTTTTTATGAAAACGGTATGTAATCATTTTTGGAAAACTATAAAGTACAAATCAGCAATTTACCCATCGAAACTATCGGCAATTACAATATCACCTTCATAACGTATCTTCAACATCAGAATTACTAAAAAGCAATAAAATCAAAGATGATACCTTACGTTCTTCAAGTATAATCTGATCTATTTACAATTAGAAATAAAATTTAATTTGTAATGAATTTATTAATAGAGAATGAATGATACATGAAAAAGTGGGAGGGCATTAAATGCTTTTATTTCTTGTCAAAATACAGTAAGAGCCTTAAACATCTATGTGTAACCCAGTAACATTATCAGTTTGCCAATGACATTTTGCACTTTAAATAATACATCACATTTGGACAAACATTGCCAAATTCTTAATAGCCCTGATACAGTTACCTTACAGCAGGTTAAAAAGCCCCCTATGTATAAAGTCATTATGCTTAATGACGATTATACCCCAATGGATTTTGTTGTGCATATCTTAGAAACGATTTTTCAAAAATCAACCGAGGATGCAATTACCATTATGTTTGAAATCCACCAAAAAGGGATCGGTATTTGTGGCATCTTTACCTATGAAATTGCCGAAACAAAGATTAATCATGTACTACAATTGGCCAAACACCACCAATATCCATTGCAATGCACTCTTGAAAAAGAATAACCTTTCATTATTTAAGGATTATATCTTTAAGTATGAAAGATCGTATAAAGTTACCTTGAAAGAAAAATACTGATTGTAAAATAATTTGCTTGCAATAAAATAATATTAAAAAATAATGTCTGGTCATTATAGTACGAAAGGTACTAATCTGTGTTATCCAATAATTTAGAGCATTCATTACGCCGCGCTTTTGAATTAGCTGGGAAATATCATCATGAATATGTAACCCTTGAACATCTATTATATGGATTAACCGAAGATCCAGACGCTATAACAGTATTTGAAGCATGTCACGTTGATATCCAAAAACTGAGAAACGAAATTCAATATTTCATACAAAATGATTTATCGATTTTGGTCAATCGTGCTGATGTTACCCCAAAACCTACAACGGCATTTCAGCGAGTTATTCAACGTGCAACCATTCATGTCCAATCCAGTGGCCATCAAGAAGTTAATGCAACAAACATTTTAATTGCTCTTTTTGCTGAACATGAAAGCCATGCGGTATATTTTTTAAAGAATCAAAATTTAACAAAACTAGACGCTTTAAATTTCATCGCACACAAAATTACCAAAATACCTTCTGCTTCTTCTCATTATTCTTTAGATAGTTCAGAAGAATTAGAAGATTTGTTCGATGAGCACAGGGATCATCAAGGTGGTGAAGAAAATCCATTACAGCAATATTGTGTCAATTTGAATGAAAAAGCAGCAAATGGGTTAATCGATCCTCTTATTGGACGTGATCAAGAAATAGAACGCACGATTCAAATACTATGCAGACGTACCAAAAATAATCCTTTATTGGTTGGTGATCCTGGTGTTGGTAAAACTGCTATTATTGAGGGATTAGCCATTAAGATCGTTGAAAAAACTATTCCTGCAATCTTACAAAATAGTACAATCTATGCCCTAGATATGGGTGATTTGATGGCTGGGACCCGGTATAGGGGTGATTTTGAAGAACGGCTAAAAGCTATTATCGCTGCGTTACAAAGTGAAGAGCAAGCAATTCTATTTATTGATGAAATTCACACAATAGTTGGGGCAGGGTCAACTTCTAACGGTTCCCTAGATGCTTCTAATTTATTAAAACCTGCCTTGGCAGATGGAAGTCTTCGTTGTATTGGATCTACAACTTACAAAGAATATCGCCAACATATTGAAAAAGATAATGCTTTGGTCAGGCGTTTTCAAAAAATTGATGTAACAGAACCTACACCTCAAGAGACAATTCAAATTATTTTAGGGCTTAAAGAATATTATGAAAGTCATCATAATGTTTTATACTCAAAAGAGGCCATTGAAACTGCAGTTAACTTATCGGTAAAATTTATTCATGATCGTAAGTTGCCAGATAAAGCTCTGGATATTATCGATGAAGTTGGGGCAACACAAGCGATGCTTCCTGAAGATCAAAAGAAGAAAAATGTTACCGTACATGATATAGAAAAAACTGTCGCAAAATTAGCGAGAATACCTGAAAAAACAATCTCTTCTAATGATAAAAAAACATTGAAACAGATCGAAAGTCGTCTGAAAAAGGTGATTTATGGTCAAGATCAAGCTATCGATATTTTGACATCAGCGATAAAAATGTCTAGGGCTGGACTGCGTCCCTCGCAAAAGCCAATTGGCAGCTATTTATTTTGTGGTTCAACAGGGGTTGGAAAAACAGAAGTTGCACGCCAATTGTCAACTGTCTTGGGGATCAAGCTTATTCGATTTGATATGTCAGAATACATGGAAAAACATTCAGTTTCACGTTTGATTGGTGCACCACCTGGTTATGTTGGTTTTGATCAAGGTGGTCTATTAACAGATTTTATTGATCAGCATCCTCATTGTGTACTTTTATTAGACGAAATTGAGAAAGCACATCCTGATATATATAATATTTTGCTGCAAGTCATGGATCATGGCGTTTTAACAGATCATAATGGCAAAACTATTAACTTTAGGAACGTTATTTTAATCATGACCACTAATGCAGGTGCCGCAGAAATGGTATCTCCAGCTATTGGTTTTGGTCGTGGATATTCTGATATTGACAATAATGAAGCAATTAAGGAAAAGTTCTCTCCTGAATTCCGTAACCGTTTAGATGCTATTGTCCCATTTGCTCCACTATCTAAAGTAACGATCATCAAAGTTGTCGATAAATTTCTTGTAGAATTACAAAATCAATTACAAGAACAAAAGGTCTTATTGACTTTGTCGACAAGTGCAAAAAATTGGCTACGAGATCACGGTTACGATCCTGTTTATGGTGCTAGACCATTAAGCAGAATTATTCAGGATTATATCAGTAAGCCATTAGCTGATGAAATTTTATTTGGATGTTTGACTGCAGGCGGAGAAGTGCATATTCAAACAGATAATAATCAGTTAAAATTCGAATATAAAAAAGCAAAACCTAAAAAAACAAAGAGAAAAACTTTAATTTCTCAGCCATAGAGAAACAATTTCTATTTGTTTATTAAGGTTTTGGTCATTAGTCATTAGTCATTAGTCATTAGTCATATTTGATCCCATTGATGAGGACATATCCAGGATATGGCCATTTGTGGCTTGTCCCTTTATGTGTCCAGTCAATACCTTGTCGTCTTGGGTTGTCATAATAGTATCTTCCTACAACTTCTGCATAATCACCTTTTTTAACCCAAGGCCAGGCAGGTGTATGCATTACGTCTAGATTGCTAACAACGCGTATGGTAATTCCTGATCCAACATTGACATAAAAATAACCATGCTCACCACTGCGTGTTCTACGTTGTTCTGAATAAGCAATAACGGTTCCGCAAATGTGAACAGGTACGTCTTCTTTCTTATATTGATTAATAGAATTTTCAAATTCACGCTGAGCTTTCAAAAAACCTTGATTATCGCACTGATTAAGAGGACTTTTACCAAAAGCTACAGAAGAAAGACTTATTGAATATAAAAAAACAGCACTGTATAAAAACTGATGAAGACGCACTTAATTTTTCCCTATTTTCGTTTGTAATTTTTAAAAACTCTAATTTTTCTTATCTTTTTTTTTCTTTGGCTCTTTATCAAGATTCTTCTCGTTAGATGCCTTAGATATATCTTCTTTTTTATTTTTCTTAGCGTTCTTTTCTTGCTCTAAATCAGAAGGCTTTTCGCCTAATATTTCTTTTAACTCCGACAAAGATGATATTATCTCTGGATTAGGCTGTGGGGCTGCCATATCAAATTTTTCTAATTCTCCAATCAATACTTCGACGACGACTAAACGCGCATACCACTTATTATCAGCAGGTACAATGATCCAAGGTGTATTTTCTGTAGCTGTTTGGGCAATTGCTTCTTGATATGCTGCTTGATATTGTTCCCAAAACTGACGTTCCTTGGGGTCATTAGGGGAAAATTTCCATTGTTTTTCTCGCTCGTCTAGTCTTGATAAGAGTCGTTGCCGTTGTTCCTCTTTAGAAATATTTAAAAATATCTTAACTAAGCCAATTCCTTGACGTCGTAAGTAAATTTCAAAATTATGGATATCTTGATATCGATGTTTCCAAAAATCACTATCGTTTAATACCCAAGTTGGTAAATTCTGTTTTTCTAAAAGGGTGGGGTGAACTTTTGCAACTAAAACTTCTTCGTAATGACTGCGATTAAAAATACCAATTTTTCCCCGTGCAGGCACTGCCATATGAATGCGCCATAAATAATCGCGGGCTAATTCAACAGGTCCAGGTTGCTTAAAGGACGCAACGGAGATCCCTTGTGGGTTAATACCAGACGTTACATGCTTGATAGTACCATCTTTTCCCGATGTATCCATCCCCTGCAATGCAACGATTAGTGCATTTTTGGCGTTTGCATATAAAAGCTCTTGCAATTCACTTAACCGTTTAACACGTTTTTTTAATATTTTTTTAGCTTCTTTTTTGGTTAAGGATAATCCCCCAGTATCGGAAGGATTATAGTCGGTTAATAGAAATTTTTGCCCATTTGTAACACGGTATTTGGTTCTAAGTAATTCTTGCATCGATTTTTTGTCCATTGTAGTTCCCTATTATTTATAAATATTATTCTTTTCTAGATACTGACAGACCACCAGGCGCTTGACATACAGGCATCATTTCAATGCGGTTAATGTTGACGTGAGGAGGTAATCCTACGACCCAACTGACAGTTTCAGCGATGTCTTGTGCAGTTAAAGGGGTTGTTCCTGCATAAACATTCTTTGCTTTTTGATGGTCGTTTAATCTGACATTGCTAAATTCTGTTCCCCCACACAGCCCTGGTTCAATATTTGTAATGCGAATAGGTGTGCCCAGTAAATCTGTCTTTAAATTCAGCATGAACTGTGCAACAAAAGCTTTCGTTGCACCATACACATTTCCGCCAGAATAAGGATAAGTGCCTGCAATACTTCCCAAAGAGATGATATGCCCCCTTTTTCTTTCCAGCATTCCACCAATTATATGTTGTGTCAAATGAATTAAGCCCGTAACGTTTGTTTGTATCATTTGATCCCAATGATCCAAGGAAATCTGGGGAACAGGTTCTATCCCTAGTGCTAGCCCTGCATTGTTGATTAAAATATCAATAGATTGAAAAGAAGCGGGTAACTGATCAATAATGGATTTAATGTGGGATACATTTCTAATATCCAGCTCTAAGGGGTAAATTTGTTTTGGATATTGCTGTGCTAATTGATCTAATTTTTCTTTTCTACGGGCAGCAGCAATAACATGATATCCATCATGAACCATACGATGGGTAATAGCCTGCCCAAATCCTGCAGAAGCTCCTGTTACAAATGCTATTCCTTTACAGTTCATAAGTATTCTCCTTTTTAATAAAGATTATATTTTATTATCTTTATAAAGTGTCAGTTCAGACAATAAATAAAAAGTGACTTTCGTCATTCACTATACGTTATGCAATTTATATGCTTTAAAAATGAAACTTTTTCCCATAGAATATTGTTAAAATAGTTTTATTCTCTTATTAAGAAGATGCAATGGCTTTACAATTTTCTGATTTAACAGATGGTTTTGCTGGTCAGCTTTTAATTGCCAGTCCCTTTATTACTTCACCCTTATTTGCACAAACTGTGATTTTTCTTTGTGCACATTCCTATCAAGAAGGAGCAATGGGTATTATTATAAATCGACATTTAACCAAGCCCACTCCTGAAGAATTGCTACAACAGTTAGGTATATCGCCTTTCCCACAGAATGCACATTTCTCTATTAGTGCAGGGGGACCTGTAGAAAATGCACATGGATTGGTTCTGCATTCAGCAGATTGGGATACGAATGGATGTATTGCTGTGACTGACACTGTAAAATTAAATGCCAGTCTTGATATTCTACGTGATTTATCGTCGGGGCAGGGACCAAAACAGGCTTTGCTGGCTTTGGGGCACGCAAATTGGGCACCAGGTCAATTAGAGGAAGAAATCAAAAATAATATATGGCATTTGGCACCTTCCAATGAATCGATACTATTTGATTCTCACTTTACAAAAAAATGGCGTACTGCCTTACAATCAATTCATATTGACCCAAGTAAATTATCTTACTTGTCTGGCCAATCTTAAAATAAGGCAGCTTAATTTATAATAAGCTGCCTTCAAATTTTTTCTTTATGACGCTGTATTTTTTAAATCTGCGACATTATGAATGTTATTTTTGTCTAAGATTTCTACAATTTCACGCTTAATGCGATGAATTAGGGGGGGGCCTTCATAGGCAAAGGCAGAATATAACTGGGTAAAATCTGCACCATGCATGATTTTCTCAATTACGTCAGCACCCGTTTCAATTCCTCCACAACCAATTAGTGTCAGTCGTCCCTTTGTCAAACGTGCAACACGTGCCAACATTTCAGTACTTTTTTGTCGTATTGGCCGCCCGGAAAGTCCACCAGGTTCATATCGGAATGCCCCTTTAAGATAATCTGGCCGGCTGATGGTTGTATTGGTCAAAATTAACCCTGATACATTGGTATTAATAACGGTTTCAACGATAGCTTCAACTTCAGCATCTGATAAATCGGGGGCCAATTTTACCAAAAGAGGAGGATGATTGGGATGTTGTTCTTGGATTGCTTGTAAAATTCCTGACAATCGGTCAGGATGTTGCAAGTCACGTAGACCTGGAGTATTTGGCGATGATAGATTTAAAACGATGTAATCTGCATATTGACCGATTAACCCAACCTGCATGGGATAATCTGTTTCTGGATTAGCCCCAATTTTATTAATACCAATGTTAACTCCAACAGGAATATAAGCTTTTGTTTTAAAGGGTCCTTTGGAATTACGGATTTTTTCCAATCGGGCTGCCATACGATAGATACCATCATTATTAAATCCCATTCGATTAATGACTGCACCATCTTCGGTTAATCGAAAAAGCCTTGGTTTAGGGTTGCCACTTTGTGGTTTTGGGGTGACTGTTCCTACTTCGACACCACCAAATCCTATTCTTGCCAAAGGAACAACCGCTGCGGCGTTTTTATCAAATCCAGCTGCAATACCAACTGGATTAGGAAAAGATAATCCCATCGCTTTGACTTTCAGGGCGGGGGAATCCTGCCAAGGTCTCCTGCCTCCACATAATCCCATGGACAAGCTTTTAATAGCAAGGTTATGGCCAAATTCTGGATTGAAATTTCTTAGCCCACTCATGATTATAGGAAAGCAAGATGCCATCGCACCTTGTTCAGCCTCGAATAGTATATCATTGAGCTTTAGCTTCATCGTAGATTTCCAGTTAAAATATAGAATGAAATAAATAAAACAAACATCTAGATTTAAAATCTCGCTGTCTCACGTAATATCATACTATATTTCAAAATTGAATGGCAGAGTAGAATATTAAACTGTGCATATGATGCTGATACTGTTGAGCTGCATTTAAAAGAGTTTAAGAAATATCCAAAACAAGGCTCCAGATAACATAATCGACATTGGCAAAGTTAATACCCAAGCCATGCCCATATTACGCAGTGTGCGCCATTGTATTCCATGACCACATCCAACGGATGAGCCCGCAATGGCAGAAGTAACAACATGTGTTGTGCTAACTGGCATATGGAACTGATTGCCCATTTGAATCATTGTCATAGCAACTGTTTCTGCAACGGCACCTTGACCATATGTAAGCTCTGTTTTACCGATTTTTTTGCCTACAGTAACCACAATTCGCTTCCAACCCACCATGGTTCCCAATCCCAAAGCAATAGCAACCACTACCTTAACCCAAGGGGGAATAAACTGAATTGCAGTAACAATATCTTTTTCAAAATCATTAATAATGGTTTCTTGTTCTTTAGGTAAAGTTTCTATATGGGAAAAGTGAACAAGATTTTGGTCTAGTAAGTACAAATTATTTCTAAGATTTGTCTGATATTCGACGGGGACTTCTTTAAATGTTGTTTTGTTGTGCACGTCAGTTTGAATGGTTTTCAACATTGTGCGCATTGCTGGAATAGTTTCTGGCAAAATTAGATTATGCTGTATGGTCTTGGTTAAAATCTTACGACTTTCTTCAACTGAAGGCATGGGATTATTATTGTGTTGAACCAATATTTGATCAACAATGAATGCTTTTTGGGTAAAGTCTTCAACTTGTTTGGGGGATACAGCACTGTTTAGGGCATAAGCGGTTGGAACCGTTCCAATTAGAATAAGCATAATTAGTCCCATTCCTTTTTGTCCGTCATTTGAACCATGACTAAAACTAACCCCAGTGCAAGTTAAAATTAATAATAAACGCATCGGCCAAGGTGGAGGCTTTCCGTTTGGAGATTGATAGAAAGCTGGGATTGGTACTAATATTCTAAACAAATACATACCTAATAATGCGATGACAAATCCGGCTAATGGGCTAAAAACTAGTGATTTAAAGACCTGTAACGCTTGCCCCCAATCGACCCCACTCGCAGTGTTATTGCCCATTAGTAATTGATTCATCAGACCGACCCCCAAGATGGAACCGATTAAGGTGTGGGAGGAAGAATTCGGAATACCAAAAAACCAAGTCAGCAAATTCCAGATCACAGCGGCCAATAATAGTGCAAAGATCATGGAAAAACCGGCCTCGCTACCTACCCTTAAAACCAACTCAATGGGCAATAAGGAAATGATGGTATAAGCCACAGCCCCACTGGACAGTAAAACACCAATAAAATTCCAAATACCAGACCAGACCACCGCAACTACAGGGGGCAGCGAATTACTGTAAATAACAGTAGCAACCGCATTGGCTGTATCATGAAACCCATTGACGAATTCAAAGCCTAGGGCAATGATTAATGCCAATCCTAATAGTATAAATGCTATAAGAGAAGAATTATGAGAGGATAAAATATCCTCTCTTACGTGCATAATTGTATATAAAATAGCACAAAGCAAAACTGATAAAAAAGCAATCGTATTTAAACGCGAGCTAGTACGTGGGGTCATATTTCAGGCTTTTTTTGAATAAACACACTGTCGTTTTTATAGTTTATCATATTGGTAACTCTAAATAAATTTACAAAAACGAAACGAAAAATAAGGGTAAATACGAAAAAAATTATTTCATAATAACAACGAACCCTTAATTCAGGACTTTATAACTCCATATTTATATCTTATTTCAAACATTACCAATCAATAATATTACTCATTTTCGGGGACGACTTTACAAAAGAACAGCCATCATCACAAGAGGAGAGTCAGCATAAAAAGTAAAATATCTATAGAAAATTAGAAAGCGTTATAAAATAATGACAGTCTTGTTCTTTTTTGCCTTAAAACTGTCTGTTTTACATGTTTAAATACATTATTTGTTTCATTTTATTGCGCAGTTGTCTCAAATTTTAAACATTGAATTATCTTTTCATTCAAAAAAAGATAAGATAAGAAGTAAACACATTTTAAAATTTGTATAAATTCTTATTTCTCCAGGATTGTAATAAATTATTATGGATGCGACTTCTTCTCCCTCTTACTTTCCTATTGCTATGCGTATTGATGGGGCTCGTCTTATTATTGTGGGTGGGGGACAGATTGCCGCACGTAAAATACGTCTGCTTTTGGATAAAAACGCTAATATAGAAGTCTTTGCTAATCATTTGTGCAGCGAAATACAACGTATGGAGCAAAATAAACAGATTCAATTCTGTGGCCAGATTAAGGATGAACATCATTTTAAAAATCACATCTTAGGTGCACGTCTTGTTTTTGTAGCAACAGATGATCAAAATTATAATGCACAAATTGCCTTGTGGGCACAACAAGTCGATATTGCCGTTTGTGCTGTTGATAATCCCAGTGTTTCAAGTTTCATTACCCCAGCGATTATTGATCGAAACCCTGTTCAAATTGCCATATCAACAGGTGGGACTGCGCCAGTACTTAGCAGACGGATCAGAGAGATTATCGAACCCGTTATTCATCAGAGCACTGGAAAATTGGCTCAATTTATGGGCAAATATCGCCAGTGGGTAAAAGAACATCATCCTTTAACTGAACACCGTCAACGATTATGGGAACGCTTTTTAGACGGGCGTGGCCCAAATTTGATCGAACAAAATCAAGAAGATCAAGCCAAAGATTATCTACAAGGTTTATTGCAGCAAACCCCTACAATTCATGGTGAAGTATGGCTGGTGGGAGCTGGTCCTGGTGATCCTGATTTGTTGACGTTAAAAGCACTTCATTGCTTACAAAATGCAGATGTTATTTTATATGACAATCTACTATCCAAAGAGACATTAAAACGTATTCGTCGGGATGCTGCTCTAATTTACGTTGGAAAACAAAGTAAAAAACATACGTTACCACAAGACGAAATCAACGCTTTATTAATTAAACACGCTAAAAATGGAAAACGTGTCCTGCGTTTAAAAGGGGGGGATCCTTTGATTTTTGGTCGTGGGGGAGAGGAAGCCGAGGCATTAGTACAGTCAGGCGTTCCGTTTCAAATTGTTCCTGGTATATCAGCAGCAAATGGTTGTGCAGCGTATAGTGGTATTCCACTTACACATCGTGACTGTGCTCAATCTTGTTTGATTTTAACAGGCCATACACAATTTGAAGGCAAGATGGATCTGCCCTGGGAAAGTATTGTTAATCCTCATCAAACCACAGTCATTTATATGGGATTAAGTAACCTATCGTTTTTATGCCAACAGCTTATTCAACATGGTCTGCCTCCTTCTTGGCCAGCAGCAACAATTGAAAAGGGAACTTTACCTGATCAACGTGTTATTATTGGAACAATTGAGACATTGCCAGGATTGGTTAAACAATCAAATTTGAAAAGTCCAGTTCTAACCATCATTGGTAAAGTTGTTCAACATCGTGTAACTTCTATTTAAAAAGGTGATGACACGGGATAAAAAACGCGGTTTATCTATTCATATCTAAGTTTATTAATGAATAACAAAGCCGAGTGTACAATCATCATCCTTTAAATTATTAAATAATCAAAATCTTTACAAGGAACAGTCGTGAGAATAAATTCTTTAGCAATTAAAAAAAGTTTTTTAGGATCGTCTTTTGGTTTTTTATTACTAGCCAGTAGCTGTTTTTCAGTCTCTGCATACGCACAAGCAGGTAATGGCGTCGATCCATTAGCTTTTGGAGGTGCATCGGTAGACCACATTCCAACCCAGCCAGTGGCAGCGTATAACGGAATGGTTGTTTCTGCCAGCGATTTGGCAGCGAAGGTCGGAGCGCAAGTGTTGAAAGACGGTGGGAATGCTGTCGATGCTGCAGTCGCTGTGGCGTATGCTATGGCGGTTACTTATCCTGCTGCGGGAAATATTGGTGGTGGGGGATTTTTAACCCTTCGTTTACCTAATGGAGAGGCATATTTTGTTGATTTTAGGGAAAAAGCCCCTCATATGGCAACAGCAAATATGTTTCTTGATAAACAAGGAAAAGTTATTCCCAATGCATCTATTTTAGGATGGAAATCAGTAGGGGTCCCTGGTACGGTGGCTGGTATGGAACTGATCCGTGAACGATGGGGGACGAAATCTCGTGTGGATTTAATGAATCCAGCCATTAAATTAGCTAAGGATGGGTATGTTTTAACCAAAGAAGATATTGCCTTGTTGTCAACATCAACCTCTGATTTTGCCAAAGACCCAGATGCAGCACAAATTTTCTTAAAACCAGATGGCACACCCTGGCAAGTGGGGGATGTTTTCCGCCAAACAGATTTGGCAAAAACATTGGCGTTAATTGCCAAAAAAGGTAACAGTGCCTTTTATAAAGGTAAAATTGCAAAGCAAATTGTTGCCGCTAGTGTTAAAAATGGTGGTATCTTAACCATGCAGGATTTTGCAGCCTATCAACCAAGGGTAATGAAACCTTTAACTTGTTCTTATCGTGGGTATAAAATTGATACAGCACCGCCTCCCAGTGGTGGTGGGGTTGCACTTTGTGAAATTTTAAATATTACCTCTGGTTATGATATGCATAAATTGGGATTGCATAGTTTACCTTCTGTACAAAGACAGGTTGAGGCAATGCGCAGAGCATATTCAGATCGTAGAGATCTAGGGGATCCAGCTTTTGTTAAAAACGATATAGAACGTTTTTTAAGTGCACAATATGCGGCTGATATTCGTAAAAACTTGAACTTTAAGCACGCTGTAAATTCTGCACAACTGGTTCCTGGGCAAGTGGCATTGGCCCCTACGCCGAAAATGGGGGTTCAGGCATCGCATGAGAAGAACGAAACGACCCATTTTTCTATTATCGATAAAAATGGTATGGCAATATCGATGACCTATACCCTAAACGGTTGGTTCGGTGCACGAGTCGTCGCTGGCCAAACAGGTATTGTAATGAATGACGAAATGGACGATTTTTCAACGGCTCCTGGTCAACCAAATATGTATGGGATTGTTGGCAGTAAAGCAAATGCAATTGCCCCTGGTAAGACGCCGCTTTCCTCAATGACTCCAACGATTATCTCTAAAGATAATCAACCTTTTATGGTGATTGGCAGTCCTGGTGGATCTCGTATCCCAACGATCATATTATCTGTTGTGACGGGGGTGATTGATTATGATTTAAATATCCAACAAGCAATTAATTTGCCACGTTTTCATCAACAATGGGAACCTGTGCCTGTGCAACTGGAATCTAATGCTTTAAGTCCGCAAGTGCGTGAGGGACTAAAGAAAAAAGGATATCCGTTGGATATGTATTCCACATGGGGTATTGCCGAGGGGATTCACGTTGGTAAAGATAAAGACGGTAAACGTGTTTATTATGGGGGTGTTGATTACCGTCATGCTGGCGGTGCTGCTGTTGGAGAATAATTTTAAAGAAAATTGAAAAAAATGCTTGTCATCCTGCCCCCTTTTTGTGTTAGAAGGGGGGTGGAAAGTCACGAGTGGACGGACACCTTGCGAACTCGGTCAGGTCCGGAAGGAAGCAGCCATTGCGAGTATCGTTCGGGTCATTTGTGGCTTTCCACAATTATTACCTTTATGGTAAGGATTAAGGATAACAGGTATTTATAATTTGATATTATCTGACCTCATCTTTTAATTTCCTGGAATTGCTTTATGATGGATATTCCGGACGAACATCTTCCTCATCCTGAAACAACAATGGGTGGTTTTTTTGATAATTTACCCGCAGCGACACCACCGACTGTTGATAAATCATATCGTGTTTTAGCCCGTAAATATCGACCTCAGAATTTTGATGATCTAATTGGTCAAGAGGCTATGGTTCGCACATTGCGAAATGCATTTGCGATGGGACGTGTAGCACATGCATTCATGTTAACAGGGGTAAGAGGGGTTGGTAAAACCACAACTGCACGAATTATTGCACGCGCATTTAACTGTGTCGGCGTAGATGGAACAGGACAGGCAACGGCCGATCCTTGCGGGGTATGCCCAAATTGTAAAGCCATTTTAGCAGATCGTCACCCTGATGTACTGGAAATTGATGCAGCTTCGCATACTGGGGTGGATGATGTTCGGGAAATTATCGAAGGATCACGGTTTCGCCCCCTTCAGGCGCGTATGAAAGTTTATATTATTGACGAGGTGCATATGCTATCTCGCAATGCATTTAATGCGCTATTAAAAACTTTGGAGGAACCACCCGAGCAAGTTACTTTTATTTTCGCAACAACAGAAATCCGCAAAGTTCCCGTAACCGTATTATCACGATGTCAACGATTTGATCTGCGCAGGGTTCCTCAGGAGCGATTAAAAGATCATTTCATAAAAATTGCTCAAAACGAGCATGTTTTAATCGCAGATGAAGCCGTTAATTTAATTGCCAGAGCTGCGGACGGATCAGTCAGGGATGGGTTATCTTTGCTAGATCAGGCGATTGCGCAAGGTGACGGTCAAGATCATAATAAGCCCATTGAATCATCTGTTGTTTCTGAAATGTTGGGTTTTGCTGACCGTACATTGGTTTATGATTTGTTCGAAGCGATAATGTCAGGGAAACCTGATCAAGTATTAGCCCTGACAGAACAAGCTTATGCAGGTGGTGCAGATCTAGGCGTGTTATTGGCGGATTTATTGGAATTGGTGCACTTGCTTTCACGCATGAAATCTATTCCCTCTTTGGAAAATAGCAGCGAGCTGTCTGAATTGGAGCGTGTGCGCGGTGGCAAAATGGCGCGTCAATTGTCTGTTCCTGTATTGGGGCGTGCGTGGCAAATGTTGTTAAAAGGAACACAAGAGGTTGAAATAGCGCCTAATCGTCGGGCTGCGGCTGAGATGGTGCTTATTCGGTTATGTTACGTTTCTGATCTTCCCTCGCCAAATGATTTAATCAAACAACTTACAGAAAATCCTGAATCCCCTCCAACTGGAAGAGGAGGCGTTTCTTCTGCTTCAAAACCTTCTGGTTCAATGTCTCATTCAACAACATCTGTGCCCTATGGCGGTGGGGAACGTCATTTATATGCCGTGGGTCAAAGTGATAATATTTCGTCAGTTGCATCTGCTCAACAAGAATCATTATCAGCTTATGCGGTTGCAGAAACGCAGCAGCCAGTCCCATTGAAAAGGGAAAATTTATGGCATAGTTGGCGTGAAGTAGTTGTGTTTGTTAAGGAACAACAGGCCCGACTATTGCACGCGCATTTACGTAATTCAGTGCATTTGGTAAAATTCGCCCCCCCAACAATTGAGATTAGGATTGATAATAATGCACCAAATACAATTGCTCAGCAATTAACCAAATTACTGAATGAACATTCCAGCGAGCGTTGGACGATTGTCTTATCTAAACATCAAGGGGAACCAACCTTGATGGAACAGGAATCCCTGCAAGCTTTGGCGGATATGAAACAAGTAGAACAAGATCCGTTTATTCAGGAAATTATGAAAATTTTCCCTGGGGCAAAGTTGGGTAAGCTTGTCAATCCGCAGTTGGATGAGTATGGTTTATTTCCAGAAGATGTCCCATCTGTAGAGGGTGAGGAGGATTATTTATATAATGAAGATGATATTCCCTCTTACCTTAATGATTAACCTATGTTGTAGAAATGGAAACTGATTAATAATGAAAAATTTTGCTAATCTTATGAAGCAAGCCTCTCAAATGCAAAGTAAAATGAATGAGATGCAAGAAAAATTGGCTGCTATCACTGTTGAAGGTTCTTCTGGTGCAGGAATGGTTACCGTTGTTTTGGCAGGCAAAGGGGATATGAAATCCATTAAAATTGATCCTAAACTGGCAGATCCCAATGAAATGGAAATGTTACAGGACTTGATTGTTGCTGCTTATTCAGAAGCCCGTCGTCATTTGGACGAAAAAACCAAAGAAGAAATGGAAAAGGTAACAGGCGGGTTAAATCTTCCTGAAGGTATGAAATTACCTTTTTAATTGAAAATAGCCTTGAATGTTCATAAGTGGATTTTTATCTTAAGTTATTATGAACATTGGAGAAAAGGATATGGACATTGGGTGGCCCTGAAATAGAACGCTTAATTGCATTGTTAAGTAAACTTCCTGGACTTGGCCCCCGTTCCGCACGTCGGGCAACCTTGGCTTTATTAAAACAACCTCAATCAAAAATGTTGCCCTTGGCCAAAGCATTAGAGCAAGCAGCCGAGCATGTAAAAGTATGTTCATCTTGTGGAAATTTGGATAGTAATGATCCGTGCGTTATTTGTACGAATCCCCATCGACATCAAGATCAGATTTGTGTTGTCGAAACTGTTGGGGATTTGTGGGCTTTAGAAAAAACAGGAATATTTAAAGGACAATATCAAGTTTTGGGTGGGGCGTTATCGCCATTGTCAGGTATTGGTCCAGAAGACTTAAATTTAACCCCTTTGTTAGACCGGCTGCAACGTCAAGAAGTTACGGAAATTATTCTTGCGCTTGGGGCTACGGTGGACGGGGTAACAACGATGCATTGGTTATACGATCAATTACTACCATGGAATGTTAAGATTACCCGTGTCAGTCAGGGAATTCCTATGGGCGGGTCTTTAGAAGTCTTGGATGAAGGAACCTTGACAGCAGCATTAACAACCAGACGATCTGTATAGAATTTAGTGTATTTATTATAAATTTTTAGTACGTTCATTCAAAATGAATGAAGATTTTTCATGTTTGAATATTTTTGAAACGGATAGGTTTTTATTTATATATTGTCCGAAAGCGATGCATCTTTTTTCAATAAGATACCATGAAATTAAACCAAATCCCGTTGCGATCAACATTGTTGTTACTTGATTAAATAAAATTCCATATTTAGCAAAATGAATAATCATGATTTGTTGAATGGGAAAAGACCATAAATAAATACCATACGAAACATCAGCAGAGGGTTTTAAATGAATACATAATTTTGTACTAGAGCTGTAAAGAATAAACGTAAAGATACATAAATAGAAAAAATAAAAGTTATACGAAGAATTCCTAAATAAAAAATAGAGTAAAGTTGTAGCAACAACTAAAGAGAGATTGATTTTGATAAAGTCTTTATAAACGGACAATAAGCACCCAAAAGCAAAACAAGGGGCCAATAAGGTGCTGTGATGATCCTTGTCAGCGAAACAAGTGATGAGTAAATGATTATCAAAGATAGGATCTAAAATGATAATCACAAAAACAACAAGGCAGAGAGGTTTATATCTAAATATACCTATTAGAAATAAGGTCGCCAAAACAATATAGCAGCTTGCTTCTATAGGAAGGGTCCAAAGCGATCCATTAACAACGGTATAAGCATTACTTTGAAAAACCCCAGGTAAAAAAAATTCGCTTTGCAAAAATATGTTTTTAAAAAAATAAACATAGGTTAATTGGGTCGTAAAATAACGATGTAACGAAAATGTACTGACTACAGGTCCGATGATAAATGTGGTAGCAACCAGCACTGTTAATAACGCAGGAAGAATTCTAAAAATTCTGGATATAACAAAAGCAATAACGTTTCTTTTTGTCAGCAAACTGTTTGTAACAACCAGCCCACTAAGGAAAAAAAAGATCTTAACCGCCAATCCTCCTATATCTTCAAAAGAAAGTAAGGTGAAGAGAGGATCCTGTTTTCCAGCGATTGGTAATAATGGATAAGTATGAGCATAAATAACCATTAATGCTGCTAGCAATCTGAATATATCCAGATTATTATTTTCTTTGTGTAAAAGATTTTTAAGGAGCATTATTAGAATTCTTGCTAGTTTTATTTCAAAACGAAAATCATATTAATTAAAACTGATATTTATTAATATGATTAATAGTTTATTAAAACAAGTAAATAATACGATATTTTAACAACATTAATAAGGATAATTGGATGGATAATAATGCCCTGTTGATTGATTATTTTCCGCTGTCTTCAACTATGCCAAAAGTTGCTTTTATTACTGGGGCAACCATTCGTTTGGGGCGTGAGATCGCATTGACGTTGGCCAAGGTTGGATTTGACATTGCCATTCATGCACGGACTCATACCGCACAGGCTGATCAAACTTTAAAAGACATTCAAGCCTTGGGGCGCAAAGCTGTTCTTATAACGGCTGAGTTGTCTAATCCTGATGAAGTTAATGGTTTGATAGAACAGGCTTCTCGACAGTTGGGGGTTGTTGGTGTTTTGGTAAATAATGCCAGTATTTTCGATCGCGACGAATGGGATACGGTGACCTTAGAATCATGGCAACGTCATCAGACCCCCAATTTGTGGGCGCCTTTTCAATTGATTCAAGATTTTGCCAAAGCATTACCCCAAGGGAAAGAAGGGTGCGTTATTAATATGTTGGATCAGCGTGTTTGGTCGTTAACCCCTCATTTTGTAAGCTATACCGTCTCTAAATCTGCATTGTGGACATTAACGCAAACAATGGCATTGGCATTGGCTTCCAAGTCTATTCGGGTCAATGCTGTTGGACCTGGTCCAGCCATGGCCCATAAACGTCAAACTGATGAACAATTCGATCGTCAGTGTAAAACTGTGCCTTTGGGGCAAGGAACCTCTTCACAAGAGGTGGCAAGGGCGGTATTAGGGTTGCTTTGTTTGCCATCAGTTACTGGTCAGATGTTGGCGTTGGATGGCGGACAGCATTTACAATGGTCCCCTGCGGTGGGGGCATATACAGATGAATAGTATGAGCAAAAAATGACTTTTTTTCCTGCATGGTCAAATCAACCTTCGTTAAGGCGTATTTTTATTCGCGATCTTGTTTTATTGGCACGTATTGGTGTGTATTCTTTTGAACAGGAAAAAGATCAACGCCTGCAAATTAATATTTCTGTGGGTGTTATTGAAGAAAAGGGAATCGGGATTGACGATTTAACCCGCACAGTTTCCTATGAAGATATTGTTAACCAGGTTAAGACCATTGTTCAAACCAATCATTTTCAATTGGTGGAAACGTTAGCTGAAACAATAGTTGAAGCAATTTTGGCCGACAAACGAATTTATGTCGTAAGAATAATGTTAGAAAAATTGGATATTATTCAAGAGGCTAAAGGGGTAGGGGTTGAAATAGAACGTTGGAATGACGAGGTTATCCACTAAGTCTGATGGGAAATATAGAAGGTAAATCCTCAACCTTATCTATACAAGGTCTTTGTAATTTCCAGCAAGGACCTTATTTTTTTGAAGTTAGAAAAGGTGACTGTGTTGTTATTACTGGGGAATCAGGGGTTGGTAAATCTATTTTATTACGAATGATCGCTGATCTTATCCCTAATAACGGTGAAGTGTATTTAAATACCATCGCACGTAGCTCTATTTCACCCACAATGTGGCGTAAAAAAGTAACATATATTGCTTCTGAATCTGGGTGGTGGGCAAAACATGTCAAGGATCACGTGCGTGATCTGACGTTGGTACAATCACTATTAAATAAATTGAATCTTAAAGACACTTTGCTAGATGCTGAAATTCAGCATCTTTCTACAGGGGAAAGACAACGCATGGCTTTGCTGCGAGCCTTGTCGTCAGAGGTTGAATTTTTATTGTTGGATGAGGTAACGTCCGCACTGGACCCAGATTCCGTTTTGTTGGTTGAACAGCTTATTCAAGAGTTACAAAAACAAGGAAAAGGTATTTTGCTGGTTTCACATAATATGGAACAAGTAAGGCGTTTGGCAACTCGTCATTATCATTTAACGAAAGAGACTCTTAAGATCGTACTCTAAATCCATTTTACGAATATCTATATTCGTCACGGTTATATTGGGAGTAAAAAGACGGTATTAAGAGTTTTTTTAAAATTTTGCTATATTTACGGTCAAGATGCATAGTTATATATCACTTAGTTTTGTTGATTTATCGATCGCTGCCCTTTTATTATTAGTCATTACATCCTTGTCTATGGTTCTATCCATAGGTATTGGTCGTATGGTATTGATTGCTGCGACACGTTTGGTATTGCAATTATTGTTGGTTGGGTTTGTTTTACTAAAAATATTTGCCTTGCATTCTATTTGGTTCAGTTTGCTTATTATTGCTTTGATGATGGTTGCTGCCAGTCGGGAAATTATTGCGCGGTTGGAACCTGGATTTCAATGGCATTGGTCCTTGGGAATTAGCGGTAGTGTCACAGGGATCGTTACGATATCAATAAGTTTATTAGCTTTGAACACGGCATTACGTCCTGATCCTTGGTATGAAGCAAAATACTTAATTCCGTTAACCGGTATGATTTTGGGGAATGTTATGAGTTCTGCTTCCTTGTCTTTGAAGGGGTTACTGGATGCCATTCAAAGGGATCGGCTGGTTATTGAATCTCGTTTGGCTATGGGGCATTCGCGTAAAATGGTTTTCACGCCATTTGTTCGTCATGCGGTGACTATGGGAATCATGCCATTGATCAATCAAATGTCAGCAGCAGGAATTATTACTCTGCCTGGTACGATGTCTGGGCAAATTTTGGCAGGGATAAATCCACTTGAGGCGGCGAAGTATCAAATTTTGTTATTATTACTTATATCTGGTGCTGGAATATTGGCTGCTATCGGAGTTTCATTTTTGGCAGTTTTACGCCTTACTGATCATCGAGAACGGTTGCGGCTAGATCGACTATCAGCGTAATAATGGTTAATATTGTTAATAATTAATTAATTTATTTAAGGAATTAATAATAAATTTGTGTTATTATTGATATAATATTTATATTTATTAAAATATATTGAAGTATATGCGAAACAATATATTTTATTATTGTTGTCTATCCTTTAAGAGTCTAAATATTTTTAAACTCTTTTTTTGAGGGGATAATGTTAGTTTCTACAAAAACATATAAGACGGAATATAATATTATCTATATTATACGAACAATGAACGAGGAGATAACAAAAAAAGTTATTTGTTATGATGTTCAAATTGTAGATTCAAAAAATATTCAGCTCTTAAACACTGAAATAAAACCTCAGATTACAGGCGATATTTTAGATAAAAATGAATTTCATTATGTAATCGATAAATTAATTCCCGGTGGGACTTATATCGTTACGCCTGAAGCAAAAGGTATTATATTTCTTGATGCCAATATCCAGAATTTGACTAGCAACACGTTTTATATCTCTGGATATCTAACGTTATTTATTGCAGGACCTACATTTGGTTCAGCAACGTTAGATATCGACGGCGGATATGTTGCGTTAATGAGTACAAATATTGTCGACGCTGATGGTAAAAACAGAATCAATATCGATCGTGGTGGTTATTTATTAATGGGATATAACCAGAAACGTTTGCTTAAAAATATGGAAATTAATTTCGGTAAGGGACGTGGCACTGTTGTAATTAATTGTGGTGGTAAAGCAGACGATCTTTCCTCTTTAGAGATCAATCATTATAACCCCAATCTACACGTTATAGGATTGCAGAATATTATATCCGAAGTGTCGAAATATGCCATTTCTGGAGGTCGATTTACCAAGAAAATTACTTTATTAGATGAACAAAATCGCATCATTTTTCGTTATCGTGTAAAGCTTGCCGAACGGGCATATTTAAAATCAGGTGTTTATGACATAGAAAATGATGGTCCTCTATATGTTATGTATTATAAAGGACACCTACAGATTGGTAGACATTATCTGCCACACTCAACGATGGCAACTACATATTAATTCATGATGAGTATCGACAAAAGGCTTAAACAGTAACATGTTAAGCCTTTTGATGACGAAATGGTTAAGAGTCTCCGTCTCCATCATCGTCTTTGATGACTTCAATTTCAGATCCAATTGCGTCCACATCGTCTTCTAGGTCAGATGTGTCTTCAATTACGTCATCAACATCGGTGTCATCCGTATCCAAATCATCTGTATCGATTGAATGATCTAATTCTTTATTTTTGTTAATGTGTTCGTCCTCTTCAGGTGGACGACCACGAGGCAGTTCTATGGGTTGCTCAGTATTACATTTAGGACATACTGGTGGCATTTTGTTTAGATCATAAAAACGGGTTCCACAGGAGCAACATACCCGTTTAATACCCAACTCTACTTTAACCATTGATTAATCCCGTTTCTAACCAAAAAAATTATGTAAAAAGGCCGAATGCCAGTTTATTATCATTCTGTCAAACTTTAAAATGACATTTTTAATATTTCTGCTAAGAGTTTTATGACCCTTAGTTCGTTATTTGACAATGATTTTTTTATTGAGAAAGTAAAGATATGACAAATTCTTCTTCTGTCCAACCTTTAACGGTTTCGTTTTTTCGATCAGTATTAAAGGGGAAAATAAGCGTTCCAGGGGATAAATCAATCAGTCATCGTGCATTAATGTTTTCCGCATTAGCCATTGGGGAAAGCCATATTACAGGCTTATTGGAAGGGGAAGACGTTATGCAAACTGCTCAGGCGATGCAGGCGATGGGGGCCAACCCAAAACGTATTGCACCTGGGGAATGGCGTGTTATTGGTCAAGGGATTGGCCAATTAAAGGAACCTCAAGATGTATTGAATATGGGAAATTCTGGTACATCAGCACGATTATTAAGTGGCATTTTATCGAGTCACGGTTTTTTTAGTGTAATGACAGGGGATGGTAGTCTGCGTAAAAGACCAATGGCACGTGTTACAACACCATTATCAGAAACAGGGGCCAAATTCTTGACCCGTGAAGGGGGACGCTTACCTATGGCGATTGTTGGAACAGCCAAGGCACACCCTGTTGGATACCGATTGCCTGTTGCGTCTGCGCAAGTAAAATCTGCTATTTTATTGGCTGGATTAAATGCAGACGGTATCACCTGGGTCGAAGAGCCCGTAGCAACGCGTGATCATACTGAAAACATGCTGCGTCATTTTGGGGTGGATGTAAGGATAGAAGATTTGGTCGATGGTGGAAAAAAGATTAGTTTAAAAGGCCCAGTGACCTTAAAAGCACGCAACATTCGCGTTCCCGGTGATCCTTCGTCTGCAACTTTTATGTTGGTTGCTGCTGCAATGATTTCAGGGTCAGAAATTTGTATAGAAGGGGTTGGATTAAATCCATTGAGAACAGGTGCCTTTGAAGTATTAAAGTGGATGGGGGCTGATCTTTGCATTGAGAACGAACATGTAGAAGGTGGAGAACCGATAGGAGACCTAGTTATAAAGGGTAGTAACTTAAAAGGTGTAGATGTTCCTGCTGATTGTGCACCATCAATGATTGATGAATATCCTATTCTTTCTGTTGCGGCGGCTTATGCCGATGGAGTTACACGTTTCAGAGGTCTAGAAGAGTTGCGTGTAAAAGAAAGCGATCGTTTTACCAGTATCGTTGACATGTTGCGGGGCAATGGAGTTCAGGTTGATATTGATGGTGACGATTTAATAATTACTGGAACTAGGGGAAATATTCCTGGGGGTGGTGTTGTTGCAACGCATATGGATCATCGGTTAGCTATGAGTGCCTCTATTTTGGGACTGGTTGCCCAAAAAGGGATCAAAGTGGATGACATACGTTTCATAAGAACCAGTTTCCCTAACTACTTTCCTTTAATGAATCAATTGGGGGCAAAGTTCGACGTATGAGTAAACAATTAATTATTGCCATTGATGGTCCATCAGGGGTTGGAAAGGGTACACTGGCAAAAGCATTGTCAAAGAAGTTACATCTTCCTTATCTGGATACAGGATTATTATATCGTGCGGTCGGTCGTAAAATGTTGGATATGGGATTATCACCTGATGATGAGGAATTGGTTAGGCAAGCGCAAAATCTTACCGAAGCAGATTGGAATCGAAATGATTTGCGCGTATCAGAAGTCGACAAAGCCGCAAGTTTAGTTGCAGCACGTCCAAAAATTCGTGCAGCTTTATTAGATATGCAGCGTCATTTTGCCACGACACAAGGGGTTGTCATGGATGGTCGGGATATTGGCACGGTGATTTTGCCCAACGCAGATGTTAAGTTATTTATTACAGCATCCACTTATGTGCGTGCTAAACGACGTTGGTTACAATATACAAATGATGTTGACGCAATTGATAAAGACGAACAAATTAAACAGGTCGAAAAAGAGCTGGAGGCTAGGGATTTAGCGGACTCTTCGCGTGCTGTTGCACCGTTGCGACCTGCAGAAGATGCTAAAATTATTAATACGGATCACTTATCTGCTGATGCAGTTTTGCAAGAGGCTTTACGTTTGATTGGTGTGTGATTTTTGACATAAGAATTTAAAAATCATTACAAATTTTAAAAGATATAGTTTTTTTATTGGAGTGGCTGAATAATTCATTGAATTGTTAATATAATTCTTATATAATTGCGCCTGAATATTTTAAAGAATTAGAATATTTTTGTTATAATCGTTTTCTAAAAGAATTTAGAAAAAAGTCGTATTTTTATTTTTTTTGAAATGTAAATAAAAACGCGCAAATTAAAGTCTGTACAATTTAGGCGTTTTGCCTTAAAAATTTGTGACTAGGATTACAGGAAACACATGGCTGCAGCCACCATACAAAATTCTCAAGACCATTTTAACGGTGAAGATTTCGCAACACTTCTTGACGAAAGTTTAGGTCAAGATATCGGGTTCGAAGGGTCTGTTGTAACAGGTAAAATTGTTCGTTTAACGGATGATTATGCTATTGTTGATGTCGGTTTAAAAAGTGAAGGTCGCGTCCCTTTAAAAGAGTTCGCACCTATGGGCAGTAAAGCTGACGTTAAGCCTGGCGATATGGTAGAGCTTTATATTGAGCGCTATGAAGATCGCGATGGATCTATTTTGCTTTCACGTGAAAAGGCACGTCGTGAAGAAGCATGGTCAGCGCTTGAAAAAGCTTTTGAAAGCAATCAACGCATCAATGGAACTATTTTTGGGCGCGTTAAAGGTGGATTTACCGTTGATTTAGGTGGGGCAATGGCGTTCTTGCCAGGTTCACAGGTTGATATTCGTCCTGTTCGTGATATCAATCCAATGATCGGTGTTGCGCAGCCTTTCCAAATCTTAAAGATGGATCGTGCTCGTGGTAACATTGTTGTATCCCGTCGAGCAGTTCTTGAAGAAACTCGTGCCGAACAGCGTAGTGAGCTGATCCAAGGATTGAAAGAAGGCATGATTCTGGATGGTGTTGTTAAAAACATTACAGATTACGGTGCATTCGTCGATCTAGGTGGCGTTGACGGTTTGTTGCATGTTACTGATATTGCCTGGAAACGTGTCAATCATCCTTCTGAAGCTTTACAAATTGGTCAACCCGTTCGAGTCCAAGTTATCCGCTTTAATCCAGATACGCATCGTATTTCTTTGGGGATGAAGCAATTAGAGGCCGATCCTTGGGAAAATGTTGCTGCTAAATACCCTTCAGGTGCGCGTTTTACTGGTCGTGTAACCAATATCACAGATTACGGTGCTTTTGTTGAGTTGGAAGCTGGTGTTGAAGGATTGGTTCATATTTCTGAAATGTCTTGGACCAAGAAAAATGTTCACCCTGGCAAAATCGTTTCAACATCTCAAGAAGTTGACGTTGTTGTGTTAGATGTTGACAGCTCAAAACGCCGTATTTCATTAGGCTTGAAACAGGTTCAACCTAATCCTTGGGAACAATTTGCAGAAACACACAAAGTGGGTTCTGAAATTGAAGGTGAAATCCGTAATATCACAGAGTTTGGTCTATTTGTTGGTCTTTCTGCAGATATTGACGGTATGGTCCATATGTCTGATTTGTCATGGGATGAAGCTGGCGAAGCAGCGATGGCAAATTACAAAAAAGGCGATGTGGTTAAAGCTAAGGTCCTTGATGTTGATGTTGAAAAAGAACGTATTTCATTGGGGATTAAGCAACTACAAGAAGATCCAGCAGCAGACGTTTTATCTAAAGTAAATAAAGGCAGTATTGTTACTTGTATTGTTACAGGTATTCAGCAAAACGGTGTTGATGTTAGTGTAGATGACGTTCTAACTGGTTTTATCCGTCGTACGGAATTATCACGCGACAAAGCTGACCAACGTCCAGAACGCTTTTCTGTTGGTGAACGCGTTGATGCGAAAGTGGTTTCTGTTGATCGTGCAGCGCGCCGTTTATCTTTGACTATTAAAGGTCGTGAAGTTGAAGAAGATAAGCAAGCAATTTCTGATTACGGTTCATCTGATAGTGGGGCATCTTTAGGTGATATCCTAGGTGCTGCTATTCGACGTAGAAACGAAAACGACACAGATATAGAGTAATATTACTTTTAGATTATAAGAAGCCAGACATTGTATACACATTGTCTGGTTTTTTTTTGCAATAAATTTATTGATTATTTGGTTAGTTTATACCATAAAAAAGACAAATACTTATTTGATCTTTCAAAGATTATTTTCTTATTAAAATACCTTCGGTTCGTAACTTAGATTAAGATACGTTTCAAACTTTAATTGAGCGACAAGATTACATCATGGCAGTTATTTATAATACAAACTATACTCATAATTCCAACTCTTATTTAACCCTCGCTGTGGGACGGGCTGCAAAAGAGCTATGGGGAGATGAGAACGTTATTGTTGCGGATAATATGAATCTATTATCGGTAGCAGCAACCTATGAACATGAAGTATTGATTTGTATTGATGGTCAAAGAACCGATTTTGAATTAATGAAACGGTTACGCCCATGTTTCAAAACGATGATTTTTTGGGCATTTGAAGATCCATTCATGCTGGATTTTAACATCAATGTAACTGCTAATTTTGATTATGTTTTTACAAATGATCCAAGTTGCGTTGATTCATATCAAGTTGAAGCATATTATCTGCCACTAGCTGGAAGTCAGTCTATTCATTATCGTGATGTTAAAAATACAGAAAATTTAGATTACGATATCTTTTTCGCAGGTACGATGTGGCCAAATCGCGTTGGGGTTTTAAGGCGTTTAATATTGGCGTTTCCAGATGCGCGTTTTAAGTTAGTATGTCCTGGCAATGATTATCTACCACCATTGCCTAACGATTTAGTAGAACGTGTTCTGCCTAGACCTGTTAGCATTGAATCTTTTATAGATTTTGCTAATGCTAGTCAGGTAACATTAACCATGTTTCGTAATTACGCCAGTCATGGTGATGTAGGGCAGGCAACGGCGCCTGGACCAAGATTATATGAATTAGGATTGTCTGGTACGGCGCAAGTTGTTGAATTGCCGTCAGAAATGGATGAAAAATATCTTAAAGAGTTGGAAGGTGTGTCAATCGCTCATAATACAGAGGAAGTGATTGAAAATATTGCAAAGATTTTAAATACGAAGGGATTACGTAAAAAGCTTGCAACAGCAACACAACGTGCAGTGTTGGACAGGCATTTGTACAAAAATCGTTTGCAACAAATAGCAGATATTACACAAGCTGATTTTAAGAAAAAAACAGAGAAGGCTATTGCTCAAATACCGTCTCAGCGTCAGGGAAAATTGCGGGTTTTATTCGTAACTCATTCCACAGTGCATGAGCATGTATGGGGTGGGATTGAAGTTTATCAACAAATTTTATCGACAACCATGGTAAAAGACGTTGAGTTCTTTTATTGGTTGCGTAGGCGTGGTGCATGTTATTTAACAGATGCTAATGGCAAGGAAATTGAACGTTTCGATATGCCAGATGTGGGATGGCTTGACTCAATGAACGATGCGGGTGAAGAAACTGCATTTTCAAGTGTGTTGAATCAATATGGTTTTGACATTGCGCATATCCAACATTTAGGACATCATACTTTATCATTACCAATAATTGCTAAAGCTTGTGGTGTTGGGGTTGTATTTTCCTTTCATGACTTTTTAGCTGTATGTTCGCATTACAATTTGTTGAATTATGAACAACGTTATTGTCATATTGATAAATATGATGTTGGTGCTTGTGATATTTGTTTAAAAATTTCAGAAAAATTAGAGTTTGGTGTACAGCAGACCCGTCGCTCTTTTGTTTCTAAATTAATGAAATATGTGGATGTCTGTCTATATGGCACCCAGCATTCTTATGATTTATCGCATAAAATTTACCCATTATTAAAGCATAAGAAAAATTACATTTTGGGAATTCCTTCTCCTGATACAACCATTCCTTTAAAACAGAAAGAGTATGAACCTTTAAACGGTAGAAAATTAAAAATTGCCACTGTTGGTAATTTTATTCGTTCTAAGGGTGCAGATACCATTTTGTCAATTATCCAGTCAGCTAATGCTGATTTATATGAATTTCATATATTTGGGTATATGCAACCCGATTATGAAAATGTTTTAAAAGAAATGGATCGTAACAACGTGATATTGCACGGAGCATATGGCTTAGGAGAGGTAGCAGCATTGCAAGTTGCTGATGTTGCCTTGATATTATCCATATGGCCTGAGACTTATTGTATTTCATTATCAGAAGCATGGCAAAATGGATTGATCCCGATCGTGACAGATGTTGGTGCATTGGGGGATCGTGTTCAAGATGGGATCAACGGATTTAAAGTGGAAATTGGTTCTGTAAATACGGTTATTAACCGTTTGGAATTAATCCGTTCCGATGAAAAACTGCGCGAACAGATCATGGGTAATATTACACCTGATTTATGGGTTGATGCTCCTGATTATGCAAAAGAGTTATTGGCTATTTACAAAGATAACGCCCCTCATGATCGGCTTGGCGTCAGTAACTTAAAATGGGATATTGGTCGTCTTCACTATTTACCCCATTCATCGTGGAAAGAGCAGGCACCACCAAGACATATTTTTGATCCACCAACAGGAAATAGTTTAAATATTGAACTTCCACAGGTTGTTGATGATTGGGCCGTGGTCCAAGGGGCAAACTATTACCTTGATGATATTTGTTATCACATCTTAAACGTTGATGATGAAAAGAAATTTAAAGGTGCAGATGAGTTTCATATTCGGGGATGGTTTATTTTCCCTGAAATGTCAAATGCTGGTACATTATATACGGTTTTGATTCATCAAGACAGTGATTTAACCATCTTTTTAGAATGTCAAAGAGAAAATCGCGCGGACGTTGCTTCAAGTTTTGCGAATGCTCCAATTCGTAATGGCTTTTCTGGTGTTTCTGCATTGAGGGGTAAATGGTGTGAAGGTCGCTTTAGAATTGGATTGATCAATATTGTTAATGGTTCGGCAGCATTTCAATTAACAACCAACGAAATTGATGTTGAAGGCGGGAAAATTACTAAAATTCACAATATATTCCATGAAAATCAAATGATTTTAGATGATTTTAAACGGATCATTGAAAAAGATGGGATGATGCGTGGAGTTAAGCTGAATGAGTTTATTGAGAAGAATATTCATGAGCAGAGATTTGGTGAATTAGAATATTGTATCGAATATTTGACTGGTTTTATACAAGACGATGAAATCGAAGATACAGTTGAATATGATAAAAGTGTCTTAAAAATTTCGGGATGGGCTTTTAATCGAACAAATTCAATGGCAGGGCGTATGTATATTGCTTTTGCTAATGAAAGTACGGGACATTGTTTTGTTGTCGGTACATCACGATTTATGCGCCATGAAACTGCTTCTATCTTTCAGGGGGCTCCTTTAAACAATGGTTTTGTAGTTGAATTGAACTTAAATCAAGGATGCTATTCCGTGGTAAATGGTCAATATCACATGTATTTGGTTAATATTGTTCATAATGAATATAAAATTGCACAGACGAACATTGTTGTGAATATTAAAAATAATCAAGTAGAAGAAATTACAGATGCAGTATTAACAGACGAAGTTATTAAAAAATGTCATCAGTTGATAGCAAGTAAATTTTAAATATTGATTAATTTTATTTTACATTAATACAGATTAATATTCTGGTATGGTTAACTATACCAGAATATTAATATTCGTAATGAAATTGAGTAGTATAATGCCAGATAAAAAAAAATCTCTTCCAAAATGGATTGAGTTTGACGAGCAGTGGTATCGATCTCGATATGTAGCCATTATTCCGATGATTGAAGATGTCTATGGTGGGGATATTTATAATTTTTATCAAAATAGAGGATGTAAAATTGGTCACTCTCCAAATATGTATTTTGATGAGAAGTGGTATTTACTAACTTATCCCAATGTCGCACAATTGGTTAAGGAAGGTGATTTTAAATCAGGTTTTGATCATTATTGCCAAGAAGGCTATAAAAATAATTCTCCTCATTGGTTATTTTCAGAAAAATTATATTGTGACAGATACGCTGAACGTAATGAACGTTTTGCCAGTTATAAAAATGGGTACGATCATTACTTATATGAGGGAGACTATTACCTCTATTCAGGAAGCCCTTTTTTTAATCCGAATTTGTATCTGTCACAACAAAATAATTTTGAAGAAGCTTTGGAAGAGGGGGCTTTTCATTCCTACCTGAAAGAACTTCTACAGGGGAAAGCACCTTTATGGGTCAGTTGGTATTTTGATGAGAAATGGTATTTAGAAACATATCCTCAAGTTAAGTCTTTGATCAAGCAGAGACTTTATTTAAATGGATTACATCATTACTTAGCAAATGATACCCCTACCGCATTTTCACCCCTCGCTGGTTTTTCAGAGGAATTTTATAATACCTCTTATACTGATGTCGCCTCTGCAGTTAATGCCAATAGTGATTTTTTAAATGGTTATTATCACTTTATCCTTCATGGATATAAAGAAGGACGACAACCCAATAGTCAGTTTGACATTGGTGCTTATGCACTACAAGACGAAGTAAAAAAGGCAATTGAAAGTGGTTTGTATCAGGATGCTTTTGAATACTGGTCAGCTATTCAGCACACCGATCTAGTCCAAAAATACGAATCTTATATGCGTAAAGACGCTGGTGATACAGAGTCTGTCGAGGATGTTACGTCAGCTGCCACTGTATTAATAAATGAAGAAAATGTTAAAGAAAGAGAGGTTATTAAAAACGAGGGCACAGATTTAGTTGATTCAAAGGAGATTTTACAATCTGAAGATTTACAAAGGGAACAAACTATCCAGTCAGCAGATAGTAAGGTAGAAAGCAAAGATGAGCAGGCTGACCTAAATGGAGATATTATTGTAGATGAGGAAGATGATCGTAGCCTATACGTTCCCAATGATCCCACCATAAATGATGTTGAATTTACTAGATCAAAAGTTGAGTTATTAAAGGATAGACCCTTATCAGTTAAAGATGACCATTTTATTGATACTCAAGATGATCAAAATATAGAAGAAGACCAAATTAACGAACAAAAAGAAACAACGGTATCGTTAACTCCTTGGAAAATTTTCGATGAAGACTGGTATATTCGTAAATATACTGATGTAACATCAAAAATGAAGGCATTAGAGCTTGATAGTGTCGAGGAATATTATTTTTCTTTTGGTTGTCATGAAGGGCATTCGCCAAATCCTTTTTTTGATGAAAAATGGTACTTAAATACTTATCCTGATGTAAAGTTATTGGTTGAAAAGCATCAGTATAAATCAGGTTTTGATCACTATTGTAAACAAGGTTATAGAGACTATTCGCCACATTGGTTGTTCTCTGAAAGCTTCTATAAAAAGAAATACTCTAGCTTGACAGACGAGGTTTTATTTCAGCATGGTTTTGTTAATGGATATGACCATTATCTGAGAGCTGGTGACCTTGAAGGATTGAGTGGTAGCTTATTCTTTGATCCAAATTTTTTTATTGGACATTATTCAGGTCCCATATCACAAGGTGTCGGTTCATATAGTTATTATCTAAAACATATAGATGCTATTGATCCTTTAACTCAAACTTCTTGGTATTTTAATCCTCAATGGTATGTGCAACAATATTCTGATGTAAAAGAAGAGGTCCAGGCAAAGAAATTTGTTAATCCATTACATCATTACTTGACGAATGAACGACCATTTGAATACGCACCATCAATGTGGTTTGACGAAAATTTCTATGCTGCAGAGTATCACGACGCATTAAAGCATGAACGATTGTCAGAAACTTATAGAAATGGATATGATCATTTCATTCATGAAGGTATTGAATTACTGTGGATGCCATCTCCATTTGTTGATTTAGCTGCGTATTCATTACGTAAGGAAGTTCAACAGGATATTAAAACTGGTCTATATCCCAATTCGTATGTTCATTGGTTAGCACATCACCAAGATGCTGATCATATAGACGAGGTAATATCGCAAGAAAAACAAGAATATGTCATTGTAGACGATATTCCTGAAGATACGTACCATTGTCAAGGGGCAATTTGGGCGCAGTTTGACGAGGATTGGTACGTTCGTCGGTATCCAGATACAAACGAGAAAATGGAAATTTGTGGCCTAGAAGACGTTCAGCAATATTATGAGCAAGTAGGTGCATTTTTGGGTCACTCACCAAATGCTTATTTTGATGAAACTTGGTATGTTCAATTTTACACAGATGTACAAAAGGCAATTAAAAGAGGAGCTTTTAAAACAGGTTTTGAGCATTACTGTAAAGTAGGATACAAAAAACATCGCCCCCATTGGTTATTTTCTGAACAATATTATTTACAGCAAAATCCAAATTTTGCTTATGAAATTAAATCTTCTGATACGTTTATTAATGCTTATGATCATTACTTAAAAAAAGGCGATGCGTTACGACGTTCTGGATCTTTGTATTTTGATCCTTTAGTCTATGAACGCGTTTGCTATGGTCAGGGGAAAGTTGAGAAAACTTTTTTTCCATATAGGAATTATTTACTTAATATTACAGATGCAGATCGTGATGCCGAAATATCACTTTATTTTGACCCTGCTTGGTACATTGCAGAATACCCAGAAGTAATGGGATTAATCAAGCAGGGTGACGTTGTTTGTGCTTTGCATCACTATTTGACAAATGATTCTCCGACTTTGTTTAATCCTTCGCCTTGGTTTTCAGAACGTTTTTATGTAAAGGCTAATCCTGACCTAGCAGAGG
Source organism: Commensalibacter oyaizuii (assembly GCF_029953265.1). Lineage (NCBI taxonomy): Bacteria > Pseudomonadati > Pseudomonadota > Alphaproteobacteria > Acetobacterales > Acetobacteraceae > Commensalibacter > Commensalibacter oyaizuii. Next base: position 53,403 of record NZ_JASBAO010000001.1, read on the forward strand.
CGATATCAGATAGTATTGATGCAACATTTCGCAATGGATATCAGCATTTTTTGCTGCATGGTTGTTTTGAATGTAGACAACCTCATGCTGATATTGACTTAAAGACTTATTTCTTATCTGGGCATGTGCGTGAAGATATTGAAAATAGATTGTATCGTGATGCCTTTGCTCACTGGGTTTTTAATAAAAGATTAGAGCAATGGTTAGAAAAACAACCAGAAGATTCTCATTATCGTTTAAGTGATAAGACAATTCAATCGCGGGAGTATTTTCGTAAAAAAGCACGATATATGCTGCCAACGGTTGCACATCAAAAGCTTGATTTTTCATACGAAGGTAAACCTGAGATCAGTGTAATTATGTTATTACGTAATCAGTTGCCTGTCAGTTTGACAGCGCTTGCATCATTACGTGCTAATTATGCTGGAAAAATCCAATTATTGATAGGTGATAATCACTCGTCCGACGATACACGTTATATTCAAAATTCATTAATCGGCGCGCAGATTTTACGCTTCGCGTATAATATTGGGTATGGTAAAGCCTGTAATTATTTGCTTGAACATGTTCAAGCACCTATTACAATCTTTTTAAACAATGATATTTATCTATATCCCAAAGCTATTGAAACGTTGTGTCAGTACTTATTATCGGCTGCTGATATTGGTGCTGTGGGGGGGAAAATTATTCATCCCGATGGAAATTTACAAGAGGCAGGATCGATCATATGGCGTGACGGTACAACGACAGGGTATATGAGGGGTGATGATCCTTTACGTCCAGAGGCAAATTTTGTTAGAAGTGTTGATTATTGTTCTACAGCCATGATGGCCGTAAAAACTATTTTATTACAACAACTAAAGGGTTTTTCACCAGTCTATTATCCTGCTTATTTTGAGGATACTGATTTATGTGTGCGCATTCTTAAAGCTGGATATCGGGTTATTTATCATCCTGATGCTGTTGTTGAACATATGGAATATGCCTCTAGTGATCCTATTGTATCCAGTGGGCTTATTCGTCGTAATCATCAGAAATTTGTCAAGGAACATAGTGATTTTTTACGGTTTCAACATCCTCGTCACTCTGATAATATTATTATTGCGCGTGAACGTGTCGATAGGGAAAAACGAATTTTATTCATTGAAGATCGTGTGCCTTTAAAACGGTTGGGGTCGGGGTACGTTCGATCAAATGATATCGTGCATCAAATGGCCAAGTTAGGATATAAGGTTACAGTTTATCCGATTAATTCTTATTATGCACATTTGTATCAGATTTATTCAGATTTGCCTGAAACGGTCGAGGTTCTTTTCGATCGTACAATAGACGACATAAGAGCATTCTTTTTAGAACGTGCAGGGTATTACGATATCGTTTGGATTGGCCGTACTCATAATCTTCACCGTATCCTTCCAATGATGGGAGAGGCAAATCGCTATTTACCACAAGATTGTCTGGTATTGGATACTGAAGTTATCGCAGCCCCAAGAACACAATTAAGGGCAAATATTTTAGGGTTGGAGATGAATGAAACGTTAGAGGATGCCCTAACTGTGGAATTATCGTGTGCGCGTCATTGTCAAACAATCATCACCGTCAATAAAATTGATCAAGAATATGCCAAACAAGCTGGGTTTGATAATGTCAATATACTGGGGCACATGATGTCTGTAAGGGCTACACCTAAAAATTGGGGTGAACGAAATGGGTTATTATTTGTCGGTGCATTGCACGATGATTTATCGCCTAATTTTGATAGTTTGCAATGGTTTATGAGTGCCGTTCTACCTATATTAGTTGAAAAAATGGAAGAAGCATTTTTCATAACTATTGCGGGTTATGTTCATCCCTCTGTAGATATGTCCGTTTTTGCGAAATATCCTCAGGTGAAATTATTAGGACCTGTGGAAGATCTAACCCATCTTTATAATGATCATCGCGTATATATTGCCCCCACTCGTTTTGCAGGGGGGATTCCGTACAAACTTCACGAGGCGGCATCATTTGGGATACCGATTGTTGCAGCTGAATTGTTGGTTAATCAATTGGGATGGAAAGATGATCAGGATATTTTAGCAGGTTCAATTGATAATCCAGAATTTTTTGCATCACAAATCATTCGCCTTTATCAAGAGCAAAAGTTATGGGATAAGATTCGCAGTCATGCGTTGTCCCGTATTGAAAAAGAATGTAATGAACATCAATTCAGAACAAATCTTCAAAATATTTTAACAAACGTTACTTCTCATAAATAGTAAATAGGCAAATTAAATGGCAGTCAGAGCAAGAAAGAAAAAAGAAACAAAAACAACGAGTGATAATGTTGTTTCAAAAGAAAGCGTAGTTAGTAGTGATGTTCCCCGTCCAGCCACTAGCAAAACCGCAATCGTCAAGCCTATTAGTGGTAAAGTAATGGTTTGCAGTGGTGGGCGTTATGAATCCCAAGCAAATGCACAAATTCGTGAAGCTATCATGTCTGGCTGGGAAAGCGTTTTTGGAGAAGGAAATGTAATTTCAACCAACATCGCTGGTGCAGCCGCCGCAATTGAATATATTAAACCAAAAATTGTATTTTCAATTGGGTCGTATTTACCTGAAAGTACGTATTTTGGAGAGGTTTGTCAAAAGGCCAAGAATATTGGTGCCATTACTATTTTTTGGGCAACCGAAGATCCATACGAGCAAGATGCAAATTATCGTATTATAGATGATTTTGATGTTGTGTTTTCTTGTGATCGTTGGGGAACCAATTTTTACGATCATCCGCACGCTTATTTCTTGCCCTTGGCTGCGTGTGAAAAACTGCATTATCGTCCACTAGACGAGACATTGGAAAAAAATATTGATGTTATGTTCTGTGGTGTGGCATTTGGCAGTCGTAAAGATGTTATGCGCAGTATAAGACCAGCGTTGTCTGATTTGAATATTAGAATTGTGGGGCCAGGATGGGGAGAGTTCGGAATTGGTTTTTCTGATGCTCGTATTGAAAAAGATCAGTTAATTGAGCTTTACCAGCGTTCAAAGATTGTATTGAATCTAGGGCGCAGTTTACATTTTGAAAATAAACGTTTTGTGGTTATGCCTTCTAATCCAGGTCCTAGAACATTTGAGGCAGCGGCAGCAGGGGCTATGCAATTATTTCATGAAGATAACTATGCTATTCATGATTTCTACGAGCGTGATGAGCTTCCTGTTTTTTCAACACGTTATGATTTTCAAAAATTGTTGGATAAATATCTAAATGATCCTGAACTGATCTTGCAAACGGCTAAGAAGGCACAAGCACGTACATTAAAAGATCATACCTACAGCAAACGTATCGAAACTGTCATTAGTATTTTACAAAGGGACGGTTTTTTGAAGTAATTCCAAATTTGTATATGACATGAGAAGGGTGTGCTTGATAAAAGCACGCCTTTTTTGATTCTTAAAAATAACCTCACGAAAAATTGAATTGATTAGGAGAATCAGCTAAAATCGGTTAAAGATGCCGCATCAAGGAATAGGATGTGATTCGATGTTGACTGATTCTATTGTAAACGTTAAAGACCCAAACCAGCATATTACAGAGTATTTAAATTCTTTTATTTATGCTTCAGATTGTCCAAATTATGCCGTTTTAGTAACTGGTAAATGCGGGTATGATAAAAGTCATTATATCGATCATTTTATCAATAATTTTTGCACTGAGAAAACAATACTGCAAACTCCCATAATGAAGAATTGTACGCGGTTGGCATCCTTGCAAGCGATGGCCTCAATCAGCCATATTGTACCAGCACAAGAATATATGGGTCAGGTAGTTAAAGACTCTCAAAAAAGATTTATTAAAATAAACTTAAGTGGATTGAAGTGTATTGCAGAATTAAAAGATGCTATATTTTCACAGCAGTTTCCTGCATTTAACTCAAAAATTAGCAAAACAGTTTCTTCTTTTTTCAGAAAGATTTCTGATCGGGTAAAAAATTATCTTTCTTTATTTCAGATACCGTTTTCTGCGTTGCAAAAGAAAGATCCTTTTTATTTGGCATCCCATGTTGAGACAATCTTTATATTTGACAATATTGATAAAGCAAATATTCCTTTGAAAGATCTTATTGAATATATTAATAATTTTATTACAAAGGAAAAGAAAAAAGTTATTTTAGTTGCTGATGAGCAAGAATTATTAAAAAAAGAAAATGCGAAATTTCATGATTTTTTCAGAGATGACAGCAGCTATGATGCTATAATATATACAATATTTAAAGAAAATCGGATAAAAAAGACTTTGGAGGTTCAATCTTATAGCTAATGTCTCTTTAAATTAATTGAAGTGTCTTTTTCTAAGTTGTAAATTCCTTATAAAGGGATAAAGCAAATATCTATGAGACAATTCTAGTCTGCTTCTATTCACAGCAAATGAATTATAATATACAATGGCTTCACATCATATAGTAGTGAGGTATCTATGTTATTTAATCATGTCACCGTTGGTACAAACGATTTGGAAAAGGCTAAGCGTTTTTATGATGCTACGTTTACAGTTGTTGACGCAGTGCGTATTGAGACTGATTTGACAGATCGCATTTTATATAAAAAAGACAATCAAATGTTTGCGGCAATTAAACCCATTGATGGTAATAAAGCCACTTATGCTAATGGGGGTACAATTGGCTTTTCTATGTCATCTGTTGAGCAGGTTAATAAATGGTACCAAGCTGGTATTGAAAATGGTGGAGAGGCTATCGAGGCACCACCTGGAATTCGCGATGGTCAAGGTCCTAAGAAATATTTAGCTTATCTACGGGATCCTGATGGCAATAAGTTATGTGCATTTTATTTGGTTAAGTAATAATATCTTATAAGTAAAAAGCGTTACACCATTAAAATGTAACGCTTTTTGTATTCAGTTAATTAAGCAAAAATGCTTTGAAAACCATTAACCAAATCAGTAACAGAACCAACAATACCTTTACCGATATTGGTCAAGCTATTGCTGACGCCAGTAACAAGATTTACTGGAACGTCTAATAATGCGCCAATGCCATTACCAAGATTTCCCAAAGAGGTTGATAATGCTGTGCTGCTGGTGCCACCGCTAACTAAGCTGAAAAGTTTGTCGCCGATAGAACCAATGGTTGATCCAACGGTTTGGCCAATGCTTGCAAAGCTAAAACCACCAGCAACGAATTGAACTTCTACTGTAGATATTTCACGCATTTTTAATTCTCCAATTAAGTTAATTTTTGATCATGATAATTTATCATGATATTGCTTATATTACGTAAACGATACAAAAAATCAATCCCCATATAATAATTAAAGTAATTTTAGAAGAATTTTGTGAAAATTATTTACTTTATACAATCATGGTTGATATTTTACTTATATTGTGTTGTGAACTACTTGTAATTCGTGCATTCAGTTGTGAAAAGTAATCTTGCATAGTTAATAATTTATTTTCTAATGTTGCCCCCAGAAAATGAACTAGTCCCAGACGATCGTTAATATCAGGTGTTTGTGTTGTATTTTCTGGTATGCGATATAATCGCAGATATTGAGCAAGATAATGAATTTCGACTTTTTTATATTTGTATAGAATATAATTTGCAAAACGTTGATCATAGGATACAAGCTTATCTTTTTGCTTTTGTATGTAACCATACGCTGATTGTAAAATCATTTTAAAAAAAGGCGCAGCAAGTTGAAAATTTTTATAAAATAAAGCGCCGCTAGAAAATCCTCTTTCGTCAGGGTTAAAAGGTACATGATCGGCCTGCATTAATCGCCAACCATACCAATGCCCCTCAGAATTTGGCGACCCTTCGCCAATCACTCCCTCTTTGCATGCGTGAATATAAGGACTGTCAATAAGTTGAATAAATAAGGAATCTAAAGGACCATCACAAAGAAAATCCACATCAAGATATAATATGGGTTGAGCTTGTTGTAACAAGGGGCAAGCATCTATTCGGTAACGTGCTGTATACCAATCCAAAGGTTTATCTGCAGGCATTATGTCAATAATATGAAGTTTTCCCCCAAGATTGAAAGGGGCAAGTTTTGATATTAAGTTTTCTTTTGTTTCCAATCCTGTGAAAATAATGATGTCATGTTGCCATTTGCCAAATTGAATCAACGAATTCACGGCTAATTGAACATATTGCAAAATTGCTTCGTTTCCGAAAGCACAAAAATAAATAGCAGGTTTATATCGTTTTAAAATAGCAACTTGCCAATCATGATGAATTAAATAAAACTCAGATATATTTTGAATATTATCGTCTGGACAAGATTTATAAATTGCTTCGTCATCAGTTGTAATGTTGCCAATTGTCCAAATTCCGTTTTCGTCACGTTTTGGTTGAACCAATTGGTTAGGTCCCAATAGAACCCATGAAGTGTTGAGAATTTCATTAAACCACTCCTGTTGATGTGATGTCATGATGTTATCCTTGCAAATAATAAGAAATAAAAGAAGTTGTTTACTATGATTGATTTTACCATGCTGTTGCTGATATGGCTTGCAGTAGGTGAATAAAGTCCCACCCACCTGCACGGGCCGCAGTTATCGTCAGACAATCTTGCTGCTCTTGACCTGGACAATTTGCACCAGTCATATTTGGTTTCATATTTAAATCAAATAACTTAAAATGTCTGGTATGGTCAGTCCGACAAAAGCAATATCTGCTCCACTGTCAGAATATCCACCTGGTTTTTTATCTTTACGTAACCCATCAATGATGGGTGGTGGCAGTGCTTGGTATAATATTGCAATCTTTTGAGTCATTACAGACATCCACGACCAGAAAACGATTATTATCAAGTGTATGAAATAATCTTGAAGGATTCTATAAAATAAAGCCATTCAAAGGGTGATAAATTATGAATGGCTTTATTTTAGTTGAATAGAGTGGATAATTAAGGTGTTGGGGTTGCTGGCCCTTTGATAATTTCTGCCAGATCCTTTGGTCTTACGTAAGTTTGAAAGGCCTTTTGAACCTCTGCAGCGCTGGCTTTATAATAATTTTTTGCCGCAATATGTGCGGAATTTAAAGGTAATCCCAAATCAGTATACGTTAAATATTGCCCTGCAATTCCATCAACGCTGGCTTGTTGTAATGGGATACTGCGCAGTAACGATGCCTTGGCCAGTTGTAGTTCATTGTCGGTAACAGGACTTGTTTGCATAGCAGTGAGGTCTTTTAGTGCGGCTTTTCTTGCTAAAGATACTTTATCAGGATCAGCACCAAATGTAATACTATAAGATCCACGCGTGCGTGACCATCCAAAATCGCTGTTTACATTATAGACATACCCCGTTTTGACACGAAGATCTTTGTAAAATCTTCCTGCAAATCCACCGCTTAAAACTTCATTTCCAAGGTTTAACAAGTAATGGTCTGGGTGATGGACATCAAGATTAATGCTTTCAACCAAAGCAACACTGTTTTGCACCGCGGTTTTATCTGGAACATGAACAAAAGAGGATTTGCTATCTGGGCGTGTTGGCATATCTAAATTGGGTTTGGGGCCTATGTTTTCCCAATTTCCAAAGTATTTTTCCACACTGGCTTTGGCTTGTTCAGGGGTAATATTGCCAGCAATGACGATGGTTGTTAAATCAGGACGAAAAGATTTTTTATAAAAGTCATTTAGATCTTGCAACGTCAATTTTTTAACCAAAGCAGGATCAGGTTGACGCAAACTTGGGTCGTTGGGTGGGTTGATTGCCTTAGCAATGGCTCTATTAAAGTGATAGCCTGGGGATTGATACAGTCCAATTAAAGATTGGGCGGCTTGTTGTTTAACAATATCAAAGAATTTTTGCTCGAATGCTGGGTTTAACTCGTTATCAGCTAGTAATTGCATAGCTCGATCAAAATCTGGGGTTAAAACAGCTAATGAAAAATCGCTGCCTGCACTGATATCAGCTGCGATATCATCAACAGCTTTTCTAAATGCTAAGCGATCCAATGTTTTGGTACCATATTTAAACATATCATTTGTAATACCAGCAATCCCTTCTTTGCCTTTGCCTTCTTGCAAGCTGGGATTTTGACGAATTTGCCCAAAGACACTGATCGTATTACTGACATTTAGGGGTTGAACAATCAAGCGTATACCATTGCTTAACACCATTTCAGAAGGTTTTGGGGCTTCTTTAGGAATGTTTAGTTTGTTAAGGGCTTGTTGTGCCCAATCTGGCAGTTGGACAGGTTTTTCAGGAACCGAAGCAAAAGATTCCGCGCCACCATATCCTTTGTTTGAAATAGGCTTGCCAGAATCTTCAGGGGTCAAAATTGCTGTGATTGCTTCATCAGGATTTAAAATTTCTTTGGCCAAAGCATTTACCTGTTCAGGGGTTACTGCTTGATATGCTGCCGCCATTTCGTTGGGATCATTTAATCCCTGGAATGCCAAAGCTGTCGACCAAGAGCTAGCCAACCCTGTAATGGAGTTGGCAGAAAATGCAAGTTGAGCAATTTCTTTGCGCTTTGCTGCTTCTACTAATTCTGGTGAAACCCCTTTTTCACGAATAGTTTGCAAGATTTGATTAACTTCATTTAAAATTGGTTTGTAATCTTGTCCCTTAGGAAAGGCAGCAATCGCTACACCAAAACCAACTTCACCTTTGGGAACATATTCAAAATCAGCCATCAAAGCCTTGCCTTGGGGAACTAAACCATATAATGCCCCACGTTGGCTGGAAATAACATCGCTTAAGATATCAGCAACAGCAAAATTCTTGGATTTTTCGCCTGGCATCCGCCACGCAATGGTAACCAAACTGGTTGGAAAATCCGTTGGATAGGTTAAGGTTTTGGCTTTGATTGGTTTTAGGGTAAAGGATTCAAGTTCAGGAATGGTTTTTTTGGGGATAGATCCGAAGTCTTTTTCAACCTGTTCTACTGCTTTATTTGGATCAATATCCCCCGTGATCACTAATATTGCATTATTAGGCGCATAATAGGTTTCATAAAATTTACGCAGCAATGAGACCGTTGTTTTATCAAAAGAGGGGCGGGTTCCCAATGCATCATGTTCATATGGCGTGCCATCAAACATTAATTTTTGAAGTTCAGAAACATATTTATAAATTGGATTGGATAAATCACGCGATACTTCTTGTTCGATTGCGCCCCGTTCTTTGTCCCAATCAGCAGCATTCAGGCTTAACCCACCCATACGCAGTGCTTCGATTTTCAAAATAACATTTAAATCTTCAGCGGGGGCAGTGTAGTAATATTGGGTTACATTTTCCGTTGTAAAGGCGTTATAACTGCCCCCTAATTGTGCCCCAATGACGGCTAATTGATCTTTATCCAGTCCTTGACTGCCGCGAAACATCATATGTTCTAAGGCATGTGCAGTGCCAGGAAATCCCTTTGGGGCTTGGTTAGACCCTACTAAATAGCTGATCTGCGCCGTCACCACTGGGGCAAGGGAGTCTTTAATAATAACGACACGTAGTCCATTATTTAGAGTTTTACGTAAGATATCTTGTTTAGCAATTATTGAGGAATCAGGATGAGATGAATTTTTTACAGTGAGCGACGTTGCCGTTTGTTGAGCCATTGCATGAGGGGGAAAGGAGATAGCACTCATCAATGGGGTCGATGCCAGTAAAGCAAGGCCAAATGCTGTTGGGCCAAGTGTAAATTTCATCGTTTATTTATTCCTGTTTATTTGAAAAATATGTAGTGCTACGTTATTAGAAAAATTGGATTTAGTAAAATTTATATCGATAGGAATAATCTTTATTCTTCTAAATAATTCAAGTTTTTTAGAACAGAGTTGTGGCAAGAGATACTACAAACGAGGATTTTTTACGGTTGAAATAACGTAGTATAGATAATGTGCTTACGTGTGATGTTCTTTAGGTAAAACATGGGTCTTGTTGTCTGTGATTGTTACTTAGAATATTCTTCAAATAATAGGTGTTAAATAACAGGAAAAAGTTGCACAGAGTGATCCAAGAATGCTTGTATTTTTCAATATAATACTACAATTACAGTGAATAGATTTGGATGCATCGAAGGTATAAAGGAATAAGAATTATCATATTCTTATTCCTTAAATTATTTTACGCTTCTGCAGAATGATCAGAATTAAGAGCAATATAATTCTCAATACCAGTACGGCTGATCAAGTCAAATTGTGTTTCAATAAAGTCGATATGATCTTCTTCGGCATCTAAAATGCTTAGAAATAAATCACGGCTAACAAAATCACGAACAGATTCACAATAAGCAATGGCTTCGCGTAAATCTTTGGTAGCTTTTTCTTCCATCGCGAGATCTGATTTCAACATTTCTTCGACAGTTTCGCCAATTTGAATGGTGTTTAAGCGTTGCATGTTTGGCAGACCACCAAGCATTAAAATGCGTTCAATAATTTTATCAGCATGACGCATTTCTTCGATGGATTCTTCATATTCTTTTTTACCTAATTTTGTAACACCCCAGTGGTTTAGTGTACGAGAATGAAGAAAATATTGATTGATCGCCGTAAGTTCATTGGTCAATTGAATATTTAAATGTTCGATAACTTTTTTATCTTTAATCATCGTGAAATCCTAAGTTGTTATGTGAATTTTTGTTTCTTGAAACATTATTATTGTTTGTTCGTTTCAGATGAGAACTATACGCTTATTTGTATAAATAAGTAAAATGATAAAAGTTGGAATTCATTAATTTTACTTTTTTTTGTTTTTTTTAAAAAAAAGATAGACAAGTTGTTAAGAATGGTTATTATTATCATTATTAACAACTTGTTGTCGGAGCCTTTGGCAATGTATATTTGTTCATGTCGTGCTTTAACAGATAGGGATGTTGGTAACGCAATTCAGGGCGGTGCTGACCGTCCTAGTGCGGTATATAAATCTTGTGGTTGTAAGCCCGATTGTGGTCGGTGTGTTGCAAAAATCGTCAATATGCTGAGAGAGCACAATCAGGAGGTCACTCAGGCCCCAGCTTAAGTTTATATATGTTTTGTTTCTTGAAACTATACAGCTCGTTTTATATATATAAAACGAGCTTTTTTTATGATTTTGATACAAATTTTTAAATTTTCTTAATTTCTATGATAGTTTCGGTTCGTATTTAAAACAGAGGTAATAGGTTGATAAGGTAATCAATGGCACAAAATAATCAGAATATCTTACTTCAGATTGATTTTTGGATTCTGGATCACATTTTCCAACCTATTGCAGATCGTTTGCCTGGGGATCGCCCCAACGTAGGTTTGGGATTAAACCTTTTACTAGGTGCCGTTATCTTTTCGATTGTTTTTTTAGTTTTACCGCTTATTTTGTTTGATACAGGATTCTTTTTTTCGACCTATAATTTTTTATCCTGCATTTTAACAGTGTGCTTTTATATGTTTGTGCATCGATCACAAGCCATGATTAGTGATAAATTTATGAATCCTTTACGATATCATTTATTTGGGGCACGAATCTTGGGGTTACCTTTTGCTTTTTACGGCATTTATATTTGGCTTAATTCTTGGGGATATTTCAGTAAAATTACGCTGTTTTATTGTATCAGTAATATTTTGTCGATTTGTGGTTTATATTTTGTCTCTTGTAACGTTAATCCCCCTCGATATAAAAAACCTAAAACTCAATTATCTGAAAGTCCTTTTTCTTAAAAACCTGCCAGTCAATTGTAACTGGCAGGAATTTACTTTTACCGACTGTTCAGCTTTTCATACTGGGTAATACGTTGTTCTGCCAGTTCACGCCATGGGGCATCTTTGGGGGCTTGGCTTAAGGCCTGCTTAAATAAATCTGCACTATCCTTGGAAACAGTATTTTCTAATCGGCATTGCATTTCTGCAATTTGAACAGCCAGATTTGGATTAAAACGTTGCTGTAATGCTTCTTTCCACGCTGTTATCGCTGCTTTAATTTCACCGCGTGATGCTTCTATTTTGCCTAATAAAATATAACCTTCAATACGTTTTGGATCATCTAAGGCAAGGGTTGGCAATTTTTCACGTAGCTGTTTGAGGTATGGCAAAATTTGCTGTTCCATAGAGTGCTGTTCCGCCAATCGTGGTTGCAGAGGTTGGGCGGGTAACGATGGCACCCCATTGACCAGATACAACCCTATGGCAGCCATGGGAATGCATAAAATACCCATACTGGTTAGGATAAAGCTGCCTATGGAAAAATCTGTAAGATTGGATATGGAGGGTGTGCGCTGATCTGCTTTTAACAATCTGCGTTGAATTTCTAGTTTGGCCTGATCATATTCGCCTTGTAAAATAAATCCATGATTATAATCATTATTTAACTCATTAAGTTGCGATTGATAAACCCGCAATGCGGACTGTTTAGCATTGGCTGTTTTGGGCGATTTACATAGGGTTACCCAGCATGGTAACAAGCACAGTAGGCTGAAAATGATAATAACAATCCACAACATTTACTGATCCTTTGTTAAGGCCACAAGCCGTTCTTTTTCTTTCGGGTTCAATGGGGCAGGAGGAGCCGATTTTTTTTGCCTTAATGTTACAAAAGCAATTAAACACCCGATTATAAGTGCCAAAAAAGGCATGGCCCATAATAAGGCTGTGCTGATCATAAAGGGTGGCTTTAGACGGATGAAGTTGCCATAACGATCCACCATCCATTGTATGACTTGCTGATTGGTATCCCCTGCGGCAACGCGTTGTCTAACGATTTTGCGTAAATCTTTGGCCAGCTCTGCACTGCTGTCCTCTATACTTTCGTTTTGACAGACTAAACATCGTAGCTGGGATCCAATAGTTTGTGCCCGTTTTTCTTGTGTGGGATTGGATAACATTTCGTCAGGGCTATCTACAGCATGAGCGGTTAGAGGGATAATATAAAAAGAACCAAGCAGCAGGAAAATAAACCATGGACGCATTCGGCTGAATTCCTATGATAAAAGGGAGAGGAGATATTGAGTAGAGGTTGCGGTTAAGGGTTTAGGATAGTGCCATTTGATGATTCCTCCTGGCATGATAAGAAAGCTTTCTGGAACCCCAGAGATCCCCCATTCAATTCCGACATTCCCTTCGCTATCTTGGCCTATATGTTGATATGGATTGCCATTTCTTTGTAAAAACCCTTCGATATTTTGACTTTTATCCTTATAAGCAATCCCCCATATTTTTAAATGCGATGACAGTTGTTGCAATACGCCCATTTCGCTTAGGCATGGGATACACCAAGAGGCAAAGAAATTAATTAATATAGGTTGGTTTTGTTGCTTTAGCATGGTTTGGTCAAACCCCGTTGAAGGGGGCTGATTTGGTAAAGTGAAATCGGGGATTGGTCTGTTTAAAATGGGTGTCTTAATTTCATGAGGATCAAAATTTCCTTTTTTTAATCCTGTTAACATAGATAAAAATCCTCCTCCTGCAATCGCAGCTCCTGCAAAGGGGACAGTCCATAATAAACGACGACGGGTAATTTCTTGCATGAATCTAGGCCTTTGGTAATTGTTTTTTACGTAAAGCAGGGGCACCCACGCGAAATCTGCGATCGGTTAAGGTTATAAACCCACCAATCGCCATAATAAATCCCCCAATCCATATCCATGGTGCCAATGGATTATAATGCAAGCGTAGAACAAATAAAGGTTGAGGTTTGTCACTATTTTTACTGTCGCCTAAGACAACATATAAATCTGATAGCAAATTGGTATGAATAGAAACATCTGTCACGACCTGTTTTTGGCGTTCAAAATAACGTCGGGCTGGGAACATCCAGGTAATTGGTTTGCCATTTTTTGAAATTTGAATTGTGGCCTCAGTTGCAACAAAATTAGGACCTTGACGATCTTGAATGTCGGTCAGGGTCCAATCATATCCAGCCAAATGAATGGTGGTATTTATAGGGATTTCAACAATCTTTTGCTGGCTGGCGGCCATTCCAACAATCCCTAAGACGGTGATTGCAACACCGATGTGGGCAATATAAGTTGCATAAAAAGATCGGGGCAGGCCTGTCATACGATGGAAGCTGTTGATTAATGTAGTTTTAAACAATGATAAACGTTTAATATAATCAGCGATTGCGCTTAAAATAATCCATAGGCTGGCACCCGTTGCCAAGGCAGGCAGAATTTGACGTAAATAAATAAAGGCAGCAAAGGTGACCAAGATTGAACCTAAGGCAGGAAATCTCAAGGTTGACCATATTTGTTTGAAATTTCCCTTTTTAAATGCAAGAACGGGGCCAATAGCCATAACAAAAAATAACAGTAAAGCGATGGGGATCAAAGCACTGTCAAAAAATGGTTTTCCTACAGACAAGGTTTGCCCATTTAATAGTTGTATAAAAGGGGGATAAAGCGTTCCTGTTAATACGACAGCAGCCATTGTACATAGTAATATATTATTAAGAACGATTGAGCCCTCTCTAGAAAAGAAGCCAAATATACCTGTCTGTGTTAAGGTGGGTGCCCGCCACGCAAATAACAATAATGCCCCCCCACTGATTACAGCTAATAATAGTAAAATAAAGACTCCTCGTGTTGGATCTGAAGCAAAAGCATGTACAGAATTTAAAATTCCAGAGCGCACAAGAAAAGTTCCACTTAACGATAAAGAAAAAGTACCAATAGCTAATAAAATCGTCCAAACTTTTAAAGCTTCTCTTTTTTCTACAACCAAAGCAGAATGCAATAATGCCGTTCCCGTTAACCAAGGCAGCAAGGATGCGTTTTCAACAGGATCCCAAAACCAGTAACCACCCCATCCCAATACATAATAAGACCACCAAGATCCAAGGGCAATTCCACAAGTCAATAAAGCCCAAGCAAGAACTGTCCAAGGGCGCACCCATCGTCCCCATGCGGCATCAACGCGTCCTTCTAGTAACGCAGCAACAGCAAAGGCAAAGGGTACTGCAAATCCAACATAACCCATATATAAGATGGGGGGATGAAATGCCAAACCAGGATCTTGTAATAAAGGGTTCATTCCTTGCCCATCCAAGGGGGCTGGCCATGACCGAACAAAGGGATTGGATGTTATTAAACAAAATAATTCAAACCCTGTGGCACTGCCCCCCATAATGGCAATGACCTTGGATCGTAAAGAGGTTGGTAGATGCTGACTAAAGGTTGAAATAATTGTACCAAACAACGCTAATATCAACGCCCATAATAAAATAGAGCCTTCATGATTTCCCCATACGCCCGTAATTTTGTATAATAAAGGCTTATCAATGGCACTGTTTTGTAGAATATTTTGAACGGAAAAATCATCTGTAACAGCAGCTGTGATCAAACAGGCAAACGCTGTAGCCAATGCAATAAATTGCCCCCATGCTAAGGGCGATGCCAACGCCATAAGACGTATATTTCTAAGTTTTGCCCCCATCAAAGGGATTAAACATTGTGCCCCTGCCAGGCAACACGCTAGGGCCAATGTAAAATGACCAAATTCTGGGCTAAGTATTTTTGAGATCACAGCATTTGTCCAGAGTAAAAAGTTAAACGGGATAAGTATTGGTTAAATCAGAAGCCGTGAGCGATGAAAAGGTTTTTTAATTAAAAAGGTCTGAATTTTTATTTGATATATTGTTTATAGATTAAAAAGCAACTGGAACTGGCTTTACGATTTATAACAAGACCAGTGATACTGTGGTAAAATATTATATCTATGAAATATCTCCTCAACGCTAGTTCCCTTCGTTGTAGGATCTAAAGGTAAAGTTAGTGTTATTTGTGAAGTGATTGTTTTGTTTGTATGACAGTTTAGTAGTGTAACTTTGAACTTAAACCCTTGATGCGTGGCAAATACTGATGGCTGATCAACAGTTTATAATATCTGTTTATAAAAAATATAGCGCTTTAATAGGAACGATACTTGCCCAATTTGCTTTGGGATCGTTTTATACTTGGAGTTTATTTAATCATAGTTTGGCCATTAAGCTTGACGTCCCTTTATACAAAGTAACTCTAACCTTTGGGTTGGCTTGTTTCATGTTAGCGGTTTGTTCATCGTTGGCAGGAATCATACAGGAGAAAATCGGGGTTAAGTGGGCCATTTTAATAGCAGCCTGTTTGATGTTTATGGGGTTATATTTAACATCCAAAGCAAATAGCTTAATGGAGGTATATATTGGAATAGGGGGATTGGTTGGAATTGCCGAGGGTACAATCTATTTGATGATTTTAACCAACTGTGTGAAATTGTTTCCTAATCATAAAGGGGTGATTTCCTCGTTATCTGTAGGGGCGTATGGATTAGGCGGTTTTGTTTTTAAGTATATTAATCATTGGTTATTAATGTCGCAGGGATTGTCTGTGGCGTTGATGTTATGGGGCGGAATTGTTTTTCTTTGCCTGTTAATTTCAGCATCTTTGATCATTAACGTTAAGTTGGAACAAACCAAAAATAATTATTCGATCAGAAATGTATTATCGAATAGTGTTTATTGGCAGTTCGCCTTAATTTTTTTAATTACAAGTATCAGTGGTATATATCTGATTGGAGCTGTGAAGGATATTGGGGAACAATTAGCCCAGCTGACCTTAACACAAGCTGCAAATGCCGTTGCGATTTTAACATTTTCAAATCTTTGTGGTCGTTTGGTAATTGGCAGTTTATCGGACAAGATAGGGACATTAATGGCCTTGCGTCTTTGCCAAATATTATTATTAATGGGGGTTGCATCAATGTGTTATCCAACATTAACAATTAGTATTTTTTATGCCTCTGTTATTATGATTGCTTTTGGGTTTGGGGGGACGATTGCTGTTTACCCTGCATTAATCAGTGATTTTTATGGATTGCGGGGTGTAACCAAAAATTACGGATTTATTTATTTGGGATTTGGTATTGGTGGCTTGGTATCGAACATGATTTCTATGATCTCGCCAGGATTTTACCAAACGTTGCTAGTGTTGTTATCTATTGTTTTAATTTCTACATTGTTAACTTATCGTATCAAAAATAAACATTACGAGATTGTATAAGGATGTCGGCAATAAATGCTGATATAATTAAAGAACTGTATTGAAGCTGTTTCTACTTTGTAGAGAGAAAGGGGCTCTGCAATACAATTAAAAAACAGTCTTCTTTCGTTTCAAAGACTGTTTTTATTATTAAGCTATCTAAGGTTTTGTCATGTGATTCCACGTGGCAGCATCGGGCGGTGGGCCATATTTAGGGTCCCATTTCCCGTTTTTACGCAAGGCCTCGGCAACTTCTTTGGGCATATAGGTTTCGTCATGCTTTGCCAATACCTCATTAGCGTTAAATATATTATCTTTTCCTAATGAGCCAATGGCAATAACACTTTGTCCTTCGCGAAACAAATCGGGCAGTACACCTGTGTAATGGACTTCAATTGCGGCTTGTCCGTCTGTAATTTTAAATTGAGCAGTGGGGGTTTGACCTGTGCGGCTGTACTGTAAAGAATGCGCAACAACCATTCCCCCCAACCGAATGGTCGTTCGTGCTGGGGTTGGGTGATTAATAATTTGGGAGGGTGCTTTGAAATAGACCAAATTGCTTGAAAATGCAGATAAAACCAAGGTGATGGCCACAGCAATCCCAAGCATGCAACTTAGGACAATCCATAACCTTTTGGTTTTACGCTTCATGACAAGATTTGGAATTTTGCTGTGTCTGTTGAAGAGCAATTAATTTTTTCTGTGCTCTTTTTAAACGTGTCCATGAATGTATAGCAAGACTGCTGATACAAATAACTGCTATGCCATAGGCAGCGATAATATAAGGTAAGTGGGTCATGGATAGAACTAGATCCTATCATCTTGAGTTGAAGAAATAAGTAAGTGACGAATTTGATGTTCAATAATGGCCGCGCGCAATCGATAAAATACCAAGGCAACAAATCCTAATGCAAATCCAATTATACAAAAAAACAAAGGCCACATCATAGATAAAGTAATAGAAGACGCATGCGTAAAACTGAAAGTGCTGGGTTGATGCAAAGTGTTCCACCAATTCACGCTAAATTTAATAATGGGCAAATCAAAAACGCCAACCAATGCTAAAATAGCAGCGGCTTTATAACCTTTTTGTTGATCGTCAAAAGCATGTAACAAGGTGATATGCCCTAAATATAAAAAAAATAAAACCAAAACTGAGGTAAGGCGAGCATCCCATACCCACCATGTACCCCACATTGGTTTTCCCCATAAAGAACCTGTAATCAAGCACAAGGCCGTAATGGTTGCACCAATGGGGCTGATCTCCGCGGCGGCCAAATCAGCCAAGGGATGTCTCCAAATCAGGGATAAGAGGGCGCAAATGGCTAAAGCAAAATAACCCCCACTTGCCAAAATAGCCATAGGGACATGAAGATACATTATTCGAACACTATCCCCTTGTTGCCAGTCAGCAGGAGCGAAAAATAATCCCCCTATGATGCCAATTAAGGAAATAATAAGTGCACTTGTCGTAACCCAAGGTTGAGCTTTGGTTGTAAAGCGTAAGAATACACCTGGATTAGCCAATCGATTCACGATGAATCGAAAAGATTTTTTCGAGGGGATAGACAATATGATTTCCGTTGGTGAATAGCTGCATAAATCAAAATATAATGTATTAATACAAGTAGAGTATTTATTTTTCAATTTCAAAAATGCAGACCATAGGAATATTCAGTTTAATTTGTTTCACCTATGATATAAATAATAATCATTAATAATTTTTTAATAACAAGGAACCGAAAAATGTTATTTGCAGTTATGTGTACGGATAAACTGGGTTGTTTCGAAACCAGAATGGCGGTACGTCCTGAGCATCTGGTGTATTTGAAAAAATATGAAAGTCACATAAAGATTTGTGGTCCTTTGTCCAATCACGACGGCAAGAGCTGTGGTTCTTTGATTATTATCGATATGGAGAATCAAAGCGCAGTAGAGCAGTTTGCTCAAAACGATCCTTACGCCAAGGCTGGTGTATTTGAAAGTGTTATTATTCGCCCATTTAGAATGATCGGATATGAAGGAAAAATGTTGGAAACATAATCTATTATCTAGTGAATGAGAGATAAAGATGAGACTGAGTTATATTAATCAAGTGGATTTACCTGCAGATTTTACTTATGATGGGTATAAAATTGGCGGATTATCTGGGATCGATTATGATCCCGTTACCGATACTTATATTGCTCAATCAGATATCGGGGCTGACGGGAAACCTGCTGCAGTATATACATTTAAATTTACAGG
Source organism: Commensalibacter oyaizuii (assembly GCF_029953265.1). NCBI lineage: Bacteria > Pseudomonadati > Pseudomonadota > Alphaproteobacteria > Acetobacterales > Acetobacteraceae > Commensalibacter > Commensalibacter oyaizuii. Next base: position 72,578 of record NZ_JASBAO010000001.1, read on the forward strand.
ATTGTATGACTCAAAAAGCAATCCTGGCATCCAATTTGAAAAGACACCTATTGATCTAAGCGGGATTAACGATGTTGAATCAATCAGAATGGATCCCAAAGGGGACGGTTTTTGGGTAACAACTGAAGAAACAGTGCCCAGTATTTATCATTATCATGCAGATGGTACTTATACAAAATCAGAAAAGGTTCCAGATAATATAAAAACTGCTTCACAACCTAGTAAGAATTTAAAAGGATCTACATTTACCCCTGATGGGTCTTATTTTGTATCTTTGGAGCGTAATTTAACAAAGGATCAAACAGGTTATACACGTATTACAAAATTTAACATAGATGGGGATGTAATTGCTCAATATGCTTATTATACGGATCGCCCTTCTACGGTCGGGGCAACCAGTAATGGCATTTCAGAAATATTAGCTATTGATAATGATCGTCTATTAGTTTTAGAACGAGGGTACAACGATCAGCAAGATCCTTTGACGGGACAATCTGTAACGCGTGTGCGGATCTATGAGATTGATCTTAATCACGCGCAAAACGTGATGAATATTTCTAACTTGACTTCTGATAATACTACATTGGTTGATAAAACCTTGGTTTTTGATTCAATGAGTCCATCTATTAATGGCTTATTAAATACTTCTGAAAATCGTTTTGATAATATTGAAGGAATGGCCCTAGGACCCAAGCTTGCTGACGGACGGGATACGTTGGTTTTGGTTTCTGATAATAATTACAATATCAATCAAAACAAAACTCAATTTGTAAGTTTGGCCTTTGGAACAGGATTACATTATCTTAATCAATTAGATTTACCATTTAATTATACATATACAGATTTAAGTAGTGGTGCAACTTATCAGATTGGGGGATTATCTGGAATTGATTATAATCCCCAAACAGATACCTATCTAGTAGAAGTTGATCATCAGCCTGGGATGGATCAAAGTATTGTTTATGAAATTAAATTAACAGGATTATTTGATCAAAATGGTAATCCTAATATTGAGATCTTAAGGGTGGTGCCTTTATTTAATGCCCAAGGAGGAAAAATTTACGATGCTGAATCCATTCGTTGGGATCCAAAAGGAGATGGTTTTTGGATAACGACTGAAGAAACCGTTCCCAGTATTTATCATTATCATACAGATGGATCTGTTAGCAAAATTGCTGTTCCTGACAATATTGTAACTGGCGTGCAAAGTAATTTAGCCTTGAAGGGGCAACATTCGCCCCAGATGGATCCTATTATGTCTCTTTGGAACGAAATTTAATTCAAGATCAAACAGGATATTCGCGGATTACAAAATTCGATCAAAACGGAAATGCAGTTGCACAATATGCGTATTATACGGATCGTCCTTCCACTATTGATGCCAGCAGTAATGGGATCTCTGAAATCTTAGCTTTGGATAATAATACATTATTGGTAATGGAGCGGGGGCACAATAGCACCCAAGATGGTACAACTGGGGCATCAACCAATCGAGTACGTATTTACAAAATTGATTTAAAAAATGCTCAAAATGTTTTAAATATTGATAGTTTAAATTCCGATAATACAACATTGCTGGATAAGACATTAGTATTTGATTCAATGGATCCTATAATCGTCAATGAGTTAAATACAACGCAAACGCGTATTGATAATCTAGAAGGAATGACGCTGGGCCCAAAACTTCCAGATGGTCGTCAAACTGTTATCTTGGTTTCTGATAATAATTTCAATCCATCGCAATATAAAACACAGTTTATTAGCTTTATTTTAGATGATGGGGATGCATGTTTTTTGCCAGGAACTTTTATCAAAGCACAGCAAGGATTGGTGCGTGTTGAGGACATTATTCCTGGTGATTTGGTTTATAGTTTAGAGCAAGGGACATGGCGATTACGTCAAGTCATATGGACGGGTATGCAAACGGCTCAAGTTTGTTCAGACTGTTTTGATGATATGGCAGGATATCCCGTATGTATTAGAAAAGATGCAATTGAAGAAGGAGTTCCGTTTGCTGATTTATATGTAACAGCAGAACATTGTATGTGGTTTGATGATTATTTTGTACCAATACGGATGTTGGTGAATAATAAGACGATTTTCTATGATCGCAACATTAAGACCTATGATTATTATCATATTGAAACAGATAAACATACGGTTATTATGGCCAATGGTGCCTTATCAGAAAGCTTTTTAGATACAGGCAATCGCCATTATTTTACAGCCAAAACAGCTTTTGCCACAGGGAAAATTAAAGTAAAAACATGGGATCATGACGCAGCATTCCCTTTAATTACGAAAGGTGGAAATGCCGAACAAATTTTTAACCGTTTAAATAAACGTGCTGATATGTTGGGTATAGGTCTTGTCGAGCAGCCGTTGGCTAAAACAGATTATCCAGATTTACATTTAATTACAAATCAAGGTGAAATTTTGCGTCCTATTGAGAACTACAAAGAAAAGGCGGTTTTTGAATTACCCGCTGATGTACATTATGTGCGTTTGATGTCACGTACCTATCGCCCTTGTGACGTCCACGGCCCTTTTGTTGATAATAGACATGTATTGGGTGTACTGGTTGGGGATATTGTATTAGAAAATGCAAGTCAAGATCAAAAAAATTATTCCCATTTATTTAGTCAGGAATTATCAGGATGGTTACCAAAAGCACAATTGGGTATAGGGCGGTGGACATCAGGTGATGCCTATATCCCATTGCAAAAGGAAGATATAGGTCATTTTTCCAAATTATCTTTACAAATTTTAGAGGCTGGTCCCTATTTAATACAGAATTAAAAATGCTAACTCATTTATTATTCACTTTATGATGCTTCATCAGCCCATGGGATTAATTTTTTGGTAATAATCGTTACTAATCCCCATAGGCTGAGGGTGAAGACAGATAAAATAAATAAAGCTGCAAACATTAAATCTGTCTGAAAACGGCTGTTAGCTGTTTGCATTAAAAATCCCAGCCCAGAGGACGCACCAACCCATTCTCCAACAACAGCACCAATGGGTGCAATCGCTGTTGCAATACGCAACCCCGAGGCAAAAGCAGGAAGTGCTGCGGGCAGACGTATAAAACAAAGTTGCCTGATGGGGGATGCGTTCATGGTTTTACCTAAATCTAGCCATCCTTGGGGGGTGCGGTTCAATCCATCGAAAAAGGCCGAGGTTACTGGAAAAAAGATCATAATAATGGTCATAACAATTTTTGATTTTATTCCAAACCCAAACCATAAAACCAATAACGGTGCTAGGGCAAAGGTAGGAATAGATTGGCTGATTAAAATAATGGGCATGAACCATTGGCGTATAAAGGGAACCATCGTCATTAATAAGGCCAAAATCATTCCCAAAATACATCCAAAAATTAATCCCAATATGGTTTCATAGAAAGTGACCAAGCTCATATTCCATAAAAGCACAGCGTTGGTTTTCATAGCAACGAAAACAGAAAAGGGGGAAGGTAATAAATAGTCGGGAATACCCAGAAAAATATGGGAACATTCCCATATTATAAACAATCCAATAATCATGATAGGAAGACGAAAATAAGGATGATTTATAAACATTACGAAGAGCTTTTTTGGATTAACAAGGTCAGTAAATCAGCTTGGGTTTGCTGCACAATTGGGTCATTGGGATGGCGGGGGATTGTTCCATCTATTGGGGGAATAGTATATATTTGAACAGGTTTTCCTGCTAAAATTTGAATATGCTCACCTATACGGCAAGCTTCAAAAGGATCGTGGGTGATTAAAATAACAGTTTTCCCTTGTAACAACTTTACAGTGTAATCTTGCATTTTAGTACGTGTCACACTGTCCAGGGCTGAAAATGGTTCATCCATTAAAACCACAGGTCGGTTTTCATATAGGGTTCGTGCCAGTGCAACACGTTGACGCATTCCACCTGATAATTGAGATGGATATTGATGTACAACGTCGACCAGCCCTACTTGTTGTATGATTTGTTTTGCGCGGTTTTTATCTGGTTTTACAGCACGTAATTTAGATCCCAACGTAACGTTATGCAAAATCGTAGCCCAAGGCATCAACAAATCTTGTTGTCCCATATAACTGATTTGTCGGGGCAAAGGCAAAGTGTTATCCCAAGTAATTTTCCCTTGGGATATGGGGATAAGACCTGCAATCATTTTTAATAAACTGCTTTTTCCAACGCCGCTGGAACCCAATAAAATATTAAATTTTCCGCCTAAAAATTGAGTGCAAAGATTGGAGAAAATGTCACGATTTTGAAAGGATAAATGCAGGTTTTGGATAGAAATGGTGGGGGGACAAGCGTCAGTCATAGAATTTATTTTTTTGGGCAAAGGGTTTAGTAACATATGGTGGAAAGGCTAGTTGATAATCCATTCCTCGTTGTAGGGATAGGTTGGGATTATAAAAAGGATCATGATCGTATAATTGATGCCATTGATGACGTATGGATATCATTTCCTGACGCTCTTTTCCTGCTCTTTCTCCTGTGTAATGATTGCCTAAGGACAAGGATTCATAATGGATTAATCGGGCATGTTGACATTGGATAATACGAAAATTTTCTTGACGTAATCTAAGGCAAAAATCGATGTCATTATAAGCAATTTCATATTTTTCATTAAAGCCCTGTATTTTATTATAGGCACTGCGCCTGATAACCATACAGGCCCCTGTAACTGCGGAAACATCATGATCGTAATTCAGGATATCGTAATTATTATTTTTAAACCGTCCTGCATGCTCACATACACTGGCAGCTCCCATAATAATGCCCCCATGCTGTATTTGTCCATTTGGATAGTATAATTTTGCCCCTACAGCACCAACGGTTGTGTCTTGCATATGTCCCATCATGAAATGCAGCCATTGTGGATCTTTAGGTTGAATATCATCATTAACGATGGCAATAAACGGGGATTGACTGTGTTGAATGCCGTAATTGCAGCTTTTTGAAAAATTGAATTTTTGCTCTTTTAACCACAACACCTTTAGATTTTTATTGACCAATAAAGGACGTAGCCAAAAACGTTGTTTTTTGGTCAGTGGGGTTGATTGTGAAATGACTAAAACAACTTTAAAATTAGGATAATCCGTGTCGGTAAGGACAGAGTGGATACAGTGATAAATAGTTTTAGATTGAATGGTGGTTGGAATGACGAGAGTAATGGGTTCTTGGTCTGATGAAAACTGAATTTCAAAAGGGAATTTCGTTTTTTGTATATAGGTTTCCCATGGGTATTGTTGTAATTCTTTTTGCGTGATTTTCTTGGTTTCTGCTAAAATTTGTGGTGTTGGCGGCGTGTGACGATGACTAAGAATAAAAGGGATATGACGAACGGAAAGATGTTGGTTATAAATATATATGGCTAAGGCCAAACGATGGGCATATGCCGACTGAAAAGGAGTAGAGTGAATTTTATGAAAAGCCTGTATAATATCTTGGCGGACGACCCAAACATCTTGGGTTAACAGGCCACTCAACAGAACTGGAAAACCAACATCAGGTTTAAAAAGGGGACGAGTGCGATGTTGATACAAGTTAATTTCATCAGAATCTGCGTAAAGGGCTGCTGGGAAATTATATCGTGCTGCTTGGTCAGCGAAAACCATTAAAGCATGGGGCGACAGTATTTCATTATTTTGTATGATAGCAACGTAATTAATTTTGCTCTTTGTTTGTTGAAGGCTGGCCCATTGATCACCAATGGATTGGGCTGTTCGTTGATCTTTGGCATTTTGAGGTGCATAAAGTCGGATATGAATATCAGGTAATTTTTGAAAATATATACTTTGTTGTAAAGCAATTTTATCCTGGCTTGTCCATTGATCGTAAAATTTACACCAATGCGTATAAGATAAATAAGTTCCAGTCTGTGTACAATTTTGATTAATCGCTATGCGCAGTCGTTTTGTCAGCTGCAAAGGAGAGCCAATCAATGCTTTTAAAATGCGAGTGGGTTTTAGAAAACCAAGAAAGCATGCCGCTTTAATACGTGAAAGTGGATAAAGCGTTAATTGGTAACTTTCGATAGATAGATCGCCACCATGGTGATGAATGGGGTTAACTCGTACTTTATCGCATTCTTTGGCAATAAAGGTTATTCCAATTTGCCATGACGCCGGTAAAGAAGGATGATTGTGGATAAATAGGGTTTCTTCCCAAATATTGCTATCATAATGGTGTAAAGATGCTAGTAAAGGAATATGTTGTTGATTCTTATCGTTGTTTTTCACCAAAATTAGGCACCATCGATTTTGATGTTTAGGGCATACAGAATGTTCTAAGATGGGTGCCATGTGAATTACTTTGGGTTTTTTGACTTTGATTATAATGGTTGTTTAAGAACATTATAATATGCGATTTTTTTATAATCCAAGAAAATATTGCGCTGATTAAGGATTAATATCGGGTTTGTTATTATTTAAAATAACTATAAAATTACGTTGATTAATAAAATTACAAAATATTTTGTATAAATTAAAGATATTATGTTAATATATTAAAAAGAATAGTAATTAATAAATTTTGTCAAAATTTAAAGTTGTTTTTTCCAATATCGTAGCTGTTTTTCCCACGAGGTACTGGATGTAAGGTGAGGCACATAAAATGGTAAAAAAGAGTAGATTCGAACGCAACAAAGCAAAAATTACTTTTATATTCTTGATCGGCATTGGCTCTGCCTTGTTTACACAGCAGGGGTATTCGTTACATTATACAATAAAGAAATCGCCGTTATTATTAAAAGATTCAGCGGTTAATATAACTCGTTACACAGTTGTGAAATATTCATTTCGTTCAAGTTCTAATGTACAAGATTTTATCAACACGTATGTTGCCAATGATAAAAACAAGCGAAAATCATTGCTTGATCGCTACAATGCTAAGGATTATTTTTATCATCCCATCAAATATAGCCTTGCGACGCAATCTGTTACGCCAACAGATTTCAAGATGTCTTCGAAACAGCTAAGCTATTTTAAATTGACATCTAGGCATAAGGTTTTGTTTCATAATTTTGCATTTCAACTGTTAAACGGGTCGGTCCAGTACAGTAAATATTATAAAGGCTTTAACGCTCGTTTTTTATATTTTTCAGTGATTAAAGATCAGAATTTAAAAGGATTTAATCAGGTAGAAAATATGACCGCTATTGATTTGATACGTTTGGCAACAATGGGGCATGTGCGTTATACATTGTTGGAATCCCACTTGAACAATCAGTTGCACGTAATGGCTTATGCAACTGGTAGAAAGTTTGGACCTGATATTGATTTTGGTCGTAATCAATTGGGGGGTGTATTTCGTGTTGCAGCACATCCTATTGCGAATGTTAATTACGATTTACATATGGGTTTTTCAGGTATCATATTTTTAGACGGAATAAATCGTCGGTATGGTCAGGTTTTGCAAAGACAATTGATGTTGTCATCAACAGGATATATGATTAGAAATATCCAAAACGTCAATAATATATGGTCAACAGGCCCAGAAATATCTTTGCGTTGGAAACGATTATTCTTAAATGCGGAATATCATACTATCTATTTGGGTCGGGTTGCAGGCTCGCAAATAAATCGGCCAACTTTAAGATTTCCAGCTTGGTATTTGGAGACCAGCTATACAATTTTAGGCCCTCGTCGAATCTATAATCAAGAACGGGCTGATTTTGTCAGTCTTGCTAAACCGTCCTTTAATCCCCGCCAGGGAGAGTGGGGAACGGTTGAAGGTTTTTTTCGATATAGTGTAATGAATTTAAAAAGCCAACCAAACTTATTTGGTTTAGATGATAAAAGAATGGCTATTAATGGTGGGCGACAAACAGTAATAGCGGCTGGGGTAAAGTGGTATGTATCTTCCAATGCTAAATTGATGGTACAATATAATTACGTTACATCGGCCTCGTCAAAAAGTAGTTATTATAATTTACTGGGATATGATAGTCGTTCTTTGGTTGCACGCTTGCAGATGACTTTTTAGAATAGCGTGACCTTTTAACAAAATATATTTATTGAATATATTATACGTATAAATATTGTTATATACTTTAGTATAATTATATTATATATAAATAAATTGTAAAATATAAAAAATACTATTTTTACATGTTGATATTTTGTGGGGTTATAAAATGGACAACAGCCAATGTATATGCAATTTCAAAGAAGACAGTATACAAAATGCTTTGCTTTATTGCATTATATCGGTTTGTTGTGTGGCATCTGGTTTTTAAATATTCTAGCAATCAAAGCCCAAACACCAATTACGTCACCAAGTATAACAAAATCTTTATTACCTGATTCTGATCTTAATAAAGTCGATTTTGGGCAAGGATGGTACTATTGTTCATCCAACAGCCAGAGATGTAATTTATGGAATGCTGTCAAAGTAATTAATATCGATCCGTATCAGAAGGTTCGTTATAATTTTAGAGATTTTTACCTTTCTTTTCCAAAAAGTAGACCAACCCTTACATCAAATGATGGACGCTTTAGTTTTGCAGTGGGGGGAATGTTTCAATATGATGTTGGTGGATTTATCGGTCCCTTTCACAAAAGTGAAGGGATCAACATGTCTGGGGTCAGAAATCATTTGCGCAGGGGACGGTTTATTGCCACAGCGCGTTATGATGATTTTTTAATTACGGTAACTCCTGACATTGGTACGTCTGGTGTTCAAAATGATTCACTATTCGAGGCGTCTTTACGGTATCAGGGATTGCGTCATACCTCTATAGAGGTTGGATTACTACAACCTCGTGTAACCATGGAAGATGTCGAGGGGTCAAATGGTTTTGAATTTGTCGAGCGCCCGATGATTATTGATATGGTAAGAAATATTGCTGCTGCTAATGCGCGTTTGTCCTTAGGGGCCACGCATTGGGGAAAAAATTATGTGTTGGCAGGATATGTTACGGGGTTTCGCTATGGACCATTTAAAAATTTTCAAGATAATCAAATTGGTGGTGTTTTTCGTGCAGCAGTACGTCCAGTTGCTATGCAGGATATCGATTTATTAATTGGAGTTTCAGGGTCAATCGCGTTCCATGGTGCTAATCGTAAATATTCTATGAATACTGGGACTGAGGCTCAAATCTGGTTAACACGTCCATTTTTAAGAACAGGTACCATTAACGGCGTTAATAGTGTTTGGAGTTTGGGACCACAAGTTGGATTTCGTTGGAAGCGACTTTTATTGAAATCAGAATATTATTCTATTTCTATGCAACGGGTTACAACGGGTAACGAAAATCTACCTAATTTACGGTTTCCTGGTTGGTATGTCAGTGGAAATTATACATTATTTGGCCAACCTCGTTTATATGATCCAAAAAAGGGAGTATTTTCGCCACCTGTTGGACCTACGTTTAATCCTGCTGCTGGTTTGTGGGGGGCATTAGAATGGTCAGTTCGGTGGAGTGTTATGGATTTTAATAGCCATAAAACGCAATATGATCAAAATGGCGTTTTATTGGGATCCAACGGTGGTAGACAAACCGTTGTGGCAACAGGATTTAATTGGTATCCTTCTGCCCAAGTTAGGGTTATGTTGGACTATAATTATGTTCATGCTTCCCCTTCATTAAAAAATACTTATAATCTTAGAGGTAGAGACAGCCAATTAATTATTTCACGCTTACAATTAAATTTTTAACCGCTTAATCCTAATATTATTGAACATAACGATTGTTTGTTTTTCTATAGTTCAATATATCTATTACAATTTTACGCTAGGGAATAAGTATATTCTTTTGGTCATAAAATCGGCATGTTTGATTGATAGTTATCCAACCAACCATGCGATCTTTTATGATATCAATGGGATTAAGTTGTTTTTAAGATTGTGTTGCAGGTGTGATGTATGCGTAAAATTTACCGTGTTCATAAAAATAGCCCGTCATGTATCTTATTATCCGTTACAATTATCAGCGGTTTTTTTTTGTTTAAAAGCGAACAAATTGCACACGCTAAAGCATCTCAAGATAGTGCTTTTATGCAAGCATTATCCGAAAATAATATATCTTTGCAATCCGATGAATATGCATCTAATTTTGGTCAAGGATGGTATATTTGTGCCAATGATCAACCGCATTGTTCAATGTGGAATGCCCGCAAAGTTGTAAATATTGATCCCTATAAAAATATTCAATTTCAAGTCGGTAATTTGCAATTAAAGTTTCCAAAGGGGCGACCGACTTTGACCTCTCAAGATGGACGTTTTTCGTTATCACTTGGGATGATGATGCATTTTGATGTTGGTGGTTTTGTGGGTAAAGACGTGCAACATGGTTCGAATATGTCCAATCATCGATCTTATTTGCGTCGTGGGCGTTTTATTATTTCAGCGCGTTATGACGATTTTATTGTAACTGTCAGTCCCGATGCAGGCGAGTTTTATCAAAATACATACTCTCTTCATGATGCTTATATCAGATATGTGGGGTTTAAAAATACAGTTCTTGGGGTGGGGCTGATCCAACCAGGATCTTCAATGGAGGATTCTGAAAGTTCTAACAGTTACGAATTTATTGAACGCCCCATGGTTATTGACATGGTACGTAATATTTCTGGCGGGGAACCCAGAGTTGCGTTGGAAGGAATACATTGGGGGGAACGGTATTATGTTGGGGCTTATGTTACAGGGCAACGCTTAGGAGAGAACTTCAGAGACTTTCAAAAAAATCAGGTTGGGGGATTGTTAAGGGCTGCGTTTCGCCCCGTTGCAACTGCCGATGTTGATGTGCATTTGGGATTTTCTGGTGCCTTTGCCTTTCACGGTAATAATCGTCGTTATTCAATGGGATCAGGACCCGAGGCACAAATTTGGTTGTCCAGAAATTATATTCGTACTGGAATGATCGATGGGGTAGATAGTGTTTGGACCCTTGGTCCAGAGGTCGGATTGCGTTGGAAACGATTAGTATTTCAATCGGAATATTATCAAATTAATTTACAACGGGTTAAAGATGGCAATACTTCCCGCCCAAATTTAAGTTTCCCAGGATGGTATATGAGTACCAGTTACACGATTTTTGGGCAACCTCGCCAGTATGATCAAAAAACAGCGTCTTTTCGCACACCACAGGGATCATTATTCAACCCTGCGGCTGGATCATGGGGGGCGCTGGAATGGGTCAGTCGGTGGAGTGTTATGGATTTAAACAGCCATTTGAACAGTTATACCCGTAATGGTCAGTTTTTGGGATCCTATGGTGGAAAGCAAAATATTTGGTCAACAGGGTTTAATTGGTATCCATCATCCCATATGCGGATTATGTTAGACTATAACCATATTCGTGCGTCCAGTTCTTTGAACAATCCTCACAATATGTACGGACGTAACAGTAATTTGTTAATTTCTAGACTGCAATTTACGTTCTGAGTTTAAGGTTTACTTTTAAATACTCATAACAAAGATCACAGCCCTGTATTTATTGCTATTATATTGAATATAAGCAGAATGAATAATAAGGGCTGTTTTATAACCTAAATGATACGACTACTCGTCTATTAAACTAAGCTGTTCAACATGTTTGCTTTGTTGCATTTGCACAGCATGCTCTAGATCAATAGAAATAATTTGACTGATACCACGTTCTTGCATGGTTACACCATATAAGCGATTCATATGACTCATGGTTAATTGATGATGGGTTACAACCAAAAAGCGGGTACCTGCTTGTTCAGTCATATCGGTTAGCAAAGCGCAAAAACGCTCAACATTGGGGTCATCCAGTGGGGCGTCAACTTCGTCTAATACGCAAATGGGGACAGGGTTACACTTACTAACAGCAAATACCAGTGAAAGTGCAGTCAAGGCTTGTTCCCCTCCAGACAGTAAAGACAATGTTGATAATTTCTTTCCTGGGGGTTGGGCAAAGATTTCCAGACCTGTTTGTAGGGGGTCTTCGTGGGGCAATAATTTTAGATATGCATTGCCCCCATTAAACATACGTGTAAAGAGTTCTTGAAAATGTTGATTAACTTCAACAAAAATTGTGTTTAATTTTTCTTTGCCTTGTTGGTTCAGCTTGTTAATTGATTCTTTTAATTGTTGAATGGCTGTGTCCAGATCGTAATATTCTTTTTCGATAGTATTAAAAGTATCCTGCTTTTCTTCTCGTTCTATTTCAGCGCGTAAATTGACCGCCCCCAAAGCTTCGCGTTGTTCAGAAAGGGTTGTGATAGTGGCTTTTAGTGTTTTTTCAGCCTGATCACTGATATCTATGTCTGAACGGCCTTTGGCCAACTCTTGGATTTCTGGGGCTATATTATTTCTTAATTGTTCTAACAAAGCTTCGGCTTGTTCTTGCTTAGCCTGTGCCTTAAACAGATTTTCTTTGGCCTTGGCCAACGCTTGTTCAGCTTGGGTTAATTGTTGTTGTGCCTGGTTTTTTTGTTGTTCTAAGGCGGTCAGTTGTTGCTGTGCCTCGTAATACAGGGTTAATGCTTGTTGTTCTAAATTTTGTAATTTCGTATAATTTTGTTCCAGTAACGGGACGCGCTGGCTCATATCATCATATTGTTTTTGAAGTTCTGCTACTTTTTGATCAGACTCTTGTGCTTGTGTTTGCGCTTGATATAAGCGTGTTTGCCATTCTAAACACTGGGATTTTAATTGTTCTTGTTGTTGATCCAGTGTTTTTTTCTCATTAATCAATAAATGATAAGATAACCGTTCATTCTCTTCTTGATTTTTAAGGGTCTTATAGGATTCTTGTAATTCTTGTAAGGATGTTTTTGCCGTGTCAAGATCGGGTCGGGTTGCATAAAGCTTTTCTGCTGCTTCTAAGGCTTGTTCAGCAGCGTTCAGTAGATTTTTTAAAGTATCGCAGCGGGGTTTCAAAGTTTCCAGGCGGCTTTGTCCTTGAATATGACGTTCTTTTATATGTTGATAGGCCCGTTGAGCATCAGTTAAGGTTTGTTCAGCCTGTTTTTGTTCTTGTTGCAGTAAGTTTAATTCGTGTTCTAAGGTTTGAGTGATGGCTTGTAATTGATTGTGCGCTTCTTTCGCTTGATCGGGATGTTCAAGATGATTAAGAAGTTCTTTATTTTTATTGAGATCAACCTGCAACTTTTGATGTTCAGTTTGAAGAATAGCAATTTTCTCTTTTAACGCTTCAATACGAAGGTTATTTTGTTGATTTTGATGCAGAAGCTTTTGGTAATTTTCCTTCAAGATTGTGAATTTTTGTTCGCTTTCTTGGTATTTTTCTTCGGCTAGTCGAAGTTGCTTTTTAGAATTTTGTTCGTGTTGCAAGCTGTTGTTAACGGTTGACGGATCGGGCTTGGGTAAAGCACCTTCTTGTTTTGCTTGATTATATAAATGTTGTTTTTCAGTATAATCTTGTTGTGCCTGTTGGTATGCAGGTTGTAAGGCATCGTAATGTGTTTGGGCAGCGTTGGCACGATTTTGTAGGGTCGTGAATTCTTTTTGTATATTTTTTAATTGTTGCTCTTGGGTTGTATAATTATTTTGGGTTTGTTCAAGTTGTATTTTCAAAGCCTCATGATGATTTTGTAATTCAGTGTATTTGGAATGTAATTTTGGGGTTTGCGCCTGTAATGCGGTTAAAGCATTTTCAGTTTCTTTTAAGGTTTGTCTTTGTATTAAACGTTGTGCGGCTTTATTTGGAATTCCTGCTTTTTGATGATAGCCATCCCAACGCCACAAATCCCCATTTTGTGTAATTAAAGTTTGCCCTACAGTCAACTTGGGAAACAGATCTTTACCTTCTTCAATTGTATGGACAACACCAATGTGATCAAAAGCACGCTTTAATACAGAGGGTGGGGGAATGATATCGGATAATACACGGATATTTGCTGGGAAATCAGTTATTTTTTCTGAAAGTGCATACCATCCTTTAGCACTGTTGTAATCTTCTGGTGTTTCTAATGTTTCATCAAACAAGGTTGCAATGGCTGTGATCCATTCTGGTGGAATGGCTAATTGTTCTATCACGGTGGGAAGAGGGGAAAGGGCAGCATCCCCTTGTTGATCATTGGATAAAGCCTGTGTCAACCCATCGAACTTTGCTTGCAGACGTTGTAAGTCAGTATGATGTTGATTAAATATTATCTGAAAAGACTCAACGTCCTTTTGTGCCTGTTGGTGTGATTGCTTTAACGCTAGCAAGGTTGTTTGAATTTGTTGGAAGCGATGTTGTTCCTGCTGCAATTGTTTTTCTTGTTGTTCTAAATGCTGCGGATCAATACAAGCAGATTGTGCTTTTTCAACTTGCTCTTGCAAAAGATTTAGTTTTTTTTCAGCCGTTTCTAGTGCTTGCTTAGCGGTAACGGTAGCACGTTGATGGTTTTCATAAGTTTGTAAGGCCTGGTGATAGGTATTTTCATGCTCCAAACGTTTTTGGATAGTGTCTTGATAGTGCCGTGCAAGGGTTTGAGTATTGATTTTAGCGTCTTGTAAGGTTTGTTGTGCTTGCTGGATATCACGTTCAAATTGTTCGTTTTTTTCACTTGTTAGGCATTGATGTTGAAGGCTTTGAAGCTGCGACTGTAAAGTTTGTTCTCTATTGATTAAATCGTTAGAGTGCGTATCTTGTTCTTGAATTTTTTGAGATAGCTGTAGATAGGCTTGTTCAACTTGCTGGGCGTGATATTGCGCGTCAGCGATCTGCAGGCGAGCATCGTTTAACTTTACTTCCAGTGCTTGTCTTTGTTGCGTGTAATGATTTACTGCAGCTTGGGCAGTTTCTTGTTGTTGGTGATGTTGTTGTAAATCATCATCTTTTGGCAGGTCATCCAGACACAGTTGATATTGGTTTAAGATATCCTCGTATTCTGTGTGTATCGTTTCCTTTTTTAACGCAGCCTGTTCATATTGTTGGGTAATATCTTGAAACTGTTTTTGCTTTTGGTGTAAATTTTCTTCGGCTTGATCGATCTTTTTTGTTAGATCTGCGAGTGCTGTTTCAAGACTATGAATGGTTTGTAAAGCAAGATTTTCTTGATCAGGGTGTGCAGATAATTTTTGGCTTATTATTCGTAGCTCTTCTTGAAACTTATTTAAATCATCTTGCGTTTCTTTAACATAATTGTGCGAAGTTGTTTGTTGACTTTTTGCCTCTTGCACACGTTCATGTAAATGACGAATCTCGTCATTAACTTTATTTATTTCGGTTTGAATCGCACGTGTTTCTTGACGTTGTTGTTCCCATTTGATGCGTGCTTGGATTTCGTACTGGCGGCTATTAGGCAGTTTTTCTTCTACTGTCTGTAGATGGTTTTGATTTTCAATTGTGTGTAGGTTGGTCTCTTGCTGATGGGTTTGGGCATTAATAACTTTTTGTTGGAAAAAGGTCAGACTGCGTACTGCACGTTGAAAATACAATGTTTGTAAATCTGTTTCAGCCTCTCTTAAATCTGCTGATAATTGACGGTAGATCCCTGCTTGGGTGGATTGTTCGTTTAACGAAGTGATAAGATCGGTTAATTGTTGGCGAACATCATCAAGTCGAGCTAGATTTTCTTCGGTTGCTTTTAATTTTAATTCGGCCTCCCTGCGTCTGCTATATAAACCAGCAATACCTGCAGCTTCTTCCAATACTTGTCTACGTTCTTCAGGGGATGCAGAAATTAGTTGCGCAATACGGTTTTGACTGATGATGGCAGAAGATCTGGGACCTGATCCCAAGTCTGCAAACAACGTTTGCACATCCCTGGCACGTTGTATTTTGTTATTAATACGATACTGGCTGCCTGATCCACGTTCGATTTGGCGTGAAATTTGCAATTGATCTTGATGTTGAAATGGCTGGGGTGCAATGGCTTGTGTGCCATCAAGAGTTATGGATACTTCGGCAATATTACGGGCAGCTCTACGCACGGTTCCAGCAAAAATAACATCATCCATCTCCCCACCGCGTAAAGATCGGGCAGAACTTTCCCCCATGACCCAACGGATAGCTTCAACAATATTGGATTTCCCACAGCCATTAGGGCCAATAATCCCTGTCAGTCCTGGCAAAATATCTAAGGTAATTGGATCTGAAAAACTTTTAAATCCAGCAATTTTAAGATGGGTAAAGCGTACGGACATACAGGGATATAAATGGGGTTAAGGGGTTGTTTTATGGTCTAGTGCTTTGGCAACTTGTTTACCGAAATCATCGATATTTAGTTCACCAACAACAGGAACGCCATTGAAGATAAAAGTGGGGGTGCTGTCAACTTTATATTTACTTTCTGCACTTTTGACTTCGCTTAGGATTGCATCACGTAAATTAACATCGTTGCTGACTTGTTCAAAACGCTCTTTAGACATTCCTGCCAAAATAGCATATTTTTGCAATTCTTGGATGGGGTCTGCACCTTCTTTAAAGGCCCATTGATCCAAATTGTCCAAAAGCGCAAAAACAAAGGGTTGGTATTGTTCCACTGGTAAACTGCGAGCGACGATAGCGGCAATTAAAGCAACTTTATCTAAAGGAAAGTCACAAAATGTATAAAATACCTTACCTGTATTAATATATTGTTTTTCTACTTCTGGAAAAACATTTTTTGCAAATTGTGCGCAATGAGAACACGTTAAAGAGAACCATTCTTGAACGTGTACCTTGGCAGAAGGGTTTCCAACAGTGCGTGGTTTCATAAATGTTGGTGAAATATCATTGGCACGTGCACGGAGTGTCGATGCAAACAAGGAAAATGCAGGAATAGCAGTGGTTAATAAAAAACGTCGTGTGATTGGCATAATGTCTTCCACAAAAGATTAAGTAAATATGGCTAGGAAAAAGTCTATTTCAATACTGAAAATAGGACATAATATTATCGATTATATCATATTTGTTAAAATATCAGGAAGATAATTGGTTAAGGCGAGTTTATGTATAGGTTTTCTTTCATAAAATCTGTTTTTAAGGTTGCACTAAACTTTGGAGTAAAATGATTTCAATGTTAAAATAATACAGATTTATTATATTTTAACGACAATTTTTCCAATTTGGCTGTTGGCTTCCATATATTGATGGGCTTTGCGAATCTCGTCAAAGGAAAATATTTTGCTAATTATAGGTTTAAGTTGTTCTGACTTTAAACCGTTATAAACAAATTCCTTAGCTTTTTGCATTTTTTTAGGATTTGTTGTGATTTCAAATAATTCATAGCCGCGAAATGTTAAATGTTTACCCAAAATATCCATAACAGGTATTGATAAATTTTGTGTTTCCAACGCGCCATATTGGAAAAATATACTATTCATAGCCATAGCAGGGGTAATTTTAGCAACATTTGGCCCCCCTATGGGGTCAAAAACAATATCAACCCCACGATTATTAGTCAGCTTATGAATTTCTTGGGTTATATCTTGTTCTGAGGTAATGATAACAGCATGTGCACCAGAATTTAAAAGTGTTTCCATCTTGTTACGGGTGCGGGTCAAGGCAATTGGGTATGCCCCCATCATATTCGATATTTGTATGGCAGCGATCCCAACGCTGCTTGAAGAGGCATTAACAAGAACAAACTGGTCTTGTTTTAAATGGCCATATTCAATTAATGCACCATAGGCTGTTATAAACATCATCCAACTGGCCGCAGCCTGTTCAAAAGACAGATTTTGCGGATGTTTAACAATATTGTGTGATGGGGCATTTACCAATTCACCATACATGCCATACTGATCAAACATGAAAGAGGGAATTACGCTGACCTTATCACCAACAGCGAATTCCATAACTTCTGACCCTACAGCTTCAATTGTGCCTGCGGCTTAGTATCCAAGGCGGGCTGGGAATTTGGGCTTAATTACATATTGTCCAGTTCTGTACATGATTTCAGTGCGATTGATTCCTAGGGCATGGACACGAATTTGGACCTCCTTAGCCATAGGAGGAGTAGGGAGGTCTTTAATATCTAAAACTTCATTACCGCCCACGCGGTTAAAGACCACTGTTTTGGCACAACATTTACCTTACAAGTCAATGGTAGGTGTCTCTTAGTGTATTCAGTTGGAATAAGAAGTATATATCGAAATATTTTTAAGCACCGCGAAATATAAAGAAAACAGCACCCAAAATACATAATCCAGCCCATACATAATCCAGCCTGAAAGACTGATGCATAAAAAAGATGCTAAAAGGAACAAAGACCATTAACGTAATTGCTTCTTGCATAATTTTTAATTCGCCCAAGGATAATTTTGTATATCCAATACGATTGGCTGGAACCTGGATCATGTATTCACCCAAAGCAATGCCCCAACTGATTAATGCCGCAATATACCATGGTTTATTTTCTAAGGTTTTTAAGTGACCGTACCAAGCATAGGTCATAAATAAATTCGAACAAACTAACATTAAAGCAGTTGTAAGCCACACAGGCATGGATTTATTCCTTTTATACAAAAATAGGTTGTATTAATAATAAGATAAAACGATCTTGCTGGAATATAATTGACAGCCAGATAAAAAAAACTTTAAATAACTAAATGTTGTTGCGTTATTGGAAATTGTTTCTTACTGGCGTGGACAGATATTTATGAGTTTGTTTTAATTATATAATAGAATTTTTAAATTACTAAAAGATACTGTTTATTTCAGCATGTTTGTTTTAATATGATCAAAGTCAAATTTTTGTGACCATATTTAATTTAAGAACAGTATTCGTAAAGGGAGATTTTAAATGATTATTGTTTGTGGGGATGTTTTAATCGATTTTATTCCAGACAAAACACAAGATGGCTCAGATTGCTATTGTCCTGCCCCTGGGGGGTCATGCGCAAATATTTCTGTGGCTATTGGTCGTTTAGGGGGTAAAGTCGGCTTTATGGGCGGAATTTCAACAGATTTCCTAGGGGATAAACTGATGGAATTCTTGGAAACTTCCAATGTTGACACCAAATATGTTGCCCGTGGCCCTCAACAAACAACTCTTGCTTTTGTCGAATTAGGTGAGGAAGAGCCCGCATACGCATTTTATGATGAGAATACTGTTTCACGCCTTTGGGTCAGATCACAATCTCCTGGATTTACAGATGATGTGAATTTAATTCATATAGGTTCTACCTCTTTAATCGAACCCCCAATTTCCGAAGCATGCGAACAAATGTTTAAAGTGGAAAAAGGGAAACGTATTTTATCAATTGATCCAAATTGCAGACCTAATAATACCTTGCACCCTGCGGTATATCGTGCGCGTATGGCTCGTTTAACAGCGATGGCTGATATCATAAAGTTATCCAAATCTGACCTTGCATTTTTGATGCCAGACACGACATTTGACGAGGCAGCTGCTATGTGGATTTCGCAAGGTACCTCAATTGTTATTATTACACGTGGCAGCCAAGGGGTATTGTGTTACCTGCCAGGTCAGGAAGTGATTTCTGTTAAACCAGACTATATTGAAGACGTGGTTGATTCAATTGGTGCTGGTGATACATTTATGGCTGCAACTTTGGCTTATTTACAAAAAAAGAACTTGCTATCTCTTGATAAAATTAAATCTATTCGTGTTGAAGATATTACAGACGCATTGGAGTATGCCTCTGTTGCGGCTGCGATGATTTGTCAGCGTCGTGGTGCCAATCCCCCGTGGGAAAAAGAAGTTGAACAACGGATTGCTAGCAAACAAAAGTAAGATTATAGAAAGAATTACTAAATTTTTTTTAATCGGTTTAGTTCATTCTTAGCAATTAATAAAAACCCATCTTAAATTATATTTAAGGTGGGTTTTGTAATATTTTACGATGTTGATGCCTCTTCAGATCCACTATCGTTTGATTTTCCTGAAGCGGGGAAGCCCCATTCTTTAGGAATATGCATCCGTAATCTGCGAATGTGTCGTGGATCTGCATCTATAACCCTAAAAACCAATCCTGTTGAATGTGTTAGAACCTCCCCTTTGGTTGGAACATGTTCTGCCAGTCTGAAAACCAGTCCACCGATCGTATCAATATCTGAATGTTCTTCTTCCTCGGTCAAAAAAGTACCAATGCGTTTTGCGAGGTCTTCTAACAACATCCTTGCATCCAAATCAAGAGTATGGGAATCCCGTTCAATGATCATGGGAACATCAGGGTCGTCATGTTCGTCTGCGATATCACCAACAATAGTTTCAACCAAGTCTTCAATGGTAACTAGACCATCAATACTGCCATATTCATCAATAACCAGACCAAGATGAATACGGTGTAAACGCATTTGTACTAACAGGTCTAAAACCGGAATTTGTGGTGCTATAAATAATGGTTGTCTTAACAAATTTGTAATATCAAATTCTTCTTGGCGTCCTGTATAAGCGATTAAATCCTTTACATGAATCATACCAACAATATTATCTAGTTCGTTATGATAGACGGGAACCCTTGAATGGTTTTCATGACGCATGACCTCTAATGCTTTTTCGAAACTAATATCATCGGCAATGGCAAAGATATCTGCACGAGGAACCATAACATCATCAGCCGTTTTACCACGCAGACGTAAAATATTAGAGATCAGTAACCGTTCGTGCGTACTTAATTCTTCTGGACTTGTATTTGGTTGTGATGGATGGTTTCCATGTTCTTCATCAACCAGATTAACGATAGATTGTCGTAAGTTGGGGTGGCGTTTTCTATGAATCCATTTCGATATTGTTGATCGCAGGCCAACAGGTCTGTGAAGATGTGTCTGCGATTGATCAGGCAATGGATTACTCGGCGCAGAGGGCGCACGAGGCATGACTATATACTCCGTACAGAATTATGTTTCCAAGGGTTGGGAATACCCAATTTATGTAGTAGTTGAGCTTCCTTCATTTCCATTTCTTTGGCATCATTAACATAAAGATGATCGTATCCCTGTAGATGTAATAAACCATGAATAATTAAATGTGCTAGGTGATGGGGCAGGGGTCTACAATTTTGTTTTGCTTCCTTTTCAATCGTTTGCAAAGCAAAAATAATATCACCGCCATTAACTATACCACCTGGCATTTCAAAAGTTAAGACATTGGTGGGTTTATACTTCCCTCGAAATTGTCCATTTAGTTTTTTAACCTGATGATCATTATCGAAACACAAAGTCGTGTCGTCAGAAATTGGGATAATCTGATGAATACGAAAAAGAAGCTGTGATAAAGTGGGGAGGATTTTTCCCCAGCCTTTGTCCTGAATTATGATTTTGTAGGTTAAATCATATCGGATTTGAAATCTATAAGTTTTATCAGCTTTTGCAGGAATGTTGTAACAAGCCATGTTCTTATAAAAAATTATCTGTAGAAGGATGCCGCTTTTGCGCGGCATCGCGTTGATCATATGCTTTGACAATGCGGCCAACCAATGGGTGTCTAACTACATCTTGGGCCTTAAAGCGCATAATTTCGATCCCTTGAATACCTTGTAAAGTATCAACTGCATCTTTTAACCCTGATTTGACATTAGAAGGCAAGTCAATCTGACTTAAATCCCCCGTAATTACCATCCTAGATCCAGCCCCCAAACGGGTCAAAAACATTTTCATCTGGGCTGTCGTTGTATTTTGTGCTTCATCCAAAATCACGTAAGCATGTTCAAGGGTGCGTCCACGCATAAAAGCAAGCGGTGCAATTTCAATTTCACCATTGGTTAGACGCTTAATAACTTGATCACCAGGCAACATTGCATGTAACGCATCATATAAGGGGCGCAAATAAGGATCAATTTTATCCTTCATATCGCCAGGTAAAAAACCTAAACGTTCACCTGCTTCAACGGCGGGGCGGGACAAAATAATACGGTCAACTTGCCCCGAGAGTAACATTGACACGCCCTGTGCTACGGCCAAAAAGGTTTTACCCGTCCCCGCTGGGCCGATACCAAAAACCATTTCTTGTTTTGCCAGTAACTTTAAATATTGTGCCTGACCAACTGTACGGGGGGTAATAACCCCTTTGCGGGTTGCAATGGTTGGACCTGTTGTGGATTGAGTAAAATGACTATTGTCTGAAGATGTGTTGCGTTCAGATTGAGGATTAAGAGAAAGTGTGCTTAACAATCCATCTTGTGCCATGCGAATGATCGTATCAACAATGGTGGAATCGATGTCTTTTTGATGATAAAGATGATTATAAAGATTGCTCAAAATAGTTTTGGCTATCTCAACTTGCTCTATATCACCTGTGATTACCACATAATTTCCACGACACCCCAGTTTTATATTTAAATCTTTTTCAATTTGTACTAAATAACGGTCGTGATCCCCGATTAATTGTGCCAATAATAAATTATCTTGAAATTGCAAAGTTGTTTTAATGATGGATGGGGCTATTTGCTCTTCGGCAATGATAATGGGGATAATGGCTTTTTGATCACTCAAGAGGAAACACCTTCTTTATGAATTAGGGAACCAGACAAAGAGTTTGTTAAACATTCTTCAACAAGCACCATGCGTTCTTGACCAATTAGGTTTTCATCAGCATTCACATGAACCGCTTGTAAATATGGGGATTTACCAGCAATTTGGCCATTTTTACGACCCGTGTTGGTAAATAAAATAGGGATTTGGCGTCCAACCGTATTTTGGTTGAATTGAGTTTGTTGATCCCTTAACAATGCTTGTAATTCTTGCAATCGTTCATTTTTCTCTTCTTCGGCAACTTGATAAGAGGACAAAGCTGCAGAAGTACCAGGGCGAGGCGAATATTTAAAAGAGAATGCTTGTGCGAAAGTAACATCTTTGACCAATTGCATTGTGGCTTTGAAATCATCAATGCTTTCACCAGGATGCCCCACAATAAAGTCAGAGGATAGAGCAATATCGGGTCTTGCTTTTTTTAATTTATCGATAATTTTACGATATTCATCAGCAGTATGTCCGCGGTTCATTGCTTTTAAAACACGATCTGATCCTGATTGTACAGGCAGATGTAAAAATGGCATCAAGCTTGGCAAATCACGATGTGCGTCGATTAAAGAATCATCCATGTCCCGAGGGTGTGAGGTCGTATAACGAATACGACTTAGCCCAGGAATGGTAGAGAGTTTTTCAGCAAGCTTTGCCAAATTCCATGTATTGCCATCTGGCCCTTGACCATGATAGGCATTGACATTTTGCCCTAATAGGGAAATCTCTTTAACGCCCAAATCACATAGTCGATTAGCTTCATCAAGAATGGCTTGGACAGGTCTGCTTTCTTCTGATCCACGGGTATAAGGTACGACACAAAATGAACAGAATTTATCACAGCCTTCTTGAATTGTTAAAAACGCCGTATATCCTGCGGCTTCTTCAGGGGCAGGAAGGAAATCAAATTTACTTTCAACGGGGAAATCCGTTTCGATAACATTACCCGTTTTACGGGCAACATCCAATATCATCTTTGGCAAGCGATGATAGGTTTGAGGCCCCAAAACAATATCAACATAAGGGGCACGTTGTAAAATCATTTTGCCTTCAGCTTGGGCAACGCATCCCGCTACGGCAATAAGGGTGTTATGTCCTTGCTCTTTTCGATAGTCTTTGATTTGTTTTAATCGGCCCAATTCGGAAAAGACCTTTTCCGTGGCTTTATCGCGAATATGACAGGTATTAAGGACCAAAACATCGGCCTGTTCTGCTTCGTTGGTGACTTTATATCCCAAAGGGCGCAGTAAATCGACCATACGATTACTGTCATACACATTCATCTGACATCCCCATGTGATCACATGTAGATAGCGTTGATTGGTTTGTGTTGTGATATAAGAAAGATCGGAATCAACCATTCAGAAAAAAGCCCATGATAAAGAAAAAGATAGCTTGGTTCTTTTTTAAATTAAAAAAGTGAGCCAAGCTATCTTTTTATAAAAATAAAGGGATTGATACAAGTATTTTATATACGTTTTACTGTCAGATTAGTGGAAAAGATATCACCCTCAAAAACGATAGCACCTTTTAATGTTTGAGAAAATTGTTCAAAATGATCCTTGAAACGTTTTGCCAAAGCCTCTGCCTGTTGGTGATAGGATTGTTGATCTGCCCAACATTGTGCAGGGTTCAACATTTCAGAAGGGATCCCAGAGACAGCAGTTGGGATCCGTAGACCAAAATATGTTTCTGTTTCATACGATATATCGTTCAAAGATCCGTTTAATGCCATATGTAGTAGTTGTCGTGTATGAGGTAAAGAGAACCGCTTTCCAACCCCATAGGGGCCACCACTCCAACCTGTATTTAATAACCAGCAGTCGATATTGGGATTTTCCTCTAATCGTTTCATTAGTAATGCCCCATAAATATCTGCGGGTCTGGGTAAAAAAGGGGCTCCAAAACAGGGGCTGAATGTGGCCTTTGGTTCTTTTCCTATTCCACTTTCGGTGCCTGCAATACGGGCGGTATAGCCCATTAGAAAATGAAAAATTGCTTGGGCTGTAGTTAATTTGGCAATGGGGGGCAAAATCCCAAATGCATCTGCAGTTAGCATGATGACATTTAAAGGTTGCTCCCCTTTACCAGAAACAGAGGCATTTGGAATAAAATCAATTGGATAGCAGGAGCGTGTGTTTTCTGTTAGGGAATGGTCGTTAAAATCAGGCTTTTTTTCATGATCCAAAATAACGTTTTCCAAAACAGAACCAAAACGAACTGAAGCATCCCATATTTCAGGTTCTGTTTTTGGGTTTAAGTTAATAACTTTGGCATAGCAACCACCCTCAATATTGAAAACGCCTGTGGTTGACCATCCATGCTCATCATCCCCAATTAATTTTCGATGGGGATCAGAGGATAAAGTAGTTTTCCCAGTGCCAGATAATCCAAAGAAAATGGCAACATCTCCCTTTTCACCGATATTGGCAGAACAGTGCATAGGTAAAATATTTTGGGCTGGAAGTTGCCAATTCATAGCAGAAAAAATAGATTTTTTGATTTCCCCTGCATATTGTGTACCACAAATGATAATCATCTTATGTTTAAAAGAGGTGATAATTGCTGTTGGGCCATGGGTTCCACATTTTTTAGCATTTAAAAAGAAATGTGGCGCATGTAAAATTATGTATCCTGTTTGGTTATTTTGTTGCAGATGTTGATGTTCATCTTGGGTTAAATGTTGGGGACGAACAAACATATTCTTTGAAAATAATGCATGCCAAGCTTGGGTTGTAATCAGTCGAATAGGGGTGCAACACTGTACGTCACGACCAGCATACAGCTCTTCTATGTAAAGAGATTTTCCTTGTAAATAGCCAGTAACTTCAGCCAGAACATGATTAAAATACGTAATAGAGAGTTTGTGATTTATATCTCCCCAATGAATATGATCTGTCACTTCATCTTCATCAACGATAAATTTATGTTCTGAGGCCCTTCCCGTATATTCTCCAGTTTTAACAATTAACGCCCCATTTTTGGATAAACATCCTTCTTCATTGCGTATGGCCATTTCGATCAAAGAGGCCGAAGGTTGATTAATATGCAGGAGAGGGGCTTTGACAATTCCAGTATCACGCAGGAAATAATGAATGGCTTGATCTGCATGCTTGTCGCAGCCATCAGTATATGTCAGGATAACAGGCTGTCCATTATCGAAGGAAAAAGAGGAGAAAGATGATGCGTTTGTCATATGCAGAACCTTAATTTCTGAAATAGAGATTTGGTTCAATCTATTTAAGCATCATACATAAAGAAAAGACTATTCACAAAAACGAGAGTTCTTATCAATAGTCTTGTAATACAATGTAATAAAATATCAGATTAAATGGTTTCTTTAATTTGCTCTTCGCTTTTCCCTTGTCTTAGGGTGGCAGCGCCTTTTGCTATAATTTCCCAAGTTTTTTGGGCTAGTTGTTTTCTGTTTTTGAAATTTTCAGGGTAAACAGGTTCATGGAAAATGATAGAGGCCCGCATATGGGAACGTTTACAAAAATCCCATAAATGTGGGGCCAGTTCCATTTCGCCATACCAAGAATAAACGGGGCGTTGTACGCGGGTAACAGGTAACATATCCAAACGATCATAAACAATGGAAATGGGTTGAATGACTGGAATTTCATATTCAACAGGTTGTTTGCCAAGGGGTTTAGCCAATACAAAGAAAGAAGATAGGAATGGCAAAACATGTGACCCTTCGGTAGAGGTTCCTTCAGGAAATAAGATTAAACTTCCCCCGTCCTTTAACCGTTGTTCCATGGTTAACTGTTCTTTTAAGGTGGATTGTCGTTGTCTGCTGACATATAGAACCCGCCCCAATCTGCATAAAATACTGATAATGGGCCACGAACCAGTTTCCTCTTTCGCAACGAAAGAGGCAGGCAGTAGACCTCCCGCAACGGCAATGTCTAACCATGAAGTATGATTGGCAACATATAATACAGGTCTGTTAATTTCAGCAGGGGCATTTTTAGATTTGACTGGATATTGATATGATTCTTTTATTTTGCCAAAAACACGCAATTCAACCCCAAGAATTCTGCAAACAGTTCTCCAGTAAAATCTGGCAAATTTTATTTTTGTGTTTTTGGGAAATTTAATAAATACGCTTTGCACTGGAATACACAGGGCAGTCCATCCTAACATACCTGCAATTTTTCGAAAAGCTCGGGCTCTTTTTACTTGCTGTGAAAATGTCGGCAGCAGATCAGGATATTCAATGCGTAATTTTTTTACATCATATTGCACGTTCGTATTTTGTAAATTGGAGGTGCATATACCAGTATCTTTTACTATTTTTTTAAAAGATTCAAATAGTGTATTTTGCAAAGTGTTGGTGGAAATATTAAGGTATCTCAATGTTTTATAACTGCTTACGACAAAAGGGTTGTGAATATGTTAAACGCTGGTGGCATTTTATAATAAGTTGCTTTGAACTGCAAGTGGATACGCTATTGCAATATAATCATGTGTTGCGAAAATGATATTATATTTTATACTATCCTTATTTTAAATGTTATTATGGTTTCAAATGTTTTGACTTTGTATAAAAGCTTTTTTAACTAGGGCTGTAACAGATTTTATAGTATCTATAAATAGCTTATTGATAATGACCAAAGATAGGAAACAGAAACTTGTTGTTTTTCCAATTTCAACCCAGACCCAAGGCAAAGTTTCAAGATAGTAAGCTATCAAAAATTATCACTCGTTTATATTTTGGGGGGATTACATGTTTAATAATATCTGTCAGTCATGCCTCAGCTGCAGACCCTCAAACATATCGGGTTGAAATTCGTTCGACCGGTAATTCAGATATTGATAAGACGCTTACAGATACTTCTAATTTGGTAACATTGCAAAAAACGAAAGCGGTGGGGGCTTTTGCTTTGGCTGGACGTATTAAAAGCGATTATGATCGTTTACAAAAAGCAATGGACAGTTTTGGTTATTATAATGCGAAAATTGATATAGAGATCGGTTCCGCAGGTAATTCAAATGTTGACAAAGATCAGGATAAAAAAAAGAAGAAAAAATCTGATACATCAAAGCCCGACGTGAATCGTGTCACCACATTACAACATACAATAGATGGGAAAAATGCGGACTTACCCAACTTTATAGATCATATTCCAGCAACAGAAAACGCTGTTATTGTGGTTCATGTCAATAAGGGCGAACAATTCCACATTGGTAAGGTTGAGTTGCTTGGTGATGGGGATAAAAAGAATAACATTCCTGCGCAACCTGTTAATTTAACACAAGCACAGCAAAAAGCTTTTGGATTAAAGTCGGGTCAAGTAGCTATTTCTGCTGATATCGTTGCAGCCAAAGGACGTTTATTAACATCCCTACAAGAGGATGGACATGCACTGGCAAAAATCAGTGATCCTGTAGCTTATTTACGACCTGATACGAAAACACTGGATATCGTATATAACGTTCAGCCAGGGCCAATTGTTGATATTGGGGATATTGATTTCAGAGGTTTAAATAAGGTAAATGCCAAATTTTTGCGCAGGCGGTTATTGTTAAAAGAGGGGCAGTTATATCAACCCTCAAAAATTGAGTCCGCAAGACAGGATTTATCAGCCTTAGGCGTATTTTCTAGTATTGATGTTAATGCCGCAGATAAAGTCGATGCAAACGGACGATTGCCTTTGGTTTTAACGTTTAAAGAATCCAAACGAAGAACGGTTAGTTTTGAAGCAGGTTATTCAACAGATTTAGGGGGACGCGTTGGGGTACGGTGGACGCATCATAATTTGTTTGGAAATGCCGAAGAATTAAAATTAGCCGCACTGGCAACGGGTCTTGGGGGGACTGCACAACGGGGTTTGGGATACGATGTTTATGCAGATTTTACTAAACCTGACTTTGGACGAAGAGATCAGGATTTTAATGCCCGCATAGAAGCCGTGAAACAGAAACTTTATTCTTACGACCAAACAGCCTTCTTAGTCAAAGCGGGGCTAAATCGCAAATTAAATAAGCGGTGGCGTGTTTCTGTTTTTTTGGGCGGGATACAGGAAAAGATTATTCAACAACATATAAAAAATAACTATACGATGGTGAATGTCCCACTTGGGGTAAGCTATGATAGTACAGATCTATCCAGTCCGATGATGTCGCCAACAGGGGGGATGAAGGCATCTGCCTCTATTACTCCAACAACATCTTTTGGAGATGGCACTGTTTTTTTTGCGATTATGCAGGGAACAGCCTCAACCTATTTTGATTTAACCCATTTAGGACTTACAGATCCTGGTGACAGTATTTTTGCTTTTCGAGGGACAGTGGGTAGCATTCAAGGTGCATCAAGGATGAATTTGCCACCTGATCAAAGAATGTATGCTGGTGGAACCTCGACTGTCCGTGGTTTTCGTTTTCAAGGCGTTGGTCCACAATTCCCTGGAACCAAATACGCTGTGGGGGGTAAGGCAATGGATGCAGGCAGTATCGAGTTTAGGCAGAAAATTATGGGATCTTTTGGTGCCCAAGCATTCATTGACGCAGGTCAGGTTAGTAAAACCAGTATGCCCTTTGAAGGTACATTGCGGGTTGGTGTTGGGGGAGGGGTTAAATATTTTACTCCGCTCGGTCCTATTCGTTTAGACATTGCTGTACCGGTAAATCGTCCACCACGTGGGGATAAATTCGAGGTCTATATAGGGCTTGGGGAAACATTCTGATGTTTTTTTGGAAAATTCTCTTATTTATCCGAGAAAATTTTATACGATACGTTTTAAGATATCTTAAAAGTTGCTATTTTCCGTGGGATTTTACTGCAACCTCATTTTTTTTCATTATTTGTAAAAAATTATTGATTATAAATATTTCGATCAATCACCATTGTGCAGGAAGTCAAACGATCATGATATCCCACAATTGTAACGGTACCAGTTTTAACTTTAATTATATGAATATATCGTTCCCGTGATGTAATTATAATCGAAATGCAAGAGAAAACGAGCTTACTTGGAAATGGATCTATGAAAAAAAATAATAACGCAAAATTACAACAAGTGCCATTTAACTGTTCGGTTACTTTATCTAATATTTTTACACAAACGATAAAATCATTGTTTACCTTGATTTAGGAAAGATTTTTGATGCGTCCTTCAGATCATAGTCCCTCATCGAACAGTCCAAACACAGACCCAAACAATTCATCAGGGGTTAGAAGAAAATGGCGGCAACGTCATAGAATATTGTGGGTGCTAAGTTGGCTCGTTGGTAGTGTTATCGGTTTGATCGTTGTCGCGATAACAGGGGTGATGATTTTCGTAAATACACAAAAAGGACAAGATTACATTGCCAGCCAAATTGGGAATTTAACGGGACATAGCGTCGAGGTAACAGGGCTTAGTGGATCTTTCCCAAATCATTTACGTGTTGCTTTAATTAAATTAAATGATCCAAAGATTGGAACATGGCTAAGCTTAAAACAAACCGAGCTTGATTGGTCTTTATGGGCTTTGTTTGCGAAAAAAGTCAGCGTTGATCGACTATATGCCAAAGAAATTAATGTTTACGCATTGCCCCCATCATCTGGGGAAACAACACAAAGCGCACCATTGCCAGATATTGCGATTGCTGCAAATATTCGTCAAATTCAAATTGATAAATTATTTGTTTCCAACAAAGTTGCGCCTATAGATCTGAATGTTGGAATTCAAGGGCAAGTTGCTATCCAAGATGTCATGAAGATAGCTGGATTCAAAGCGATTACTGATTTGTCTAATATTCATTTGGCTGTGCATTTATGGGAACTGAATCAAGCCACTGATTTACAGTTAAAAGCTGATATTGGGGATCACCAAATTAATCAAGGGCTTTTTACCTTTGCTGTAAAAAAGCAAGCTGACGGTATGGTTGAAAAGCTTTTAAAGACAGAACAGCTTTTACCTTTGTCTTTAAACGTGGCTTTGCACGGACCTTATGATCAAATTCAGACAGACCTTAAACTCTTTGCAGACACAACGAATTTGACAGCTAAAGGGGGCATTGACTTAATTCATTCTAAAATGAACGTTTTTTTAAAAGGGCAATCGCCAGCTTTAACGTTAAGTCCAGAGATCGGGTGGGGTGGTTGGAATATTGATGCTCATGTTCATGGCCCATTTGCTGAACCCGCAGGAAATGGTTTATTCAAGGCAACCAACCTGGTTGCAGGGGATGCGATGATTAATCGATTGTCCTTGCAATTTGAGGGAAAGAATGCTCAACCCAATTCTGTCAAGAACAATTTATCCCGTGATCATAATCCCGATACTTGGGCCTTTTTACAACTAGTTGCTGATGGATTGCGTATACCAGGTTCACATCCAACCTTATTGGCTGGGTATCCATTAGCTTTGAATGTGATGTATTTGCCAAAAGCCAAAAATCAACAAGTTAATTTGGAGTTAAGTCACCACTTATTGCAAGCCAAAGGAACAGTTTTTATTAAACCTGCCCTTAATGGTCATGTTACGCTAAATGTACCCAATTTGTCCCCGCTCGCATCTTTGGGAGGGGTGGATTTAAAAGGACATACAACATTGGATTTGGGCTTTGCTATGCCTACCGATCCTAAAAAACCTATTCAGTTGGATCTTGATGGTCCATTGGCGATTACTGGGGGGATGCCTGTTGGGACTAAATTAATCGGTGCAAAAGGTCTTATTGGTTTGCACGCCCAAGTAATACAGGGGACAGAACAACAAGTTACGTTACAAGAAATATCTTTAAAAGGGAGCCAGATTAATTTAAACGCAACAGGCTCTTTAATTGCACAACAGGTTAAGGGTCTATTGAAGTTAGATATTAAAGAACTGTCAGCGCTTTCCCCTATTTTGAAAGGTAAGGCCACAGCAGAGCTACATGTTGATGGGATACTTTCAGATTTAGCAGCACGATTGAAATTATCAACAAATCTTAGTACTTTGGCAAAAAGTGGCTATGCTCTACGCCCAAGTCAGTTAGATTTAACAGCCAATGTACAACATTTACCCACTCTACCTCAGGTTGATATTGCTTTGGTTGGACAGTTGGATCAATCCCCCGTCAATATTAAGTTACAAGGGGGTATGCGCAAAGAACCACAGGAATATTATGTAAAATTACAGCAAATGGAATGGCGAGGGATCAAGGCCGTTGCCGATGTTGTTATGTCTCAAAAAACGTTATTGCCAATTGGAAAGATTAAACTGGATGTGATGCGTTTGTCTGATTTCAGCAAGCTAATCAATCAAAAAATAGATGGCACTGTGCATTTAGATGTTCATACAACAGATCAAGGAACTCCAAAGGTCATGGTTGATTTAAAAAGTAAAATCAATATGCCTCAGGTTAAAATTGGTCAATTATCGTTGGCAGGTTCGATCAATAATCCTATAGCCAAACCAGACGTCAATTTAAAATTACAAGCAAGTCAGGTACAAGCACCTCAGGTTAAGGGGAATGCCACAGTCACTGCTGCTGGTGGTATGGAAAGCCTTAAATTAACGGCTCAGGGAAGTTTTCCTTCACTAATGGATGCTAAAGGCAATCTTGATACGGCTTTGACCTTGAATCTAACAAAACAAAATGTTGCTATTCAAAAATTGACGGCTTTGGTGAAGGGGGAAACGATACGTTTATTGTCCCCTGTTAAGGCAGAATTTGGTGAAAAAATAGGTTTGGATCGATTGCGTTTATCAGTTGCACCGATGGGGGCATCGCCAGCTATGATTGATATTGCGGGTAATATTAAACCAAAGCTGGCGTTGGCAATCTCAATTCAAAATGTAACGCCTGCACTGGCTAAACCTTTTGTTCCAGATTTAAAGGCGCAAGGAGTAATGAATGCACAGGCTAAACTTAATGGTACTATAGAGAAACCTCAAGGTAGTGTTCAGTTAACCGCACAAAATATGAGGCTGTTAAGTGGGAACGGGGCTTCTTTACCGCCAGCACAATTAACTGCATTGGTGAATTTGAATGGAAATACAGCACAATTAAATACACGTTTAAATGCTGGGCAAAAAATTAACACGACTATTCAAGGAACGGTTCCCCTACAACCAAAGGGTAATCTAGCATTAAACTTAAATGGTGCTGTTGACTTATCCGTGGCCAATGCAATTGTTGGAGCTTTTGGTCAACAAGTTAAAGGGATGGTGAATATGGCGATGCAAATCAATGGCAATATGACCTCACCTTCAATTACAGGAACAGTTAATTTAGCAAATGGTAGTTTTAGGGACTATGCCCAAGGGGTTAGTATTCGAAATATGCAGGCCTCTATTGTTGGGCAAAAAGATCGAATACTTTTACAATCTTTTACTGCAAAGGCTGGGGATGGAACCATGAGTGCCAATGGCCAAATTGGTATTTTTCAACCAGGTTTGCCCATTGATATTCATTTTGGAATGGACAAAGCCAAACCACTGGTCAGTGATTTAATGACTGTAATTTTGGATGGCGATATTTCGGTAAAGGGATTAGCAAAAAGCAAAATTGACGTTAATGGTGTTGTTAAAATTAAACGTGCAGAAATAAATATCCCACGTTCAGTATCTCGATCTGTTGTATCCATTAAGGTTATTCGTCCAGGGGATAAAGTGGAAAATATAGAAGAAACCCCATCAACAGGTCCAGAAATTGGTCTTAATTTAACCATTAAATCAGCTGGACAGATTTTGGTGCGTGGGTTTGGATTATTTACGGATATGGCTGGCGCTCTAAAGATTGGAGGAACGGCCAATGCCCCTAAGATTAGTGGCGGGTTTGAGATGAAAAACGGTCATATTGATCTTGCGGGTATCTCACTCGAGTTCACCAAAGGGAAAATAGGTTTTAAAGGCAGTGGCGTTGATCATAAAATCGATCCAACATTGGATTTTGAAGTTAAAAAATCAGTTGAAGGCAATACGGTCAGTTTATTAATCACAGGATATGCCAGCGCACCCAAGATTGCGTTGACCTCATCCCCACCTATATCGCAAGATCGTGTACTAGCAATGTTATTGTTTGGTGTTGATTCACAAAGTCTGTCAACAACACAAATGGCCGAAATCGGGGTGGCACTGGCAACTTTGGGGGGCGAAAGCGCTGGATTTGATCCGATTGGTACTGTGCGTAAAACTTTGGGATTGGATCGTTTATCCGTAGGTGGTGGAAATAGTGATAACCGGAATGGTTCCACCTCTGGTACCAGTGTATCTGCGGGGAAGTATATTGCCCGTGGGGTATATTTGGGGGCAAAGCAATCTACTGGAACTGCTGGTACACAGGCAGAAGTTCAAGTGGATATTACAAAACGCTTGAAGGCAACCGCGACGATGGGGACGGGTAAAGATACGTCAGGGTTTGTTACCCCCGATAACGATCCAGGAAGCAGTATCGGGCTGTTATATCAATTTAATTACTAGTTCTTATGTTGATGTTTTGTTGCCATCTCTTGCAATATAGAGGTGGCTTTTTCAATGACATCCCCCCATATTTTGGGACGGGTTTGTCGGATGATTCTGACGTTTGGATACCAAGGACTGTATTCCTGACCAGAAATCCAGCGCCAGCAATTATCATATCGATCCATTAAAATAACAGGTTTTCCCAAGGCTCCTGCCAAATGAACGACAGAAGTGTCAACGGTCAGGATAACATCAAGGTTCATGATGATTCCTGCGGTATCATCCATATCGTGAACTGTGTCCATTGGATTAAATAAGTGAATGGATGCAGGCAAATCGTGAATTTGAGGTGCATAAGCCCCCATTTGCAAGCTGATAAATTGTGCATTTTTAATAGATTGCAACAAAGGAACTAATTTATATAAGGGAATTGAACGTTTACGATCCGTGCTGTTGGCTGCAATATCTTCAGGATGGGGATCACCCCCCCATGCGATGCCAATTTTCAAACAATTAGTTTTGGGAAGTTTATCCTTCCATTCGGCTATTTTTCGAGGTTCAGCGCGAAGATAAGGAATTGCTGCACCATCTTTTCCTGGAACAGCTCCAAGAACTCGAGGCAGGCTGATAAAAGGGCAATGCCAATCAAATGGTGGGGGAGTAGTTCCTCCAACTTTAACGTTAGGGTTGCCCTCAAGGCGGCGGCACAGACCTTCCATCACTGCTGATACCCATAATTCAACGGTTGCACCCCGTTTAATTAATTCAGGAACAAAACGTAAATACATCAATGTGTCTCCCAAGCCTTCTTCTTGGGTAATTAAAATACGTTTGCCTTTAATATCCAGATCATGTGTAAGGCTTGGCATCAGTGTTGCTTCAGGTAAAGAACTGTGATTGGGTGTTTTTAGTCGCCATTCATGCTCGATCCATCCTTGGTGATATTGCTGGGCTTTGAGTAAACAAAGAGAATAATTCAACCGTAATGCAGGTAGGGTTGGATTAATAAAAATTGCTTTTCGATAGTACAGGAAAGCCTGTTCTACGTCATTAATAGCGTTGTAATATGCAGCAAGATTAGCAATGACTGCAAAACTATTTGGATTACGATCTTCTAGTGTTTTATACAGGGTATATGCTGAACGATATTTTCCTGTTTCATATAGCAATGTTGCTAAATTATTTAGTAAACTATTTGTGTGCTGCGGAAATGCACAAATTGTTTTTTTGAGATGGGCAACAGCTAAAGAAAATTGGCCTGAATGTTTTAAGATATTGATTTTAGCGACATGCAATAGAATGTCGTTTGGTGTTAAAGTGATGGCTTCATCAACGACTGGAAAAATCAGATGGTGCAGGTAATGGCGGCCTAAATAAGGTTCTAGCTCGCAACAGCAATGTGTGGAGGGTTTTTCAATTAATTGTTGTGCTTGACACAAGTATTTTGCTGCCTCTTTAGGGGTATGACAACCAGCCATGGCAATCCCTAATAAGATCATTATTTGGTAATTTTGACGTAAGTGGCGATAGGGCGATAATATATGTTTTGCTTGTTCAAAGTCACCAAGGACCAAGCTTTCATTTGCATTATCAAATATGGATTGATCTAGCATAGGCGAAGAAAAGCTGTTCATAAAATTCCAAATTACATAAATGATTGGTTGGTAAGAATTCAATGAATCTACTAATTTTCCATCTTTGAAGCCCAGTTTTTTAATTTACTGGTTTTACCTATCCCAGGATTAAACACATTACAGGGATCTAGTTCTTGATAAAAATTTTTAAGCGGTTCTTTGGCAGGATATAAATGACCGACGTTGTGTTCTGCGGGATATTGAGCCCCCCTCTGGTCAAGGAGTTTTAGCATATCTTCTTCCAACGTATAAATATCGTTCCCTTTGCAAATGATATAATCTTGATGGAAAACATGACAAAAGAAATGACCATAGTAAAGTTTGTGCATACATTTGCTGTTAATTTCGGGGGGAAGGGTTTCCACCCATTGTTTATCATTACGTCGTAGGGCAATATCTAAGGCAAGGATGTCTTCGACCGTTTTAGTGTGAACAGCCCTATATCGAACAGCAGCCCCAGCAACAGCAAATCGATGTAAGAAAGCTTTACGTCCCTCCTGTGGTGTGCATTCGAAGTAAGAACCATCTCTGCTATCAGTAAAAAACTGTTTCAGATACGACTTTACAAATTCAAGTTCGTTTTTGCCTATTTTTAATAAGAGATGATGTTCATAGCGCTGTGCATAATCATTCATTCGCTTTGGCAAATGTTGAGGGAAAAACTTACTGACAAATTGCATCACGCGATCACTAAGATTTTTTGGGAATACGTCAAATTTCTTAGTAAAATAATCAAAACGATTTTTTAATGCGAACAATGTTGGGATATAGTTTGTACCAAAACTATTAATAAACAAGAAAGTATCTTTACCGTAAATCGCTGCGATATTATATGCATCTTTGTGAATATACTCTCCAGAAATTGGGACGATGTGTTGGGATAAAAGATCATGGCGGATTTGGCTAAGTTTATCAGGATTATTGGTTCCAATGTAAAAAACTTGTGTTTCATCTTCTTGGGGAAATGTGTCAAGTCTTACTGCAAAGACTGCTAATTTTCCAGCACATCCAGATGCTTCGTGCAGATGATGTGGATCAGCATTATATCGTGCTGGTGTTGGTGCATCAACTTGACAAACATGATCTTTATAACGATGATCCGAGCAATTTTTATCGGTAGAATAGACCTGAGTTAAATCAAAGTTCCCTTGATCAAGATTATTTAAAATCTCTTCTGGAGTAGATCCCAATTCAATGCCCAAATGATTGACCAATTCCAATTGCCCTTCTTTGGTATATTGGGCATATAAAGCCATTTCCGTATAAGCAGGTCCACGTTGAACAAGCGCACCACCAGAGTTATTACAAATTCCGCCAAGAACGGATGCCCCAATACAAGAAGATCCAATAACAGAATGAGGATCCCTGTGATAGGGTTTTAATTTTTTTTCTAATTCGTTTAGTGTGGAGCCTGGAAAGCAAAGCACTTGTTCAGCGTTATTTAACAAATATAATTGTTTTATTTTCATTGTGTTGATGATGACAATATCCCTGTCATAATCATTGCCATCGGGGGTTGAACCACCCGTTAATCCCGTGTTGGCCGCCTGCATGATAATAATGATATCGTTTTGAACACAGGCTTGCAGAACTTGCCATAATTCCAAAAGATGGTGTGGTTGTACTACTGCAATTGCTTTACCAGAACCATATCTAAAACCATGGCAAAAAAAACCCATTTTATTAGGGTCAAGAATGACGTTTTTTTTACCTACTATTTTTGCTATGTGGACTAGCAGTTTTTTATGATCAGAGGATAAAGAAAGAGCAGATTTATTTTTAAAAAACATGGAGGAAATTTCTTTTATAATACAGAATTATATCATAATTTAATGTATTATCTATAATTTGTAAAACTCCAAGTCCAAATTATGACAGTAATTAACCAGTGATATTGTGTAAGTTTCGCCTGTATCTGTATTTAACAGTGAATCAAAAAAGGGAGGTAACCCTCCCTTTGATGAATACAAGATTCTTAAAAGATTAAACAGATTTCATAGCTTCGGTTAGTTCGCCAAGAACCGTTGCAGAATCTTTTGATTCCATAACGGCAACCTCTGCAACATAGCGTTCTTGTGCCGCTTCAAAAAGTTTTCTTTCGCTAAAGCTGCCGTCTAAGCTATCGACATTACGACGCAGATCACGCAAGACTTCAGCAATTTGAATTAAGTCACCAGAGTTGATTTTTTCCTGATAGATGACTGCCCGTCTAGCCCACATGCCTTTGTTATTTTGAGGTTTACCCTTAATAACGGCCATTGCTTTGCTAACAATTTCGCGGGACGCGATTTTACGTAACCCTGCTTTTTTGGCTTTTGCCAAAGGGATACGTAATGTCATCTGATTATCGGGGAAGGAAATCTGAACCATTTCAAGTTTTGTTCCAGCAATTTCCTCGACACCAATACGATCAACGCGCCCAACACCATGGGCTGCGTACACGATGGCATCACCTTCCTGGAATGGAAAAGAATCTTTATTACTTACTTGTTGAGCAGCGGTTTTGGCAACAGCAGCGCGTGCCATTTCATCTGTTACACCGCCTTTAGGGGGAGATCGGAATATGTTCATTTAAATTACGCTATCATATTTTAGACAAATTGTCACCATTATTATTTAATAGAATATCATTTTGGGAGATGAAAAAGTAATTTACCATTGAATCCCATTTACCGGAGTAATTGGTGCTCCCGTTGGATCCCCGATCTGTTCAAGCAAATCTATTTCAAGGCTGCGCGTCATGGTTAACATTGGCAAAGAGTGTGGGGTTTCGTCAAACGGGTTTTGAAGGTCACTGCCAATTGTATCTAAGGCAATAAATAAAAACCCAACCAATGCTGATCCCAGGGGTGTCATCCAACCTAATGTTTGTACCATTGAAAATGGCAAAATAACGCATACAATTTCAGTTAAAAATCGAGGTAAAATAGAGAACTGTATTGATAAAGGAGTATTTTTAATACGTTCCAAGGCGCCCTGGGCGTTGGCAATATCAGATAAAATACGATCTATCTGTGAATGAATAGCCCCATCAATTTGTTTTTTTTGAACTTCTTGGGAAACCATCAACCCAATTTGAAACAAAACGCCGTTAGGCTGGTTACGCAATCCTTTGATATATTGCTGAATATGTAAAGGAAGCACACGTTTAACGTTGCTGTTTCTTAATGCATCTTTGCCACGTAAATGATATGATAATACGTAAGCATATCCAGCAATAGCACGGGTTACGTCTGGTGATGCTTTTAAGATAGTCATACATTGTCTGGAAAAAGAACGACAATTATTGGTAATTAATCCCCAGTGGGAGCGTGCCTCCCACCATCGATTATACGCAGTATTATTACGAAAATTCATAAACAAAACAAGTACAGAACCGATTAAGGCTGTGGGAAGAGCGGACTGATCAAACCATGTTTGATGAAAAGTTTTATAACAAACAACAACCAACATGTCCCATATAAATAAGATAAGAAGAGGTTTGATGCTGTCTTGGATAATAAAACGAAGACCTCGTCTGGCATTTACAATCATTTATTAATGTCTCTTAGGCTCGTGGTTATAGTGATGTTAATTCTATTAGTGCGGTAAAGTTTAAATAGTATACTCTTTTTAAGGTAATAAACATTACGTATAAAACTCAATATGTATTTTTAAAAATTACAATATTCACAATGTTTACATAGATTATTCTGAACGTTCAGTGACCCGTCGTCTTTGGCTTTCAGTACGTAATTGGCCACAAGCGGCTAAAATATCGCGACCTCTAGGGGTACGGATGGGTGATGAATAACCTGCTTGCATGATGATATCGGCAAATTTTTGTACTTGTTCACTTTTTGATGGCTTATATTCGCTGCCTGGCCAGGGGTTGAAAGGGATTAAATTAACTTTTGCGTGGATTCCTTTTAATAGTCTTACTAATTCGCGTGCTTCTGCTTCGCTGTCATTAATATTTCGTAACATGATATATTCAAAGGTAATTCTGCGTGAATTGCTGGCTGCTGGGTAACGACGACAAGCGTCTAACACGTCTTTAATGGGATATTTCCGATTTAAAGGAACAATTTCATTGCGCAGATCATCATTAACAGCATGTAAGGAAATGGCAAGATTAATAGCTAAATCCCGACCGCATTGATCCATCATTGGCACAACTCCCGAGGTCGATAGAGTAATTCTGCGTCTTGAAATACCAATTCCTTCATCATCCATTACAATACGCATAGCCTTGGCGATATTTTCATAATTATATAATGGTTCACCCATACCCATTAATACAATAGTAGAAAGTAAGCGCGACTTGCCAGCGGTAGGTGTTGGCCATTCGCCATAGCTATCGCGTGCTGCCATGAATTGTCCAACAATTTCAGCAGCACCAAGATTGCGTACCAGATTTTGTGTTCCCGTATGACAAAAACGGCAAGAAAGGGTACATCCAACTTGTGATGATATACAAACCGCCCCTCTATCCTCTCGACGATCAGGAATATACACTGTTTCTGCCTCTTGACCATCTCGGAATCGAAATAGGAATTTGCGAGTTTCATCTTTAGAGGTTTGTTGGGTTACCACTTCTGGACGGCTAACCACACAGTGTTCAATCAGTTTAGCCCGTAACGGTTTGCCAATAGAGGTCATTTCAGTGAAATCTGTGACCCCTTTATGATAAATCCAGTGCCATAATTGTTTTGTGCGAAAGGGTTGTTCCCCCATATCTACCAGTAATTGTTCTAATTCTGCACGGGATAAGCCAACCAACTCTTTTCTGCCATCAGGCAAAGTGTTAGATGGGGGTGAAAACTGTGCAGATTTTGCCAATATTCTAGCTTTTTCCTCTTCGGTTAATGAGGGAGTAGCAGGGGATGAAACAGGTGTAAAAGCTGTCATATAACAGAACAATCCAAAGTAAAAAAAAGAAGAAGAAAATTAATTTAAGAACGAAGATAAGAACCGTTAATATCGATGTATCCCTTGGTAAGGTTACAACTCCACACAGTTGCAGATCCTTGCCCAAGATTAAGATTTACTTTGATTTTAATGGTTTCAGCTTTCATATGTTGGTTAACTTTATTACGGTCATAATCTGTTAAAACACCCCCTTCATGAGCAACCCAAATGTCCCCGATCGCTACGGACAAAGTATCTCTGTTTGCGGGTTCCCCAGCTTTACCCACAGCCATAACAACACGCCCCCAATTCGCATCTTCGCCTGTAATCGCTGTTTTTACTAGTGGAGAATTTCCAATAGCCATACCAATTTTGAATGCAGAATCATCATTAACTGCGCCCTTGACTGTGATTTCAATAAGTTTACTTACCCCTTCGCCATCTTTGATGACCAGCAAGGCTAGTTCTTTTAATGTTGTTTCAAAGGCTTGTGCAAAATCCTGTAAAAGCGGATCATTAATGTCTGTGATTTCTGTATTATTTGCAACACCTGTGGCAAAAACCAGTAGCGTATCAGAAGTCGAAGTATCTGAGTCGACCGTGATTGCATTAAACGTTGTTTTAACCTTCTCAGATAAAAGAGCTTGCAAAAGAGACGCTGGTAGTTTTGCATCTGTCGTTACAAAGGCCAACATGGTTGCCATATCTGGGGCGATCATGCCACTGCCCTTTGCTATCCCTTGGATTGTGACCGTTTCATTGCCAATTTTAGTGGTAATGGAATAGCCTTTGGCAAATGTATCCGTGGTTAGAATAGCTTGGGCGGATTCTTTCCACTGATTTTCGTCAAGCTGCTGGTAAAGTGTCGGCATGGCATCAATAATTTTTTGATAAGGTAATTGTTCACCAATAACGCCTGTAGATGCCACATAGATTTCCTCGCTTGAACAACCAATAGCCTTTGCTGCAGCTTGGGCAGAATATTTCACAGCATCAAATCCAGCTTTGCCGGTAAAAACGTTGGCGATGCCTGCGTTTATTAACACGCCTCGGGCTTTGCCATGTTTTAAGATGTTACGGCACCAATCAATGGGCGCACCTGGACATTTATTTTTGGTAAACACACCCGCCACCGTAGTAGAAGGGGCAAATTCCATAAGGGTTAAATCCAAGCGTCCTGAATATCGTAACCCTGCTTCGATCGAGGCCAAACGCACACCACGAACAGGCGGGAGTGTGGGAAGATCTGTTGCAAGAGGGGAAACAGGATATTTACTCATAATTTTAATCATCCTATGGAATAATAGAGAATCACTATGTTCTGTATAATGAAAAAAGATACTATCTTGAAACAAAAAACCTAAAAATCACAATGTTAATTACATAGATATAATAGATATATTCCCGTATATGAAGGGGCTAATATTCGATAACATGAACTTTTTTCAAGCTTTCTTCGTATAAGCGGGTAACATTTTCTTTTGTGATTTGGTTTTTAATATTATCTTTTACTGCATCTAGAGTAGGAACAGGACGAACACGTTCGCCAACCTTTTCGATAATGCTCCACCCCACCTCTGAATGGAGAGGAGTGGTCGTATATGTGCCATTTTTTAATGAGGAGATGGTATTATTCCAATCGGTGGGCAGTTCTTCTTTGCTTAACCATCCGATATCACCTTGTTTGCTATCTCGATTATAAAGATCAATCGAGTATATTTTAACCATATCACTGAACTGTTTTCCTCGTTGCAGTTCATTAATCACAATTTTTGCTATTTCTGGAGTTTGGACAATAATTTGTCGCAAGTGGACTTCTTTAATTTTAGGGGGATTTAAGTAGTGAGCATTATAATAGGTTTGGATAGCGTCAGGGGTAAGAAAAGGCTTAAGTTTGTCTATAAAATAGATTTTTAAAATTGTGTTTTTTTCTGCTTTTTCTTTTGCAATTTTAACAGCTCGCTGAACTTCGGGATCGTGAATGATTGGGTCCTGTTGGATGGTTTTGAATATCGCCCGATCAACAATAAGCTGTTTTACTAATTGAGGGTATAATATATCTTTGGGAAGTTCTTGTATTTCTTTGGGTAAAGCCGTTGCAATTTTTTGTATATCTTTTGTTTTAATTGGCACATTATCGACGGTTGCCAAGATTTGATCAGGATCGTTAGTTATATGAATGGTTGTTTTAGGTGGTGTTAACGATGTGGGGTTGGAATGAAAGGTCGGCGATAATGATTTACTGGGCAAGGCAAGCGGAGTTGCCGCCATACCTTGCTGTAAGCAAATGATTATAACACTTATTGCCATTAAGCATGATAAAACATAAGACAATCGAAATATAATCATTTTAAATGTTATTATTTAGCAGGTGCAACGGGCCCTGTTGGGGGTTGAACAGTAAATGATTTAATTACATCTTCATTTTTGCTGATTTTGCTTTGCTTAACCGCACTATCAATAATTTCTTTGACCGCTTGTTGGGTTAACTTTTGACGTATTTCTGGTTTTACTTGTTCTAATGTTGGAACAGGGGCATCTTTGTATCCCAAAACTTGGATTACATGATAACCAAATGGGCTTTTGACAGGGGTGGTGCTGGTTGTATTTGCTTTCATTGCAAAAGCAGCCTTTGAGAAATCTGGAACCAACTCATCTGCCTTAACCCATCCTAAATCCCCGCCATTTTGTCCTGCGGTTGCTTTATCGATAGAATATTGTTTTGCTAAATCAGCGAATTTTTTACCTGCTTTTAATTCTTTAATGATCTTTTCAGCCTCAGCTTGTTTTTTCACCAAAATATGACGGATATGTGCTGTTTTAACAGGGGGTTTATTAGCATAATTTTCGTCATAATATTTTTTGATGGCTTCATCGCTTAATTTAGGCTCGATCTGACCTTTTAGGTAAGCGTCCTGAATAATCATTTTTTTTGCCAAAGCCAACTGTTTTTGGACTTCTGGTGTGTTTTCTAAATTAGCTTTGTCAGCCAGTTGTTGAACAGCTTTTTGATTTACCATTTGATTTAACATCATTGGTAATAAAACGCCTGTGGGGATTTGACGAAGTTGCCCAGGTAAAGTTTCACGTGCGTCTAAAATGTCACCAACTGTAATATTATCACCATTAACAGTCGCTAATACTGTATTTTTATCTGCTTTTTCGATAGGAGTAGCAGAAGAGGCGGGTGCTGCTTTGGCTTGCGCTGCTGGTTTTGCTGCTGGTTCAGCTGCCATTAAGGCTGTGCTAAATAAACTTGTAGAAAGAAAAAGGGTTGCTGCAAAACGAAATGTCTTATTATAAATGGACATATAAATACCTTAAGAATTGATAAAATTTATTGTACTGAATATATAGTTGGGCAATATTTTAACATGGAAAATATAAATTGTCTTTAAATAAGTCTGAATTATTTTGTAGATTGTTAGGGGATAAACTATTTTAGATTGTATATTTTAATGGGTTGATTATTATATATAGTCAGAATTCATTTATTTAATATTCGTGTTAACTTAGTTCTGTCTGAGTTTAATTAAGTTTAAAATTGATTACTAACGAACCTTGTGCTGACAGGCAGAGCTACGGGGTCGTTGTTTGGAAAGCATTGATGTTTGCAAAATTTGCCCGTGCCGTTTTTGGCACCTCTAATGAGCGTTCATTAAAAGCCTATCAACGGCGTGTACCTAAAATTAATAGTTTAGAGCCTGAAATGCAGGCCTTGGATGATGATGGTCTGGCGAATAAAACCGTTGAATTTCGTCAAAGATTAGCAAATGGTGAAACATTGGATACATTGTTGCCAGAAGCTTTCGCTGTTGTTCGTGAAGCATCAAAACGTGTTTTAGGGATGCGCCATTTTGATGTACAGTTAATTGGCGGTATGGTTCTTCATGATGGCAAAGTCGCAGAAATGCGAACTGGTGAAGGTAAAACATTAGTTGCGACTTTGGCTGTTTATTTAAATGCATTGACTGCTAAGGGTGTGCAT
Organism: Commensalibacter oyaizuii; assembly: GCF_029953265.1. Lineage (NCBI taxonomy): Bacteria > Pseudomonadati > Pseudomonadota > Alphaproteobacteria > Acetobacterales > Acetobacteraceae > Commensalibacter > Commensalibacter oyaizuii. The sequence goes on from NZ_JASBAO010000001.1 coordinate 116,801, forward strand.
GTCGTTACGGTTAATGACTATTTGGCATCGCGTGATGCCGAGGAAATGGGGAAACTGTATCGGTTTCTTGGGTTAACTGTTGGTACAATTGTTGCTGATTTAAACGATGATGAACGTCGTGAATCGTATCAGGCCGATATTACCTATGGGACCAATAACGAATTTGGCTTTGATTATCTGCGTGATAATATGAAGTATAGTTTAATGGAAATGGTTCAAAGGCCATTTAACTATGCTATCGTTGACGAAGTAGATTCGATTTTAATTGACGAAGCTCGCACCCCGCTAATTATTTCAGGCGTTGCGGATGATAGTTCTGATTTATATCGTTCCGTTGATGAGGTCATTAAAGAAATTGTTAAAGACCCTGAAAACTATGAAAAAGACGAAAAATTTCGAACAGTTATCCCAACAGAACACGGAACAGAGCGTATCGAAGTCGCAATGCGTGATAAGGGTGTGTTAAAAGAGGGTGGACTTTATGATATCCACAACGTTGCCCTTGTTCATCATATGCAACAGGCCTTACGTGCACATACTTTATTTGCAAAAGATGTCGATTATATCGTAAGAAATGACAAAATTGTTTTAATTGACGAATTTACTGGGCGCATGATGGATGGGCGTCGATATTCTGATGGATTACATCAAGCTTTAGAAGCCAAAGAACATGTAACCATTCAACAAGAAAATCAGACCCTGGCCTCTATTACCTTCCAAAATTATTTCCGTCTTTATCCTAAACTGTCAGGGATGACGGGAACGGCTATGACCGAAGTGGATGAATTCGCTGAAATTTATAAACTGGATGTTATTTCTATTCCAACGAATTTAAAGGTCCAACGCAAAGATGAACACGACGAGATTTACTTAACAGCTAATGAGAAGTACGAGGCCGTTAGTCGTTTAATCCAGGAAGTTCATGCCAAAAAACAACCAATTTTGGTTGGTACAACCTCAATTGAGAAAAGTGAGCATCTTTCAAATTTGCTTACCAAAAAGAAAATACCTCACAATGTCTTAAATGCACGTTTCCATGAAAAAGAGGCTCAGATTGTGGCACAGGCAGGGGTATCTGGGGCTATTACAATTGCGACCAACATGGCTGGCCGCGGAACAGATATTAAATTGGGTGGTAACGTTGACATGCTTATTCAACAGCAACTGTCCGATATCGAAGATGAAGTAGAGCGCAAGCAAAAAGAGGATGCTTTACGTGAACGCGCCAGACTTGACCATGATGAAGTAAAAAAGAACGGCGGTTTATTTGTTATTGGAACGGAACGTCATGAAAGTCGTCGTATCGATAATCAGCTGCGTGGTCGCTCAGGCCGTCAAGGGGATCCGGGGAATTCACGTTTTTTCTTATCTTTAGAAGACGATTTAATGCGCATATTTGGCTCTGAACGAATGAGCGGTATGTTGCAAAAAATGGGATTGAAAGAGGGAGAAGCAATTGTTCATCCTTGGATTAATAAGGCCCTTGAAAAAGCACAAAAAAAGGTTGAAGCACGCAATTTCGACATGCGTAAAAACACGTTGAAATATGATGATGTTATTAATGATCAACGTAAAGAGGTTTATTCTCAACGTCGTGAATATATGACTTTGGAGGATGTCTCTGAAATTGTTGCATCTATGCGTAACGATGTTATTGATATGCTGGTGCGTTGCTATTTGCCAGAAAAATCCTTTGCTGAGCAATGGCAATCTGAAGAGCTGACAACAGAGGTCAAACGTCTGTTAAATCTTGATCTGCCAATAAAGGAATGGTCAGAGGAGCCTACAATTTCAGTTGATGAAATTGAAGATCGTATTAAAAAAGCTGCAGAAAACGCACAGGCGGTCAAGGCCGCAAATTTTGGCGCATCAATCATGCGTTATGTTGAAAAACAAATTTTATTAACAACATTAGATGCGGTATGGAAAGAACATTTATTGCGTCTTGATCAGATGCGTCAGGGTATTGGATTGCGTGCCTATGGTCAAAAAGACCCATTAAATGAATATAAGAAAGAAGCCTTTAATTTATTTCACTATATGCTTGACGATTTAAACGAAAGGGTAACTTCAATCTTATCTAGGGTAGAGGTCAATGTCACAGAAGATGATACCGCTTCAGAAGCATCTTTAGAAAGTACGTCGTTTGAACACTCTCAACTTGGATCTGATAACTTTTCGGATAATGCTTCATCTGATACTATTCCCCAAGAGTGGGTGAATACACCGCGCAATGGACTTTGCCCTTGTGGTTCTGGTAAGAAATTTAAGCACTGTCACGGACGGTTTGCTTAGGTAAAACTTTAATAATTAACGGTTAAGAGAAAGATTAATGGCAGGACATTCCAAGTTTAAAAATATTATGCATCGCAAAGGTGCACAGGATGCCCGTAGAGCAAGAGAATTCGCTAAAATCATTCGTGAAATTACAGTGGCGGCCAAAAGTGGTCTGCCCGATCCTGCATCAAATCCAAGGTTACGTGCCGCGGTCGCTGCAGCAAGAGCAGTTAACATGCCAAAAGACAATGTTGATCGTGCAATTAAAAAAGCAGCAGGCAGTGGAGAGGGCGATAATTTTCACGAAGTGCGTTATGAAGGGTACGGCCCCGCTGGCGTTGCTATTATTGTTGAAGCTTTGACGGATAACCGAAATCGAACAGCTTCTGATGTAAGAGCAGCGTTTAACAAATACAATGGGTCATTGGGGGAAATGAATTCCGTTTCCTTTATGTTTGAACGTTTAGGGGTGATTACCTATCCTGAGGCTGTGACTGAATATGATGCAATGTTCGAAGCAGCAATCGAAGCAGAAGCAGAAAACGTCGAATTGGTTGATGGTTATTACGAAATTACATGTGCCATGGAAAATTTCTTTGCCGTTCGTGATGCGCTAGAGGCCAAGTTTAATGATCCAGCCAGTGCTAAAATTGAGTGGCGCCCAGGAAATACTGTCACTTTGACAGAAGATAATGCAAGCACCCTGTTAAAATTAATCGATACCTTAGAAGATCATGATGATGTTCAAAATGTGTATGCGAATTTCGACTTGCCTGATGATGTCGCTGAACGGTTATCGGCCTAAACCGCGTGGTTAGAATTATTGGGATTGATCCTGGCCTGCGTTTTACAGGCTGGGGTGTTATAGACGCTCAGGGTAATCGTCTTTCTTATGTTGCTAGTGGAGTTCTGGCATCGGACAGTAAGATGGCAGTACCAGAGCGTCTTTGTGTTTTATCAAATGGGTTAGAGGGATTAATAAATCAATATTCTCCTGATGAAGCTGCGGTTGAAGAAACTTATGTTAATCAAAATGGAACAGCGACTTTAAAGCTTGGTTATGCTAGGGGGGTTGCGTTGCTGGTTCCAGCCAAAAGTGGTTTATTGGTCATTGAATATGGGGCGAAAACCGTAAAAAGAGCCGTGGTTGGCACAGGGGCCGCCACGAAGGATCAGGTGACGATGATGATAAAACGATTATTACCAACAGCAACAATCCCCAGGGCAGATGCTGCTGATGCTTTGGCTATTGCAATTTGTCACGCACATCACAGGACCAGTCAAAATTTTGTTGCAGCGGGGAAGGTTATGGCATGATTGGACAGCTTACAGGATTATTGATTGAACAAAATGACGCTGATCGTTGCCTGATTGATGTGAACGGTGTGGGCTATGTTGTATTTGCCTCTAGTCGTACATTAGCCCGTTTACCCAGACCCCCAGAAATTGCCAAAGTCTTAATTGAAACAATTGTCAGAGAAGACGCGATCTTGCTATATGGCTTCAGCGATGCTTACGAGCGTGATTGGTTTAGAATGTTAACCACAGTTCAAGGCGTTGGGGTCAGGATGGCCTTAGCTATATTATCTACATTAACCCCCGATGAACTCGCTGCAACCATTATGGTGGGGGATAAAGCCAGCTTGATTCGCGCTCCAGGGGTGGGTGCGCGTCTAGCTACTCGGATATTGACTGAACTAAATGGCAAAGTTGCTTCTATGCCAATGCAATCGATTTCCATTGCTGTTTCAGAAGGAAAGGAGAAAGAGGTTGCGCAAAATACCTCCCTTTTATCAGATGCTTTAATGGCTTTGGAAGGGCTTGGGTTCCGTCGGATTGAGGCCCAGCCCGTTGTAAGTCGTGTGATTAAACGATTAACTATAAATAATACTCCCCCAAAACTAGATTTGGTTTTACGCGAATCTTTACGTGAGTTAGCGAAATGAAATCAGAAGAAAATCGTCCAGTTGATGCCGCCCTACGTTCAGAAGACACGCTGGAGGTGGCTTTGCGTCCACAAACGCTTGACGAGTTTATTGGACAAAAAACATCCCGAGAAAATCTATCAATTTTTATTCAAGCCGCACGTCAGCGCGAGGATGCTTTGGATCACGTTCTACTACATGGCCCGCCAGGTCTTGGTAAAACAACCTTGGCCCAAATTGTTTCGCGCGAGCTAGGTGTTGGATTTCGAGCAACCTCTGGGCCTGTCATTCAAAGAGCTGGTGACTTGGCAGCGATCTTAACCAACTTGCAACCAAGAGATGTATTATTTATTGATGAAATTCATCGCCTGCACCCTTCTATCGAGGAAATTTTATACCCAGCGATGGAGGATTTTCAATTAGATTTAATTATTGGCGAAGGGCCAGCAGCACGATCTGTCAGGATTGACTTATCCCCTTTTACTTTGGTTGCAGCTACAACACGTTCTGGGTTATTAGCAACACCACTTCGGGATCGTTTTGGTATCCCGTTGCGGTTGGTTTTTTACACGCCTGACGAATTAACTTTGATCGTTGCTAGAGGCGCAAAAAAGCTGGGATTGGATTTAACTGATGACGGTGCCCGCGAAATTGCCTATCGCTCTAGGGGAACGCCGCGTATTGCCGGACGTTTATTACGCCGTGTTCGCGATTTTGCCTTGGTTACGCATCACAATAAAGGGCCTGTAGATCGTCATATAGCTGACGCAGCTTTGTCAAGATTGGAGGTTGACCAATTGGGACTGGATGCAATGGATCGTAGATACTTGTCGCGCATTGCTCAATTTCATCAAGGTGGCCCAGTTGGTGTGGAAACATTGGCAGCCGCATTAGCTGAATCAAGAGATACGTTAGAAGATGTTGTAGAGCCTTTTCTGATTCAGGAAGGATTGGTTTTAAGAACGAGTCGTGGCCGGGTTTTGGGGGAAAGAGGATGGAAACATTTAAACTTAAATCCACCTCCCTCTATAAGTTCACAATTCGATTTATTAAACGATATAAGTGAGGAAGAAGAATAGTCATGGAAGTTATGCCTAGCAATGAAAATGATGTTTTGATGAGAACCCGTATGCTATCAAAGGATGAGATTCAAAATTATCAATTTAGAATTTGTTACGAAGATACCGATGCGGGGGGGGTTGTCTACCACGCCAAATATCTGGGTATTGCTGAACGTGCTAGAACGGAATGTATTCGCCGTTTGGGCGGAACCGTTGCAGATTTATATCATAAACATGGATTAATCTTGGTTGTCCGTCAAATGGAGATCCATTATCGCAAACCCTTATTTTTAGATGATTTGGCCAATGTCAAAACAAGTTTAGTTACTGCCTTAGGGGCAAGCTGTTGGTTGTCACAGATCTTTTCACGGGAAGGGGAAATTGTTACCGAAATTAAACTGCAACTTGTATGTTTAAGAAAAAGTGACTATACACCCGCACCGTTTCCTTCGGATTGGCAAAAGATTTTCGATGCATTAAGCGAAGTCGAATCTTAAAAATAAAAAATAATGAGTGGCGAACGAAAACGAGATTGTTTTTATTGAAAAAAAAATATAACACTTGTTTTATAGAAAGATAAAATAATAGACTCATCAGTATTGTAAATCAGGCTGATGAGGTTCTTAGTGCAGGAGGCATTTTTGGATCCATCAATTAATGCAGCAAATTTGGCTGCACCAACCGCGGACTTATCCCCTTTGGCGCTTTTTCTTCATGCTGCTCTTGTTGTTAAATTGGTGATGATTGGTTTGGTCGTCGCCAGTATTTGGGTATGGGCTGTTATTTTTGATAAAATTGTAACGTTGCGTAAAGCCAAACGTCAAGCAGATGAATTCGAAGATTTATTTTGGTCTGGGGGCAGTTTAGATGAACTTTACGAAAAGTATGGTGTGAAACCCAGTCATCCCATGGCCGCTGTATTTAGTGCAGGTATGGGTGAATGGCGCAGATCAGCACGAATTGATGGAATTGATATGAGCAGTGAAGGGGTCAAACAACGGATTGATCGTGCAATGTCAATTACCATTACCCGCGAGATGGAACGTTTAGAACGCTGGTTGACTTTGTTGGCAACGATTGGTCCTGTTGCTCCATTTGTCGGACTGTTTGGTACAGTTTGGGGAATTATGCATGCATTTGCATCTATTGCTCAATCTAATAATACAAGTTTAGCAGTTGTTGCCCCTGGTATCTCTGAAGCATTATTTGCAACAGCAATCGGGTTGTTGACAGCTATTCCTGCGGTTGTTGCTTATAACTTTTTTAGTAACAAGTTAAATTTGTTCGCCGAACGTCTAGAAGGATTTGCAACAGAGTTTTCAGCAATTCTTTCTCGTCAATCTGAGGCAAGCATGTCTGCTCGTAAAGAAAATCAGGAATAAGTCAAAATGGGATTTTCTGTTCAAGGTGGTGGATCTGGCCGTGGCGGACGTGGAAGACGTCGGCCTCAGGCTGACATTAACGTAACACCAATGGTTGACGTTATGTTGGTGTTGCTTATTATTTTTATGGTTGCAGCACCAATGATGACCAGTGGTATTAATGTTGATTTGCCTAAAACGGATGCTAAACCCGTGAATGCGGATACTAAACCCATTACAGTAACGGTAAAGGAAGATGGTTCTGTTTACTTGGGGGATAATCCTGTTGATATGAATCAACTTGTTACAGAATTACTGGCACTGTCAAAAAATGATTCAGAACACCGCATTTTTGTTAAAGGGGATCAGCATATTAATTATGGAAGAGTGATGGAAGTAATGGGGCGTATTACTACAGGTGGGTTTACCCATGTTGCATTGCTTGCACAGATGCCAAATGGTGCTTCTGGTTCAGCTCCTTCATCTCCAGCAATTCCGCCTTTGCCCTCTAATACTCCATAGTTCAAAGGAGTTTTCCATTGTTGGGTATGTATCGTTCTGAACGTAAACGTTTTGAATACTCACTTGCAGCATCTGTAGGAACACATTTAAGTGTTGTTGCAGTTGTGTTTTTATTGTCTTTGATTGTTATTCCTCCACCTCCTCCTAAACCGCCAGAGGATAAACCTGTCGAAGTTGAATTTACAAGCGATTCAACAGCACAGGAAACGCCGGCTAAGGCTGAAGAGGATGCACCCAATCCCAATGCACCTGCGCCTGAATTGTTAAACGCGCCACCTTCACCAACACCCCCTTTAAAGGCACCAACAGAGGAAACACCACCGCCACCGCCACCGCCTCAACCGATGCCCCCACCGCCAGAGGCAATATCAAAGGTAAATGTTGAGCAGCCTGTACAACCTCAGGCAATGGAATCCCCATCACCTTCTGCTGTAACGTTACCTCCAACGGTAACGCCATTGTCCTCTTCGTCAAATTCAAACAGTCCTGCACCTCCATCACCATCCCCAGTACCTACAGCTCTACCGACTGTACAGACTTTTTCAAAAATTACTAAAACTGAGAAAGCCCCAAAGGAAACCCCTGATACGCACTCTTTGGAATCGACTTTGGATGCTTATCGTGCAGACCAAAAACAAACCCATGCGCCAAAGGCAAAAGCCAATCCAAGACAAGGGGGAGCACCTAATGGAGGGGGAGCAAGAAATGGTGATATTACTAAGGCCTTATCTGCTGGGCAACAAGGTAAAATTGCATCTTCTGTGCGACGTTGTTATGTTGAGGACACAGCAGCAAAAGATTACGAAAAATTCTCTGCTCGGTTAGTTGTTACCGTTGATGCATCTGGGGAAGCAAGGGTTGTGACATTTGACCCTTCAACAAAAGCAAAGATGAACGCAGATCCGTCCTATCGTGCATTGGCAGAAAGGGCACGTGATGCAGTGTTGAGTCCTACTTGCTCAAAATTACCTATTCCGAGTAATCTTTTGGGTAAGACAAGTCAGCTTCGATTTGTATTCCGTCCTTAGTATGGTGTAAATTACTGTTAACCTTAGTTTTTTAAATAAAGGAAATTAAATGATGCGTCCGATTATTTCTGATAATGATGCTGATATTTTACGGGATGTTTTTATTCCTCGACGTAGCGTTTTATACGGATGTGCTGTCGGGGGGATTATGGTAACACCATTATCTTCTGCCTTTGCACAAGCTGGTAAAGATGCTGCTGGTGCTGCTGAAATTACGGTCGACCGCGCTAGAAATGAACCCATTCCCATCGTAATCCCGAATTTTGGATCTGGAAATGGTGGTGTTATTACACAAGTTGTTACTAGTGATCTTAATAACACTGGGTTATTTAGAGTGATCAGTAGTACATCACCAACTCCAACCCCTGATTTTGCATCCTATAAGGCAATGGGTGCACGTGCAGTTGTGACAGGATCGGTGTCCGGTGGGCGTGTCGAATTTCGTTTATGGAATGCTTTAACAGGTCAACAGATTCAGGGAACTGCTTATTCTTTTTCTGGAAATGGTGATGCTCGTCGGGTTGCTCATATGATCGGCGATGTCATTTATGAGCGGTTATTGGGTGAAAAAGGGTATTTTAATACCCGTATTGCCTATGTGTCACAAACAGGCCGTCGTACGAATCCAACAAAACGGTTAGCCGTTATGGATTATGATGGTGCCAATAATCGTATTCTGACTAATGGAAAATGGTTGGTTTTGACCCCACGTTTCAGTCCAGTTAGCAATCAAATCGCATTCATGTCTTACGTGAATGATCGTCCGCGGGTTTATTTGTTTAATTTGCAAACTGGTCAACAAAGACTATTGGGCGATTTTACTGGTATCTCATTTGCACCACGTTTCTCACCAGATGGTCGTTCTGTAATTATGTCCGTTACTCGGGGTGCTGGATCAGATATTTATGTGGTTGATCTGGCCAGTGGTTCAAAACGGCAGATCACGAGCTCTGGTGCTATTGATACGAGTCCGTGTTTTAGCCCTGATGGATCACAAATTGTATTTTCCTCTGACCGTGGTGGTAAGCAGCAGCTATATGTTATGAGTGCAAGTGGGGGCGGTGCCCATCGTATTTCTTATGGAAGTGGCAGTTATGCAAACCCTGTATGGTCGCCTCGTGGGGATGTGATTGCTTTTGTTCGTATTGGTGGGGGTGGTTTCTCATTAGGAACGATGGCTCCTGATGGAACAGGTGAAAGAATTCTAACTCAAGGCTTTACCGTTGAAAGCCCAACTTTTTGCCCAAATGGTCGTGTATTGGCCTTTTGTAATCAGTCTGCTTCAAGTTCTGCTGGTGGGTTTTCCTCGTCTATCCGCACGATTGGTGTGAATGGATTTAACGAACGTTCAATTCCAACATCAACCATGGCATCTGGACCATCTTGGTCTTCTAGCAACACTTAAAAAATAATTCTTAATTTGATAAAAAATTATAAGTAATATTGTTAGTTATTTGATAGATTAACCGTAATATTTGGCTCGAAGAGTTCCAAGTGTTAAGAGTAAAGGTCAACTTTGCTTTTTAAAAATTTTGCTTAATAAATTTTTATTTTTTTGGCGATCGTTTATCCACGTAAAGTACGATAAGCTGAAAGCCGCTTTGTAGGAATACAGATGATGAAATTGAAGCTTCTTAGTGCTTTTGGTGCTGCATTATTATTGGCTGCATGTTCTGGTGATGGCAGTGATAAAGGGGCCACGACTGGTAACGGTGGTAATCAGCAACTATCTACTAATAATAGTGGTGTTGTCCCTGGCAGCCAAGCTGATTTGGTTGCGAATGTTGGCGATCGTATTTTCTTTCCATTCAATGCGAATAATTTGACAGAAGAAGCACGTGCCACATTAACCCGTCAAGCTGAATGGTTAAAACGGTATCCAAATGTTCAAATCATGGTTGCTGGTAACTGTGATGATCGTGGAACTGAAGAATATAACATCGCTTTGGGATCACGTCGTGCGAATGCAGCCCGCGATTATTTAGTTTCTTTGGGTGTTTCACCTGATCGCATTACCACAATTTCTTATGGTAAAGATCGTCCAATTGCAGAAGGTGATAACGAAGAAGCATGGGCACAAAATCGTAATGCCACAACTTCCGTACGTTAATCCGATTATTTGATAGTCGAAGATTGATTGTAAGCCGACAAAACGTACTATACGTTTTGTCGGCTTTTTGCTATCAAACAAAGAACACTTTGTTCGACAGGCAAGTATCGGATATTCTTTAAATATTTAATGAAACAAAGATCTTAAAGGGTAATGCAAATGCTACTTCGAAAAACTCAACAAAAGAAATCAGAGTTTTCTTGGTCTAAAAAGATATTAGGTGGAGCTTTGTTAGGGGTAGTACTGGGTGGGATGGTTTGTTCTGTCTCTGCTCAAGAACTAACAAGCCGTGATGCAATCGCACTGCAAAATCAAATTGCAGCCTTGAAATCTCAAATCAGTCAATTACAACAGGCACAATCTTTGGGGGGTGGGGATAGTGATCGGTCAAGACGACGTTCAAAATCCTCTGACCAAGGGAGTATGAGCAACGACAATAGTGGTTTGTTACCTGATCTCTTAAATCGCGTGAATAATTTAGAGGATCAACAACGCACTATGCGTGGCCAGTTAGATGATTTAACCAATCAATTTCAAACCAAAATTAATTTATTAAACAAAAAAATCGACGATATGAATTTTGCCGCAGGCCATGGAGGAGATAGTGGTTCAGCTTCGACCTCTACAGGGAAAGATACGGCAGAAGTTGCCGCACCTGAGGCTAAGCCAAAGACGAGTTCTGTTCCTTCATTAAAAGAAGGACAACAAGCCTTAGAAAGTGGTAACTATACAGAGGCAGAATCGATTGCAAGAGGTGTTTTGGATAGTCCTCAAGGGGGGAAATCTGTTCCTGCTCATTTTTTGTTAGCACAGTCTTTGGCAGGTCAAAAACGTTATAAAGATGCTTCTTTGGGATATTTCGATATTTACCGTAAATTTCCCAGCTCTACACGCGCACCAGAGGCACTGCTTGGCGTGAGCATCAGCTTAATGAAAAATGGTGACAATAAAGCTGCATGCCAAGCTTTGGGTTTGTTAAATAACAAGTACCCTAGTGCTTCTGCAAGAATCAAAAAAGCAGCAGCCAGCATGAACGCAAAGGCTAAATGTTCTTAAGATAAATGGATGATCAAACCTATTCCATACTGACACAAGAAGAATTCAATCATCATATCGAACTATTGGGGCCATGGGGAAATAACGATCCCAATGGCGCACCAGTGGCTGTTGCTGTGTCAGGGGGGGCAGATAGTTTATGTCTGGTGCTTTTGGCTTCTCGGTGGAAAAAAAATATTATTGCGCTGATTGTAGATCACCAACTTCGTCCTTCCTCTACTGAAGAAGCAATTCTTACGCAAAAACGCTTAACTGCCTTGCAAATATCATCAAAAATTTTAACATTAAATAACCTTCAACCAGGACCAGGACTAGAGGAGAGGGCGCGTATTGCACGTTATGCAGCATTGATTGATACTTGTTATCATATGGGGTGTGTTGATTTATTATTGGGGCATCATGCTGGGGATCAAGCTGAAACTGTTTTAATGCGTATTCGTGCGGGCAGTCACGAAGATGGATTGTCTGCAATGGCACGAATTATGGAGTTGCCAAAGATACGATTGGTACGTCCTTTGTTATCTATATATCCACAGCGGTTAAGAGAAACTTTGCGTCATGAAAATATAGGATGGGTTGAAGACTCTTCTAATCAAGATATGCAAATTCAACGCAATCAGATCCGTAAAGAATTGTCCGTGGGATGGCAACGTTCAGGTTCAGTTTCCTTGCTTTTACAACGTTCTTTGCAAGAAGGTTTTAAAAGAATGCAGCGTGATCAACGGCAAGCTGACTATATTGTCAAGCATTGTCATGTCAGGCCAGAAGGATTTGCACTTGTAACCTCATCCGAAATAGACGTCAGAGCATTGGGTGCTTTGATTCGTACTATCTCTGGATCGGTATATACACCATTACATAAATCAGTTGAACGGTTGGCACGAAATATGCATGCAACAACCTTAGGTGGGGTGAGAATTACCCCTGCAGGTAAAATGGGAGATGGATGGTTGTTGGTCAGAGAAGAGGCCGCAATTGAGGGTTTCAGACCTGCTGTGTCCGACTATATATGGGATCAGCGTTTTCGTTTGGTTACTCCTCAAAATATCTTTAAAGAAGGTATTCTAATTGGGGCATTGGGGGATGCATACAAGCAATTTTCTGACCGACAAGGATTACCTGTTTGTATTTTAAGAACATTACCAGCGTTATGGTCTGAGGCAGGCATACTATTATCTGTTCCTCATTTAAAGATATATCTGCAAGATTTTATACAAAATTGGAAGATTATGTTCCAACCGAAACAATCTTTGACACAAAGTTATCTTTTTTCTGTTGTAGAAAGAGAATGATTTTAATTCGAAAAAGAAAGAAAAAGAAATAAAATTGTATTTTAGACTAGGAAAAATTTGTTTCCGTTCTTATGTTAGTTAAGTAAGAATTAAATTAGTAAAGACAGAATGACTTTTATTCTGTTTTATAAGGATTATCAAACAATACGTGTTTGTCTTAGAACATGGAAATATAAAGTAGAATGAAAAAATTTGGCCGTAATTTAAGTGTTTGGGTTGTCGTGATCGTTATGGTCATGCTGTTGGTTGGGGTATTTCGTCCAAATAATAGCCAATCTTCAGGAGATCAAATCAGTTATTCACAATTCATCAATAATGTTGACGAAGGAAAAGTGAAATCTGTTGTTATTCAGGATCGTTATCTCAGTGGTAAGGATAAGGATAATAAAGCGTTTCAAACCTATTTACCACCTTTTGAGAGCAATTTGCTGTCAAAATTATCAAGTAACGGGGTTTCAATTGAGGCAAAGCCAATGGATAATCAACCTGGTTTATTCTGGCGTTTGATTATTAATTTGTTACCGACATTGCTGATTATTGGATTATTCGTCCTGTTGATGCGTAATATGCAGGGCGCTGGTGGCAAAGCTATGGGATTTGGTAAGTCCAAAGCGCGCATGTTGACTGAAACACAAGGACGTAAGACTTTTGCCGATGTTGCTGGGATTGATGAAGCCAAAGGCGAGTTGGAAGAAATTGTAGAATATTTGAAGGATTCGCAAAAATTCCAACGCTTGGGCGGGAAAATTCCCAAAGGGGTTTTATTGGTCGGCCCCCCTGGAACTGGTAAAACATTACTAGCACGTGCAATTGCAGGCGAGGCCAATGTTCCATTCTTTACGATTTCTGGTTCTGACTTTGTGGAAATGTTTGTAGGTGTGGGTGCGTCCCGTGTTCGCGATATGTTCGAACAAGGAAAAAAATCAGCACCATGTATTATTTTCATTGATGAAATTGATGCTGTGGGTCGTCACCGTGGTATTGGTATGGGCGGTGGCAATGACGAACGTGAACAGACATTAAACCAAATGTTGGTTGAAATGGACGGTTTTGATAGCAACGAAAGTGTTATTTTGATTGCAGCTACAAACCGACCCGATGTCCTTGATCCTGCTTTATTGCGTCCAGGTCGTTTTGATCGTCAAGTTGTTGTGCCAAATCCTGATGTTGCAGGACGTGAAAAAATCCTGCGTGTCCATATGCGGAAAGTTCCATTGGCATCTGATGTTGATCCAAAAGTTATTGCCAGAGGGACGCCAGGATTTTCTGGTGCAGATTTAGCAAACTTGGTCAACGAGGCAGCATTGTTGGCGGCACGGCTTAATCGTCGTACAGTTTCCATGTTGGAATTTGAAAATGCTAAAGACAAAGTTATGATGGGGGCCGAGCGTCGTTCCTTGGTAATGAGCGAAGACGAAAAAAGAATGACTGCTTATCACGAAGGGGGACATGCGATTTGTGCATTATTCACCCCTGGCTGTGATCCTGTTCACAAAGCAACAATTATTCCACGTGGTCGCGCGTTAGGAATGGTTATGAGTTTGCCTGAAGGCGATCGCTATTCTAAAAGCAAAATGAAATGTAAAGCAGAACTTGTTTTGGCCATGGGTGGACGTTGCGCTGAAGAGCTGATTTTTGGTGCAGATAATGTTGCTACGGGTGCTTCTGGCGATATTAAAATGGCAACCGATCTTGCCCGCAGTATGGTTACTGAATGGGGAATGAGCGAACGCATTGGAATGATCTCTTATGCTGGGGACAGCCAAGATATGTATCTAGGAAATTCTGGGGGGGGTATTAAGAATGCCTCAGCTCAAACCGTTCGTGAGATTGAAGATGAAGTTAAACGTCTGATTGACGAGGCCTATGAACGGGCTAGAAAGCTGTTAACTGATCGTAGAGAAGATTTAGAACGATTGGCCCAAGGGTTGTTAGAATATGAAACGTTGTCTGCAGATGAAATTCGATTGGTTTTAAAAGGTGAAAAAATTGAACGGAGTCTTGTGGATGATACAACAAAAAACCTACGTTCGTCTGTTCCAGAAGTGACTGAATCTGAAAATAGTAAGGAAGTTTCAGATGGCAAAAAAGAAGAAACTGATGCGGCTACAACTTCTGATAAATCAGACCCCGTAGCGTAGATTTGGTTTTAATATGATTAAAAATGAAAAGTGAGAGATAAGTTTATCTTTCACTTTTTTTTTATGCGGGGTTGGCGTAGAAAACAAACCTTTATATTAGTATTTCTATGCAACAAGATTTATTTTTAGAACCGTTAGCTTTTTTGTATGGTGATGCAGCACGGCAAGCCGTACACGCCAGATTGGCATTACCATTTTTAGGGCAGCCACATATTGCTTTTCCTATGGTTCAAAGTTTTAATAAAGATGGATCTCAATCAATTTCATTACTGAATGATTTGCCTAAGTCTTGGACACCTTATATTAAAATTTTATCAGCTAAACTTCCCTTGGCAGGATTACCAAAAGGCCCTTTGATTATGGGAATTTTGAATGTTACTCCTGACAGTTTCAGTGATGGTGGTAAACATTATCACAAAGAAGATGCGGTTCGGGCTGGTATGCAGATGATCCAAGAGGGTGCCACTATATTGGATATTGGTGGGGAAAGTACGCGTCCAGGGGCTGTGCCAATTACCCCTTTCGAAGAGTGCGAACGAATTATCCCAGTTATAAAGCAATTAAAGGGTGCGGGTGCTTTGATTTCAGTTGATACGCGTCATGCTTATACAATGGCTCGTGTATTGGATGTTGGGGTTGATATTATCAATGATGTGTCTGCGTTAGAAGATCCACAGAGCGCCAATATCATCGCACAGGCTCAGTGTCCTGTTGTTTTGATGCATATGCGGGGGACCCCTCAAACAATGTCTAAATATTATCATTATGAGAACGTAATATTTGAAGTATTATCAGAGTTAAGTAAGAAGATTCAAAAGGCTGAGCAGGCTGGAATTAAACGTCAAAATATCATTGTTGACCCAGGGATAGGATTTGCTAAAGAATATTCTCACAATATTGCTTTATTGAAGCACTTACCCGTTTTTGCAAGTTTGGGGTGTCGTTTTTTATTGGCGGCTTCTAGAAAGCGTTTTATTAAACAATCTATAAATAGTAGTGTACATGATCACTATGATTGGGGTACAATGACTGCCTCTTTACCTTTTATGATGTTTGGTGATGGAATTGTTCGGGTGCATAATGTTCCGGCAATGCTTCAGTCTTTGAATGTCTGGCAAGCTTTATATCAAAAATAGATTTTAATTATTTATATTCTGGGAAGAAACAAATGGATAATCAAAGATTACTTTTTGGCACTGATGGTATTCGTGGAAAGGCCAATTTTAACCCAATGACCGTCGAGATCGCTCAAAAATTAGGTCAAGCAGTAGGATTGTTATTCATGAATAAAGCTGATCCTAGAAAACATCAGGTTTTAATTGGTAAAGATACCCGTCTTTCTGGATATATGATTGAGAGTGCTTTGGTTGCTGGATTTTTATCTGCAGGTATGGACGTTATTTTAGTAGGGCCAATGCCAACACCAGCGATCGCAATGTTAACACGATCGTTACGTGCTGATCTAGGGGTGATGATTTCAGCATCCCATAATCCTTATTATGACAATGGGATTAAGATTTTTAATCGCGATGGATTTAAATTATCCGATGCGCAAGAAATGGAAATTGAGGAGATGATGCGTTCGGATTTATCTGGTCGTTTGGCGACTTCTGAATATATTGGACGTGCGCAGCGTTTAGATGATGCCGCAGGTCGTTATATCGAACATGCCAAGGCTTCATTTCCTAGGGGTTATCGTTTAAATGGATTGAAAATCGTGATTGATTGTGCCAATGGGGCTGCGTATAGGGTCGCTCCTACGGCTTTGTGGGAATTAGGGGCAGAGGTCATATCACTGGGATGTAAGCCTGATGGTCTGAATATCAACCGAGATTGTGGTTCAACACATCCAGAAGCACTATGTAAGGCCGTTATCGAGCATGGGGCGGATATTGGTATTGCACTTGATGGGGATGCTGATCGTATGCTGTTGGTTGATGAAACGGGTAAATTGATCGATGGTGATCAAATTCTTGCTTTGATCGCTGCGTCCTGGATTAAAAAAGATCGGATGCCCAATAAATATGTGGTTGCGACCGTGATGTCAAACATGGGGTTGGAGCGTTTTTTACAAAAAAATGATATCGATTTTGTTCGTACCCGTGTTGGGGATCGCTATGTTGTAGAGCGCATGAGAGAACTTGGCTCCATCATCGGTGGGGAACAATCGGGACATATGATTTTATCTGATTTTTCCACGACGGGGGATGGTCTTATTGCAGCCTTGCAAGTGCTGGCTGTCTTGGTTGAAAAGCAAGAAAAAGCAAGCATAGTTTGTAATATGTTTAAGCCTTTTCCTCAGGAATTACGTAATATTCGTTTTGAAGGAGCAGATCCTTTAACCACTAATGTGGTTCAAGAGGCTTTGCGTCAAGCTGAAAAAAAATTAGGAAAAGATGGGCGTATTGTTTTGCGCAAAAGTGGTACAGAACCATTGATCAGAGTAATGGCAGAAGCCGAAGATCATGAAATGGTCGACACAATTTTAACCCATCTATGTAAAACTATTCAGGATGTGAAGGATGTTTAGGCTTACCTTTGGCTAGTATATAAGATAACACATCATCAATTAATTGATTATTTTGAATAAAGAAACTTGTCGGTGCAGATAAAAGTTGTTGGGGTGATTGAATATAAGGATCGTTGGTAAAAACGGATGAATAATTATTAATCATTGCCTGTAGCAGATACGGGGTAATGTGCGAATGGCATTGTAGCCCAATAACATTTTTGTTTATCTGAAATGCTATATTGGGGCACATGTCATTTGATGCTAATAAAACCCCACCTTCAGGCATGTCAAATTTATCTTGATGCCACAATAAGGTATTAAAGTTCTGGGGGACCCGAAATGTTTTCTTTTTAGGGTGTTCAACAGCTTGGATGGGGAACCAACCAATTTCTTTTTGAGGGGCGGATTTAATTTCTGCTCCGTAAATACTAGCAATAAGCTGAGCGCCAAAGCATATTCCCAGTGTTGGAATATTATTTTCAATTGCTTTTTTTATTAATTTTTTTTCTTTTTTTAGCCATGGGTACGTTGCTTCGTCGTGTACGCTCATAGGGCCACCCAAGACAATTAGTAAGTTAGTATTTAAAATATCAGGTAGCTCTGTCTTAGATTTATATAAAAAGCAAATATCAGTTGTAAAGCCTTGTTCGTGCAGCCAAGATAAAATATAGCCTGGTCCTTCGTGGGAAGCATGTTGTAAAATAATTGCCTTCATCAATACTCTTTCATCTTTAAAATAATGTTTTCTACCTACTTGCTATTTGTTATATGGTTATTGTTATTTATAATTTAAATTGTGTATAAAAATTTTATTTATAATAACAAAGCCCTCTACAGCTATTATTTAGAGGGCTTTGATTCAGTTATATAAAACTATAATTCAATGAAATAATTTTCAAATTACAGAGTAGCTTCACCTTTGTGCCAGTTACAAGGGCAAAGACCACCATCTTGTAATGCATCAATGATACGAATAAATTCGTCTGGATTACGGCCAACAGTAAGGTCATTGACACTAACATGACGAATAACGCCTTTTGGATCAACGATGAAAGTTGCCCGTAGATTTACCCCAGCTTCGTAATGTAAGATACCAAGTGCAGAAGAAAGTTCACGTTTATTATCTGCTAACATTGGGATTTGAAGATTCTTTAGTTGTTCATTGTGCAAGCGCCAATTTAAGTGAACAAATTCAGAATCAATTGAAAGACCATAAACGGCTGTATTACGATCAGCGAATTCTTTTGCTAGATCGCTAAAAGCAGCAATTTCAGTTGGGCAAACAAAGGTAAAATCCATTGGCCAAAAGAAAAATAGTTTCCATTTGCCACTGTCATCTTTGTTAGAGATGGTTTGGAAATCTCCTTTAAGGCCATCTTGACCAGCGGGAACAGCTTTAAGACTGAATGAAGGGAATTGATCACCAACTGTTAACATCTTTGTACTCCTATTTAAGAACGATGAATATGTATAGAATTACTCTATACTCTATTTCTATTTATGGGAATGTATGATTAAATATTCAAATGAATTCTTTAGTAATAGATGATCGAGAAAATCGATGGATATTCTTCCTTCACCACAACAACTTCGTTATTTGATAGCATTATATGAGCAGCGTCACTTTGGACGGGCTGCGAATGTTTGTTCTGTAACACAGTCTACATTATCTGCCGGTATTTTGAATTTAGAACGTCAATTTGATGTTGCTATATTAGACAGGACTGCGGGAAAAAGAGTAATTTTTACTTCGGTTGGGGAGGAAATTATTTCGCAAGCTAGGGTCGCTTTACAAGGATTAGAATCGGTTCGTGACGTAATTCATTTTGCTCAGGAACCGTTTTCATCTTCTTTAAGGTTGGGAATCATACCTACGATTGGGCCTTACCTGTTGGCGCCGATTTTCAAGAATATTAAAGAATTATATCCAAAATTAACTCTTAATATTCACGAAGATTTGACTGAAAGTCTGATGGAAAAATTGGCAATTGGGTATTTGGATTTGCTGGTGATTGCCATGCCTTGTGATTGTAGTGGTGTGGAGACCTTTGCACTGTTTAAAGATGATTTTTACTTGATTATGCCACAAGGACACGAATTGGAAAAATATGATCCTTTGCCTTTGGAGAAAATTAACGCAGAAGAAGTAATTTCATTGCAAGATGGGCATTGTTTACGTGATCAGACTTTGGATATGTGTAGACAAGGTCAAAGTTTAAAAGCCGTTACGGATTCGCAAGGTGAGTTTACTGCGTCTTCTCTTAAAACTGTTGTAAATATGGTTCAGATGGGACTAGGCGTTGCATTTTTACCGAAAATGGCTATTGAAAGTGAAGTTTCTAATAAAGAAAATATCGTTGTCCGACCCTTGGAAGGAAATCCTACGTGGCGTACCATCGGATTAGCATGGCGGAGGAATTCTTTGCGTGCCAGTGAATTTAAACAGCTCGAAAAAATATTCCAAAATTTAAAATCATAGCTTAGGATTTGACTTTTTCAGATTTTTCTTTATATAAAGAGCTAACTTTCGAAATTTATTGCCAGTGGTGGAATTAAAGTTATGAAAATTAGAAACAGCTTACGTTCGGCTAAGCTTCGTGATAAAGATTGCCGTATCGTTCGTCGTCATGGAAGAGTATACGTTATCAATAAGAAAAACCCACGTATGAAAGCACGTCAAGGTTAATTACTATTGTTGTTATATTTTGTATTCCTCTGTGAAGGGGATACCTTTTACGATGCTAAAATTGAGAAAAACAAAAGTAAAGATTTCATTGATTTCCAATGATTTTTTTCTTTTGTTTTTTTTTATTTCGATACCATCTTAGCTTGCTACAAATTAACAGAATTTATGACTTTAGTAATCAGTAATTATAAATTCGTAATGTTACTTAAATATTGTTATGTTTCCTTGAATATTAGGTTGCTTTTACTTTTTAACGATTAATGTCTGTGAAAATCAGACACTCATTTATTGTTAAAGAATAGGAACGTCTAACAGCGATTAGGATATTATAAAAAATCCACACACGGAATGTTCAAAGCTTTGTAAGAAAGATAAGTTGATGGTTTTACCTTTTGATAATGACGATCGATACAAAAATTTTATCATTCGTGTGTGGACAGGTGGTAATCCTGGCAACATTATGATGATGTATATGTCGGCTTTGAAATTACAGCGAAAGCTAGGTTTTGGATCATTAGCGCATGTTGGTATTCCTATTTTCAGCAAATATATCCCAGATGTTACGTTAAATACTCGTCAATACGCAGAAAATAGCGTTGACGAATATGGTTATATGCCAATTAAAGATCGGCCTAACATTACTTACGATATGATTGGCTTGCGCGATTACCGTGATATGAATGACAAGCAATATAATTACATTCCAATGAGAGGGCTGGCACATGCTGCTGTAAATAGTCACGCACAGTTTATTAACTTGGAAGGGTATTGCCAACATATCGATAATTTTCCATCTTTAACTGACGTTGATTATGAAACAATATTTCCCTGTATGGTTTCAAACGAGGGGGGAAAAGAGGATGAATTGGTCATCAATATAAGAGGAGCAGAAGTTTTAGAAGGGATTCATCCTCATTATTGTATGATTCCTCCAGAATTCTATGAATATTTAATTCAACGAACTGGAAAAAAACCAATATTTTATGGGCAGTTAACTCCTTCTCCTTACATGGATGAATTACGCCAACGATTTCCAGAAGCACAATTTTTAAATTCACGTGGAACCATTAAAGATTTTGATTATATTCGCAAATCAAAACATATCGTCATTTGTATTAGTACATTTTCTTGGTTAGCAGCATGGTTATCCAAAGCAACAACCATTCACTTTCCTGTTCTAGGGGTCTTAAACCCATTGCAACATCAATCGATGATTTTACCCTTTAATGATCTACGATATCAGTTTTATTTATTTCCAGAATGTTACGCATCGCATGTAAATGATTATCGACATTATATGGATCCCATACGAACAAACTGGGAGTTTATTGAACATGATGCATTGTACAATCGTATTCCCAAATGGCGTGACGATGTTGATGATTATATCATTGCGCTAAATCATCAATATTATAGAAATACATGTCAATCACCAATACTTAAAGAAGCTTGGCAACAATTTGGTGAAGTTGGTAGCTATAATCATTATATGAAAGAAGGTTTTATTACAGGTCAGAAGCCATGCTATGTCAATGAAATATATTATTTGGCTAAAAACAACCTCGCCTTAGAAGACTTAAGAACTGGGGAATTTGGAAGTACATATGACCATTATATTAGAAAAGGACAATATATAGGGCTAAAACGTGCTTCTGATGTAGAACTTTCCGATATTGATTATTAACTCTTACCGTAATAAAATAGTAGAGAGTATGAAAGATTATGGATATTTATATCTTCTTATTTAATAATTTTCAAACTCTCGACGTTTTTGGTCCTATAGAGGTATTTGGCAGTATAGGAT
This sequence comes from Commensalibacter oyaizuii, assembly GCF_029953265.1. Classification (NCBI taxonomy): domain Bacteria; kingdom Pseudomonadati; phylum Pseudomonadota; class Alphaproteobacteria; order Acetobacterales; family Acetobacteraceae; genus Commensalibacter; species Commensalibacter oyaizuii. The sequence goes on from NZ_JASBAO010000001.1 coordinate 138,576, forward strand.
GTATTAATCTTCATTATTGTTCTTTATCTGGTGGCACGATCTACAGTTGCCACCAGGTGCCCATTATGACCAAAGAATTGCCTTCAACATTTCCAAAAGAATTTGTCTTTTTCATTCCTGGTGGTCCTGGAACACGTTCGTTAGTTCATGAGAAGGATGTTATTAACCAACTAGAAAAAATTATACAGAAAGCTTCTTATTGTTTAACCGTGTGTACGGGTTCTGCTGTTTTGGCGAAAACGGGGTTATTAAATCACAAATTTGCGACTTCTAATAAAATGGCGTGGTCTTGGGTTATATCAACCAATGATCAGGTTGATTGGCAATCTGATGCCAGATGGTGTGTTGATGATCGTTTTTACACGTCGTCAGGGATATCGGCAGGAATTGATATGGCATTAAGATTTGTCGCAGATCGGTATGATCTCGAAATTGCCAATACTATTGCCCAAAAGATGGAATATGTATGGAACGATTGTTCCTCCAATGATCCTTTTGCAAAAGATTAAATAATCATTTGTTTGTAGGTTTTCCTAAGAGATCGGAACGAATCATCTCTACATAGTCTGGATTTAAATTTTTATCTTGTGTTTGTGGCACCCCTTTGGCAATTAAATAAATACGTGTAGAGGCTATACCTTGATTAATTAAAACTGCACGAATAACCAAACCACGGTTTAAAGCAGTCCGACGTGGGGTTGATGGATCGTCCGAGGTTCCATGACTATATGCATTTAAATAAATTTGATCATCAGGATGTTGTTTCAACATGTTGGCAACATCCATAATTGCTTTCATCATCGGTTCATTTAATTCTTCACTATCTTTATCGAAGATCAGAATCGTACGTTTATCTGTTGTTTTGACTTCACCCTTGGCTTGTTCATTTACCTTAGGCATAGGGGGCGGTGCAGGGGGATGCAAAGGAACTGTAACATCAGCATCTTTAAAGACGGGTACAGGCGGTGGCGCATTGGGAATGGTCGCTTGCACGGCTGGTGTCTGAGGTTTAGGTTCAGGGGCCGTTTTTTTTGGTGTTTCTGCCTGTGTGTGCGATTTATCTTTTGTTTTTTTTGTTTTGGTTGAATGTTGTTTATTGGTTTTGTGATGATCGTCTGTTTTTTTATGTGATTTTGAGGTAGAAGGCCCTAAATGATTTAAAGCAGACTGATTAACACTGACTTGTGCATTGGTAGTATATGGGGACAACGCAATTAAGCTAGTGCAAGTGAGCGCTAGATATAAATGTTTTTTTCTTTTTAAATAAGATGTCAAAATAAAAGAAAAAATCATTATACACACTCACAATTCATGACGTTAAATACAAATAAAGCTTCGTAATAATCCGTAATTTTACGATTTAGAGGGCATATTTTCAAATACTATTTCTCTAATCTTTGGAAATAAAGCCGCATTAGCTGCAACTGTATCGACAGACATTCCAATATCATTTAGTGGGTTTCCTGCTGGATCCGAAGTATATCCCCCAGCCTCTGTCACTAAAATCAATCCTGCTGCAACATCCCAAGGTTTCAGGCCCATTTCCCAAAAGCCTTCGTATCTACCTGCGGCAACCCATGCTAAATCCAAAGCTGCTGCACCAAAACGTCTTAACCCAGCGATATGAGGCATTAATGATTGTACTGTTTGAACAAAGCTTTGACGTTTTTTTTCGCTGGAAACTGCAAATGGAATGCCTGTGGCAAAGACGGCAGTAAACATATCGCGTCTTGCAGAAACACGTAAACGGTGTTCATTTAAAAAACAACCTATGCCTTTTTCTGCCCAGAACATTTCATTGGCAACGGGGTTGTAAACAACCCCTGCAACGATTTCAATATTACCGTTTTCATGACGTCTTTGCAGTGCGATTGAAATGGCCCAATGCGGAATACCATGTAAAAAATTTGTTGTTCCGTCTAATGGATCAACGATCCAACGCCAAGTCCAATTGTCGTTGCCACAACTTCCGCTTTCTTCCATCAAAAAAGCATAGCCAGGGCGTGCTTTTTCCAATTCATTGCGGATAATGGTCTCAGCTTTTAAATCAGCCTGAGATACAAAATCACCAGGACCCTTAACGCTGACTTGCAGCATTTCCACTTCATTGAAATCACGTAATAAACTGCGCGCGGCTTTTTGTGCTGCGGTCTGCATTACCATCATGTGAGGAGAAAGTCGAATAGCCATTGGAAGTTTCCTGAATTTGATCGCGGGATATTTAATTTATAAATATAGCAAAATTTAAACAGAGATGTCTTTCACGTATCGGTTAGAATGGACATCTCTATTAACAGTGTTATTTGAAAAGCACAATTTGAGTAAAGTATGAACTAACTCTTGGCTCTTTCAACGTAACTACCATCTTCGGTGCGGACCACTATTTTTTCCCCAGCTGCAACAAAAGGGGGAACCATTGTTTTTACACCATTGGACAACATTGCTGGTTTGTAAGAAGAACTTGCGGTTTGCCCTTTAACAACAGGTTCGGCCTCTACAACTTCTAAAGTAACTTGTGCTGGAAGCGAGACAGAAATAGGATCACCTTCAACCAAATTAACAATTAACTTCATGTTGTCTTGTAAAAACGCAACTTGATCACCAAAGATTTCTTTGGCTAGCATGGCTTGTTCGAAAGTTTCTGGATCCATTAAAACGATATTATCACCATCTTCGTAAGAATATGTATATTCTTTATCTTCGGTTAACAGACGTTCGACAGTATCAGCAGTGCGCCAACGTTCGTTTGTTTTATTTCCTGTTTTAAGGTCTCGCATTTCGACTTGAATAAATGCACCACCTTTACCTGGTGTGATAATTTGTTGTTTAAGGACAGACCAGCGGCGGCCATCATGCTCAATTACCTGACCTGCACGTATTTGGTTTGCCTGTTGTTTCATTAGTTCTCTCTAAAAATAAATGAAGAAAAGCCATATCTATATAGTGATTATTTAAAAATGGCAAGCTGTCCTTTGAATAATACTCTCAAATTGAACGTCTTTTGTGCTTGGGATCAAGAATCGAATCGGGTTGTGCAGGATTGTAATAATCAGGGCCAAGGGGGACCTTGCCATAACCTTTGGGAATATCCAAAACATAAGTCGGCCAGGCCAATCCTGTAACCCGTCCACGTAATGCGTGCAATAATGCACGCCCTTGTTCAATAGGAACATGAAAGCGTGCAGTGCCGGGGGCCTTGTCCAGTTGGTGAAGATAATAAGGTTTAATGCGCCATTCAACAAATGATCTTAATAGGTTTTCTAGGCTGTCAACAGTATCATTAATATTTTTCAGTAAAACTGACTGGCTCAGTAATGGAATTCCTCGCATCAGCAATTTTTGAATTGCCTGATGTGCTGTTGGTGTGAATTCTTTGGCATGATTGGCATGAACAACAACCCACAAGGCTTTTTTACTATCCAAGCTTTTAACAAAATCATCAGTTAAGGTGCTGGGGGCAGAAAAGGGAACGCGGGTGTGGATACGAATGGTGGTGATATGCGAAATATGATTTAAACGCTCGATAATAAAATGCATTCGTCTAGGGGACAAAATAAAAGGATCACCCCCTGATAAAATAACTTCTTTGATTTGTGAATGTTGTTCGATCCACTGCAGGGCATTTTCTAATTGTTGATCTGTTAACAACCCATTTTCTGGCCCAACTTGTTCGCGGCGAAAGCAAAAGCGACAATATACAGGACAGATTAATAATGGTTTTAACAAAACACGGTCTTCGTATCGATGAACAATTCCATCGATTGGAGAGAGTGCTTCATCACCAATGGGATCGTTTAATTCATCGGGACGCGTATTTTGTTCGTCAAGATGTGGAATATATTGTAAACCAATAGGATCACGAGGGTTGCTAATTAGATCAACCATATCCTGAGGAATGGCAACAGCATAAGTTTTAGAAAGCTCGGTTAAGGCAGAAACTTCCTGTTTTGAAATTAAATTAGCATTTAGTAAATCATCAACGGTACGAAGCGTTTTGGTCATTATAAATTGGGTCTTGATCGATAGAAATTGGCTTTGATAAAATTGAAAAGTCGCATATTTAATAAGAAGATGTAAAGCAATTTAAAAGAAATACAAGGAACCCTCGTGAATAGATTAAATCGTGCCTCTGTTTATGATCGTTTACCATTATTAAAACGTAGGCAATTGATGCTTCGCGCGATTAGAAGCTTTTTTGATGCTAGGGGGTATTTAGAGGTTGAAACCCCGTATTTGGTTGAAACCCCGGGGGAAGAAGTGCATCTGGAACCTTTTCACAGTATTTATGAAACCCCTTGGGGGGATAAACATGATTTATTTTTACATACCAGTCCTGAATTTGCGATGAAGCGTATTATGGCTCAATTGCATCACCCTATTTATCAGTTGGCCAGAGTATGGCGTAATAAAGAAGGAGGAGCAATTCATTCTCCAGAATTTACAATGTTGGAATGGTATCGACCAGAATGCTCTTTAGCGGGGTTGATGGAAGAGACAGAACAATTATTAAAATGCTTGTATCCTGACATTATTTCTTATCAAAACTATAAGATTCATTTTGATTGCGCGTTCGAACGATTAACAATTCAAGAGGCCTTTCAGCGTTTTGTAGGGATTGATATCCTTAATTTACCTGAAGACGCACAGATTTTAGCGCAAGCTTCTGGTTATAATTTACGCGATGGAGAGACTTGGGAGGATTTGTTTTTTCGAATTTTGTTGGAAAAAATAGAACCTTGTATAGGCAAAACGACCCCTACTTTTTTAACGCATTGGCCCATCAGTCAGGCGGCATTGGCAAAGCCAGATCCACAGGATGGGCGGGTGGCTTTACGGTTTGAGTTGTACGCGGGGGGGCTTGAACTAGCGAATGCTTTTGAAGAGTTAACGGACCCCCAGGAACAGCGGCAACGCTTTGTTAAGGATCGTTTAAAAAGGGCAGAACTTTATCCGAATACTCCCGTTTGGAAGATGGACGAGGAATTTTTAAGTGCGTTATCAACAATGCCATCTTGTTCTGGTATTGCGGTTGGGGTCGATCGATTGGTGATGTTAGCAACGAACGTTCGCAACATTCACGATATTTTATGGATATAAAATAGAATTATTTGCAAATTTAAAAAGAAAACCATATAGAAAGCTTGTCGAAACACTAGATAAAAGATAAAGCTACAAAATAGTTATATTGAACAATCAACCAATAAATCGTTCTGTAATAGGGAATCAAGAAACCATGTCACAATTCGTAGCAAAGAAACCAGTTGTTACAGTTGCAAAGAAGAAAACAACAATTGCTGGCCTTTTTGGAATGGCAAGTTTATTTGCATTAGCTGGATGTGGTGGGGTTCCTGAACACGAACGTGAATGCCAATGGCAGGGAACACCATCATGGTATTGTCGTCATACTGCTAAAATTGATCCTTATTTTGTAAGAGGGAATACAAAGGTATATTTTATCCCCGCTTATACTGGTCCTAAAGATTTTCCTGTATCGGACATGCCCGTTTCAGTTGATAATTCTATTGACCAGACATTACGTTCATCAACGGTATTGGCTGATTATACGGCAGCATTAAAAAAGACAGGATTGCTTGCACTGACTGAACGTCAAGGCCCTTATACTATTTTTGCGGTTGCAAATTCCCCCATGGAACATCCGTCCTTTACGGTTGATGGATCTTTGATGGATGTAAAGAATGAAAATCTATTAAAGCGTTTAATGGCTTATACGATCGTTTTAGGGGACTATCCACCTGAAAAACTAAAAGCATTAGCCCTTAAAAATGGTGGCTCGGTTGCATTAACAACATTCTATAATGATAAGTTGATCGTTTCTGTTGATCCAGCAACAGGAGAGCTAGTAACAAAAAATAAGGCTGGAGAGGTCAATAAAATCTGGATTAACGGTATTCCACAATCCAATGGCACATTATATGTAAGCCAGGGTTTATTGAATTTTATCCCATAAAATACACGTAACGATGTAATGTATCCCATTATGTTATAAATGATAATGGGATAAATAATAGGGGAGATGATATCTCTATTTAATTGTATGTTTTTTAAACGCAGTATATAAATTAATATTGTTTACGAATAGTTCATAAATAACTGATGTTATAGCTCTTTATTATGTATTATTTTTGAAAGTAATATTGTCTGTATTTTCTTTTATAAATTGTATTGCTGTTTCTTCATCATATTCAATCGCCATTTCGACCGCTTGTTTGGCGATAGATAATAGCTGTTCTGATTGAGCTTTTAATGCAAAGCTTTGTTGGATTAGGACTGAAATTTCCTGCTGTTTTTTAAATGCAATATATGGAATACGCATATTTTTTATAGTTGGTAAGTCAGTATTTTGCCTAACGCTAGCTTGTGCGATATTTCTTAACAAATACCACTCTTTTGCAATATTTTGTATATATAATCCTACATAATAAGGACAATATTTCGTTTTATCCCTTATTCTTATTCTTATTGTAAAAGATGCAAAGGTAAAACCTTCCTGCTGTGAAGTAATAACCCCAACATTACCAACAGTACCCATTTGAGAGATAATAATATCTCCTTCTTTTGTAAAATATTTATCAGATAAAGAACCAACATTTTCTATATGGTCAAGATTATTAGTAACTTCTAAGTTATTTAAATTCATACCTTTAATATAGGGAACACTAATGCTACTTTGAATATATGGACTAGTCGGAACTGTTCCATAATTAATGTAAGAACATATCTTTTCTATCGTATCTGTTTGTTTTTTACTCAATATCGTTTCTATTTCTTCATATTTAGGCTGGTAATATTCAGCATCCAAACGTCCTGTTGCTTCAAAGGATTCTTTGATAGATTTTATATTAACCGCTTGCTGTGTCGGTATAAAATTGGTTAACTCCAACTCTTCCAACAAAATATCTTCTGCTTGTTGATAAAGTGTTTTATGTTGAATCTCATGTTGATAACTTTTATTTACCATTTGCAATAATATTTTTTTAATTTCAATATGCACATTAAATATCGGTATCTCTCTTACTAATGTAATTGTTAAATGTGGTTGTACTGATTGTGAACTAGATTGAATTAACAACCGATTGGCGAATTTTGTCTGAAAATATAAATATAAATAGTTAGATTCAACAGCCGATAACAATGAAGAATTAATAAAAATTAAATCCCTACTAACTGCTGCCTTTTCTCTAACCATACCTATACGAGCAACACTACCACCTTTTGTAAGAACTAAATCTCCTTTCTCCACTATTTTTAAGGTTTTGTATCGATTGGTTAGACTTAAAGGGATACACACACAAGAATCATAGTTAATTTTTCCGTAAACATCACCAACCCTTAAGAATGGTAAATAGCCTTGTCCATAAAAATGCTCTATTGATGGATAAAAAGCACTACCGTCAACTTTCAAATTATAATCATTTAAGGTTGAAAATTTATTTTTTTTCTTACGAATGAATGATTCAATTTCAATATTCCGTTTTTGATAATACTCTGCATCTATACGGTGTGTTTGTATTTTTTTTAATATAGAAAATTTAATTTCACTAATCTCTAGCCCTTCCAACAAAGCATCATATTTTGCTTTATCAAAAGGGCTATTTAAAAAAAACTTAGTTTTTCCTTTTTGGCAAATTCAATAAAAGCCTCAGCAATCCCATCTTGGGTTAAGCCGTCATGATTATATAAGTCATGTTTCACAATTAAATGACCATGTTTATCCAGTTTGTAAGTACCATCCTCATTTTTAACAAAGATTTTATCCCCTGAATTATCTTTACTGGGTTCTTGCATCGTGGCAAAAAAGATTGGATAGTCTTCTTTTTTAGGACAATCTTTCTCATCCCATTTTTGTACAAATAATACGCTGGTTTTCGTGCCTGTATGGGGCTTAAACACATTGCCATGCAATCCCACGACTGCCAAAATGCGACAGCGTTCAGCAAGAAAATCACGAATATATTTATCAGAGCTATTATTAAATCTGCCTTGGGGAAGGACGATCGCCATTCTCCCCCCAGGTTTTAGGAAATCTAAATTTCGTTCGATAAATAAGATATCCCGCCCAACTTTTGTTTGTGCTTTGCCTTTGGCATTTTTCCCAAGTTCATATTTTGCTAAAATACGACTTTCTTTGATATCCCCAGCAAAAGGGGGATTGGCCATCAAAATATCAAAATTAAAATCACGGTTACTTTTGGGAGATTCTCTTAATTCTCTTAGGTTTTTCCACCCTGTATTATAGGTATCAAGCCAATTTTCGTCTTTGGTCTTTTCGTCCCAACGATCATAGTCCAATGTGTTTAAATGTAATACATTTGTTTGCCCATCACCTGCTATTAAATTTAAAGTACGGGCAACGCGTACAGATTTTTCATCAAAATCAATTGCAAAAACATTATTTTCTACATATTTCGTGCATTCAGCAGGCTTTTTTTCTAGGCTGAATAAATCAATATTTCTCTCTTTTGATATGTTTCGCCATACATAAAAAATACTATGAACAGGGAAACCACAACTGCCAGCTGCTGTATCGATAATTGTTTCATCAGCTTGGGGATTTAACATTTTCACGCACATGTCAATGACATAACGTGGTGTAAAATATTGTCCTTTTTCCCCTTTGCTTGATTTATTAATTAAATATTCAAATGCTTCATCAACAACATCCAGATTTGAATTGAATAACTTCACATCTTGTAACGAAGATACACAGACCGATAAATGGGACGGGGTTAATAATATTTTGGCATCATTCGTAAAAACACCGTCCCATTTCTTTTTTGCGTCATTGAAAAGTTCTTGGATTTTTTCCTTTAATTCACTTTCCGTATCGCCATAATTTCTAAATTGTAAGGTGCGTTTTTTATCATTACCTGACTGCATCTCATCATACAACTTAGTAAAAATGAGTTTAAATAACTCTTCAAAAACATCCACCCCAGCATTTGCCAAGACCTCATCTTCCATCTCAAGAACAAGGTCTTTCAAGGATTTTTTTTCGGTAATAAGCTTATCTTTTTTAACCAAATCATCAATTGTCCAGCGTTCAGTTAAAATGTCTGAGAGCTTTTCATTGGCATTGGGAATATTTGGAATGTCTTCAAAATAATTGGGGTCTTTACGATGATAAAAAGAAATCGCATCTCCATTCGTCCAAATTCCAATTGGTGCACCAGTGGCATTACAATACGACCTTAATTGGTCTTTACCATCTTTTAATTTTGGTTTTTTAAGTTCTATTAAAATATAAGGGTCTGTGCTTCTATCTTTATCAAATATAACAATATCTGCTCTTTTCTTTTCTCTACCAAAAGAAACAGAATATTCAACCTCCATTCTTGTCACAGGATAATGATATTCCTCTATTAGTTTAACTAAATATAACTGCCTGATGGCTTCTTCTGGTGTAAGTTTTATTTCTTTTTTTCTGACTAAACATTCAAGATAAGGCACAGCTTTACCATTCTTATCTTGTTTAATAATAATAGAATTTTCAACTTTTGTAATTTGTTCTTCTGAAAACTGAGATAGTTTATAAAGAGAATCTTTAACTAAATCTTGTAAATACACGGAGCATCTCTTTTCTTTATTTTCTGCATTTATTGAATTAATAGCTGGCGGTTACTCTACACTTGAATATTATGCTGTTGGTTAAGCAAGTTAAGTGTAAAGTTACCAAAAATATCGATTTAAAATTCTTGTTGTGCTTGGTGTATAGCTTTAAGCATTGCTTTCACCCCATTTCCTGGGCCTTGGGGATGGTCCCAAACTGCACTAATTACGGACAAAAAGTCAGCTCCCGCTTTAACCAAAGGCGCACAATTTGATGGGGTAATCCCCCCAATGGCAACGACCGGTAGTTCCATCATTTCAGACCACCAGCTTAATAAATCGATAGATGCGCGTATTTCAGTATCTTTGGTGGAGGACGGAAAAAAAGCACCAAATGCGATATAATCAGCGCCTTTTTCGCCCGCCTGCATGGCCATGTCTCTACTATCATAGCATGATACCCCTAATTGTAGGTCTGGGCCTAATAAGGATCTTGCCTGCTCGATTGGGGTATCATCAATACCAACATGTGCGCCATCACAACCGCATATTTTTGCCAAGTCGGGGCGGTCGTTTAAGATAAAGGCAACATCGTGGTCTTGGACAACGGGCTGTAAAATATCGATAGCCCTGCGAATATCGTCTTCTGAAACATCTTTTAATCGTAATTGTACAGCAGCAATCGGACCCGCATCCAAGGCCTCGATCAGCAAAGGTTTGAATTGAATAGGGTCAAGACGAGGGGGGGTTAGTACGTAAAGATCACAAGAGTGCATAGAATTCTCGGTAAAGATAAAATTAAATATACGTTAAAAATAAGATGGATGTAGGTCATTTAGCAAGTTCTTTGCAATATGATAAATGAGGAATGTTTAAATGAGGATATAAATAAACATAATTAAGTCTTAAAATTGCCTTTTTTCATTTATATAAGTAAATTTTGTAATAAACAGTAGTAATAAATAATAAAAAAATTTTAAATATATTAAAATTACTATTGATTTACTTTTATTGTTTTGATATAGATATATTATATTCAATTGAATATAGTTAAATTATAAATAATTTTTAGGAGTAATTAATATGCGTGAAATCTCAACCTTAGAAATCCAACATGTTTCTGGCGGTGGTATTTTTGCATCTATTGGTTCAACCCTAGGTTCAGCAGCAGGAAGAGCTTTGAGTTTTGCTTTAGGAACATCAACAAGCTTGATTGGTTCAATGGCTAATTTAGGCGGTGGTCTTGGTTTGGCATTGGATAGTGTTTTAACCTTGTCTGTAGGTGGTTTATTTGCTGCAGGTAAAAGAGTAGTTTCTGGTGCAATCGGTGTAATTGATGCGTTAACACCATCTGTTGTTGCCGCTTAAAATCAAAGAATAAGTAAGTAATATATATTTAGTTTATTCTTGTAAAAGAATAATAAAGCATTGCAGCACTAGTTGTTGCAATGCTTTTTTTATGTATATAATTCGAAAATAATGTTGCATATTTACATATAATGTTATTTGTTTGCTGTATGATTACGGGAAAAGTCAGCAAAAAATTTATTTAGTTTTAAAAATAATATATTTTGCCTCACTTATCATTCATTATAATGGGGTAAGATTTATGTGGGTTTTATTAAGCAAATATGTCATCGTTGGTCTTGCCAATACATTATTAACGATGATTATTATTTTTGTACTAATGCATCTGGGAGTAGGGCTTTACATATCCAATGCCAGTGGGTATGTGGCTGGTATTATTTTAAGTTTTGTTTTAAATTCTTTATTTACATTTTCTACTAAATTAAGTGTTTCAAAGCTTGTAAAATTTTTGGTGGCATGTTTGATTGCCTACGGTGTTAATTTGGTGGCAATTAAGGTCTGTCTTTTTTGGCAACCTACGTATTTGTATTTAGCCCAGCTTTGTGGAATGGGCTTTTATACAATAACAGGATTTATTTTAAATAAACTGTGGGTTATGAAATAATTTTTTGTGATTTGCGATCGGTTGATAAAATAATCTTAAAAAATCTTGTAAATTTTACCATATGCTGAAGATTTCTTATTATGCATGAAGAAAAAAAAACACCAAATAACTATACGCTTTATTTGTTATATGCTCTGATTATCTTTTTCTTTTATTCCCCATTAATTCTACAGACATTTGCAGTTACCGACGACTATTCATTGGTGGAAATCGGTATTAATAAAGCTGGTAGTTTATTGTCTTGGGATATTGCTAATGGACGCCCATTATATGGAATCTTGCAAAACTTGATACAGGATCATATGAATACCATCGAGAGACTTTCTTGGTTAAGAGGATTTTCGATCGTAGTAACTGTTATGTTTTGTATCTTTATCCATCGTTTTTTACTGTATAAAATTCAAATTTCTTCACAAATATTTAAAGATTTTTTGCCTGTTTTTTTAGCTTTTATTCCTCCTATTGTTGTATATAATGCGTGGGCGTCTTGCTCATTTTTTATGATCGCTGTTTTATGTTCAGGTTGTGCTTATTATTACTTATTTGATGATAACAGGGTAACGTCAGTAGCCAGATTTTTTGGTGCAACGACAATATTATTATGTTCTTTTTTAATATATCAACCTGCTGGAATGGCATTTATTTATTTTATATTTTTAGGCAATTGTTTGGATGAACGAAAAATAAAATTTAAAAATATTTTATTAAGTATTATTTCTCTATTCATTGCCATGTTTATCAGCCTTTTAGCGTTAAAAATTTTGCCTAAATTATTGTATGGATACGTCAATTCTCGTGGTGCATTTAATGATGATATTATTGCCAAGATAAATTGGTTTTTATCCAAGGCTATGGTTAGTGCGGTAAATAACTATAATATTATTCCTAATCTAGCATATACGATCATCAGTACAATCGTTTTGGTGGCTGGGTTATTCTTTATTACCAAGCAAAATAATGGATTGATAAAGTTAACCTTAACGATTGTGCTTATGATTGCTGTTATGTTTCCCTCTTTGGTTGCTAAGGAAAGTTGGGCTGCATTTAGGTTGTTAATCGGGCTAGATTTGATTGTAATTACCATTATTTTATATACGGTCATTAAAGCTTGTGAGTTCTATTCTTTTGACAAGCATAGTAAATTAATTTTGTTTAGCTTATTGGGGGGTGTGCTTATTTATATGCAACATTGCATGGTTCAAGGATTTATTCGTGAACAGCAAGGGGAGTATCAAGCTTTAACGCAAGAATTAACAACAATAGTGCCAAAAGATTTTAATGGTAGAATTCGATTTGATCTTTCGAACCCATATTGGAATGCTTTTACCAAAATGCATCAATATGATGAATTTGGGGTAGTCTCTATGCAAAAGGAGTGGGCTGTAAAAGGGATGATGGCATCAGTTAAAAAAGCAAAAGGTTTATCTTTTCAAACTGATGGAGATATGATTTTAAAACCTGGCGAAGTTTGTCAGAATGATTGTATTTTAATTCACCCAGGCAGTTTGTTAAAAAAAGCATCAATGTATAAATAATTTACACCGTATAAAGAAAAAGGGATTTTAATCCCTTTTTCATAAATTATTTGATAAAAGTTTAAATTATCCTTTAAAAATATCAATAATTTTGTCTAGCATTGCTAGAGCATCTTCTCGTTTACGTTGGAATGTATTTCTGCCAATAATTGCACCACTTGCACCACCGTCTTTCAAGCCTTGAAACGTTTCAAAGAGGCTGGCTTCACTGGTTTGTTCTCCACCTGAAAATAAGACCAAGCGACGTCCCGCAAAGGCAGATTGCATAATATGTTCAGCTCGCTTAGCAAGAGTTGATACATCAATTTTTTGTTCTTCATACACTTTTTTGGCTGCAGGCAAACATAAGTGCGAGGTTGGTGGCTTTACCTTAATAATATGTGCCCCTAATTGTGCGGCAATATGCGCAGCATAGGCACAAATATCAACGGCCGTTTCCCCAGCTTTGTCTAAGAACGGGCCGCCACGGGGATAACTCCACACAACAACAATCAATCCAGATTCTTTGGCTTCTCGTGTTAATTCTTGCAAAATATCAATTTGTTCATAACAGTAATCACTGCCAGGATAGATTGTGTATCCAATCCCTGCACATCCTAAGCGAACAGCTTCTTTGACAGATCCTGTAATGGCTTGGTTTTTTACATCATTAAGACTGTTGGCATTATTTAATTTTAAAATAGTTGGGATCTGATCACCATAACTAATGGCACCACACTCAAGTGCCCCTAAAGGAGCAGCATACGCATTTAATCCAGCATCAATAGCCATTTTATAGTGATAATGGGGATCATACGCTGCAGGGTTGGCAGCAAAAGAACGGGCAGGGCCATGCTCCATACCTTGATCAACAGGCAATATGATTAATTTACCCGTACCAGCTAATTTTCCGTGCATTAATACTCGGGCAAGATTTATTTTTGTACTTGCATTATCTGTTTCATAATTATCGAGAATACGCTTAACCTGAGGAGTGAGTTTCATGCTCATGAACCTGATTATAAATAAAAATTCAAACTTCGAGCAAATTCTATTATGCTTATTCGAAAAGGTCCATTCATATTCTAGTGAGTTATAAGTTCTTTTTTTTAAATACAAGTTGCGTTAAATCAAAACTGTATGGTTTTTGTGTGATGACCTGTGCGTGTATTTGCTGGGCACGATCTTGAATTACCGATAATTGTGGGGAGGACGAATCGAATAAAATATGACGTTGCCCAAGCCGTAATGCCGCCATTGCTAAACCCCCGTGGTCACCGCAATCTAAAATGTTTGTGGCAATATTATTTGATAATATAGGGCTGGCTCGTGTTACAAAAGATTGCCACCAACGCACACCAAGATAAGTGATTGCGTTTTCTGGAGAGATAAGGTTAATGGAAAAACTTGTCTTTTTTATGATTTCAGCAATAAAATAGATGTGTGCAATATGATTAACAATAAAATGTGGTGTTGTGGAATACAAAAAGTAATCTTTGAGAGATTTTAAAAATAATCTTTCTTGTGAAAAAAAATATGGATTAGTAATCATTATTACAGTACATCTTATTTTTGATAAGCGAAGGTTATAGTATAATTAATTAAATGACCTAGTATGATTGAGTTAAGTCGATTAGTTTAATACCGTATAATAAAATTATTTGCTGGATACAACAGTAGGGATGAAAAGACGTGGTGCAATCAAAAAACATTGATATGGAAATACCAGAAGCTGATGATGTCATATCTGACTCTTTTAATGCGATTGACCCTTCAGAACAACGTTTAGAAAAAGCACTTAGTTGTATAGAAGAATTTTTAATTGAACATAATAATAAAGAAAATGAACAGTCATCTTTACAACAAAAAGAGATTGTTTTAGCCAATTTAGATATGTTGATTGCACGTGTACAAGATGTATTATCAAAAGTCAGTGAAGCAGATATAAATAATCTTGGTTACGATTCTTTTTCGACCGAGCAAAAATAGAGAATACTGAATGGCACAAATAACAATTTCTATCAATGGATATGGCTATACTGTTGGATGTGGTGAAGGACAAGAGGCACATTTGCAGGAAATGGCCAAGCTGGTTGAAGCTCATATCGATTTAATTCGCCAAATTGGCGGGCAAAGCGGTGAGGGCAAACTATTAGCTTTGGCAAGCTTGTTGATGGCAGATAAGTTGCATGATTTGGAAGCGTATGTTCAATCCCTAGAAAAGAAGGTGGACGAGCAAAAATTAAAACAGCTTCGTAAAGAAAATAACCAACTGAAAAAAAGACTAGAAACTTTGGCTGATCGCGCTGAAGCTATTGCAGAAAAACTTAATATAGCATAAAATAAAATTATGGGGCTGCCTGGTTTGTTAGGTAATTCATCTCCTGGGCCGATAACAACTTCCTAGGGAACTGGCGCTGACGTGATCGTGGTCTCGTTATACTGGTACCCACCTGTATTGCACAGGTCCGGAAGAGTTGATAGACCGACGGCCAAGGTGGCTTCATAATAGCATAGATGTATGTATGGGTGATACTATTCAAATAAAAGAACAGCTTCGTTGCAAAATGCAACAACTAAGAAGTCAGAAATACTCGTTTCACGTTGACCATACTGTTTTTCTTCTTCAAAATATGTTTAAATTGGTAACATCTACTTGTAAGCAAGGCGATGTTGTTGCTTGTTTTTGGCCTTTAGAGGGTGAGGCCGATCTAAGACCTTTGGTAAATCAGCTATTTCATCAGGGGTACAAAATTGCTTTGCCCAAGACACCTCCCAAAGGGTTACCTTTATGTTTTTATACTTGGTATCCAGATGCTTCAATGGTGGTGGGGCGGTATAAAACAATTTATCCTGATACCTCAGTCGTAGCACCAGATTTCATATTTGTACCATTATTAGCATTTGATTTGTTTGGAAATCGATTGGGGTATGGTGGGGGATATTATGATCGTACGCTGCAATGTTTTCCAAACGCAAAGGTCGCTGGAGTAGCGTTTTCATATCAAGAGGTGCCTTGTGTGCCTACAGAGATGTACGATTATAAGCTGCCTATTATTGTCACAGAAGCGAAAATTATACATATTAAAAAGGGTTAAAGGTGCGTATTGTTTTTTTGGGTGACATTGTTGGTCGTAGCGGTAGAGAGGTTATTTTTAAAGAATTACCCGTACTAAAACAGCAATTGCGTATTGATGGGGTGGTTGTTAACGGGGAAAATGCAAGTCATGGTTTTGGTCTTTCCCCAGCAATTGCAACGGATTTATTTAAATCAGGGGTTGATGTCATTACATTGGGCAATCATAGTTGGGATAGAAAGGATTTAATTCCATTTATTCAAAATGAACCCCGTATTATCCGACCTTTAAATTACCCACCTAAAACACCGGGCCTTGGTTATTATATCACTACGTTACGTGCCAACAGGAAGATGTTGGTTATCAATGCAATGGGGCGGCTATTTATGGAGCCTTTGGATGATCCATTTCGTATGATTGATGAGTTGTTATCTAGATATCGATTGGGTAAAGAAGTTCATATGATTTTGGTCGATATTCATGCCGAGGCTACAAGCGAGAAGACAGCTTTGGCCCACTATTTAGATGGCAGAGTATCTGTAGTTGTGGGTACACATACCCATGTTCCAACTGCTGATTACCGTATATTGCCATCTGGAACAGCATTTCAAACAGATGCCGGCATGTGCGGTGATTATAATAGCGTTATTGGCATGCAGAAAGATGCTGCTATTTATCGCTTTATCACAAAAATGCCAGGGATACGCTTTGCACCAGCCGAGGGACAGGCAACGTTATGTGGATTGGTCGTACAAATTGATGATGCAACGGGACATGCCCAACGTGTTGCCCCCATTAGAATTGGCGGTGAATTAGACTCTGTTGTTCCAGATTGGGGGCCTGAACGTTAATTAATAAAGTAGGATAAGTTAAAAGTTAACGACGTAAAAGAATATAATTGATCGTTAAATCTAGCTCGAAATGATCGGGTAAATCAGGTGGAATTTTAGGTAAAGTAGCACCTCGAAACATACCAGTGATTGCGGTGTCTAAAGCATCAGAACCAGATGAGTTGGTTAAAGTAACAGAAGTAACTTGTCCATCTCTGCTTATAGCAACGTGAACTGATGGACTGCCGGCTTCACCATTTTTTAGAGCCTCTATTGGATAATACATATGGCGTTGGATCCAATTATTGAGTGCTTGCCCATAATCGTCACTGACCCCTTTAATGCTAATTTTAGCAGCATAGGGGACATTAATTTTACCATTTTTGACCAAGGGGCCTGTTGATAAATCAATACTGGATCGTGATCCTTGAGGTATCTTTTTGGTTGCAGCATGACGTTTTGATTTGCTTGGATTTTCACTAAAATCCAAATTGCTCATATTTGCAAAGGGCGAATTGCTTTGAGGCGTTGTACGACGTTGGGGGATACGCTTTTGACGTGGCGGGGTATAACGATAGGCATAAGTATGATTTTTGGTAGGTTGCTTTTTTGTATTATTTGTTTTTTCCTTTGGCACAGGAATAGGATCGGCATTGGCTTTAGGTATAGTTTGCTCTATTGGTGGTGCAGATAGTTCCTCATTGGTTGGGGAAGGGGGTGGCAAAGGTTTTGTATTTTCTGGTGGGGATATGGTTTTGGCCTGTTGTTGAGAGGGCGGTGGAAGAGGTTTTCCATCTTCGCCATTTAAGCCTTCTCCTGTAAGGCCGCTGCTACCAGTATTTTGGGGAAGGAAGACCATGTCTACTGGTTGCCCTTGTTCATTATTACCTTTGAAACTGGGTTCAAAGAATTTTATAAATACGATAATAGCACTGACTAAAATAAGAAGATGAATAATAGTAGAAGCAATCGAGCCAGAACTTGGAAAAAACCGTTTCTTTTCTACTTTGGGATACAGAGAATGTAAGTGAAAGGACGAAGGCAAATCAGAAGAAGGCACGTAGGAATTAAAAGCAAGACCAGTTGTGTGATGAACTGATGTTCGAGAATCAGCAGGTTCTTTATGTAGTAAATGATGACCTGTTAATAATATGACATAAGTCGTCGGACGGCTTACGAATTCGGAGGATTTCAGCCTTTTAATAAATTCTGGGCGTAAATAAGCATCAGGTGATGAAGGAATGATGTAACCGACAAAACGATCATAGTGATGAGCCGTAACTGTTTTATATATAAGGGGTCGGTTTTTATGGGTCATTCAATTGTAATTCTTTGCCTATGTTAAAAAAGAGAAAAAGAATAAGAACAAGTCCTTTGATTAAGCTACATTATGGAAATAGTATTTTGAATATATCTTTGTTACTTTAATATCTATTGGTTTTACAATGTTTTTTTAACAAAAGATAGAGTGATCGTGTATGCGTATTAATAAAGAACAGCTAGAAAAAGCAGCTGCTTTTCTTTGTGATATTGATAAAGACTTAGCACTGGTTATAGAGCGAGAACAAACATGTCGCTTACAAATCAAAAATGAAACATCTATTTATCACGCATTGCTAAAAGCCATTGCTGGTCAGCAGTTGCATGCCAAAGCTGCAGAAGCAATTTTATCACGGTTAAAATCATATAATGACGGTGAATTACCAACACCAGAACAACTGTTAAGTCATGACGAGTTAAAGCTGCGTGCATGTGGGTTTTCGTCACGTAAAATCACCAGCTTGTATCACTTATCACAAGCAACAATAAAAGGGATGGTTCCGACATATGATCAGGCTCAACTATTATCTGATCAAGAACTTATTGATTTATTAACCCAACTGCCAGGAATTGGCCCATGGACGGTTGAAATGGTCTTAATTTTTACTTTGGGTCGACTGGACGTGATGCCTATTAATGATTTTGGTATACGCGAGGGATGGAAAATCTGTAAAGGTCTGACAACACAACCCACACCGAAACAATTAAAAGAGTTAACACGGTGTTGGAGTCCATACCGGTCGGTAGGGGCTTGGTATTTATGGCGTGCAGCAGAACAAAAAAAGCCAGTGAATAAACAAAATCCACTGACCCTATAGAGTGAACAAAACAATTATGTTGTTAAGTCTAATAGGATTTTTCCACTATGCGTGCCTTGCTCCATAATTTCATGAGCCTTTTGTACTTGGTCGAAAGGTAAAACTTGATGAATAACGGGGGTGATTTTACGTTTCGATAATAAGGGCCATACATGTTCGTATAATGCTTTGGCGATTTGCCCTTTAAATTGAATAGAGCGTGGACGTAAAGTGCTGCCTGATAAAGTTAATCGTTTGGTAACGATTTTGGCAAGGTTTACATCGTTGGCTTTGATACCGCCTTGGAAAGAAATGATAATTAGGCGTCCGTCTTCTTGTAAGGCTTGGATATTTTTGTTTAAATAGGCAGCACCCATAATATCTAAAATAATATTAACGCCTTTATGTTGCGTTAATTCCAAAATTCGTTCTACGAAATCTTCTTCTGTATAATTAATATAATCTGTTGCCCCTATTTTTTTGCACATGTCGCCTTTTTGTGCATTGCCAACCGTTGTATAAACTGTTGCCCCGAAATGGTGGGCTAATTGGATGGCGGTTGTGCCGATGCCTCCACTCCCGCCATGGACTAATAACTGATCGCCAGCTTGTAAATGGCCAATTTCAAATAAATTCGTCCAAACCGTAAAAAAGGTTTCAGGTAAAGCTGCAGCTTCAAAGGCCGTAAAACCTTTTGGCCAAGGCAGACATTGCTGTTGGGGAACAGTGCAATATTGCGCATATCCCCCACCATTGGTTAAAGCGCAGACAAGATCACCTGGCTTAAAAACAGAATGTGTTGGAGCCTGAACAACTTCACCTGCAATCTCTAATCCTAATAATGGGCTGCTATTGGGTGGTGGCGGATATAATCCCTTGCGTTGCATTAAATCGGGTCTGTTGATACCTGCCACCATTACACGAACAAGAATTTCCCCTGTGTTGCATTTTGGAATGGGAAGATTAGTCATTGTTAACGTTTCTGGTCCACCAGGTGTATGAACAACAATGGCTTTCATTTCTTGTGTATTCATGTGGGTTTGCCTTATTAAATATTATATTTTGTCGATATAATCATATTATACGTAGAAAAAGATAAAAAAATAAAAATAAAAAATATATTAGTATGGTATGGCCATACCGTACTAATATTAACCAAATAGGCAAATTGATATGCTTTTTTCAACAATTCAGGATTTATTACTACAATTACCTAAAGGCTACCGTGTTTTGGGAATCGATCCTGGATCAAAACAAATTGGCCTTGCATTATCTGATGTTTCCTTGATGCTGGCCTCTCCTTATGAAACGATTAAACGGGGAAAGGTTTCTGCCTTTGCACAATATTTGCAACAGTTGGCACTAAAAGAACAAATAGGGGGATTGGTTTGTGGGTTGCCTTTGTCCTTAGATGGTCAGTTTGGACCAGCCGCCCAAGCAGCTAAGGATTGGATCACCGCAGTTTCTAATGTCAGTGGTTTGCCTGCTTGTTTGTGGGATGAACGTTTGTCCAGTAGTGCAGTCAATCGGTTTTTAATTGAACAAGCTGATTTAAGTCGAAAAAAACGTAACCAAATTGTTGATAAAATGGCAGCCAGTTATATGTTACAAGCTGCTTTAGACGCAGCTAAAAACCGGTAAAGGTATCTTTTGTTGCAGAGGTTGCCCCCAAAGCATTTAGATAAGAGGTATAAATATCAATTTTCGTTTGAGCATTCTGCAACGCAGCTTGGGGTAGGGGTTTATTTTTATCGAATTCAGCCCTAAATTGCATTAATGCTTGATAAGCGTCAGAGCGATACTGCTTTAAACGCTCAAAAGAAGCAGGGTCGGGTTTGCCATAAAATCCATGCATATACCGTTTATTTAAGGTTTCTGCAAAAGTATATTCAGACTGTACTCTATCAAGGGTTAGAACATGTTGCCTTGCAGCGCATCCTGTTAATAAAACAACACTGATTCCGATTGGGATAAGATAGGAGGTATAATACTGGCGTAGAGAGAATATTTTCATAATTTAAACGGTATAGAATAAGATAAAACTTTAGATCAATGCGAATTCATATCTGAAGCTCAAATAAGAAATCTATTTTGAATCCGAGACTATATGATGAGGATGCAGAAGGCAATCGAATTTATTGAAGAAAAAATGTCTTGATTGATATATAATTATAATAATAGTTCGGATTTTTAAGGAAATATATTGGCGAATTATTTTATGATTTATGGTATAAATACGTGTGTAATATATTTAGAAATTTTTTCTTAATATTATAATAATATTTTTTGAAATTATAAAAAATTGGCGACCAAGGACATATACGGCATAATTTAATATTTGAAAATTACGTTGCTTGTAATTTAAACGGGCAGGAGACATGGTTCAGTAAGAGATATCTATATTATCCTTTCTTAGTTTATGGTTTTTAAATTGCGTAATTTTATCTAAAAAAGGAATTGACGAATTTCCACGGTTATAACTTTTGAAATGCGCACTTAAATTCTTCTTCGGGAAGCTGAATACCGATGAAAACAATTTCCGAATATGGTGTTTCTGTGGATTTCCATTCTTGGCCCCACGTACTATTATAAATTTGTTGCACCCCTTGTAGTAGTAATTTTTCTGAGTGATTTTTAATATATAATATACCCTTATAGCGCAGTAATTGTTGATTAAATGTTGTTAAAATTCTTTCCATTAAAGAAGAAATGGCATTAATCTCGAACGGATCATATCGAGTGATTGTAAAAGAACGAACGTCTACTTTATGATCTTCATGGTCGTCAATTTTAAATGATAATGTTGGTTTAGAAGGGGGCGTTAACGAGAACCCGTCAAGATTGTAAATTAAATTGAGATCTATATTTCCGTGGATGATTGAGTATATGGCCGCTTTTTGATTCATGTTATGCAGCTGAGTTAGCAATGATGATGCATCGTAAGAGAGTAAATCTGACTTACTGATAAGGAGCAAATCAGCATATCCAATTTGGGCTTGAACGACATTAAAATGTTTCAGCTGATAGGCGATGTTTACAGCATCTATTAATGTAATAACCCCTCGTAGAGTAAAACGTTCTGAAAATAAGTCATGTGTTAAAAAAACTTTGATAATTGGTCCAGGGTCGGCAATTCCTGTGCATTCGATAATAAGTAAGTCAAAATCTAATAATTTTTTATCTTTTTGCTCTAACAGTTCAAACAAAGTAAAACTCAGTTCAGCATTGCTATTACAGCAGATACAGCCATTTTTAAGTGTGGTAATATGAATATCACCATGATGAGATAAGAATTGAGCGTCAGTATTGCCGTTGCCATATTCGTTTTTAATAACAGCAATCTTGTTCATTGTTTGATGATGCAAGATGTAATTCAATAAAGTTGTCTTACCCGCTCCAAGGAAACCAGTTAATAAAAAAACGGGAATAGATGACATATTTGCTTCCTGAAAAAAATTTTATATAATTTAAATGCAGATTTAGAGAAGACTTTTAGTTTATATCTATCATAAAATTAAAGGTAATATTTTGTAAAAGATTAAAATATCACATTATATTTTTTGATCGTTTTTATTTTAAAAAAGTTTTTTCATATTACGGTATCATAATTATGAAATAATTAGGTACGTTCTTGATAGAAGAGATTTGAGCATTTCGCTTGTCTAAACGCATCGATTTATAATTTAAGACAACAACTGACAATGATATTAATCATTATTTCAGCCTGTTCATCGGTAACTATTCAATAAATAGAACGGCAATAAATTCAGTAAGGTCGTCGTTGTACTGATACTGTCAGCTAGAGAGATAAGTTTAGTGGTGAAGGAGTGTTTTAATACCAGAAAATTACTAATCAAGAACGAATGGCAACAAATAGTTTCAAAGAGATCAGATATACGGGGGATACACAAGAAAATTACTTGAAAGAAGATTTCAGAGAGTTACAAGTTGTTTTGAAGAGCTTGCACACTGCATTTTTATTTTGAAAATATAATTGTATAACACTTTAAAGATTACAGCTATTGGCGGAATATGTTCAGTCCTTTTTTATGTTCGATGAAGCAGTAACAAGTTACAATTTCGTTTTTTACAAGTAACCTTTTGCAAGGTGTTAGACAGAACTACCCCAATGTGGCTATAATTATTTGAATTTATTTGCGTATGATTAACGGATTATTTTAATGGCTTTTAAAAAATTTAAATGATCTTTAATCATAGAGTTCAATTAAAACAAAAATATAGGACATATAACTATGCCCTATATTACGGTAACTAAAATAAAAATATAAAAAAATAAAAATATAAAAACTTATAAGAAATCAAAGATTATCAAAGACAGTCTGTATGGAATGCTTTGCCCCAATTTTCAACAAATTGGTCAACAGCAACAGCGACTGCAGGATCAGAAATAAATAAATCAAAGATGTTTACTGGTAATGTAATACCTTTACAACCAATCAACATACATTCCAAAGCTTGTCTTGGGCTTTTGAAGCTAGCTGCAACGAGTTCTTTATCAGGGGCGTGTGTTGATAAAAGACATTGTAGTTCAGATACGGTCTGTGCTCCATCACCGCCTTGTGCATCAATACGGCTGACATATGGGGACACATATTTTGCACCTGCTAATACGCCAAGTAATCCTTGGGCAGCACCGTAGACAGAGGTTGCAAGTGTTGGAATACCTTGTTTGGTTAATTCTTTGATAACTTGTAACCCTTTAGGTGTCACAGGAACCTTAACAACGAGGTTCTCTACACGTTCATTCAATTTATGAGCGTCTTCGATCATCCCTTCAACGCTGGAAGAAATAACCTGAGCGAAAAGAGTACCTTCCCCTCCTAGTGCATCTCTAATAGCGGGTAAAAGGTCAAATAATTGTACACCACCAGCCGCAACAATAGCAGGATTGGTTGTTATTCCCCAAATAGGGAACATTTTCGCTATTCTTTTGATTGCATGAACATCAGAGGTATCTAAAAGTAATTTCATAGTGTCTTAAGCCTTTTATTGGAATTAAAAGAAATACAAAATATTAAATAAATAACTAATGAATAATAAGATTAAATAATGATTGTTTATAAGTAACGTTTTACCTTTTATAACTTCAAATGAAATATGAAGAAGCTTGTGTAAAAGAAATAAACAATCTTTATAATAGATTTATTAGAATTCGAAAGAGCTAAAAAGTTTATTAGTTAAAAATAACTTGATAATTACTGATGTTAGAATAAAAACCATGTTTTGTTAAGTCATAAATCGAAAAAAAATCAATTTTCTGTGATGACTTAACAAAATCATTCTATATCAATGGGTTATACAGAGTAGTACATTTCAAATTCAACGGGATGAGGGGTATGTTCGAATCGATACACTTCTTCCCATTTTATTTTGGCATAGCTTTCGATTTGATCTTTGGTAAAGACATCGCCAGCCAGTAAGAAATCATGATCAGCTGCTAACGCCTCTAGTGCCTCGCGCAAAGATCCACAAACGGTTGGGATTTCTTTCAGCTCTTCAGGGGGCAGATCATAAAGATCTTTATCCATAGCATCACCAGGGTGAATCTTGTTTTTAATGCCGTCCAGTCCAGCCATTAACATAGCTGCAAATGCAAGATATGGATTTGCTGTTGGATCTGGGAAACGAATTTCAACGCGTTTTGCTTTTGGACTCGTAACATAGGGAATACGACAAGAGGCCGAACGATTACGTGCAGAATATGCTAAAAGAACGGGGGCTTCAAACCCTGGGATAAGACGTTTATAAGAATTGGTTGATGGGTTGGTAAATGCATTTAATGCTTTGGCATGTTTAATGATGCCGCCGATATAATATAGTGCTTGATCAGACAGATCAGCGTAGCCATTACCAGCAAAATTCGGTTTACCATCTTTCCAAATAGATTGATGGACATGCATACCCGTACCGTTATCCCCGTAAATAGGTTTTGGCATAAATGTTGCTGTTTTTCCATAAGAATGTGCCACATTATGTACGCAATATTTATAGATTTGCATGTAATCCGCAGAGCGAACCAAGGTTGAAAATTCGATTCCAAGTTCATGCTGAGATTGTGCAACTTCGTGATGTTGTTTTTCAATGGGTAAACCCATTTCACCCATCGTAGTTAGCATTTCAGCACGCAAATCATTTTCGCTGTCTACGGGTGGGACAGGGAAATATCCGCCTTTAACCCCTGGACGGTGTCCCATATTGCCTTCTGGATAATCTTTTAAATTAGAACCAGGACCTTCGATACTATCTAATTGATGAATGGCAAAATTAGGACCTGTTCCAAATTTAACATTATCAAAAATGAAAAATTCAGCTTCTGGACCAAAGAATGCTGTATCCCCGATCCCTGTTGATTTTAAATATTGTTCGGCCAGCTTTGCTGTTGAACGTGGATCACGATTATAGGCAACGCCTGTTGCTGGATCTAAAATATCACAAATTAAGATTAATTGTGGTTTTGCAGTAAAAGGATCCATAACTGCTGTTGTTGGATCTGGCATTAGGATCATGTCACTTTCGTTGATGGCTTTCCATCCTTTAATGGATGACCCATCGAACATAATCCCATCTTCGAAAATTTCAGCTTTGATTGTGGTGACATATTGGGTTGTGTGGTGCCATTTTCCGCAAGGGTCAGTAAAACGAAAATCCACAAATTCGACGGAATTTTCTTGGATCATGTCCATTACTTTTGAAATGGCTTCTTCTTTTGAAGCAGAAGGGGAAATAGTGTTATTAGTCATGTAATGCTTCCTGTGTCTTTAGACTAAAGAATATAAGAACTATAAATACGCAGTCATCACGAAAAAGGATGGTGATGATACGGTAAGATATGTTGGTTCAGCGTATAAGTTAATTTATAGCGCTTCTACTCCGCTTTCTCCTGTGCGAATACGAATGGCATTTTCCACAGGTATAACAAAGATCTTTCCATCACCAATGCGACCCGTGCGGGCTGTGTTCATGATAATGTCAACGGCACGTTCAACCAAATCATCGCCACAAACCAGTTCGATTTTTACTTTTGGTAAAAAATCAACAACATACTCTGCACCACGATATAATTCAGTATGGCCTTTTTGCCTGCCAAAGCCTTTTACTTCTGTGACAGTAATTCCTTGCAAGCCGATTTCTTGTAAGGCTTCTTTAACCTCGTCTAATTTAAAAGGTTTAATAATAGCCTCAATTTTTTTAATCATTTTATTTCTCTTAAATAAAATTAAGTAAAATTGCTTTTACTTAGCTATTTAGATAACTCTCTTGAGCCTTTTCATATGCTATTAAAGGATATTTTACCCTGTATTGTCTAGCAAAAAATAAGAAAAAATATAAAAAAATGGCGGAAAATCAAGGATAATTATGCCTATTAAATAGGCACTTTGTCTGTTTATTAGGCAGTTGGTTTGAAAAGGAGGATTAATAAGGATTATAATAAAATAGAATGATTAAATTTGCATCATTTTGAATGTAAAACATGAGCAAAATATGAAAATATTTAATTCTTGATGGAAGATTCTTTAGAAATCGTTTTTAGCATTCTCTGCCTAATCATCCCGCTGATCGGTCTGATTAAATACCAGTAATATAAAAAGTTACGTTGAGCAATTTTGTCTGTGCACAATATTCTGGTTTCAGTGGATAACATAGTTTTGTTTTGTTCCAACGCGGTAGTATGAAAGTTGAATACAAGTTTTGCTGAGTTTGGTTGGTTAAATAATAAAAAATCATCCGCATTATTGCATGGGTTTAATCTATAGTTTAATTGCCAAAACCGTCCGATCAATCCAAAGACGACTTCTGTATTTTTATATGTTTCAAGGCAGGTAAATTGCTTCATACTGAAATGCTCTATTGTATGATTGTTTTTTTTGTATAAAATTTTATTGGGCAGCTCACGTAGTATAAGTGCTGTTTTACAAAAAAAATCATTTTGCAGATCGTAGCAGATAGCATTTTGTAAAACTTTATCTGCACTTGCATTTATACGTATAGAATGTCGTTCACTAAATTGGTATTGAGGGAGATATTTATCGATCAACATGATTTGCTTTTTTGAAATTAAGTTTGAGAAACCCTCAGCGTTCCTTTCTTGATGTTGTTTTTCAAGCGATTGATTACATTTTGTATCATTTATAAAATATATAAACCAGTAAATGAATAAAGGAATTTTTTAATGCCAGATTGTTTAATTCCAAAGGTAATAGAAAAACTATATCCTGATGTTACAGAAGTTTTTGTAAATCCAGAGTTGTTAAGACCCTATTTCTTTCCATTATTATCTTTTAAACATGATGGTCAATTATTCCATATGATTGCGGTTCCTGGATTGTTTTTTAATGAGACGCAATGCCAACATTATTCAGAATGTGGCTTTTTTGGATTTCAACGTGATCAAGATGGTCGTTATGAATTTTTAGGTGGGTTCAGTATTTTTGAAGAGTATCAAGAGGTACCCGCTTTATATAAAATACTGCAAGAGGATTGGTTGCTTCACGGGGAAAAATATTATCATCAACATATTACTGTAAAAGATTATATATCATCTTTAGATATTCAAGATAATCTTAAAAAGAAATTAAAATGCTATATTGGCGATTTTTATGGATATCAGATGACCAAGACGAATTGGTATAGGACAGGTAAATTCAAAACATTCATGTTTATGACTGAGGCTTGGAGCAATGTTGATGCATTAGATTTTATTAATGCAAATGAACATGACCAAGCGGGTGATTTTCTTGTCAATAAAGATTTTATTTTAAAATTTGATTATGATTTAACACCAGAAATGATGATTGGTGGAATTGGTAAGGGTGATTTTTTATCAGTAATAAATGGTGGTACTAATTTTCTTTTTTGGGATGATGTAAAAGATATTATATATTTGGTAGAATTGTATTCTTAATTATTTTTCTAAAAGTTAGCTGATAAAATGATTAGATTAGCATCTTATCAGCGTGTGTCTTTGTTTATTTTACATAATGTTCTTCTTTTAAGATTGGTTTTAAAAAGCGTCCTGTATAACTTTCTTTGACATTAACAATATCTTCTGGTGTTCCGGTGGCGATAATTTGTCCGCCACCATTTCCACCCTCTGGACCCAAATCAATAACCCAATCGGCGGTTTTAATGACTTCCAAATTATGTTCAATAACAATAATAGTATTACCTTGTTCAACAAGAGTATGAAGAACTTCTAATAATTTACGTACGTCTTCTGTATGTAGACCAGTGGTCGGTTCATCAAGAATATACAAAGTTCTTCCAGTGGCCCTGCGTGCTAATTCTTTGGAAAGTTTAATCCGTTGGGCTTCCCCTCCAGAAAGAGTTGTGGCTTGTTGACCCAGATGGATATATCCTAATCCCACTTGTTTTAAAATATTTAGTCGATCCCGAATTCGTGGTGCTGCTTCGAATAGAGGAACGGCCTCGTCAACAGACAGATTTAGAATATCGGCAATGGAATGGCCTTTAAATTTAATTTCCAAAGTTTCACGATTATATCGTGCCCCTTTACAGGCATCGCAAGTAACAAACATATCAGGTAAGAAATGCATTTCTATTTTAATTACACCATCTCCTTGACATGCTTCACATCGTCCCCCTTTAACATTAAATGAAAACCGTCCAGGTTTGTAACCTCTTGCACGACTTTCAGGAAGTTCAGCAAACCATTCACGAATAGGGGTAAATAAATCTGTATAAGTGGCGGGGTTCGATCGTGGTGTACGTCCAATAGGTGATTGATCAATATCGATAATTTTGTCTAGTTGCTCGATCCCTTTGATATTTTTATAAGGCGACGGCACAGCATTAGATCCCATTAATTGACGAGATAGAGCCTTATATAAAGTATCTAGAATTAATGTGGACTTACCACCACCAGAAACACCTGTTACAGCAATAAAGGTTCCCAAAGGAAAGTCAACCGTAACATTTTGCAAGTTGTTTCCAGTGGCACCACAAAGGGTGAGTGTGTGTTTTTTATTAACTTTTCGGCGCTTTTTAGGTATTGGTATAAAACGTCGACCACTGAGGTAATCGCCTGTCAGGCTGTCTGTATTGGCTTGCACCTCTGCTGGTGTGCCGTAAGCAATGACGTTCCCCCCCAATATTCCCGCACCTGGTCCCATATCAATCAAATAATCAGAGGCTTTGATTGTGTCCTCGTCATGTTCAACAACGATTAATGTATTTCCTAGATTTTTAAGACGGTTTAAAGTCCCCAGCAAACGTTCATTGTCGCGCTGATGCAGTCCAATAGAGGGTTCATCCAAAACATATAAAACCCCTGTCAATCCAGAACCAATTTGACTGGCCAAACGAATGCGTTGACTTTCCCCGCCCGATAAAGTGGCAGAACCACGTGATAGGGTAAGGTAATCTAGACCAACATCATTTAAGAAATGTAGACGTTCTATAATCTCACGCAAAATTCGATGCGCGATTTCAGCTTTTTGAGGGGAAAGCGTGCTCTCTGCCTTAGAAAACCAATCAAGGGCTTGGCGAATAGGCAGATCAGCAATTTCAGAAATTGTTTTTTGATCAATTTTTACGCACAATGCTTCGGGTTTTAATCGAGCACCATGACAGACGTGGCATGGAAATTCTGCCTGATAACGATTTAGTTCTTCTTTGACACTGTTGCTTTCGGTCGTGTGATAACGTTTTTCAAGATTTTTTATGACCCCTTCAAAGGGTTGATTGAGCGTATAAGTTTGTTGGCCATCGTGATAGGTAATTGGAATAATTTCGTCTGTTCCATGTAAAATAATACGTTGTACGGTCTCGGGTATCTTTTCCCAAGGTGTATCAATATCGATTTTAAAATGTTGGGCGATACTTTCCAATGCTTGTTGATAATAGGGTAAAGATGTGTTTTTCCACGCCAGGACCGCGCCCTTTTTCAGAGAAAGTGATGGATTGGGTACGATTAATTGAGGATCAAAAAAACTTTCCGTTCCGATGCCATCGCATGCAGGGCATGCACCTTGCGGGGCATTAAAGGAAAATAGTCTAGGCTCGATTTCTTCGATTGTAAAACCACTTTCAGGACAGGAATACCGTGCTGAAAAGCTCAAGCTAATAGGATTACCCTTGCTGCTTTCGCGTGCAACCTCTTCAACGGTGGCCAGACCATCAGATAAGGATAAGGCGATTTCAAAGCTATCGGCCAGTCGTCCTTCTATTTCGGGTTTGATGACGATACGATCAATGACAACCTCAATGGTATGTTTAATTTTACGATTTAGGTTGGGAACATCAGTAATATCATACAAGACACCATCGACTTTGACCCGAGTGAACCCCCGACGTTGCAGTTCTGCTAGTTCTTTTTTATATTCGCCTTTACGGGCTCGAACAACGGGCGACAATAAAATTAAACGTGTTTTCTCTGGTAAAGCCATAACACGATCAACCATTTGACTGACCGTTTGTGCTTCGATGGGTAATCCAGTTGCAGGGGAATATGGGGTGCCAGCTCTAGCCCATAATAGTCGCATATAATCGTGGATTTCGGTAATGGTGCCAACGGTTGAGCGAGGATTTTTAGAAGTGGTTTTTTGTTCAATTGAGATGGCAGGGGACAATCCTTCAATTGACTCCACATCTGGTTTCCCCATTAACTCTAAGAACTGTCGGGCATAAGCAGACAGGCTCTCAACATATCGTCTTTGCCCTTCTGCATAAATAGTATCAAATGCCAGTGATGATTTGCCCGATCCTGACAATCCAGTAATAACAGTTAGTTGGTTGCGAGGAATATTAACATTGATATTTTTAAGATTATGAACTTTTGCACCACGGACCAAAATTGTGGTAAGGGCGGAAGGGGATTTTGATTTCATGATGTCCTATGGTTTCAGTTAATAACTATTTAAAAACAGCTTTATATTATGAATATAAAACTCCTTAGATACGGATTAAAGTATTAATAAATCCAAAGTCACGGCTATTGATCGATATTATTTCTCTTTGTTTAATCGTATTTAATGATAGAGATTAATAATGTCATTTATTATCAAATGGTTATTTATATGAATTAATCAATATAAGGAGTGAGATTTTTATGAATAAGCAAACCTAGTTGATAAGAGATTATATTATAAAAAACAATTTATTAAAATCCCTAAGCAATGACTATGTATGATGACAAATGATGATCAAGTTATCGTGGGATAGCCAAGGTGCCAAAATATGACTTTTCAGCAATATTATTGATTATAATGTTTGGACGGATCTTAATCTTCTAATGTATATTTTTTAGGATCGTTAGTGCTCTTACTAAACAAACAAAAAAAGACGAGCGGTGTTGATAATAGAAATAAAATTATTCCGCAATATAGTAACTTTTTTTGATCAATGGGGATATATGAAGCACTATTATAATTTAATAACTCCATCGATCCGTACCCGATAAGAAAGATACTGATGATTTGCATCGTTACTGATAATAAGATTAGTTTTTTGTATGGGCTGTTTGATATTTTGAAAAACAACGAAATTGTAAAAATAATTACAAAGAATAAAAAAATAAAAAACATTCGTTCTATACTTCAACCTATTTGTGATAGTGTTCTACTTAAACAAGCGATATCAAGCCAATAGTCATGATTTATAGATAAATCAAATTTGTAGACGATGTAATATTTATCTATTTAGGATAGATTAAGGTCTAGATTTTTTAAAGACCTTAATCATTGATATTATTTAAAATGGAATTTCATCATCTAAATCGTTATTGCCAGGCATAGACGAATCCCATCCCCCACCGCCGCTTCTGTTTTGAGAGGAAGAGGATTGCATCGCTGGGCGTGCAGCTGGTGCCACGGAGGAGGGGCTTCCATATTCATCACCATACTGTCCCATATCATCGCCGCCGCTACGATTACTATCCAATAGGACTAATTCGCCTCGAAAACGATCGACAACAACCTCGGTGGTATAACGTTCCATTCCCTGTTGATCTGTCCATTTACGAGTCTTCAAAGATCCTTCTATAAAGACTTTACGTCCTTTTCGCAGGTATTTTTCAGCAACATCGGCCAGACGTTCATTAAAAATAACAACGCGATGCCATTCAGTGTTTTCACGGCGTTCACCCGTTTGACGATCATTCCATGTATCACTGGTGGCTAGGGTTAAATTAACAACTTTAGTCCCCATTTGAGTATTGCGCACCTCTGGATCTCGTCCCAGATTACCAACTAAAATTACTTTATTCACACTTCCAGCCATCAGACTTTTACCTTTTTTGCAATATTTATATTACCTTAATCTATAAGATTTATAGTTTCTAATATGCTTCTTCAAGGTATTTTTTTGATACAATAAGAATAAGGTACATAATTAAATAATAAATGGTTTTGGTAATGATATTATTAATAAGAATTCGGTGATAACAAATTTTGAAGATCAAACATTATATAAATATCTAAGATCGATAAACATAGATATTTTGTCAGAGTTTTTTAAATATCGTAATTCATAGCTTTTGTAATTATTTAAGTTTGATCGGACCTCAATACTCATACTTGTGTTTTGGATATAAAAAAATTATAGTTGACGTTAACTATCGATCATTTTGATGGCAAAGTGTTTTTAACGTTATGATGATGTTGAGAATTTAGTGCAAATTGTAAAATTTTTTTATATTATCTGTTTAAAACAGGATGTTATCAATGATCACAATCTTAAAACTATATTAATTTATGATTTCATTAAATGTTTGAAGAATAAATTAAACTTTAACTTAATTTACAGTTGAATAATGGATTTCCCTTGACAGATCTACCAGAAAATACACTTCCTCCGTTGACTGATATCATGCCCGTAACCGTAGAAGAGGAAATGCAAACCTCTTACTTGGCATATGCGATGTCTGTAATTGTTAGTCGTGCATTACCAGATGTGCGTGATGGGTTAAAGCCCGTTCATCGTCGTATTTTATATTCAATGTATGAAAGCGGACTAACGGCTGATAAGCCTTATCGCAAATCAGCACGTACAGTTGGTGATGTGATGAGTAAATATCATCCACATGGGGATTCATCGATTTACGATGCCATGGTGCGTATGGCACAACACTGGTCAATGCGGGTGCGCCTTGTTGATGGGCAGGGGAATTTCGGATCTGTTGATGGGGATTCCCCAGCGGCAATGCGTTATACCGAAGCACGTTTGGGAAAACCTGCAACTTTCTTACTAGAAGATATTAATCAAGATACGGTTGATTTTCAGGCCAACTATGATGAAAGTGAAGAAGAGCCAGTTGTCTTACCCGCTACTTACCCTAATTTATTAATTAACGGGGCCTCTGGTATAGCGGTAGGGATGGCAACCAATATTCCCACCCACAATCCAGGTGAGATTATCGATGCAACTTTGGCTTTGATTGAAAATCCAGATTTGGAGCTGCCACAGTTAATGGAATTTGTAACAGGTCCAGATTTTCCAACTGGGGGAATTATTCTTGGACGCTCTGGCATCCGAAGTGCTTATACAACGGGGCGCGGGTCTGTTCTAATTCGTGGTAGGGCTAACGTTGAAGAAATTCGCAAAGATCGACAGGCGATTATTATCACTGAAATTCCGTATCAAGTGAATAAGGCAACGTTGCAAGAAAAAATCGCTGAACTGGTTCGTAACAAACAGATCGAAGGCATTTCTGATATCCGTGACGAAAGTGACCGTTCTGGTATGCGGATTGTTATTGAAATTAAACGTGATGCAACGCCAGAGGTTGTTTTAAACCAGCTGTATCGTTTTACCCAGCTTCAGACCTCGTTTGGGGTGAATATGTTGGCGTTAAATAACGGCAAACCTCAATTATTAGGGCTGAAAGAAGCATTATCCGCTTTTATTACATTCCGTGAAGAAGTAATATTACGCAGGTCTCGTTATGAATTGGGTAAAGCTAGGGATCGGGCCCATTTATTGCTTGGGTTAATGTTGGCTGTTGCAAATATTGACGAAGTGATTGCTTTAATTCGTTCTGCCCCAGATGCCGCCACTGCACGCGAGCAATTAATGCAACGTTCATGGCCTGCTGCTGATATTCAATCTTTGCTTGATTTGATTCAAGATGAAGGCAATGTTTTAGAAGATGGGCGCGTTTATTTAAGTGAAGCACAAGTTCGCGGTATCTTAGAGTTACGTTTACAACGGTTAACAGGGTTGGAACGTGAAAAAATCCAAAGTGAGTTACTTGAAGTTTCTAAGCGAATTGAATGGTTATTAGAAATTATTGCCAGTCATGTTCGGCGTATGGAAATTATGCGTGACGAACTATTACGTGTTCGCGGTGAAATCGCATGTGCTAGAATGACTGATATTGTCGATTACGAAGGCGATCAGACTGACGAAAGCTTGATTGAACCTGGACAAATGGTGGTGACCATTACCCGTGATGGCTTTATTAAGCGCACACCTTTGGAAACATTCAGATCGCAAAATCGCGGTGGACGTGGCAGAACAGGGGCGGGAAGAAGAGGGGACGATATTATTACCCGTTCTTTTAATGCTCATACTCATCAATGGGTTATTTTCTTTTCCTCTGGTGGTAAGGCTTATCGTGCCAAAGTTTGGCATCTGCCTGAGGCCAGCCCAACTTCTAAAGGAAGGGCGCTGGTTAATTTACTGCCTGATTTGGGAGGGGACGAAGTTACAGCTGTTTTGCCATTGCCCCAAGATGAAGAAATGTGGACTAATCTTCATTTGGTTTTTGCAACGTCAAAGGGAAATGTTCGTCGTAATCGTTTAAGTGATTTTGGCAATATTCGTTCTTCCGGCTTGATCGCAATGAAGTTAGATGAAGATGAACGTTTGATTGGTGTAGCAACCTGTCATGATGGGCAAGATGTTTTACTGGCCTCGCGTAAAGGGCGTGCTGTACGTTTTCAAATTACAGATGACACTTTGCGTGTTTTTGCAGGGCGCGGTAGTACTGGGGTCCGAGGCATTAAACTGGGCGAGGGGGATGAAGTTAATTCTATGTGCGTTCTTAACCACGTTGATGTAACGATTGCCGAACGTGCTGCCTATTTACGTTACAGCAATGCCAAACGTCGAGCTGAAAATATTGATGCTGAACTTGATACTGAAATTGAAGACACCATTGAAATTGAAGAGGATGGCGGTGAAGGGGATGCAGAATTAACGCTTGATCGTTTAAATTTATTAGAGCGATCAGAGGAAATATTACTAACTGTTACCAATGCAGGGTTCGGTAAACGTTCTTCTGCTTATGAATATCGTGTTAGTGGTCGTGGTGGTCTAGGCATAACAAATATTAATTTAGCAGGTAAAAATGGCGATGCAGTTATTGCCACTTTTGCAGTTATGGACAATACAGATGTCATGCTAATTACAGACAAAGGCCGTTTAATTCGTGTCCCAGTAAAACAGGTTCGTATTACTGCTCGTTCGGGGATGGGGGTGAATTTGTTCCGTATCGACGATGGGGAAACAGTTCGCAGCGTTTTCCCTGTTATTGATGATTCTGATGAAGATGAACCGTCTGAAGAAATTTTGGATGAAACTGTTATAGTATCAGAAACTGGCGATGAATAACTCAAAACCAAGAATTGGATTTTATCCAGGAACATTTGATCCTATTACCAATGGTCATCTAGACATCATTAAACGTGCAGTGCACTTAGTAGATGAATTGATCATTGGGGTTGCGTTAAATGAAAATAAACGGCCTTTTTGGGGGTTAGACAAACGGGTTGCATGTATTCACGAATCTTTAATCGAAGTTTTTGGCGATGCTTGTCGTGTCTTGAACCATAAAGGCTGTGCTATCAAAGTCATTGGTTTTGATAATTTACTGGTTGACTGTGTCAAAGCAAATAATGCCAGCGTTATTGTTCGTGGTTTG
This sequence comes from Commensalibacter oyaizuii, assembly GCF_029953265.1. Lineage (NCBI taxonomy): Bacteria > Pseudomonadati > Pseudomonadota > Alphaproteobacteria > Acetobacterales > Acetobacteraceae > Commensalibacter > Commensalibacter oyaizuii. Next base: position 174,553 of record NZ_JASBAO010000001.1, read on the forward strand.
CGGCAGGCAACAGATTTTGACATGGAATTTCAAATGTGTTTGATGAATCAGTGTTTGGCCCCAGATATTGAAACCGTTTTTTTAGTTGCTACAGAGCAAAATCGAAGTATTGCATCAAGTTTTGTGAAAGAGGTGGCTCGACTGGGGGGGGATGTCTCCTCTTTCGTTCCGAAAGCCACGCTGAAACGGATTCAACAGCAATACAAAAAAGAAAATTATTAATTTTATGAAAGTATTACAATGACTACAAACAATCAAAATAACATTGTTCACATGGAACTGAAAAATGGAACTGTAATTATTAAGTTACGCCCCGATTTGGCACCTTTGGCAGCCGAACGTATCCGTGTGTTAGCGGAAAAAGGATTTTATGATGGAACCCCATTTCATCGCGTAATAGAGGGCTTTATGGCCCAAGGCGGTGATCCAAGTGGTACAGGTACTAAAGGAAGCGATTTGCCTGATTTGCCTGCAGAATTTACCAAAGAGGAATCATTTCGTCGTGGCATGATTGGAATGGCCCGTACAATGGATCCAAATAGTGCAAACAGCCAGTTTTTTATTATGTTTGCAGACGCCCCCCATTTAAATGGTCAATATACAATCGTTGGTGAGGTTACCCAAGGAATGGAATTAGTGGATCAGATTAAACGCGGTGGTGGTGCAAATGGTATGGTAAATGATCCAGACCGTATTATAAAAATGAGCGTCGTTGCCGAGTAATTTTTAATTCTTAAAAAAAGTGAAAATAGTGGTTGACTTCTTATTAAATAACCACTATTCAATGCACATCGCACGATAATAGAGCGGTAAAAAAAGAGCCGGTAGCTCAGTTGGTAGAGCATTCGACTTTTAATCGAATGGTCGAGGGTTCGAATCCCTCCCGGCTCACCAAATCAATCTTGAAAAAGTTTTGATAATCATTTTATAGCATATTATTAATAAATGGTAAATATTTATTACTATTTGTTTACTAAATTTTATCTTCGTAAATATTTATAGTTTTAGGTTCAGGTCTCATATAAAATTATTTGAGTAGATTTTTATGGCCTATTTAAGGTTTGAATTTGTGATTCTTGTTTTTTGTAATTTTGAAGATTAAAAAAACTTATAAATCATAAAAATTTTGTTGACCAAAATTATGATGGCGTGACTTCTTATTTTATAGAGATTGATAATATAATTATTCAAAAGCTTCCTTTTTTGTGACTTTTAAATAAGAATATTCGAGGAATTTGTTATTATATTTTTTCGTTGAGTTTATTAAGATAATTAACAAGTGATTATCCCCTTAAGTCATAAGAAGTGCATTACTACCGATTTCAGAACACGATGTTGCGATCTTTCGATCCCTATGATAGGTTAATTATAGTTATTTATACTAATTTTATTAATGTTTTAAATTTATTTTATATAAAATAAATAGTATCTTTTATGTTATTAAGGCTAATTTATTTCAGTAAAACATTAATAAATTAAAACAATTTTGATTATCTATTATAGTGTAAAATATATTCAATAGGAGACTTTTTGTGGAATATACTGTTGGTCAATATCTAGCTACTCGTTTGGCCCAACTCGGTTTAAATCATGTTTTTGCCGTTGCTGGTGACTATAATCTTACCCTTCTCGATGAAATGGCAAAAGCTGAGGATTTGGAACAGGTTTATTGCTGTAATGAATTAAACTGTGGCTTTGCTGCGGAAGGGTATGCGCGTTCACGTATCATGGGCGCTTCAGTTGTTACCTTCAGTGTGGGTGCGTTCAGTGCATTTAATGCTGTAGGTGGCGCATTTGCTGAAAACTTGCCATTATTGTTAATTTCTGGTGCTCCTAATAATAATGACTATGGCAGCGGACATATTTTACATCACACGATGGGGTATTCCGATTACCGTTATCAACTCGAGATGGCCAAGCAAATTACTTGCGCAGCAGTTTCTATTGCGCACGCTGATGAAGCCCCATGCTTGATCGATCATGCTATTCGTCATGCTTTACGTAACCGTAAACCTGCTTACATCGAAATTTCATGTAATATTGCTAACCAACCTTGTACGGAACCTGGTCCAATTAGCAGTATTACCAATAGCCTAATTAGTGATGATGAAAGTTTAAAGGCAGCTGCAAAAGCTTGTTTAGAATCCTTGGAAAAAGCTAAAAACCCAGTGATCGTTGTTGGTGGCAAGGCACGCTCTGCAGGCGTTGAACGACATATTGTCGAGTTGGCTGATAAATTGGGTTGCCCAGTGGCTACTATGGCCCAAGCAAAAGGATATTTCCCTGAGGAAAATCCTCAATATGTAGGAACGTTCTGGGGCGAAATCAGTGCTCCAGGTGTTGAAGAATTGGTCAAAAATTCAGACTGCCGTATTTATATCGGTGCCGTCTTTAATGATTATTCAACGGTAGGTTGGACTTCAAAATTAACAAGCGAAAGCGATATCTTTATTTCAGCTCATCATACACGCGTGGGCAAAAAAGAGTTTAGTGGCGTTTATTTAAAAGATTTCTTGCCTGTGTTTACCCCTGATGTAAAGAAAAATTCGGCATATTTAGAAGCTTTTAAAGCGAAAAATATTGCACCAAAGGCTGTTCAGACTGCTGATGGTCAAGCACCATTAACAACAGTCGAACTTTGCCGTCAAATTCAAGCTGCTATTAATAAAGACACAACTTTATTCCTCGAAACAGGGGATTCATGGTTTCATGGTATGCACTTTAAATTACCAAATGGTGCGCGAGTAGAATCAGAAATGCAATGGGGACATATTGGCTGGTCTGTACCTTCTATGTTTGGATACGCAGTTTCTGAACCAAACCGCCGTAATATTATGATGGTTGGTGATGGTTCGTTCCAATTAACAGCCCAGGAAGTAGGGCAGATGATCCGCCGTAATCTGCCTATCATTATTATTTTAATTAACAATCGCGGTTATACGATCGAAGTAAAAATTCATGATGGTCCATATAATCGTATTAAAAACTGGGATTACGCTGGTTTAATTAAAGTGTTTAACGCCGAAGATGGCAAAGGTCTTGGTTTAAAGGCTAAAAATGGTGCGGAGCTTGAACAAGCAATGAAAACAGCATTAGCCCATAAAGATGGCCCAACATTGATTGAAGTGGATATTGATCCACAGGATTGTTCTCCAGACTTAGTTGTTTGGGGTAAAAAGGTTGCTAAAGCTAACGGTAGAGCCCCCCGCAATACGACTTCTGAATTAAATTAAACTAATTCTAACGTGATATATAATCCCTCTATTCAAAATGAATAGGGGGATTTTTACAAGTTAATGCTAAAAACAATTATTCTGTATGGTAAATAATGATTGTCGATGAAAAAATTATTCTTTTTGAACGATATCAGTATTATTGCCTGCGTCTTTAGGTAGGATTTCTTCATAGGATTTATTAAGATAAATTGGTAAAACTTCTTCTGGTGACCCATCCATTTTTAAAAAACCTTGGTCAAGCCATAGAACACGGTTACACCATTTAATAATAATTTCTGGTGAGTGGGTAGAGACGACCAAAATTTGAGATTTTTGAACGATTTGTTCTATACGTTTTGTTGCTTTAATAATGAAACCAGCATCGCCCGTTAAAAACCATTCGTCCATCATAAGGATTTGAGGGGCAATTGCTGTTGTCAGACCAAATCCTAATCGTAATTGCATACCTGAGCTGTAAGTACGGACGGGAATGTCAAGATAAGAGCCTAATTCTGAAAAGTCCTTAACACTTTCTTCGATTTCTTGTGTTTGCTTTTGGGAATATCCGTTCATCAGACATTTTAAATGAATATTCTCTCGACCTGTTAAGTCCATGTTCATACCTGAAGATGGATCTAGTAGGGTACTCAGACTGCCTTGAATACGAATATGTCCTGTAATGGGCTCGTAAATACCAGCCATTGTGCGTAGCAAGGTTGTTTTTCCAGCACCGTTATGACCAATTAAGCCTACTCGATCACCTGTATTTAAAGAAAAACTGATGTTTCTTAATCCTTCGACCAGGATTTTATGGTGTTGATCTTTTTTTAATCGTCCTGACATAAACAAATGGGTCATATTACGCAAATTGCGTGTATTTTCATGGTATAGTGGAAAGACTATTGATAAATTATGAACATCAATACTTGGCATGATGACTACATCCAGTATGGGATACGAAAACGGGTTTTACTAAAAATCAGTAAAGTTAAAATCCACAATACAACACTATAACCAACAGCAGCCCACCATAAGGATGAGGAAAGAGGTTCGCCTAAAATGGGGCCACGGATAATTTCTATTAACGGATAAAAAGGATTTAATAATATATAACTATTATTAAAACTTAATAGACTAGGTTTCCAGACTATGGGTGTTATAAAGAAGAGTGCTTGCGTGATATTGGCAACAATAGGGGGGATATCTTTAAAACGCGTTCCTAAAATGCCTAATAACAAACAAATGGATAAACTGTCTGCAATCCACAAAAACGCCGCAGGAGGTAACAAATATAAATTTTTTGGAAAGATTTTAAAGATAGAGAAAACAATAACGATGACAACAAGGTTATGAAGAAAAATAAATGCATGAGCAATGATATGGCGCCATGCGTAGACGCTGTAGGGAATGCGGGTTGACAGAATTAGTTGCCTTGCGTTGGTAAAGATAGAGCAGCTGTCATTCATAATACCGCTAATATATATCCATAAAATGATGGATAATGAAATAAAGGGTAGGTAATCATGCAAACTGATATGTAGTAAGTACGCATATAAAAAGCCAATTGTGCCAATTTTTGAAGCCATAATGATGGTGATCCAAAAAGGCCCTAATATTGAACCTCGATATTTTAGTTTCGTATCCAGTAATCCCAATTTAAAATTTAAACGCCAATTTAATGTCCCTTGAATCAAGTCTGTCAATGCCAGTTTGAAATTTTGTGCAAGACTTACTGCACGTAGGTCAATGACAGGTTCATTGGGTAAAGTTGGATCATGATCCGACATCATAGCATCCTTATAAAAAGAAAAGGATTAAGAATATGTATAAAGTCATATATTCATTTACTGACTTTATAATTTTTTTAAATGAAAAGTGGCGAAAGATCAAATCTTTGAGATCAGGTGGCGTAAATAAATGTCACATACATGAAGTAAAAAGTAAATATAAAATAAAATTGTATAAAAATATGTATTAATTAAAAAAATTTTTATTTTTGAAATAATTATAACTTATATTTTTATTTATTATTATATTTTTACTTTAAAATTCTTCTTTATGGATAATATTATTTATTTATTATTTTTTTATTTGTAATATATACATGTATAATAAAGCAGTGTTCTCGAAAATATTATCAAAGCTAATATAGGTCAATTCCAGATTATACAGTATAGTGGTCAAAAGCTGATTCTGCTGAGTTAATGAAAAACGTGCGGTAAAATGAAAAATATATCTACAAATGAAATTAAAGATGCTGTTTTAGTTGGTGCTGGTATTGTCAGTGCTACTTTAGGCGCATTATTGAATGAATTTAATCCCGACATCAAAATGACAATTTTAGAGATCCGTAGTACTGGAGCTGAAGAAAGTTCAAGTCCGTGGAACAATGCGGGAACAGGTCATGCGGGCTTATGTGAGTTGAATTACACCCCTTTTATTCCTGGTCAGGAGATGAACTTGAAAAAAGCGATCTTAACTAATGCCCAATTTGAGGTTTCAAGATCGTTCTGGAGTCATTTAGTCGATAAAGGTGCTTTCAATTCGCCACGAGATTTTATTAATGCAGTACCTCATTTAAGCTTTGTTCAAGGTGAAGATAATGTAGGGTTTTTAAAAAGGCGGTATGAGCAACTGCGTGAATATCCAGGTTTTGCTAAGATGGTTTTTTCAGACGACCACAAGCAAATTAACGAATGGGCACCTTTGGTTGCAGAAGGGCGTTCAGAACATCAAAAAATGGCGTTAACCCGTGTCGAAGGAGGAACTGATGTCAATTATGGGGCATTAACCCGCAAATTATTGTCTCATTTAGATGCCCAAGACAATATTAATGTTGGGTATTGTGAAAAAGTAGAAGATATTACACGTGTTGGCGATGTCTGGGAAATAAAGAGTAAAAATACTATTACCGATCATGAAAGTATCATCCGGTCAAAATTTGTTTTCGTTGGTGCTGGTGGTGCGGCATTATTATTGCTTCAAAAATCAGGTATTCCAGAAGGTCGAGGTATCGGTGGGTTTCCTGTCAGTGGACAATGGTTGCGTTGTGATAACCCAGAAATTGTAGAACGGCATCATGCCAAGGTATATGGGTTGTCTAGTGAAGGATTACCCACTGTCGTAGCACCGCATTTGGATACACGCGTGATAGACGGAAAAAAATCTATTCTGTTTGGGCCATACGCAGGTTTCACAACGAAATTTCTTAAAAAAGGATCTTATTTTGATCTAATTTCATCGGTTCGTTTAGATAATATTGAATCGTTAATATCCGTTGGTGTACATAATATTGATTTCGTTCGTTATTTGATCGAACAAAGTACGCAGACTATGGAAAAAAGAATGGCTGCATTGCATCGTTTTTATCCTATGGCCAAAGAAAATGATTGGACACGTCAGATAGCAGGGCAACGCGTACAAATTATCAAAAGGGATGCATATGGGCGTTCTATTTTGCAAATGGGTACCGAGGTAATTACAGCCAGTGATAAATCTTTGGCAGCATTGTTGGGTGCGTCCCCTGGGGCTTCGGTATCTGTATCAGTGATGCTTGGTTTAATAGAGCAGTGTTTTCCAGAACAGGTCAAAGGGGCATGGGCGGAAAGAATTAAAAAGATATTCCCTGCTAGAGAAGCCGAGTTACAAAAAGACTTTACCGTTTATAACAGGCTGCACGATTTTGCAGATAAGGCTTTGCAATTAAATTAATCTTAATTTGTATGTAATCTAAAAAAAGCCCGATCATTTATTTGATCGGGCTTTTGTAATTTGATTAATCTAGATCTTTTATAAAACGATAATAATTATGATGGCCTTGTTGCACGCGATGCTTCATTTTTTTAATAATATTTCTAGTGGCGGTTCTGCGCCATAAATTTAAAACAAAAAAGCCAAATACACCGATAAACACACCAACTGCAACAGGCATCATACTGGTTAAATGAAAGTTGCCCATCATCCAACTACTTATTGCACCTAAAACAAATTGAATTGTTCCTAAAAGCGCAGAGGCACTGCCGACACGTCTTCCATGTAAGGTAAAGGCAAAAATGGTGCAATTAGGAAATACAAATCCAAGGCATCCCATAATAATAACAATCGGTGCACAATAGATAATTATTCCCCAAGTTGTTAAAGGAATAGGAAGTAAGCAAATAACTAAAAAAGCAATACTGGTTACGAATGCAATATTAATTGCAATATTTAGCATAATATAAGGTTTAATTTTATGAACTAATAAACCATTAATTTGGTTGCATGCTGCAATAACAAAAGAGTTAATACCAAACCATAAAGCCAATTGTAGTTTGGAAAGATGCATGACGTTGCTTAAGACATCGGGCGTTCCGCTCAGATAGGCAAAAATCATGAATAATGCAAAACTGGTTATCAACGTATTTGATAAAAAGATAGGTTCACGAATAATTCTTACATATCGCCATAAAATTGAACGCAGGGAGGAACGAATACGATATTGAATGGCTAATGTGTCAGGCAGGGTAAAATAGATAGCAATGGTTCCAAGAATGCCGTATACACCCATGATCCAAAACAATATTCGCCAAGGGAATTGGGCGACGAGTAATCCCCCTAAGGTAGGTGCAATGATTGGCACAATACAAGATACCAAGGCAAGCTGCGCCATAATTTTAATGCCTACAGATCCAGATGAAATATCTCGGACCATTGCCCTTGGAATAACCATCCCAGCAGAGCCACCAATCGAAGACAGTAGGCGGCAAAAGCAAAATAAATAGAAGTCTGAGAAAATTGCACAACCAATTGAGCCAATGGTAAATGTTATCATGCCAATGAACAATGGGGCTCTGCGTCCAAAACGATCAGAAATGGGGCCAATTGAAAATTGTCCAACGGCAAGACCGATAAACCATACGGTCAGGGTCATCTGTGCAGCACCGTTACCATATCCTGCTAAATCTTTATTGATCTGCGGAAAGGCAGGAAGGTACATATCGGTTGCCAATGGGCCAATGGCGGTTAATAATCCCAAAATAATGATAACCCATAATGACAATTTTTCATTAAAGTTATTAGTTGATGGAACATTTGTAGAAGTATCGCTCAAGTTATCATTCCATAAAATAGCAAAGATTACGTAATTTGTTGATTTGAAAGCGGTTCATGATATAGCCTTTTGATCGTCAGGTATTTTAAATATCATTGGCCATTTTAGTTTATTATTTAAAATAAATGGCTTAACTTTAATATCAAGAACGGTAACGTTTCTGTGTGTCGTTTTATCTTAAAATTTGAAAAGAGGCAAAGCATAATTCAAGTTAAAAAACAAAAACTTTTTAAATGGTTATACGGGTCGGCACTTAACGTTATAACGTATAGATCAGAATACCGTTTTGTTTTTGATGTTATTGATAAATTACCTTACATTTTAAATGAATTATAGTGTCTATATTCTATAATAACGATGTATAAATTATAAAGGATTATCTATGTTTTTTGCAATCAAATCTGATTTGGTGAACCCTTTTCAACCATTAGATTCTGAATTAAAAAAAGCTTTGGAGCGAAGTGTTATTCAGGCATTAAGTGAAAAAGTAGAAGGTAATCCTGTTCATCAGATTTTTATGAATATGGATCAATATGTTGAAGTTCAAATTATTGTAGATGAGGATTGTATACTTTGTGGTGCCCCATGGGTCGATAGTGCCATGGCAAAGGTAAGTCAGGATGGGTTTATTCAATGGCATGTTGTTGAAGGGGCATCTGTTTTGGCGGGGGACAGAATTTGTACCTTAAAAGGGAAACTATCTGATATTTTACGTCTTAAACAAGTTATTCTGAACTTTTTGCAATTCTTATCAGCAATTGCAACACACACCCAGCACTATGTTAGATTAGTATCTGATTGGGGGGCTAGGATATATCATGGCATTTCCGCCATTCCTGGATTAGAAAAAGCACAGCAATATGCTGTACGTGTAGGAGGGGGTGAGGAATATCTGCCTGCATTTTATAAGGGTGTTTACATACAAAAACATTATGTCGATGCAATGGGGGGGGTGGCTAGTGCTTTGAAATTAGCTTTTGGAATGTATCCTCAGGATTTTGTGCAAATCGAAGTGGAGAATCTGCAACAGTTACAAATAGCGTTACAATGTGGTGCCAAGAAAGTTAGTTTATTTCAGTTTTTACTTGATGATATTGAAAAAGCTATAGCACTGTCTAATAATCAAGCTGTATTGGAAGTTTATGGTGGAGTGCATTTGAAAAATGTGCAAACGATTGCAAAAATGGGAATTGGTCATATTGTTGTTGAAACTTTAACGAACGATGTAAAAGCAATTTCGTTCAGTTTATCATGTATATTATAAACCTGTTAATTCAAAACAGATGCAAAAATAGTTACACGTTATATTTATAATCCATAATTTATTCATCTTATTTTTAACAATATTAATTTATACTATTGATCTGCAAATTGCGAATTCTGGCGTAAGTTTATATATTATGCTAGGCTTGGTTATTATAAAAAATGAAAGGGCATAATGATGCAATCAAAAAATATTAAAAAAAATAAGATGGTATGGGCAATGGCTGCTGCTGGTGTTGCTTTAATGCTATCTACCTCAAATGTGATGGCAAAAGGTGCTATTCTTGATAGTACAGGTAAAGAAGTTGGACATATTGATCAAAATGGCAATATTTACGATAATGTCAGTGGATTTAAAGGACGCGTTGACGCCAACGGTTCTGTCTATGGCACCGATAAGCAACTTGTTGGTCGGGTCGATCGTTCTGGCGCTATATTTAATAAAAGTAATGTGCAGGTTGGTCGTTATGATGCGGCCACAGGAACCATTTATAATATGAACAATACTGTCGCTGGGCATTTGCAAAAGGATGGGAATGTTTATGCACCGGATGCATCTTTAATTGGTAAAGTTGATCCTGGTAACATTATCGGCGCCCTTATGCTTTTAAAACATTAAAAGAACATTGGATCCTGATAAGGTTTTATAGATCTTATCAGGAAAATTCTTATGCTTCGATTACAAAAACAGCTGTGGGCAAAGTAAAACTGCCGTCTTGTTCAAAATTAAGGGTGCTTTTGACATCTAAAGGAGCGTTCTTTTGCAGGATTAAAATTGTATTTTTAAATAGATCAGGTGTTTTTGTCCTGTTTGTCCAACTTTGGAATTCTAGTCTTAATCGATGTTGAGTAACTGATAATAGATTTAAGCTAAAAGTAGAAAATAGATTTACCCATTCTGCCAAGTTATAATTTCTGACATGAGAGGGGTCTCGTAATAACTCAATTGTTTGTAAATGGGTATCTGCTGTTTTATCTAATGGAGCCAAGGTATCAATTAAAATCGCCTTACCTTTGGGTTTTAATATGCGCTTTATTTCTTTTAATCCCGAGGCTAAGTCATGCCAGTGGTGGGCACTGAAACGACTAATAACCCAGTCAAAGGTGTGTTGGTCAAAGGGCAAACATTCAGCAGGCGCACACTGGGTTTCGATATTTGACAGATCACGATCTTTAGCTGTTTGTTGAACACTATCCAACATGCTTTGCGTAATATCGCATGCAACGACCTGTTTAACCAACGGTGCTATGGTATAACTTACATGTCCTCCTCCGCAACCCAAATCCAAAGTAAAAGCCTGTTTTTCATTTTGAAGTAAATTTCTTATATAGAGTAAATCAGGGCCGTTGGCATGAACCTGGCTATTGACATAATCAGCAGCACGGGGTGCATAGGTATTAGCAACGTAATCTTGTGGTTTTTGAGACATGAGACCAATATTTGAATGAATTAAACTTTTAAGCGATTTAGTAGTGTGTGGATCATATTTAAATAATAGTCACCAAATAGTATATAATGTACTAGTGCAGGGAAAAGCTGATAAATAGGTAAACGATCTTCCCATCCTTGGTTTAATAAAGGATAGTGTTTATAAAAGGATGAAGGGGGGCTGCCAAAAATATTAAGCATAGCAATATCAACTTCGTTATGACCAAAATAGCATGCTGGATCGATCAAATAAGAACGATTAATGTTGGTAAGAATATTTCCAGTCCACAAGTCCCCGTGTAGTAAAGAAGGAGTCGGATTTGTGGGGATATAATTATGTAAATTTTTAACTAAGATTTCGATTTGTTTACCGGTTTTAATAGGTAAATTTTCTAAATAACAGGCTAGACGATAATTCCCCCAAAATTCGACCCAGTTATCACAAAATTGGTTGTGTAAAGGAACCCGATCAAATGCGTAATCTTCATGCCATCCATAATTTTGGTGTTGAATTTGGTGCAGTTTGGTTATGGTTTCGCCTAGATTTTGCCAAGCTTCTTGCGATAGACAGTTTGTTTCCTGAATAACTTCTAAAATCAGTATATGAGAATCTGCAAAAATAACCTTGGGAACATCAATGTGATGTTTGGCTAAAAAGCGCAACATATCTGCTTCTATCTTTGGCGAATGCCCATTCTTTATGACATAGCTTTGTTGTATATTTGTGGTGATCAAATATGCATCGGATAAATCACCTTGTGTCAAAGGCTGGGCTTTTTCAATAATTTGATTTAATCGCTGCTCAGCAAGCCGAAGCAAAGGGGATATTTTATTCATAATCGTTGCTCGAAATATACTGCAAGATGTGATACTCCTTGATAAACTTGTTTCCAGGTTCGTTCAAAATCATCTTGATTTCCGTAATAGGGATCAGCGATTTCCGTTCCTTGTTGTCCTGGTACAAAATCCATTAATAAACAAATCTTATCTTTTGCCGAGCTTGGCGCCATCTTTAAAAGGGCGGTGATGTTTTTGTGGTCCATTCCAATGATATGTGTAAATTGTTGGAAATCGTGAGGTTGGATTTGCCTGCCTAGGTAATGCCGAATATCAATTCCGTGTTTTGCAACCTCTTTAATTGTGCGGGGATCGGGTGGATTATCGATATGCCAGGGGCCTATTCCAGCAGAATCAACGTTGATGTTTAGATTTCTTTTCTCTACTTCGGCTATAAAAGCGGCTTCTGCCATGGGAGATCGACAAATATTACCAAGACACACGAATAAAACAGAAAAAGCGAAAGACATATACGGAACCATTAAAAAATAAGTTTATAGTTTTGTAATTATAAACATTTATAAAATTATAAGTAAATTGAAATAATGATTTTTAAATTATAAACAGAACGAATGAATTTGATACTTTTAAATTATTTAATGTATATTTTGCAGCGAACCTTTTTGACGTTGTCTAGTTATTGTCTTATATCTTTAACAGCTTAAACATTGTTTTTGTTGGACTGAACGTGTAAAAATAAATTATTGGAATGACAATTTTTATTATATTGTAATTACTTTGTGGTTATGAACCAATTATTTTTTAACTCTGGTAAAGGGGGATTCAGGTGCCTGCTGGTGAAGTCGTTGATCCAACAAAGGATCCTGTCAATCGCTTGTGGCGTTTGTTTTTAAGAGTAGGGGTTCCTGTTCTTGGGGTGGTTTTAGTCGTGATTGTCGTGGTTGGGGTTACGTTGCACTCATATCGTACGACCAAAGCAGGCATTTTAAAATTAACTCACGTTATTTTAAAGACAGAACAATCAAGAGTCTCCCAAGAGGTGTTAACTTACTTAAATCCAGCGACTATTGGTGGTAGTTTAGCCGTGGATATGTTAAGTCATATACCATCTGAATATAAAACGGGCATGTTTTATACCTATGTACTAAGCAGTTTAAGGCAAACAAAACAAATACAGTCATTTTACCTTGCAGATGCAGATGGTAATTTTACGATGGTTGAACGTACAGTGGATGATCCCGACCGTATTCGCATTATCACCCTTAAACCTGACCAACAAGGTGGACGTTTTTTAGAAGAATATATGACCCTTAGTGGTAAAAAAATTAGTACATCCTATCGACCTGCAAACGCATATGATCCAAGGCTTCGTTCCTGGTATAAGCAAGCTATGGAAGCTAAACGTTTAACGTGGTCACCCCCTGTTTTGATGGCGTCAAAACAAGGGCTGGTAGTTACGGCGTCTATACCTTTTGTTGATCGTGATGGTAGAAAATCAGTTTTAGCTGTTAATATTTCGTTACAACAACTGACAACATTTTTATCATCTTTGAATATCAGTCCCCACTCGCAAGCAATTATTGTAGATCGTCAAGGGAATGTTATCGCATCTCCTGATTTATTATTAAAATTTGGTGATAAAAGTTGGAAACCACAAGGTAATAAAATTAATCCTGATTCTAATCCTATAATGGCCAGGGCATATGATCAGTTTTTAGTGCATGGTGTCGGTATACGTTCTTTTCATATGGAAAGAAAAGATCCATCAACATCGCCAACGAACTCTAAGAACAATGCAGCTCAAAATTTAAAAGATCAAACAATTAAGGGAACTTATATAAGCATAACGTCTCAATTGCCAGAATCAGTACAAAAATGGGTGGTTCTTATTGTTATACCAGAGGATGACTTTTCTAACTTTGCTGTAACAGGGGGTAAGCAAAATCTTTTATTTTCTTTGCTTGCTGTTGCCTTAGCTGCCGGGATGGCTGGGTTGTTGATCTACCAAGGTCATCGAATGGATCGTTTGGGTAAACGATTTAAATATGTTCAAACAATTGCAGAGCACGAAAATAGTGCCATTGAGATGGTTACCTCTGTTCCAGAGGTGTTTGATCCCAACAATGATGCTCTAATTTTAACCGAAGGGTTATGTCAGCTTGTCTCTGCACGTAGGGTTAGTGTTTGGCAGTTGTCAGAAAATGGTAAGAACTTGCTTTGTAATGATTTGTATGATGCTGAAGATGGAAATCATGCAGGTGGAATACAGTTTTCTGATCAAGAAATTCCCAATTTTCTAGCAGCGTTAAAAGAGGGGGAAATTATAGAGGTCAAAGACGCTTCGCAAGATAAACGTGTATCTGGCCTATATCGTTTATTTATGAAAGCTGCTTCTACTCAATCTTTACTTGTTACCCCTGTGCTAGGGAAAAGTGGTGTAATAGGGGCAGTTATCATTGAAGATTCTCCTTACGCACGTAATATCCATCATATCACCAAGATTTTTGCAGGTTTGGTCGGTATTCGTTTGGTTGCAGCATCAGTAAAATTGGAAGCCGCGGTTGCTCATTATGGAGACGTTTCACATGCTGAGCATGCGTCATCAATTGATGAGTTAACCAAAAATGTCCAAGATGATTTATTAACAATACAAAAAGACGGCGGATCTGATTACATATTGCCACCAGGTACTGCAAATTATCAGAACATTCATTTTGATACTTTAGATTCAAACAATCAAAAAGGATTATACCCAGAAGTCGCTGTGATGAATATTGCTTTTAGTGGTTATTTGACTTCTGATATTGATTCTTCAATCGATTTAATTAAACACGTTGAAGAATTGGTTATCGTCTTGCAAGATATTGCTAAGAAATATGGGCTGTTCTATGTGAAAATGGTCGGTGAACATATTATTGCCGTGGCTGGTTGTACAAAAGAACCTGATGTTACAGCACCTATTCGGTTGGCACATGCAGCACTAGACATGCGGGCGGCATGTATGGAAATGATTCCTGGTATGGGGTCAGAGTCTAACTTTGGAATTGGTATTGATGTTGGGCCTGCAATTGGTTCTTGGCTTGGGAAAGAGCCCAAAACCTTTACATTGTGGGGGCCCACCGTTGGAATGTCTGCATTAATGGCCAGTATGGCAAAAGACGGTGGAACGATACAAGTCACGCAATCTGCTTATCTTGGGCTGCGTAATGATTTTCTATTTAGGTCAAGAGGCAGCTTTTTTATTCCCAAACGGGGTATTTCTCATGCATTTATTCTTGCTGGTAGACGATGAATAACGCACAGGACTTAAATGACCCTCCTTCAGAGCAAGAAGGGAAACAAGACAATCGTATAGAGGCCATGCTGTCTGATTTGAACAAGGACAGCATAGAGGATGTCGAACAGTATGTCGAAGCTATTCGTAGTCGTGAAGTAGAGAATACACAACGCCTTTCGGTGCAGTTAAAGCAAGTACCCCCAGGGCCTTTTTCACTTGTCAAAAAACTGGGCATTTTATTAATTTGGTATTTGCGGCCGGTCTTATTTGTTATTGGCAAGGCTGTTCGTAGTTATTTGCGCTTCTTTTTGGGTGTTTTGGCTGCATCTTGGGGGGTATTGATCGAAAGTATCTCTCCCTTAACATGGCGTCGTACAGTGCGCTACGAATTTAAAAGAACTTTGGGGCAAGTCGTCAGCGGTGGTTTTTTTAGTACATTTTTCACTGCTTCCTTGGCTGGCTTGGCTGTTGTCTCTCAGGCGATTTTTTGGTTGGGTGCAACGGGTTTAACGAAGATGACTGGGCCAATTTTGATAACGGTCTTGGTTCGTGAGGTTGCTCCTATTCTTGTTGGAATGATTTTGCTTGGACGTAATGGCATTCTGGCCGTGACAGAATGCAGTTTATTGGCAATGGGGGGGCAGTTAAGGTCGTTTACCGCCCTAGGAATTGATCCATTTGTTACGATTGTCGTTCCTAAGGCTTGGGCTTTTATGGTTGGCAGCTTTTGTCTAGGGATGATTTTTGGTACTGTATCTTTATTTATGGGGTACGTCGTAACCTATATGATGGGAACGATGCAGGATTCAATCTGGACGTTTTACAGTAATATTTTATCAGCGATGTCAGTGTGGGATTACGTATTGGTTCCTTTAAAGTTCACTGTCATGGGTTTTATGATTGGGGTTGGATCATGTATTACCGGAATGAATGTTAAAAATGATGATGAGCCGGCAACTTTATTACCCAAAGGCTTTACACGGGGGATTATGATAATCATGGTCGTGAATATTTTATTTACATTGGAATTTTAATCGATGGCAACTAAAGTATTGCTTGAGCTTGAAAATGCAAAACCTTCATTTGATGAAAGTAGTTTGCCCCCTGTCGCCTTTAATTTAAAAGTTAGAGCAGGTGAATGCGTTCTCATTGAATGTCGTGATTTAGAGGCTGCTTCAGTCTTTGCTGATTTATGTAGTGGGCTGGTTCATTTAAGAGAAGGAACAGTTCATTTCAAGGGGTTGAATTGGGTCTCTTTACATGAACCTCGGTTATCTGCTTTGCGTGGTCGTATTGGTCGCGTTTTTCAGAAAGGGGGGTGGATGGATATGTATAGCGTTGGCATTAATATTTTATTGCCGATGTTGCATCATACTTCTGTTGATATTGATAAGTTAATAGCGCAAGCTTTGGTACTATGCCATCATTTTGGATATCCTGGACTTCCTACGGATGTCCCGCGGCAGATGACTTCTATTGATTTAGCACGTGCAGCGTGCGTCCGTGCTTTATTGGGGACACCAGATTTGTTATTATTGGAATATCCTGCAGAAGGATACGCTATTGAGTTAATGGTCCCTTTATTAGAGATGTTAAACGTTGCACAGAATAGGGGGGTTGGTGTGATCTGCTTTACACGACAATTGTCTTTATGGAATGACTATAAAGAAAGAGTAACGCATTGGATGCGTCTTCAAGAAAAAGGTTTAACTTCGGTACGGTTGGTATAAAATGTTCGATAATAAACGCTATGCAAAAACCCGTCAGTTATTTCAACTGCGATATGCCAATGAGTGGACAGGCGGGCTAGTTTTATTATGCTTGTTGGCATTTGTTGGTGCGGTTATCGAAGCTGGCATTTTGCGTGACTGGATGACCCCTGCGGCAGAGTTGAACATTGTACTACCACAAACGGGGGTTGATAATCTTTCTGTGGGGGATAATGTCGAAGTTTTTGGGATCAGCGCAGGAACCATCAAAAAAATTAATGTTAATTCTGATGGTGGATTATCTGCCGTTGCTGCCATTGATCCACAATTAAAGACCTTTATACGTAGGGACAGTCAAGTAACAATTAAACGTCAATTTGCAGTCGCTGGGGCTGCGTATGTTTCTATCACTCGGGGGTATAGTAGTCCGTTGAATTGGCGTTATGCGGTTCTGGTTGCAAAAACAGAACCAAATCCTGCAGATCAGATATCCCAAATGGTTTTACAAATTCATGAACGGATCGTTCCAACGATGGACAGTGCTAAAAATATGATGGCCTCTTTGGAAATGGCCGTTGAAAGTATCCAACAAGGTAAAGGTACAATTGGTCGTTTAATTAATAACGATGAATTAATCCGTCGTGCTGAAAATATGGTTCAAACCTTGAACAATATTATTGAACAACTGAAACCGATAGAGCAAAATATCAATAAGGTCATTAAACACTCTGATACGATGGTGGTTAATTTTGGTAAAGTTTCGAAAGATCTGACCAAGGCCTCTCCAAATTTAGCACCAATTGCCAAAAATGTTAATGAAACAACTCAGCAATTACCTGCAATGATGACGCAGCTACAGTCAACGGTTCGTGACTTGCAACAGTTAATCGTTCAATTAAAAGGAATGTGGATATTGGGGGGGAGTGGTAAAGCCCCTGCAAAGTCTAAGCGCTTGCCAGCACGTGAGGTTAGACCATGAAAAAGTTATATAAGCATAGTTTATTATTGTTACCTATTTTATTTGGTGTGGCTGCGTGCGGTGGGGGTGCTTCTCAGGAACCAGCAAGGGATGACCCTTTTGATCGAACGATGGATGTTGCTGATGAAGCTGTTTATTATGATCGTTTACAACAGGCTGCAGACAGTTATAAAAAATCCTTTGATTATGCGATTATTCGCGATGATACTTTAAATATTGATGATGCTGGCTATAATTTGGCAGTTGTACAATTAGGATTAAATAAATTGCAATCCGCACTAGATACAGTTCATCGTACGCGTAAAGAGTTGACAGTAAGAGGGGAGGCTGATAGTCCCCAGTTGGATCTGGTTGAATCTGCTATTTTATATCGGATGAAGCAATTTCCACGTGCAGAGCAAGTTGTTTTGCATGCTCAAGATAGTCAGCATGAAGATATCCAAGAGCGTGCCTATTTCTTAGCAGCTTTGATCGCTAATGCCCAAGGTCAAAGTGACAAACTAGCCCAATTCTCTCAAAAACTGGACCAACTTTTATCTAGTACAAAGAAGAAAGATGAGCCTAGTTGGAAAGCTGACCAAAGCGAATTGCATGCTTTATTAGCTTATCAACAAGGGCAGTACATGCAGGCGATATCAGAGGCAAAGGCTGCAGAGGCTATTCGCCGTTCACAAATCGAATATCGTGCTATGATCAGGGTGTTGGTGTTACAAGCGCAAGCCAATGAAAAAATGAGAAATATTTTAGATGCAGCCCGCTTGTATGTTCGGGCTGGACAAAGCGCTTTGCTATTAAAAGAATATGGAGATGCCAAATCATATTTAAACAAAGCATTATATCTGCGTGCTGATGATACGACATACCAACTGGCTGCAGATCAATTAATTATACTCGCTAAAAAAACTGTACCCAAAAAAGAGTAATTTACATCGTTACGTTTGTTTTTAATAAAAATGCTGTTATTGTTAGATAGAACCAGCCTCCAATAAGGATACTGCCACCGATGGGGGCAATTGGTAAAGGGGGATGGTTTCCCGTGCATGCAATATAGAATACACCAACACAAAAAAATAGTGTTCCGATCATGAAAGCTATTGCGACTATATTTAAATGTATGGAACATTGATAAAATTTTTGTAAAATGGAAACAATCATTAATGCTAGGCTTTGGATGGCCAAAATTGTATCTGCAACGCGAGTCATTTCTCTACCATCATTAACAAAGTAGGCCGCAGGCAAGTGTGACGTTAGTGCAGACAAAATAACAGCAAGCATTCCATAAAAAGCGCCTACGGCAAGCCATAAGCGTATCGAAAAAGAGGGACGGATCATTTGATATAGACCAAAAAAATAATTAATGTTTCATAAAATTGTTAATTATAAATTCCATGTTGGTCAAGATAAGAATGATTATTAATACGATTAAATAAAATACAACGCTTAGATATTTTTTATAGTTTTGTTTAATAAAAAATAAACCTCTATATACTAAATAGAAATATTGCTAATCATGATGATATATTGCTTTTGCAATTCGTGATTAATTTCTTTACTTTTTTTAAAATTTATAATATATGATTGGAAATATATTATTTACTTATTTTTACAATATTGATATTGTGATTGAACATATAATATTAATAAAATAATCCAACAATTCAAAATAGTTACGACTTTATAAGTGTAATGTAAATTAAGCATAAGCGGAATGTACGTATACATATATAGTAAAAATAAATTGCATTGAACGATCCAAATTAAAAACTAAACAAATTAAAATAAAAGGTGTTGTGTGGTGTCTTCTCATCAAGAGAGAATGTCTTCTTTTACAAATGATAAACGACAAGATTGTGTGGAATCCTCTGATGTTGATGCAGTAAAACGTGCATTAGAGAATATTGGCGGGAATGCTTTAAAAAAAACTACAAATAAAACTACAAATAAAACGTCTATTAAAGCATTTAATAGGGATAATGCACAGCGTCGGCGTTTTGTACAAGATGGTGAAGTAATTGTTGAAAAACATTCTTTTGTAAGCCCTCAAAGACGATCGCGGTATTTTACAGATTCCAATGAAGCGATTAAAACACAAAAGCAAAAAGAGTTTTCAGATCATCAAAATATTCAAACTCAGGATGATGTTATTTATCATTTAGATAAATTGGTGTCACAGCAGCAAAAACTTGAAAAACTGTTGTTGAGTATGCAACATCATATAGAACGTTTAGAAGTAACTAATCATGTTCTATCTGAAAAGATTGATGATTTGCAGGAAAAAAACGCTGTTAGTTCTGAGATAGACTCCTGCATTCAGGACGGTTTTTATGAAGATACTGTCGAGATCAATAACAATGAAGAGCCTGAACCTGTTAAATGGTGGATTAAAAAGTAGTAGATGATTTATGTTTAAATCAAAAATGACGTTAAGGCATCTTCGGCAATTATGGCAGGGTCACACCCTGCTCGAAATGGCCGATATGATTCAGTTGTATGCTGATGGTCAAAAAGTAGCTATTCAAAGGGAAATTCTAAAAGTTCCAGACAGTGTTGTTGTATTATTATATCGCTGTGATAATCATAAGCTTATTTTAACCTCTCAGTGGCGCGCCCCCATTGTTGTAAAAGGGGACGATCGTCCGGTAATTGAGGCTTGTGCAGGGAATATAGACTCTGAAGATTTTAATATTGCAAAAGGTGATGCGATACAGGCTGCATTTTTAGCTGCAAAAAGAGAAGTTAGTGAAGAGACAGGCTGGCATATTAAAGATTTGTCATTCATTTATGCTTTATATAGTTCACCAGGGCTGATGACAGAGAAATTATATTATTTTATCGCTAGTGTCGATAGTCAGATACACGACGGAGGTGGTTTGCGCTCAGAAGGCGAGGATATTACAGTTTTGGAAATATCATTATCTGAAGCATTAAATAAAATTAAAGATGGTGAAATTATAGATCTAAAAACAATTGTTCTGTTACAACACTTACAGTTACATCAATGCGAATTTTTTTAATAAAATATTGGAATAAACGTACTTTAATTAAATAAAATCGAGTTGTGAAATTTACTTTTCTGCATATTTTGTTTATGCTAGGAAGGTGTTATTTTGTATTGGTTAAGAAAGAATAAATTATTTTGTACCTCGAAATAATGAAAAATATTCGGATTTTGTATATTTCATAATCTGTCAAAATCAGTAATCAAAAATGCTTATAACTGTTTATACTCACCAATATTCAATCGTTCATTATAATTAATTAAGGGTTTAACCGTGGTATTTCGTCGAGATCTTTTACGTTCAGCAGCAGGGGTTTCCCTTGCCAGTGTTGTCGGTGGAGGAATAACCAAAACTAGTTTATTGCCTCAAGCCGTTGCTGCTGATAATCAGCCAAGCAATGATAATCAAGGAAAACCCTTTGATCAGGCAACGGTTCGGGAAATGGCACGTTCATTAGCTGGGCATCCTTATAAAGCTCCGACAGATAAATTGCCTGAAGCTGTTGATAAACTTGACTTTGATGGGTTTAGAAGCATTGTTTACAAGCCAGAGCAAGCATTATGGAACGGCGATAATTTAAACTTTGCAGTTCAATTTTTTCCGCGTGGGTTTTTATATAGACCTCGTTTAGATATTTATGAGGTAATTGACGGCGTTTCTAAACCAGTAACATATAGTCCTGACTTATTTAACTATAGTAATCCTAAATTACGTGTTGAAGAAAATCTTGGGTTTTCTGGTATCAAATTAATGACCAAACTGAACCAAAATGAAGTTATGGAAGAGTTTGCTGTCTTTTTAGGAGCCTCATATTTTCGTGCTATTGCCAAAGGGCAGCAATACGGATTATCAGCAAGAGGATTTGCAAAAGGAACGGCAGATCCCCAAGGTGAGGAATTTCCACTTTTTAGAGCATTCTGGTTGGTAAAACCTAAAGCTGGTATAGAATCTTTGGTGATTTATGCATTACTTGATAGTCCTTCGTTAACAGGTGCTTTTCGATTTACTATTCGTCCAGGGGCGACAACAATATTTGATGTTGAAAGCTATTTCTATCCGCGTAAACTGATAGCTAATGGTGGTATTGCACCGTTGACTGGTATGTTCTACTTTGACGCTAATAATCGTAGTCATGTTGATGATTGGCGTCCAGCAGCACATGACAGTGAAGGATTGTTAATGTGGACAGGCACTGGAGAGGAAATTTGGCGCCCCTTAAATAATCCCGTTGATTTGCAATATTCTGTATTTACAGATGTGGCACCCAAAGGGTTTGGCTTGATGCAGCGTAAGCATGATTTTGCACAATATGAGGACTTAGCCTTGCATTATGAATTGCGACCATCTTTGTGGGTTGAACCCGTGGGGGAATGGCCTGCTGGAAGTGTGAATTTAGTTGAGATCCCAACCCCTAGCGAGGTGAATGATAACATTGTTGTCTTTTGGCGTCCTAAACAACCGTTAAAAGAAAAAGTCGAATATCCTTTTACTTATCGTTTATATTGGGGATGGGATAATCCTTGGCCTACTTCTCTTGCCAGAGTTGCTGCGACTAGGGTGGGAAGTGTCGTTGATAAACCTGACGTAAGATTTTTCTGTGTTGATTTTTTTGATGGACCGTTAAATAATTTTCCTGCAAATAAGCAACTTACGTTAAAAGTATCAAGTTCAACGGGCAAAATTAGTAATATCGTTACTGAAAGTAACTCTGTTACCCATGGATGGCGTGCGACTTTTGAGTTTGCTCCAGAAGGTGCCAAGGTTGCAGAGCTTAAATGTGTGTTAATGGATGGGGATAAGCCAATTTCAGAACAATGGGTTTATCGCTGGACAGCTTAAAACTGATCCAAAAAGACCTGAATATTATAGATTCAGGTCCTTTGATATATTGTGGTAAAAGGTTATGAAGGTATTTCTAACCAACGTTTAACGACGTTATTTGTAAATTGAAAATTCGAGCAATAAGCTAATTGTCCTCTTACGCTATACAAACCTGCTCGTCTTAAGGCCATAATAATTTTAGTTGAGGCACCCACGATAATCAAAGATTGATCATTTGCGCGTAATTGTGCATAGATAGATTGTAATCCAGAAATTGTTGTCGCATCAATACTGATCACATCATGCATATCGATGATAAATATTTTTTTAAGATGTGTTTCATCTGATCGTAAAGATGTCAAAATCTTTTCCGATACCCCAAAGAACAACGGACCATTAATATCAAAAATATTTACGTGATCATATACATCATCCATTTCAGGATGGCGTTCAACTTTACGTGCTTGAAATGCCTGCGTCATGTGGCTGATAAATAATGTGGCAGATAAGGCAACACCAACAGCGACGGCTACAACCATATCAAATATTATTGTCAACCCAAAACAGGCCAATAAAATCATAACGTCCCCACGAGGTGACGTTTTGATAATTTTAAGGCAATGGTGGGCTTCACTCATGTTCCATGCAACGATGAATAAGAGTGCCCCCAAGGATGCCATGGGAACATACCCCAATAAGCCTGCAAATAAGACAACAGCTAAAAGAACAAAGATAGAATGTATGATACCAGCAATAGGGGATTTAGCACCGCTTCTTACGCTGGTTGCTGTTCTTGCAATCGCTGCTGTAGCGGTAATCCCACCAAAAAGAGGGGCGATGATATTTCCTAGTCCTTGCCCGATCAGTTCTGCATTTGGATTATGTTTTGTATGGGTTAATTCGTCAGCAATAACTGCACATAAGAGCGATTCAATTGCTCCTAAAGTTGCGATAGCAAAAGCAGGGCCAATTAAGGTATGAATTAATTTAAACGTAATTTCGAGAGGTTGTCCATCAGGTCCTGGTAGCGCCCAAGGCATGATCAAAGTTGGTGGAATGGGAGGAATACCCGTTCCTTCAATTCCATCAGCTTTCCAAGTAAAACGAGATGCAATGGTTTGGATATCGGCCCCACCAATACCTTTATTGATAAAATATGCAGCCACAGCACCAACGATTAATCCAACCAAAGGGGCAGGCAAGGGAATTTTAAATTTAGGCCATAGGATCAAAACGATTAATGTAAACAGTCCAACTCCTAGTTCATAGGGATTAATTGTTCCAAAAGAGGAGGCGATGATACCAATATTTTCTATAAAGTCGTCTCCTAATTTTCCAGTTCGTAATCCAAGAAAATCAGGGATTTGTAAAATAGCGATAATTAAGGCAATACCTGCGGTGAATCCTAGCACTACGGGATATGGGACAAATCGAATTAATTGACCCATTTTCGCCACACCTAATAATAGTAAGATAACCCCAGCCATCATTGTTGCTAGTAAAAGACCACCAATACCGTAATCTTTCACAATTGGGAATAAAATTACCACAAATGCTGCGGTGGGGCCTGATATATTATATCGTGATCCGCCTGTCAGTGCGATAATAGCCCCTGCAATAATTGCTGTGTATAATCCATGTTCAGGTGGAACGCCAGTTGCGATTGCCAGTGCCATGGACAGGGGTACTGCAACAGTACCAATTGTTAGACCAGCCAAAGCATCGTTTTTTAAATCGGAAAATTTATAACCTTGGCGAAAAGTATCAATCATTCCCGTCGCTATAGGCGGGAATTTAAAAACATTCTTTTTATCAGTCATCAAAATCCTCGTTATAATTGCGTCGTAGATGAGTGTTTCAAGAAGAGCTGCAGAAACGAGACTTCATCAACGTTAACGTAACAGAATGTTCTTAATTTTAATAGATTAGGCACAATAATTTCACAAAAAATTCAAAAAATTATTAGACTTTATATTTTCAAGTTTTTATTTATAATACTTCATTTCGCAATATTTTTATTTTAGGAGAGAGTAAGTTCTTATGACTGAACTTCATCATGTTTCTAGTCATAGCCAGAAACAAGAGGCAAAGGCAGATACTTTATTAGGATCTTATCAATCTGAAAAAGAGTTCGATGCACTACCTCCTGAATCTCCTATAGAAATGCCTGTGCAAGATTTACGTGCCAATCCCAATATATATGGCCGTTCAAACAAGTTGGCTACACAAAATAGTAATATTTTTTTGAGGCGTTTATTTGTTTTTGCCGTTTCGTTATTATTAACTGGATATGCATCTTATGAGATGAATTTAGTGTTTAACAGTAATGGAATGACATTACTTGGGGCCATAGTTCTGGTAATTTTTACCATTTTGTTTTTATGGATTGCTTTTTCTTTCGCCTCTTCTCTGGGGGGATTTGTAGAACAACTAAAACAAAAAGGTGGACTATCTTTGGGGATAGATCCCAAAGCACCTTTGCCTTTACTGCATAAAAAAACAGCAGTTTTAATGCCCACTTATAACGAAGATCCACATCGTGTATTGGCTGGATTGAAAGCTATATATGATAGTATTCAAGCGACGGGCCGTGGTGGAAATTTCGATTTTTTTATTCTTTCAGATACGACCAATCCAGATGTTTGGGTCGAAGAAGAAGCCGCCTTTTTGCGATTAAGAGAACAAACAGGTGGCCATCATTGTATTTTTTATCGTCGCAGATTTAAAAATACTGATCGTAAAGCAGGAAATCTTGCCGAATGGATACGCCGTTTTGGTGGTGCCTATGATCACATGTTAACCCTAGACGCAGACAGTTTGATGGAAGGGGACACGATCGTTCGTATTTGTGCTGCTATGGAGGCCCATGAGGGGGTTGGGTTAATTCAAACTTTGCCCGTTATTGTGAATGGGACAACTTTGTTTGCCAGATTGCAGCAATTTGCAGGCCGTGTTTATGGCCCAACAATTGCTTATGGTTTGGCGTGGTGGCACGGTTCTGAAAGTAATTATTGGGGGCATAATGCGGTTATTCGGATAAAAGCATTTGCAGAGCAAGCAGGAATGCCTCATTTACCTGCTCGAAGGAAACCCTTTGGCGGAATGATTATGAGTCATGATTTTGTTGAGGCTGCCTTAATGCGTAGGGGGCGTTGGGCCATCCATATGGTGCCAGCATTACATGGATCTTATGAAGAAAGCCCTCCTTCCTTGACAGATATTGCAGTACGTGATCGGCGTTGGTGCCAAGGGAATTTACAACATGCGATGGTTATTCCAACCAAAAAACTAAGCTGGATCAGTCGTATTCACATGATGGTAGGGATCGGGGCGTATGTTATGTCTCCACTTTGGTTATTATTCTTGTTGGTCGGAATTCTGGTTTCATTACAGGCTTTATTTATCAAACCAGAATATTTTACAGGGAATGATCGAGTATTATTTCCCAATTGGCCCCAAGTTGATCCTGTCTTGGCGAAATATGTTTTCATTTTGACCATGTTGGTTTTGTTAGCACCTAAATTCATGGCATGGATTGCATTATTATTTAATTCAGAACTGCGTCGCGGATGCGGTGGTGCAGTTAAAGCATTATCTTCTATCTTTCTTGAAACTATAATCGGTGGGTTGATTGCTCCTATCGCAATGTTAATTCAAACGACCGCTGTTATTTCAATCTTGCTGGGATATGATTCTGGATGGAATGCACAAAGACGTGATGTTGGGCATATTCCATTAAAAGACGTAATAAGAGATTATTGGCGACATATGGCTTTTGGAATTATTTTGGGAATTGGTGCTTGGGAGGTCTCTGCCTCTTTGTTTTTTTGGATGACCCCCGTATTGCTGGGATTACTGCTTGCTATTCCATTGGTGTGGATTACTTCCAGTCAGCGTTTTGGATCTTTTTGCATGAAAATTGGTTTATTAATTATCCCTGAAGAAATGTCCAGACCTGATATCTTGCGTCGAGATCGGATCGAGAAGAGAAGGGCTATGGACTTAGAGGTTAAAGATGGATTTTCCACGTTAGCTGGAAACAAACAATTGGTTGCTTTACATTTATCGTTGTTGCCATCTGAACGTAAAAAGGGCGATCCTATTAATCCACATTATTTGGTTGGTATGGTTAAATTAAATGAGGCCAACAGCCAGCACGAAGTTATGCAGCAATTGACGAATGATGAGAAATCAGCGTTATTAGCAAATCGTCAATCTGTAGAAAAATTTCTAAGCTTATCTCAATAGAGGTTAAAGTTATTTAAAAACATGAATGCAGCTTTCTCTTTCTTCAAGTTTTTGGGAAAGAGAAGCATTCTCCAAGGAAAAAATTTGTTCGACAAGTTCTGTAGGGAATTGATTTGTTTTAGCCCCTACTTTTGTTAATAAAACAAATTCAATGTTTCGTGCCTTGTGCGAATATCGTTGGGAGCTGACACGATAGCGTTTATAAGATTTTGCGAAAATAGAGACTTGCCCTACGTTACAGTTGCACTCAATCATTTCTGATAAAGGAATAAATCCATCCGTACTATAACTGGTAGCAATCCATTGTGTTGGCAATGTCTCAATTAACTTCCTATAGGCATCAATGGCTTTATTGCGAATGGTATATGCGCTTTTACGATCTTTGCGCCAATCTTTGCGAATAGCGGATTTTTCATTAGGAATAATGTGCGGCGAAACAGTAGGTTTGTCCCACAAAGTAATACTGTTCAGGACGTGGTAATTGGCCCCGTACGGATGTTGGTTATATGGGGGATCTAAATAAGCGATACTATATTGTGGAATAGCCATGTAATGTAGTTGTTCTGCCAGAGATTGTGCGTCCATGCGAAAGACATGATTTTGTTGGTGATTATTAAAGAATTGAATGGGATGTAATTCTAAATCGGCAGCAATACGATACAAAGCAGTTTTTGTTTGCCCGCCCCATCCTTTATGGAACCCTTTAAATACGCCACTTGTATTGGCATGATAGCACGCACAATAAAGGAGAGGTGCCAACAGGCAAGCCCGTTCGATTGGAGATAAAAGTCCATTTTGATCCCATTGTGCAATTTGCTCACGAATGGCATCAATACGTTGTCCATTTTTATTCATATAAAACATGCGTTCGGTAAGAATATCGTAATGTTCATCACTTTGAGGACATAAATGCGTTGTGACCCAATCTTGTTTTGGGGATAAATGATTAAGGTGGTGCAAAACCTCAGCATAAGTTTGCTGGTTGAAATAAACTGGTTCTTCCAAAGCCTGGATAGAAGCTATGTTTAGTAATTCACTATAAGGTTCCCAGTCATTGCAAAAAATTTGATAACCCATGGTTTTTGCCAATCGGCTAACAACACCTGTACCTGCGAAACAGTCAATAAATATTCCTGGTGTAGAAATTGGTTCTTTTTGCGTTTCTAAAAGAGTGTACTTGATCAGATCCAATAACTTACGTTTATTACCAATGTAAGGAATGAGTTGATTAAATATGAAATCTTTTGTTAGATAAGAGGAATGCTCTGTTCTATTCCATTTCATGAGAATATACTTCACTGACTTTAGGATAATACCACATATAAAGTATCCTTTTATTATGGTAATAATTGGGGCATATTATGTTAAAGTCTAAATGAATACAAATATAAGATGTTAAATTTATTGTTTCGTTGAATTATATTTTATATAAAAAGCCATATTGATTACATGTACGTACTTATGGCTTTAAAATATTACTTAACAAAAATCTGTATGATGATAACCTTGTGCGAAAAGAGCTGATCGTAAAGAAGTATGTTCAATAATATTAATAACTTCTTTCTTAACGACTGGTTTAGGGTAATAACCTATACCCAACCCTGCATGGGTTAACATTGGCAGGTCATTTGCCCCATCGCCAATGGTTACTGTTTCTGCAATATCAATATTTAATGATTGAGTTAATCGATTTAGGTGAAATAATTTCGCCTCTTTGCCTAAAATAGGGGGAATGACCGTTCCGTCCAACTGATTGTTTTTAATACTAAGTTGGTTTGCATAATTTTCATCAAATCCGCATTGATCAGCAACTCGTTGTGTGAAAAATGTGAAACCTCCAGAAACCAGTGCAGTATGGGCATGGTGTTTCTTCATCGTAGCTATTAGTGTTTTTGCTCCTTCATTAAGATGTGTTTTTTTCCATGTTGCTTCAAGCAAATCTGCCGATACACCTTTTAACAATGCGATGCGTTCTTTTAAGGCATCGGCAAAAACCAATTCTCCGTTCATTGCTCGTTTCGTAATAGCGGCAATTTTTTCACCAATACCGACTTCGCTAGCCAAATCATCTAAGGTTTCACTGTTTACAATGGTACTGTCCATATCTGCGATAAGCAGTTTTTTACGACGATGAAATATAGAAGTTAGGAATATATCAATAGGGTAAGAGGACAATGCCTGCTTCACAGAAGAATATAGAGACAAAACTTCCTCTTTATTATGCATAGATGTAGGCAGGCTAATATCAATTGCTTCTGAAGGGGATAGCCAACATTCTTGGCTATCAACACATAAAGAAGTGATTTTTGTTAGTAAAGATTGATCTAAAACAGAAGGACGGGTAACAAAGGTAAAAACATAGGACATAGAAGTATATTTCGAAATTATATAAATATTTAAAGTCAGAAAACATAGAATAACAGATAAATTGGCTTGTATGAACTACTCTTTATCCTTAGGTCACTATTATATTGGATAAAATAAAAGTACAGTCAGAATTGTTTATAATTTTCACTAATCTAAAAGCGGATGGCATAAAATAAATGAGTAATGCTTTGTTCAAAGCAAGTACTATCAAGAATGATGTTCCTTGGGCATTAATTGTTGCTGGACCGACATGTTCAGGAAAATCGTATTTATCTTTACAGTTGGCAAAAATTATCAACGGAGTGGTAATTAATGCTGATGCAATGCAGTGTTATCAGGATTTACGGATTATTACTGCCAGACCTACTATTCAGGATGAAGCGGAAGCCCCCCATCGTTTATACGGGGTATTGCCTTGGGATCAAACAGGAAATGCCAGATGGTGGCGTGATCAGGCATTGTTGCAGTTGCAACAAGCGTGGAAACGCGGTCAATTCCCTATTTTATGTGGTGGTACAGGGATGTATTTTCATTCCTTAATTCATGGCATCGCCCTTATCCCAGAACCCAGTTCACAAGCTCGGGAGGAGGCACGCGCATTAATTGCGACGAAGGGATCTGTGTTTCTTCATACAGAATTATTAAAAGTAGACCCACAAACCGCATCTACATTGAATCCTGCAGATTCTCAACGTGTGGCTAGAGCATGGGAAGTGTGGCGTTCTACAGGACATGGGTTGAGATACTGGCAGCAAGAGGCACATTTACCGGGTGCAAATTGTAATTTCATAGTTATTCGATTGGCCCCCGATCGTAAATTATTACGTGAAGCAGTGGCGGAACGGTTCGGAGAAATGATTGAGATGGGTGCTGTTGAAGAAGTGGCACAATTTTTAAAATGTAATCCACCACTACAAGCCCCATTACGTAGGGCACATGGTGTGCCAGAATTTGCGTCTTATTTGGCAGGAGATATTTCTTTGCAAGATGCCGTTGAGAAAGCCGTGGCGAACACACAACGTTACATTAAACGGCAAGAAACATGGTTTTCAAATCGGGTTATGGCGCCGTCAACCCAAGTTTGTATTTTTAATTCAAGAATTAATCATAATTTGAAATATTCAGAAAGTTTTATAGAAAAATCCATGCTATTTATTAAAAATTTTGTTGACCTTTGATAATTTATTGACTAGGGTACAAGTAGGTTTCAGAATAGAAAATATTTCTGTAATTAATAATAAAATAGTCCAAGAAGCCAAGGATTGACTAAAATGACAAATATTGAGCTAAACAAAGCAGACCACTCTCAAATAGGGGAATCAGTTCAAACAATGACTGGTGCTGAGGTTCTGTTGCAAGTGCTCGTGGATATGGGGGTTGATGTCATTTTTGGGTACCCCGGTGGGGCTGTTTTACCGATCTACGATGCATTATTCCAACAAGATCGCATTCGTCACATTTTAACACGTCACGAACAGGCTGCAGTTCATGCTGCAGAAGCTTATGCCCGTTCAACAGGCAAAGTCGGGGTCGCATTAGTCACCAGTGGGCCAGGGGCCACCAATACAGTGACAGGCCTGGTTGATGCATTAATGGATTCTATTCCATTAGTTTGTATTTCTGGTCAGGTATTTAGCAATCTGATTGGTAACGATGCGTTTCAAGAAGCTGATACAGTGGGTATTACTCGTGCAGCAACTAAGTTTAATTATTTGATTAAAGATAAAGACAAGTTAGCTGGTAAAATTAGAGAGGCATTTTATATTGCTCGTTCTGGTCGACCAGGTCCTGTATTAATTGATATTCCCAAGGATTTGATGATAAATACTGCCCCTTATCAAAAACAAGTAATTAAAGAACATCCTTCTTATAAACCAGTTGTCGAGCCAAATCATCAAGCCATTGTTGACGCTGTAAGGGCAATGAAAAAGGCTAAGCGTCCTTTATTTTATACAGGGGGTGGAATTATTAACTCTGGTCCGAAAGCTTCAAAAAATCTAAGAGCTTTGGTTCAGATGTCGGGGTTCCCCTGTACTTCTACATTAATGGGACTGGGTGCATATCCCGCTTCAGATAAACAATTTTTAGGTATGCTGGGCATGCACGGAACTTACGAAGCGAATTTGGCAACGCATGGATGTGATGTGTTGGTGGCATTAGGTGCACGATTTGATGATCGCGTTACAGGCAGTGTTAAGGATTTTTCACCTAACTCTTTAAAAATTCATGCCGATATTGATCCTTCTCAGATTAACAAAATTGTTTTAGTGGATATACCGATTGTTGGTGATGTATCTCGTACGATTGAATTGATGATAGAGGAATGGAATAAAAATCCAGAACCTGTCGACCAGCATGCGTTAGATACTTGGTGGAAGCAGATTAATGAATGGCGTTCAATAGATTGT
Source organism: Commensalibacter oyaizuii (assembly GCF_029953265.1). Classification (NCBI taxonomy): domain Bacteria; kingdom Pseudomonadati; phylum Pseudomonadota; class Alphaproteobacteria; order Acetobacterales; family Acetobacteraceae; genus Commensalibacter; species Commensalibacter oyaizuii. The sequence goes on from NZ_JASBAO010000001.1 coordinate 206,155, forward strand.
TTGCGGTATACTCAAAATAATGCAGCAGGGGCAACAATAAAACCACAACATGCTATTCGTCGTTTACATGAACTGGTTTCCAAACGAGGGAAAGAAGCTTATGTCTCGACTGAAGTGGGACAGCATCAAATGTGGGCTGCTCAATATTTCCCTTTTGAATCCCCTAATCATTTTATGACGTCGGGTGGGCTTGGTACTATGGGATACGGATTGCCAGCTGCAGTTGGAACACAGGTTGCACATCCACAAGGATTGGTGATCGATATCGCGGGTGAAGCTTCTACCATGATGAACATTCAGGAATTAGCAACAATCAAGCAGTATCGTCTTCCAGTTAAAATATTCATCTTGAATAATCGCTATATGGGAATGGTTCGTCAGTGGCAGGAATTGATTCACGGCGGACGTTATTCTGAAAGCTATAGTGACAGTTTACCTGATTTCGTAAAGCTTGCAGAAAGTTTCGGAATTAAAGGGTTAAGAGCGCAAACAATCGATGATCTTGATGCGGTTATTACAGAAATGTTGGATGAACCTGGGCCTGTTTTGGTAGAAATTCAAGTGGAAAAAGAGGAAAATTGTTTTCCTATGATTCCAGCGGGTGCCCCCCATAATCAGATTCTACTGGGGGCAGATTCAAAGGCGTAACCATGTGCATTATAAATCAGGAACAAAATTATGGACTATATTGATAAAAAAACATTACAACGTAGTGCACAGCAAGAGAAAGATGAATTTGTGACAGCTATTTTTTCATTAATTGTTGAAAATGAAAGTGGTGTGTTATCTAGGGTAATCGGTTTATTTGCAGGACGTGGTTACAATATTGAAAGTTTAACCGTCGCCCCTGTGGATGATGGCGGACGGAAATCCAGAATTAATATTTTAACTTCTGGAACACCGATGGTTATTAATCAGATTAAGGAACAATTGGATCGTCAAGTTCCTGTATATCGGGTTGTAAATTTATGCAGGCAAGGGCCATATGTTGCCAGAGAACTTGCATTAATTAAAGTCGTTTCTAAAGGTTCAGAACGAGCAGAGGCGTTAACCTTGGCCGATGCGTTTCGCGCACAGGTTGTGGATGCTAGTATTGATTCTTTGGTATTTGAATTGACGGGAAAAACAGAAAAGATTAATGCTTTTGTTGATTTATTACGTTCATTAGGGTTGGTAGAGTTATCCCGCACAGGGATTGCAGCCATTGGACGAGGCCGTCATACAATTTAAGTTAATAAATAAATTAGTGAGGAAAAAAGAATGCGTGTTTATTATGATCGCGACGCTGATGTTAATTTGATTAAAAATAAAAAGGTTGCGGTATTAGGATACGGTAGTCAAGGACATGCACACGCCAATAACATGAAAGATAGTGGCGTTAAAGAAGTTGCTATTGGGTTACGTGCTGGTTCAAGCAGCGCCAAAAAGGCAGAAGCTGCTGGTTTAAAAGTAATGAGCGTTGCAGAGGCCGCAGCATGGGCCGATGTTGTCATGGTTTTAACCCCAGATGAAGCACAAGCAGATTTATATAAAGAGGAATTGGTAAATAATTTAAAACAAGGTGCTGCAATTGCTTTTGCACATGGTTTAAATATTCATTTTAAATTAATTGAACCTCGTCCAGATCTTGATGTCTTTATGATTGCTCCTAAAGGGCCTGGTCATACTGTGCGTTCTGAATATCAACGTGGGGGTGGGGTTCCTTGTTTGGTTGCTGTGCATCAAAACCCATCTGGTAATGCTTTGGAAATTGCACTTTCTTATGCTTCTGCTATTGGTGGTGGACGCGCAGGCGTGATTGAAACGACTTTCCGTGAAGAATGTGAAACAGATCTTTTTGGTGAACAAGCTGTTTTATGTGGTGGTTTGGTTGATTTGATTCGTAATGGTTTTGAAACATTGGTCGAAGCAGGATATGCCCCTGAAATGGCTTATTTTGAATGTTTGCATGAAGTAAAATTGATCGTAGATTTAATCTATGAAGGTGGATTTGCAAACATGAACTATTCTATTTCAAATACAGCTGAATATGGTGAATATGTTTCTGGCCCCCGCGTTATTACCAGCGAATCTCGCCAGGCCATGCGTGATATTTTAAAAGATATTCAAGACGGCACATTTGTAAATAAATTTATGACTGATAACAAAGTCGGCCAGGTGAATTTAAAAGCAAGACGTAATTTATTAAACGAACATCAAATTGAAGAAGTTGGTTCTAAGTTACGTGACATGATGCCTTGGATTGCAAAAAATCGCTTGGTTGATAAAAGCAAAAACTAATTCTTTTATATATCGTTAGTGAAGAGGCGTTACGTTAATACGTAATGCCTTTTTTTATTTTTGCTTTGTTTAAAGGTTGTAACAACAACTCTATATCAAGAAGCTTAGGACTTTTTATGTATTTGAAGAAATAATCAATTTATGATTGAATTTATATTTTGATGCAGTCTTGTTGATGAAAGTGTCTGTTACCAATGACAGGAAAAAAAATACGCAATTTTCAAATCACAAATTATATTTAAAAAAGTTTGCAAAATATATTTTTATAAGACCAAAATATTTTAAAGTTGGAATAGTCTTGAAACTTGGTTTGTAATTGCTCTTTTGTTTTATTGGGTGATTTTTGCAAGCCAGTGTTGAAAGGTATTTTTTCCTGCTTGCGTTAAAGTCTGGTTATAAATTCGTGCATCAGACCTAAGTTGGTGGAGATCGATCTTAGCACTGTTTAATTCATGGCTATGCCCTACCAGCCATTGTTCAATTCTACTAGGATCTGCTTCCATATGAAATTGTAAGGCTAAAATATGATCATCGTATATAAAAGCTTGATTTTTACACATTGCGCTGGAAGCCAAAGGAGTACAAGATTGTGGTATGTCGAATTGATCCCCATGCCAATGCAAAACAGGGATATCGCCTAGATATCTAAGCGGATTATTTTCAATATTTTTATTAAGAATTAAGGGTGAAAAGCCAATTTCCTTATATCCCATAGGATAGACAGTTGCACCCAAAATTCTTGCAATTAATTGAGCTCCTAAACATATTCCTAAAATAGGTTTGTTTAAATTCAAGCAGCGTTGAATGAAATTTAATTCATTTTTCAAAAACGGATATTGTGTTTCATCAAATGCGCCAATAGGGGCACCCAAGATTACAATAAGATCATAGTTTTTAGGATCTAGATCTTGAAATTGATTTAAAGGGGCCTCGGTATAATTGATATTAAATCCGTATTTAATCAATTCTGGTTCTAAAATACCTAGATCTTCGAAATATACATGTCTGATGGCCAGTAACGTTTTTCTCATTAGTTGCTTTTTTATTTTCTACCAAACGATCGTTGAACCAAGTTGTTTTTTTAATGCATCTGTTTTTTGCAGGATTTGGTTGATCGTAGGGTCAGTTTTGTTTTTTTCAAACAGTTTGAAAATTTGATTGATAATACCAATAGCAGTATAGCCCCGATTGTGTTCAAATAACCCTTTGGCATGATCATACATTCCCTGTGCAACTACCTGTCTGACTTTCAAATCTTGATCGTTTTTATAAAAAGTCAAAAGTTGATCGTAGGTTTGACCAATCGCTGCACCTTTTTTAAGTTTTATTAATAATTCAGCTTTTTTCATAATAGCGAGGGCCCCGTTATATCGTGTAAGGGGATAGGCTTTGTGATGGGCAGCCGCAATTAAAGCTGTATATGTATTTACTGATTGTTCATACTGTTTCATATCGCTTTGTAATTCTGCTAGATCCAAGAAGGCTTTACTGACTTGATAAAATAAACGTTCATTCTTGGTACCCTGAAAAATGTCAATAGCAGAAGTTAGCAGTTTTAAAGCCTCGTCTTTATAATTAAGCTTTTGTAAAAGCTGACTTTCTTCTAAGTAGGAAGAGATTAAAACGGTGTTAATCGTGGGGTGATCTTCGCTATAATGATAGGTTTTTAAAATAGAGTCATAAACAGTAATGGCTTGTTTATCTTGTTTTAAGTTGGCTAAAATTTGAGCTTTGGTTAAAAAGGTTTTAGCAACAACATCTACAATCTTTTGATAATCATTTTTATCAAATTGTTTAATAATATCATTACAAATTTTTAATGATTCTTCATAGTTTTGATGCTGCTGAAGAATTTGTGCTTTCCCAAGCAACGCAGTAGCACGATAACGTGGATATTCGTCGTTTTCTTTATCTTTAATTTTGGCCAGTAACTCATCATAAGTTGTTAAGGCTGCTGATTGGGGATCGTTACCAAATAATTCTTTTTCATCATCAGGTATATCGGTCACTCTATGTAAAATTTCTGCACGGTACAATAAATTGTGTGCCAAATAGTCAGTAATATCGGGGGATGGGTCTTTATCAAACAAGCGAATAAACGTATTACTGTTATACAGCGCTTTGCCCCATTCGCGATTTTGTAAATGATCAACTGTTTTTTGCATGATGGATTTTGCAACAACTAGTTTTATTGTATGATCTTTTTCTTTAATGAATTGTCCAATGATACTGGAATGTATATTACGGGCGACGTCTGCCTTACCCCAATGGGTTAATATTTCAGTTTCAGCATACATTGCTTGCGCAACCCAGCGTTTTATTTGTAAATTCTCGTCTTGCCCAAATACTGAAACAAGATGAGAAAATATAATCATAGCTTGTTCGTATTGTTTTTGTTGTAGTAATAAGCTGCCTTCTTTGAACAGAGCCTGAGCACTATCATATTGTAATTTTTTATCCTTACTATTTAAATACAAATTGCTAAGTTGTTCTAAGGACAAAATTGCTCCATCGGGGTCTCTTAATTCAACCAAAAGATCTGCTTTTTTTAATAGTGCTTCTGCAACAATTTGTTTGACTGTAAGATTGTGTTTATTACTGTAATAGTCAGCTAGAAAACTAAAATCCCCAATTGCTTGAAGTTTCTTTCCATCTTTAAGATTCATATAACCAGATTGCAAAGCGGTATAGGCACGATTTTCAAGTTGTAATTGGTGTCTGTAATAAAGTGCAGATCCAACAACAATCAGACATGAAACGATAAAGAGAGATATTTTCTTATACATAGTGTTAATATATCCGCTGTGCTGTTATTTTTCCATACTTATTTCATGTAGTTACATAAGATTAAAGGGGTAATTCTTTTAATTTATTTCTAAATTTTTAACATGTTTAGTATTAGAAAAATCAGATAGAGAAATAAATTATAGTTTATAAAAAGAGATTAATACAAATAATTTCAGATTTTAAATACATATGTTTGAAACATCTTTGATATACACTAATAAAAAATAATTTTTGTCACAGTAATATTTGCAGATATACGATAATTTTTCGGTAAATACTACATTATTTTAGTAATTTATTAATATATTATTAATAAATTATTTTTTGTTTCGTTTGTTTTTCAATCTATGATCATATATATTGTGGATTTATTAAAATAAGATAAACGAGGAAATTAATGTTAAAGAAGCAATTAGGAAAAACGGGATTTGAAATTGTTCCTTTAGTATTTGGAGGGAATGTTTTTGGATGGACACTAAACGAGCAACAAAGCTTTGAAATTCTTGATGCGCTTGTTGATCTTGGGTTAAATGCAATTGATACTGCTGATGTTTATTCTCGTTGGGCACCGGGAAATCAAGGTGGGGAATCTGAAACCATTATAGGGAAGTGGTTAAAGGCCAACCCCTTCAAACGCGATCGTTTATTTATCTTTACCAAAGTTGGTGCAGATATGGGGGGTGATCATAAAGGACTTTCTAAGCGTTGGATCATTCAGTCAGTAGAGCGTTCTTTACGCCGCTTGCAGACTGATGTTATTGATTTGTATCAATCTCATTGGCCAGATCCTAACGTTGGATACGAGGAAACATTATCGGCATATGACCAGCTTTTAAAAGAGGGAAAAATCAGGGCTATTGGTGCTTCAAATCTAACTGCACATCAATTATCAGAATCTCTACAGATTGCTAAACAACATCAATTGCCAGCCTATCAAACTTTACAACCAGAATATAATTTATATGATCGTCAACGGTTTGATGAACCGCTACGTCAATTGGTTTTAGATCATCAAATTGGTGTTATTACTTATTATAGTCTGGCTTCTGGTTTTCTAAGTGGTAAATATCGCGATATAAAAGATGTGCAGCAATTCCCAAGAGGGGAAAAAGTGGCCGAATATATTAATGAACGTGGCATGCGTATTCTAACCGCACTGGATTGTATTGCAAAAGAACATAATGCAAAACAGGCTGAAATTGCGTTGGCATGGCTAATTGCACAAAAAGAAGTGACTGCTCCAATTGTTAGTGCAACAACTAATAACCAGTTAAAAAGTTTGATTAAATCATTATATATCAAATTGTCGGATCAAGATTTATCTCAACTAAATCAAGCTAGTGCATATTAGTACTATTACTTTTAAATTATTCATTTTTATAGTTATTAAGACTTAGCAGGCAATTTTTATTAATCATTGTTAAAATTTGAACATTAAAAGATCAATTTTATAATTGTAGTCACACTGAGAATGAAAATTAATATCTTTACTGATGACCAATTGAAAGGTTGATCCATTGGTTATCAGTGCAAATATTATCAGCAGTAATAATGCTATTTTATATTAATTTTCTAACAAATAATTAGACTTTGCTTTTGGCCAAAACAACAATCATGGCGATAATACACGCTGTTCCAATCCAATCAGTGACCGAAAATTTTACATTTAATAGAACAACAGAAAATAATGCTGCTGATAATGGTTCAACTGTTGCTAGTACACTGCCTTTGGTGCTTCCAATAAGCTTGACCCCAACCAGATAAAGTAAGAAAGCTGCCATACCAGCACCAAAAATTACAAATAATAATCCCAGTAAGGCAAGCATATCTATTGTTCCAGTGACTTTCCAAAAAGGGTGGAAAAAATTTAGAACAATCCCTCCAACCAACATACCCCATCCAGCAATGGTGGCAGTATTGTATTTTTGTAATAATGGTATGGGATAAAGTGTATAGGTCACAGAGGCGATAATACAAATACCACCAAAGATAATGGCTTTTAAAGGCAACGTAATTGCAGAAATAGAGCCATCAGTTACCAAGCAAAAAGCACCAGTCAAGGCCAGTACAATAGAAATAATTAGATAGATAGACGGTCTTTTTTTCAAATACACAGATAGAATAATTGCAATTACGACTGGGTATAAATATTGTAAAATGGTTGCTGTGGCGGCATTTGAATATTGAATAGCTAAAAAATAGCTAAGTTGCGAGGCCATCATGCCAAAAACGGCAAAAATAATTAAGCGAAAAGATTCGCTTTTATTCTTCCAAGGTAAGAAGATTGCTTTTTTTCGTTTACGATAACATAATGCCAGTAGTATACTCCCTGGCAGCCACATCCTAATACCAATAAGCCAAGATGCACTGATCCCCTTATCTTGTAAAAGATACTGCCCAATAACGCCCCCCAATCCCCACAAGCAGCCTGCCAGAATGATATAAATCATACCAGCGCGTTCGGTTTTTAAATTAACTTGATTGGGTATTGGTTGGGTTGGGGTAATGTCTGAAACGGGCATGATAACTAATTTAAATTTTAAAAGAATGTGTAGACGATTATTTAACGGTAATTTTTGAAAAGTCCACTTTTAATTCAAATAAATAGTTACAACGTTATTTATATGTTATGAATGTCTATAATTAGCTGCTTTCTTAATATCAATATAATAGCGTCTGCTTATTTTTACTATTGCTTGTTATTTATTGTAGATAAATATTTCTAAATCAAAATTATTTAATATAATATGGTTATATTATTATAAGATTGGTTATTGATTATAAACTATAGTTCCACAACGATTATTTATTATGGGTTTATTTTAAGATGAATGAAATTATTTGCCCCAGTTGCAAGAAAGCTTTTAAAATTGACGAGGCTGGATATGCAGATATTTTAAAACAAGTACGGGATAAGGACTTTGATAAACAATTAAATGAACGCATAGAAATCGCCAACAAAGAAAAAGAAATTGCCATTGAACTGGCATGTTCCAAGGTTGCTCAGGAATTGCAAAAAAACGTTGCTGATAGAGATATGCAGATACAAGATCTAAAGGCTAGACTTGAAGGTACAAAAGAAAAGCAAGTAGTTGCCGTAAAAGAAGCTGTCAGTAATCTTGAAAAAGAACGTGATGGATTTAAAAATAAATTCGAACAATTACAAAAGGAACAAGAATCAGCAGCCAAAATGGCTGAAGTTAGGCTTTCACAGCAAGTGCAAAATATTGCATCCCAAAAAGACAAGGAAATTCAGGAATTAAAACAGGCGTTAAATGTTAGTGAAATTGCGACAAAACTTGCAATAAAAGACGCTGTCAGTATGGCAGAGAAAGAGCTTGAAAAATTAAAGAGCAGCCTAGAAAAAAGCGAATTAGAAAAGAAAATTTCTGAAGACAATCTGAAAAGTAACTATGAAAGACAACTTCAAGATCGTGATGAGGTTATTGAACGGTTGCGTGATATGAAGGCACGGTTATCTACAAAAATGGTTGGTGAAACTTTGGAACAACATTGCGAAATTGAATTCAATCGTATCCGTGTGACAGCTTTTCCAAAAGCATATTTTGAAAAAGACAACGATATTCGAACAGGCAGTAAAGGGGATTATATATTTCGAGATATCGATGATAACGGAACAGAAATTGTTTCCATTATGTTTGAAATGAAAAACGAGAATGATCAAACAGCAACTAAGAAAAAGAACGAAGATTTTTTCAAGGAGCTTGATAAAGATAGAACAGAAAAGCATTGCGAATATGCGGTTTTGGTATCTTTATTAGAACCAGAAAATGATTATTATAATACGGGCATTGTTGATGTGTCTTATCGTTATCCGAAAATGTATGTAATTAGACCTCAGTTTTTTATTCCGCTTATTACGCTTTTAAGGAACGCTGCATTAAAATCTCTTGATTATAAAAATGAATTGGCGTTGATGAAAACACAAAATATCGATATTTCAAATTTTGAAGAAGAGTTGGAAACTTTTAAAAGCGCGTTTGCACGAAATTACGAAATTGCTTCGAAACACTTCGCAACAACCATTGAAGAAATTGATAAATCGATATTACATTTAAACAAAGTCAAAGACTCCTTGCTTGGAACCGACAGGCAGTTACGACTTGCCAATGACAAAGCGCAAGACGTAACGATTAAAAAGCTGACGCGTAATAATCCAACAATGAAGGAAAGATTTTCAAATTTATAAGGGTTGTGACTTATTCAAACCGTATTAAATGGTTTTGAAAGTTTATTTTAAGAAAAGATAGATTTTCCTTGAGCTTGAAATAAATAGTGGTTATATAAACACACTACGTTTACGGGTCGGGCTGGATAATTAGGGCATGCCCCTCTTGTGACGTTCTCCCATAATGGGATGTGGAACCTTGTATTCAAAGGAGTGACAAATGCCCAAGATGAAGACCAAATCATCGGTCAAAAAACGCTTTAAAATTACGGCTACGGGTAAAGTCCTGGCTGGTCCTGGCAATAAGCGCCATGGTTTGATTAACCGTACTCAAAAAGCAAAACGCACCAATCGCGGTTCACAAACATTGGAACCACAAGATGGTCGTACGGTTAAACAATGGGCCCCATACGGCCTGCCACGTTAAGGAGCATTAAATACCATGGCAAGAGTAAAACGCGGCGTTACAACACACGCTCGTCATAAAAAAGTATTAGAACAATCCAAAGGGTTTCGCGGTCGTTCTTCAACCAATTACCGTATTGCGTTGGAACGTCTAGAAAAATCTTTACAATATGCATATCGTGATCGCCGCGTTAAAAAACGCGACTTTCGTGCATTATGGATTCAACGTATTAATGCAGCCGTTCGTGAACATGGTCTGACTTACAGCCGTTTTATCAATGGTTTGAACAAAGCAGGCATTGAATTAGATCGTAAAGTATTAGCTGCTATTGCTTATGATGATGCAGCAACTTTTGCAGAAATCGTCAAAAAGGTGCAAGCAGCTCTTGCTTAAATCTTGACGAGATTTATCTGTTCATGAAAATGAATAGGAAGAGGGCTGTCTGTATGGGCAGCCCTTTTTGTATATTGAGGGTTTAGATGGACAAAGATCTAGAGAATATAAAGCAAGAAACGCTTTTAGCATTGGATCAGGCACAAGATCTTCGTGCATGGGACGCAGTGCGTGTGGCTACATTGGGTAAATCAGCACCATTGACACAAAAACTAAAAGAATTGGGAAAATGCCCTCCAGAACTTCGAAAAGAACGGGGGGGTATCTTAAATCGATTACGTGATGAATTAACCCAGGCCATTGAAACACGAAAAGTTGTTTTGGAAGAAGTTGCCTTAAATGAAAAATTAAGTGCAGAGGCTATTGATATCACTATGCCTGTATCCGTAACAACGGGTATATTACATCCATTGCGTCGTACAATCGAAGAGATTATTGCGATTTTTGGGGCAATGGGTTTCAAAATGGCCGAAGGTCCCAATGTTGATACCGATTGGTTTAATTTCTCTGCATTAAATATTGACGAAAATCATCCTGCACGTGCGGATCATGATACATTTTATTTGCCATCAAAAAACCCCGATGGACAACAGCATTTGTTAAGAACGCAAACGTCCACCGTACAAATTCGTACTTTATTGGATCAAGAACCACCCATCCGCATTATTGCGCCAGGTCGTACCTATCGTGCGGATCACGATGCAACCCATTCACCAATGTTTCATCAGTGTGAAGGTATGGTGGTGGAAAAAGGAATTACTCTGGGTCATCTTAAGGGATGTTTGGTTGATTTCTTGCGGTCTTTTTTTGGTATTCCCCATTTGCCTGTGCGTTTTCGTTCTTCTTATTTCCCTTTTACAGAACCATCAATGGAAATTGACATTGGATGGAACCGCAAGACAGGAGAATTGGGCGGTGGTTCCGATTGGTTAGAGATTTTGGGTTGCGGAATGATGCATTCTCGTGTTTTGGCAAATTGCGGGGTTAATCCCAAGGAATGGCAAGCATTTGCCTTTGGTATGGGTATCGAACGTTTGACAATGTTAAAATATGGGATTTCTGACTTGCGTGCTTTTTACGAAGGGGACGTACGTTGGTTACGCCACTATGGATTTTCTGCGTTCAGATCTGTTGCTTTGCATGAAGGGATATAGATCATGAAATTTACATTATCGTGGTTACGTGATCATTTGGATACGGATAAATCTGTTGACGAAATTTGCAGTGCTTTAAATGCGATCGGTCTTGAGGTTGAAAGTCTTGAAGATCCTTTTAAAACTTTGGGTGCATTTCGTATTGCCCGTATTTTATCAGCATCCCAACATCCCAATGCGGATCGCTTGCAAGTGTGTCAGGTTGATGCGGGTGCAGGCTTTGAAAATATGCAGGTTGTGTGTGGTGCACCAAATGCGCGTGCAGGTTTGGTTACGATTTTTGCCCCTGTTGGCACTTACGTACCTGGCAGTGATATCACCCTTAAAGCGGGAAAAATTCGTGGCGAGATAAGCAATGGGATGATGTGCTCGACTGAGGAATTGGGCCTGGGTGGGGAACAATCTGGTATTATGGAATTGCCTGATGACGCCCCAGTTGGTACAGCTTATGTGGATTATGCACAGTTAAACGACCCTGTAGTTGAAATTGCCATTACTCCTAATCGGGGGGATGCACTGTCAATTCGTAATATTGCCAGGGATTTAGCTGCTGCGGGTATGGGGACATTAAAGCCATGGAAGCCCAAAAAGGTTGAAGGTTCTTTTCCCTCAGATATTGAATGGAATAATCAATTTACCCAAGCATGCCCATATATATTGGGCAGAACCATTCGTAATGTTAAAAACGGTCCAAGCCCTGAATGGTTACAGGCCAGATTGCGCGCAGTTGGGGTGCGTCCTATTTCCCTATTGGTCGATATTACCAATTATTTTACCTTTGATCTGGGTCGGCCATTACATGTGTTCGATATTGATAAAATTACAGGAAAAACATTAACCATTTGTCCTGGCCATGGTGAAACATTCGTGGCCCTTGATGGTAAAGAATATCAAGTCAATGACAAAGATTGCGTTATTGCAGATCAAGTCGGTGTGCAATCTTTGGGTGGATTGATGGGCGGTGAACATACTGGTGTAACTGAAGAAACAATCAATGTTTTTGTAGAATGTGCTTTGTTTAATCCCGTCAATGTCGCACTAAGCGGCCGTCGTCATTTTATTACCAGCGATGCTCGTCAACGGTTTGAGCGTGGTGTTGATCAAGCCATGTTGCCCGATGCAATGGAAGCCGCGACACAAATGATTTTGGATTTGTGTGGTGGGAAAGCCAGTGATGTTGTTGTCTCGGGGGCAGAGCCTCAATGGCAACGTCAGGCAACCTTGCAGTATAAGCGTTTGGAAAGCTTTGGTGGATTAGCCGTAGCACCACAACGGGTTATTCAAATCCTGACAGCGTTAGGGTTTGAAATTAAGGATCATAACGATCAACAGGTCACAGTTGAGGTACCTTCGTGGCGTAATGATATTGTTATGCCAATGAAAATGGCACAACACTCCAGTATTGAAGCCAATCAAGGGTCTCAACTGCTACAGACCGCCCAAGCGTTGGAAGGGGAGGTTGACTTAATTGAAGAGGTTTTACGTATTGAAGGATTGGATCATGTTCCAGCGGTTTCTCTGCCAATGCATCAGGCCGTGCCACAAGCTGCGATAACGCCTGATCAAACACGTTCCTTACTATGTGCGCGATTACTGGCTGCTAGAGGATTAATTGAAACGGTTGGTTTTTCATTTGTTGATCATGAAATTGCCGCACGCCTAGGCGATGCACCTGAGGATCTACGATTATTAAATCCAATTTCCAGTGATATGGATCAATTACGCCCAACCCCGCTTGCCTCTTTATTACCCACTGCACAACGTAATATCGCCCGTGGTTTGGGGAATGTGGCGTTTTTTGAGGTCGGGCCCATTTTTACAAAAGATGGTGAAAAAACGGTGGCTGCTGGGGTGAGGTATGGTTATTTACCCCGTCAAGTAAGTGGCAAAGCACCAGAAGTGACTCTCTGGGATGTTAAAACGGACGTTTACAGCGTTCTGGATGGATTAGGTGTTGCGGTAGAGTCTTTGCAAATTACCACAGAAACACCAATATATTATCATCCTGGGCGTTCAGGACGGCTTAGCTTGGGACCAAAAAATATCTTGGCCTATTTTGGGGAATTGCATCCTTCATTGGTTAAAGAATTTGGATTTGATCAAGCCCCTATGATCTTTGAAATCTTGATCGATAGCGTGATGCTTAAAAAGGCACAAAAGAAGAAAACACCTTTCTTATCGCCATTCCAGCCTTTAAAACGTGACTTTGCATTTGTTGTAAAGTCTGATGTTGAGGTTGGTAAAGTTTTAAGTGCAGCCAGACAAGCAGAACGTCAATTATTAAGTAACGTAGAATTATTTGATGTTTATGTTGGTGATAAAGTTACCGAGGGTTATAAATCTGTTGCCATTCAAGTGACATTACAACCCCAAGATCGCAGCTTAAAAGACGAAGAGATCGAAGCAGTTTCTCAAAAAATTATTAAAGAAGTTGCACGATTAACAGGCGGAACATTAAGGTAAAATCTGATTTGTTATGCCCAAGCCCATGTATAATTTGCATGGGCTTTTTTTATTTATGCTTTTGTTTTAATTCATTGTAATGAATGATTCTAATTTTTTATTTGGTTCGAAAAACAATGTCTGCACAGCAATTTTCCCCAAGGGGAAATTCAAAATTTTTAATCGCTACTTGTTTTGGATTATTAACTATTTTGTTATGGTCCAGCTTGGCTGTTATGACAACTTTTGCTTCTGATATCCCTCGATTTCAATTAATGTGGTTTGGATTTGGGGAATCTTTTGTTGTTGGCAGTATCATTTTGGCGCTAACTGGGCGATTGGGTGAAATGATTCAGCCTTTTTCTGCTTGGATTACCGCTTTTTGTGGGATTTTCTTTTTTCATTTATTTTATTTTGTTGGATTGGCTTTTGCCCCACCAGCAAAAGTGACGTTGCTTTCATATTTATGGCCAACCATGTTGGTTGTTTGCATTGCTTTCCTCAGTAAAAAACAATTTCATATTGCTTATTTATTGGGGGCTTTGATGGGCTTAGGGGGGACGATTTGTTTAATGCCCGCCGATCAAGGTTCTATTATTACACCCATGGTTTTAGTGGGGTATGGCTTGGGTGTTTTATGTGCCATTGTTTGGACAATTTATTCGATTGTTAATCGTAGATACGCATCTGTTCCTACGGGTATGTTAATTGGGGTTTGCGGTGGCATATCTTTGGTGGCCATGAGCATTCATTTTGTATTTGAACCAACCATAATACCTAAATCTTCGACAGAAATGTTGATATTGTTATATCTAGGATGTGGCCCAATGGGAATAGCTTTTTTAGCATGGGATTATGCAACAAAAAATGCCAATCTCTCTTTGATGGGATCACTGTCTTATTTGGCGCCATTACTTTCTACTCTTTGGTTGGTTTTGGCAGGCAAGGCCCCTGCAACGATTGGATTATGTATTGCAGTCGTTTTAATAGTGGGGGGGGCGATTGTTGCGACCTATCCATTAAAAAAAGTAAAAGGATCATAGAATTTTTTTAAAAAAACGTATAGAACTATGCTTTAATAACAGCTTTCTAATTTGAAATATTCACTTTTGCCTTATTGGTGCACCATATGACAGACACGCCTTTGGAACTTATTCGTAATTTTTCGATTATTGCCCATATTGATCATGGAAAATCAACACTTGCTGACCGTTTAATTCAGGCTTGTGGTGCATTGACGCAACGGGAAATGCAAGCACAAGTACTGGATAATATGGATATCGAACGTGAACGTGGAATCACGATTAAGGCGCAGACCGTTCGGTTACATTACAAGGCAGAAGACGGTAAAGTTTATGTTTTAAATTTGATGGACACTCCAGGCCATGTTGACTTTGCTTATGAAGTCAGCCGTTCGTTGGCAGCGTGTGAAGGCTCATTATTGGTGGTGGATGCTTCCCAAGGGGTTGAAGCACAAACCTTGGCCAATGTCTATCAGGCAATTGATGCACATCATGAAATTGTACCCGTATTAAACAAGGTTGATCTGCCTGCCGCTGACGTAGAAGGCACAAAAAATCAAATTGAAGAAATTATTGGTATTCCTGCCGATGATGCAATTGGCGTATCTGCTAAAACAGGATTGAATATAGAAGCTGTTTTGGATGCATTGGTTAAACGCTTGCCCCCACCTAAAGGTGATGTTGATGCCCCATTACAAGCGTTGCTGGTCGATAGTTGGTACGATACTTATTTAGGTGTGATTATTTTGGTGCGCGTTAAAGAGGGGCGTATTAAAAAAGGCATGCGCATCCGCATGATGTTTAATGGCAGTACTTATAACGTTGAACAAGTCGGTGTTTTTACCCCCCATATGCGTGAAGTTGACTCTTTGGGTGCTGGGGAAATGGGCTTTATCAATGCAGCGATCAAGACTGTTGCTGATTGTCATGTTGGGGATACCATCACCGATGATAAGAAACCTGCAGCCAAAGCTTTGGAAGGGTTTAAACCATCTGTTCCTGTCGTCTGGTGTGGGTTATATCCCATGGATGCAGACGATTTTGAAAAGCTACGTGAAAGTTTAGGTAAGTTACAACTCAACGATGCATCATTTCACTATGAACCTGAAACTTCAGCAGCCTTAGGATTTGGATTTAGATGCGGGTTCCTAGGTCTATTGCACTTGGAAATTATCCAAGAACGATTAAGTCGTGAATTCGATCTTAATCTGATCGCGACAGCCCCTTCAGTTGTGTATCATCTTTTTAAAAATGATGGCTCAGTTGAGGATTTGCATAATCCTGCTGATATGCCTGATGCAACCTATATCGATCGAATTGAAGAACCATGGATCAAAGCATCAATCATGGTGCCTGATGAATATTTAGGGGCTGTATTAGGATTATGCACAGAGCGACGTGGTCAGCAAATTGATTTAACGTATGTTGGAACGCGTGCCATGGCGATTTATCGTTTGCCACTGAACGAGGTTGTTTTTGATTTTTATGATCGTTTGAAATCAGCAACCCGTGGATATGCCAGCTTTGAATATCAAATGGACGGGTACGAGGAAAGCGATTTGGTTCGTATCAGTATTTTGGTCAATCAAGAACCTGTCGATGCACTGGCATTTGTTGCCCACCGCTCTGTAGCAGAGAGTAGGGGAAGGGCTATTTGTGCCAAGTTAAAAGATCTTATTCCTCGTCAACTTTTTAAAATTGCTATTCAAGCAGCAATTGGTGGTCGTGTGATTGCTCGTGAAACCATTGGTGCCTTGTCTAAGGATGTTACAGCAAAATGTTATGGTGGTGATATTTCACGTAAGCGAAAATTGTTGGAAAAGCAAAAAGAAGGTAAAAAACGGATGCGTCAATTTGGTAAGGTTGAGATTCCACAATCTGCTTTCCTTGCTGCGTTAAAGATTGATCGATAAATAATTTTTCTGAGATTGTAAGTAATTGTAGGGTCCATTGAATATTCTTATTCAATGGACTTTTATATTGATTATATTGAAGGAACTGATGGAAACATTTGTTGGTTGTTTTGTTTTTGGCATTTTGTTGGGCATTTATTGTGGCCACGTTTTTTATCGAAAAAAATCAAAACGAGATAAACAATATATAGCTCAATTATCTCAAAAAATTCTTTATTTAGAACGTAAAGAAACCAAGCGTTTAAAAAATCTTGAAAATTACAGGAAAAAATTATCCCTTAATGATCAACAGATCTCAGAACAAAATCTTAGTGATTATCAAAATCAAATGAGAATTCTTCAAAATTGTGCATTGAAAGTCAAAAAACCTATTAATCGCGAGGCTGTTCAATATTTCTATTATTTAAATGAATGGATTAAGCAGTACCATCCCAATTGGTATGTATCTTTCGAGGTTTCAATGGGGGCGTTTATTACAACGCAAGGATCCGATAATAATGACGAAACTGCTCGGGATTTAGCTTTTCGTTCTTATAACAGTAAACGTGTTGATTTTTTGTTGATTGATCATCGTGGGTTTCCCCGCTGCGCCATAGAATATAACGGATCAGGTCACGATTTATCAGGAAATGCTGATGAAAGAATGCAAGTCAAAATATTAGTGTTTAAAAAAGTTGGTATCCCATTAATTGAGTTATCGGAAGGAATGGAAAAAAAACAGGTATTTATGCGTTTAAATAAATTATTATAGTTAATAGAATATTACATTTATAAATTATATCAAAATTTACGAAATGATAATGGTAATTTTGTTAATGAAATTTGATAAGCTAGCTATTTCGCGATTTAGGTTAGTTTTCGTTTGTTATGCTGGTAGTTTGTATTTTTGATGAAAACTAGAAATAGATCAATGTGTAATCTCTATATTAATTGGTATTTGATGACTTTGTGCTTGATCGTCAATAACTTTTATTTGGTATTGTCCTGCAACGGCGGGATGCCAAAATAAAGTGGTAGAAGTATCGGTTTTTCCTAAATAGATTTTATTGGCAAACCAGTACAACGTATGGGCATCTGCTGAACTGTTGGCGGATAACGGAATAGATGTATTTTTTTTCGTTGTTGTCGTACGTAAAAAATACGTTTCATGAGCATGAGGCGAAAGAATACGTGGCGGATTATTGCCAATCCAACTTTTTTGACAATGATAATTCCCTGGTGGATCACGATAGGATAATCCAGCTATTTTAAACAATTGACGAATTTCAGACGGCCAGAATTCAAATATTTCTATATGGGTTTTCTTGCCTTCTAAAGGGGGGCAAGCAACCTTACCTGTTGTATCGTCAATAAGAACAGGGCGGTGCAACGTGCTTATTTGAATTGGTGATACCCCAGGGATAAACCAAGTATATCCTGTTTGTGGACACCAACGATTGGGTAAATTTCCACTTGTAAGGCAGATTTTAACTTTTTTAAGCAATTTTGGTGGGTGCCAAGGCGTAATATCAATATTTTTTAAATTAGGTTTTAAGGCATCAATAATATTAAAGAATAAGGGGGCTGCTGTTTTAATACCCGTTGCATTAGAATTAGCAGTATTATCAAAATTTCCAACCCATACGATCAATACATAATGGCTAAATAATCCTGCGGTTAATGCATCTCGAAAACCCGAGGAGGTTCCCGTTTTCCATGCAATTGGAAAAGGTGATGAAATGGCAGATGTTCTTTCGTCGGGGCGACTATTTTTAGATAAAATATCCAAAACCATAAAACGTGCGGCGTTACTCAGCAAAGGTTTGCCATCGACCACAGGATCGCTAATTAAAAAACGCAAAGGTCGCAATTTTCCTTGATGATTGAGGAGGGCGTATAAAGTTGCTTCTTCCTGTAATGTAATTTCTCCACCCCCTAAGACCAATGATAGTCCATAATGTTGCCGATTACGTAAATTTTTAATATTGGCTTTGGCTAAGAACTGATAGAAATCAGGGTTTTTAATTTTATAAGCTATCCATACGGCGGGGATATTGCGACTGGTGTTCAATGCATTGGTTGCAGTAATGGGCCCCTGAAAATGTAAATCAAAATTTTCTGGGGAATATCCAGCAAAGGTCATCGGCATATCATATAAAATACTTTGAGGATGTAAAATACCCTGATCAAAACCCAAACCATAAACAAATGGCTTTAAGGAAGACCCTGGGGATCTGGAAATTTGTGTTCCATTAATTTGCCCATGTATTTGAGAATTGAAATAATCAGCAGATCCAACCATGGCTTTGATACCCATATCATGGGCATCAATCAGTAAAGCCGCAGCATTGGTAACACCTTCTTTTTTATGCCAATTTATATAGCTTTTAATTTGGTTTTCAAGAATATGTTGAAATGTTAAATCAAGTGTTGTCTTCAGGATGACAGGGGATGGGTAAGATGCCAAAACTTGCCTGACAAAATGAGGGGCTTCAAAAGGCAGTTGAGACGGTGGCCTTACTGGAAGGGGAAGGTTTATAAAGGTTTGTTGATTTAGTAATTTTGGATTATATTTAACCCAGTCTTGATACAAACGCATCCGTGTTTGTAATAAATGCTTATTTGTCACAAAACAATCTTTGTTTTGGTGACAGCGAATACGCAAATTAGGTTCTTGTGGGATAACAGCCAGTAATAAAGCTTCTGGTAAATTAAGTGTAGAAGCTTTTTTATTAAAATATATTAAACTTGCAGTTTCAATCCCTTCAATATTTCCACCATAAGGGGCCAGATTTAAATAAGCTTCTAAAATATCCGATTTGGAATAAAACAATTCCAATTGAGTGGCGTAATAGATTTGTTTAATTTTTCCCAGAGGGGTTTTTGTGCTGAGCTGATATAATAGACGTGCCAATTGCATGGTAATGGTTGAACCGCCCTGACGGTTGCCATGGCGAACATAAGTCATCCAAGCACCGCGTAAAATGCCATAGGGGTTGACCCCGAAATGATAATAAAACCATTGGTCTTCGTGAAATTGGACTGCCGCAATAAAATTTGGTGATATTTGATTTAAGGGCACCCATAATCGATATCGATCATCCTTTGCCAAGGTCAGCCTTAGCAACTTTCCGTTTTGATCATATACCATTCGCGAGACGGGCAGACTGTTACGTAAAGAGGGGTGTGGATACAACCGACACCCCATGATCAACAGAAATACTAGCCCAACAGCACAAATCCAATTTTGCCATTTTTGGATAAAACGCAAAATTGGCCAAGCATTAAGGCCCAACAACAGTTAAATATCCACCAGAAATTGAACGTCCACGTATGGATGGGTTATACATTCCTTCACCATAAGCAGGGGGAATATTATATTTTCCAGCATTGGTTGCCTTGATACGATATACATATTCTGAAATATCTGTTGAAATTGATCCATATAACAGGATCTTATCTTCCTGGATATTAACAAAATCTGGATACCAATGCGCTGTTCCATCGTCAGAAGCATCTCTAAGTTCATTATCATTATCGGCGTTGCTTGAACCTGTATTAGCTATCAGGTCGAACCCACCAGGTAATAAATCTGTAATCGCAATATTATTATGAGTTTTTTGATCTGTAGAACGGAATTTTAAATGTACCCAAACCTCCTGACCCACTTTGATTTGAGAAATGGGTTTGCCAGTTTGATCAGTATATTCACGAATGATTTCCATTTTTTCATTAATAGCCGTTTTAGGAGGATTTTTATCATAGCCCCGTTGAATGACACTGTACCATGCTTGATGATCTGATTGATTATCAAAATCCAAGGCATTAGCTTCATTATTCCATTTAAGTATTTGTAACAGACCTTTTGGCTTGCTGGTAGCAAGCGTGGTTTGTTGTTTATCTTGATCCTTTAAAATATTCTTAACAGCTTTGATAGACAGCTGATGGATATCGTTAGGCATTTTGGTTGAATAAGCATCAAAAGCCATAATTGTTAAAGAAGAAGATAACGTATTATAATATCCAAGCTCTACATTACTTAGAATATTGTTAAATGTATTGGCCGATAATTGTGACAATAATTCAGGAAAATGTTGAGATACAAGATATAAAATTGTGGCATCTTGTGCCAAAGGGTTGCCATCATAACTGCTGTAATCCCAATCCTCGACAGGGGGTTGCGATGGTCTTTGCAATAATTCTAATGGGCCTGTAATTAATTGTCGTGCCATCTCATCTTGCTTTAACAATTTCATTGATGCAGCAAGCCAAGCAGCAGTTGAATCCTGTTTCCATTTATCTTTGTAGTTTTTATTTAATTGATCGGTTAAAGAAGCAATAAGCGTTGTG
This sequence comes from Commensalibacter oyaizuii, assembly GCF_029953265.1. Classification (NCBI taxonomy): domain Bacteria; kingdom Pseudomonadati; phylum Pseudomonadota; class Alphaproteobacteria; order Acetobacterales; family Acetobacteraceae; genus Commensalibacter; species Commensalibacter oyaizuii. Next base: position 227,070 of record NZ_JASBAO010000001.1, read on the forward strand.
GTTACCATGCCTTTTTTCGTTAATAGATAAATGGAAAAAGCACGATTACGCATTTCTGAAAGTTGTCCATCGCTGCCATTAGCAGCATAATCTTGAATATAGCGATAAGCATTTTTTAGGGTGTTCTGAGGCACGGCCTTACCATTGTCCCATGCTTTTTGCAGTAAAAGCGTTACATAGTTTGTAACAAAATTATCGCCATTGGGGGTAGATTTCCATAATCCAAAAGCACCTGCATCGTTTTGACGATCACGTATTTTGGTAATGATGCTATCAATTAACGAATTAACGTTTTTAACATGGCTGACATTTGATTGCACAAATATTTGCTTTAGGTCTTTGTTTTCTTCCATGGTCAATAAAGCTAAGGCACGACTGGCAAGTTGCTCTGTGCAAGCATGGTTGTAGTCAACTAAATAAGTGCTTAATCCCTGCATAACAACAATTGGTAGATTGGAAATGGCGCTATAACGTACTGCATCGTTAGAATACATGGTTCGCAGGTCGTCAAAGGTTGCAGATTTGTGGCCGTCGATATGATTGAGGCGAATACTGGTATTATAGGTTGAGGCAGGACGTAATAAAACATGGGTGACATTTGTTGTCGAGGCCTGACGATACGTTGCAGTAAAGGTCAGATCTCCAGATCCCAAAGGTTGAGCAAGTGCTTTAATCCGAAATTTTAATCCTTTTTCCTTTTTTTCACCCAAAGTAATGGTTTGAGTCGATGGGCCAATCACTTCGAATTGTGACGATGTTTTAAGGTCAACCGTAATTGGAATGGGTTCACTGTTCAAACTTTCCAAATTATTGGCCACTAAAACACTGATATCACTTTCATCCCCAGGGGTAAGAGTAACTGGAGCGTTAGGTTTTAAGACAAAATCATCTCTGACAATGGTTTTTGTGCTGCTTAATCCAATTTGATTATCTGATACAGACATGGCCATTATGGTTAATTCACCATTGAAATAATCGGGAACTTGATAGGTAAAAAGCTTGTCATTATCCACATCAACAATGCCAGACCAAAAAACAACGGGTTTATCGACTTTACGCTTAAAAGGATTTACTTTTTGGGCAAAAGCTTTTTCATCATCACCGCCTGTGGATGCGGCCAGTTTCATGATTTGATTAAATTCGGGCAAGATTTGATCTAATATTTGCAAAGTTTGCACATCCAGCATTTTTTTGCTGAAAAAATATTGCAAAGGGTCTTTAAATTGATAATGAGCAACCTGTAGAATTCCTTGGTCTACAGCCCATAATACCGTACGTGTTGGTCGTTCTGAATGTAAAGTAAAGAGCAATTGGCGATTTTTGGTTATCTTAGGAGCACTGAGGGTTAAAGGATTACGATAATTCTCTAAATCAACAGAAAACGGAACCACGCCATAGCTCAGTGGACTCATAAATATTTCATCAGAGGCAGGGTCGCGAATAAATTGAACGTTCACATATCCATTTCCTTCCAAATCTGGGGGGACGGTAATATGTTGGATCGTACTGGTTGTATCCGTATGGAACCAAGTGTGGTTATATACTTTGTCTTTTTCAATGGTGATGATACCACTGCCTGTATATGGGGCGCGGATGGCAACTTCTATTTCTTCTGAGGGTTTAAAGCTTTTTTTATTCAGTCGGATCTGAAGTTCGGCGTTGCGATCCAAGGACCGCGACAAGTTTACAGATCCAATTACAGAATAGTTAATTTGACTTAAGATTTGTCCTTTGGGGCCAAGTAAAACCAATTTGAAATCGCCGGACTTATCTGTATTAATTTTATAATCACTGCCTTTTTGGGCAATGGAGAAAGGTTCTTCTTTTAAGGTTGTTTCTTTTAACTTTGATTCGTATTTGTAAATGCCTGAGGATTGTTTGGCCAATACCGACACATAGCGGCGTTCGACAAGGCGTATCTTGAGGTTGTCGACAGCGATTGCATTTGTTTGCGGGTTAATTGCAATAAATTGAATGGGCTTGATTGATGCATTAACCTTAATGTTGTACAAATTATCAGTACTGTGATATCCGATCATATAATCATTAGCTGAAACCAATATACGATCAGTTGCCGCAACACTACGTCCAGAGTTAGGTTCGTATACCTCACCCAGAAGATTTAATGTATAATTTGAACCAGCATATTTTTTCAGATCCAGGTTAAATACAGCCTGACCTTCATCATTGGTTTGGATCTCTTGTAATGTTTCGTGAAAATTTTCCTTTAATCGATCGGGATCGCTGAATTGATAATCTTTCCATCCTTCAAATCGAGGAACAAAAGGGGTAATGTTCAGGCTGGCTTGCACACGTCGATCAATGGCAGGTGTGCCAAATAAATTAGTGGCTTGAATAATTGCCTTTAATTGATCTGGTTTGGCCCAACCCTTAATATTTTGCTCAGAAAAATGGGCAGTAACGCGGGTTTGTTCAGATAGGAAATCTTTGACCTTGATTGTGGTGGAACCGATTTCTTGGCTCCAGTTTTTATCTGTTGGGTCAATGGTTTGCAGGCTGATTTGCCAACTGCCATTAGGGGCATCATCACTTAGAGTGTCTGTAAAGTCGTTGAAACCATTATTATCAATAGTTATTTGTCGTTCGTATGTTTTTCCTGTTGGGTCAGTGACGACAACTTTCAAAGGAATACCTTTTAAATTTTTGGTCCAGTCTGCTGCTTTGGTGATGATACCAATATGGAAATCTTCACCCGTACGATATATCCCTCGATCGGAAAATAAATAAGCAGAGAGTTCACCCTTGTGAACTGTATTAATATCCCCATTCACATCAAATCGTGAGAAATTTAATTGGCGATCGCGTTCCTCAATAGGCAGGAATGATAAGTCATCACCTTTACTGACAACATACATGACTGGGCGTTTTTCTTTGTGAAACCCTTGTAAAGTTGGAAAGTGAACAGTTCCCGTTGCATCGGTGTTTTGACTTAGCAAGGTTTCGCCATTTAATCCAACAACCGATACTTTAGCATCGTTGACTGGATTACCCGTGCTAATGGATTGGATAAAGACATCCTGACTGCCATCAAGGGATTTTTTTACTAACATACCCAAATCAGTAATAACAACCAAGCGCGTATCGTGCAGTGCACTGCTATCATCGTCAAGGTCAGAACCATCATCAACATTGTTATACGTATCAGAAGGGGTGTTTCCTATTCCATAATTTCGTTCTTGGTATTTTTTTCTTAGCTCACGTTGTCTTTTTTTTCGTTCATCTTCAGCTTGTTTATTATATTCAGTAAGTCGCAATACAAAAACGCCGTGTAACCCCTTGTGAAGATAAGGGGACAGATCAAAGCCACTGTAGTGTACATCATGCGCATCATAAGTTGCTAAGTCAGTTTTTTGTTCAAATCGATTGGTAATATGCTCTGCACTAAATGAACCTGTGAATTTAGCTTGGTTATATTGACTGGCATTGTTACGAAAGCTAACCAAATGCTGTAATTGATTAGGTCGTAATTGCCCAACTTCCAATTTTATGCCACTGATATTTTTAGAGACAACGGAAATTTTGTTACTGCCATGTAGGGGCAAAAGTGCCCCCTCTGATACGAAATTAAGACGTTTTGGATAATCTGGGGTGCTAAGTTGTTGGCGATATTGCTGACCCATAACGTATCCGCCTGTTGATTGAATACCTGTGTTGATTTGTACTAAAATTTGTTGATTAGGATGGGCTTTGTACTTAAAACTTTGCAGCGACTGGGCGTTATTTTCTGCTGGAATAGGGGTTAATGTTAAAGGCTCAAAATGGCTAAGGGTTTGGGGGGTTATTTTTTCAATATCCCAAATGCCTTCATTATTCTTAAGTTCGGGTAAGATCCAGGCAGAAATATTTTGAGCAACCTGTTCATCGTGAACGGGCGAATTAAATTCAACATTTAAAATTTGTTCAGAATTATTGCGTTCGTCCGTCACAATATCCGTAGAGATTTTCTGAACTTTTAAGGTATAACGGCTGGGAACAGACACACTGCTACTGATGGTTTTTTGAAGATTTCCCTGCCCAGATTGTGTTTTTGTCCCTTTGTGCAGCGTAAAAACGAGTTTGCTGTTATGTTGAGGAATAGGAAGAGGAGCAGAGGTAACAATAGCAATTAATTTTAGGTGGTTTTGTTCATTGATTCTTTTATAGTCATATGTAATTTCGAAGGATATTTTCTGATGCGTTTTCTTTTCTTTTTCAGGATCAGTATAACTTTGTAAATCCAGATCTATATTTTTTTCCAGGCTAATTGGGTCAACAGGCATGTTGAACGCAACTTCGAAGATACCTTTTTTTATATCGGGGGTCTTATCATCTTGTTGGAATTGGGCAGATGTTATTTGACCATCAAAAGCAGTAGTTTTAAATTCAGCAAAAGGTTTTTTGTTTTTTAAATGTAAAGCATTACGTAAAACGATATTAGGATTAAATTTAGTTTCTTGTGAAAAATCGACCGTGTAATTTTTGCCTGCTTGCCATTCTGTTGTTGGGGTGAAGATCAAACTGTGATCATTGACCCAGCGCCACGTTCCCTTGATTTCAGGTTGAATGGGGAATTCGTTGGGCAAGTCCTTTCCCACTTTATCCAGTGGGGCTGCCGACCCAGAAAAATTAATACGCAAAGGTTGTATGGCGGGTGGGTTTTCAGTGTAATCGGTTGCTTTGGGGGCAACAGCGTAAAGTTTAACTAAATTAGGAATGGGGGGGAGTGGGCGATGTTGGTACCAATATATCCCATATCCCGCTCCTAAAACTAAAATAATTAGGCTGGGTAGAATATATACCAATCGTCTTTGATATCGATGGGCTAGACGTGCAATGGGCGAAAACCATATGGGTGCAGACCATGAAAAATGAATTTTACCGATTATGGGACGCAATAATAAACTGACGCATCGTAATAAGAAAATTATAATTTTAAAAGGAAGCAAGCAAATAAATCGAATAAATTGCATGGTTTTGCTCTATCATATTCCAAAAAATGGAATAGCACGTAATATTATTAATGATATTTATGTTTTTATTTTAAGACGTTATAAAAATCAATAAGGATTAAGTTGATATTACCAGATATGAAAATCTTTATTTGGTATCAGCGCAAAAAGAGCTATTTTACAGTATTTTTATGACAAAATTAAATATATAAATAAAATGTGATTATTTATAAATATATTTAACCAGAGTATAAATGATCTTGTCGCAACTAGTCATTGATTTAAAAAGTGATAATTAGTTATATTATTTTCTAAAGTTTAAAAAAACTATTGCATTGATAGGGTCTGATATGAATAGCATGCGTCAGGTAGGTCATTTAGACAGGCCTGTTTAAATAATTTTTTTGCTTTTGGAATGTCTTTTTCGCCACCAAAACCATATTGATATAAAAGACCAAGGCGATATTGAGCCTTTTTATCATTTCGTTGGACCGCTTGGCGATATAATTTTCTTGCTTCATCGAAATTTTGTGCGCTTCCCAACCCCACTTCGTACATTAAGCCAAGATTATATTGGGCTTGTGCACATTCTTGATTGGCTGCTAACGTTAATAATTTTAAAGCCTGATGAAAGTCTTGCATAACACCATGCCCATTTTGATATAGAAGTGCTAGGTTATTTAAAGCAAGGCTATTTCCTTGATTGGCAGCTTGCTCGTATAACTTTTTAGCTTTTAGGTAATCTTTTGGTATGCCCTGACCCTTGTCATACATTAAAGCTAGATTAAATTGAGCCAAATCATTTCCTTGGTCAGCTGCCTTTGTTAGTAATTCTTTTGCTTTTAAGGGATTTTTGGGAATACCGTATCCGTTTTTGTATAAAAGTGCTAGATTATTTAATGCTAGAATACTTCTTTTTTGAACAGCCAGTTTATAAAGTTTTCTTGCTTTTGTATAATTTTGTACATTGTTGTTCCCAGATTCATAAAGTAAAGCTAAATTAAATATAGCTTTATCGTTCCCATATTTGATAGCTCGTTCAAAAAGCGTTTTGGCCTTTGTATCATCTGACATAACTCCCTTACCATTTTGATATAGAAGTGCCAGATTATTGAGGGCAAGGCTGTTTCCTTGATGTGCGGCTTGTTCGTATAATGCTTTGGCTTTTAAATAATTTTGAGGGACAATTTTTCCCTCATCATAGATTAGGCCTAGTTTAAACTGGGCTTCTGAATTCCCCCGGTCTGCTTTTTGTTGTAAAATGTTTATTGTATCAGCAGTTGAATGGGCCATACTAGGCTGATGAATTAGTAAAAAGCAAATTCCTATAATGAATGATATATACGATAGTTTTGGCATGTAATTATAACTTTATAAAAATTATATTCTTAATAAAATAGTATTAAAAAGAACGTGCTAATCAATATTTGTTAATAATAAGTAACGACAACGTAATTTAAATGCGTTTCAAGATCGGTCAAAACAAACGAGATTATATTATAATATTTAGCATAGTGTATTTATGTAGAATTAAAATAGATTTTTTTGAAATTAAGAAGTTTTTATAAAACTTCTTAATTATTATAATAGAAAAAATTAATTTGCAGTTGTCAACATTGCGTTAAATCCGTCTCCCAGATTTGATATCGTGCTATTAAATCCATTTATAATATTTTCTTTTGCTGTTTGATAAGTGGTCGATGCAGTACCTGAAAACAAAGCAATAGGAACATCTAAAAGACCACCCAGTCCTGATCCCAATAAACCAATTGAGCTGCTTAAAGCGGTGGAAGGTGTGGATCTAAATTGATTAAATCCAAAATCATAAAGAGAACCGATATAGGATCCAATTGTTTTACCAACAGAGGCAAAACTAAACCCTCCAGCTATATTCTGTATTTCTATATATGTAATTTCACGCATTAAAATATCCTTACTTATTTTTTGTAAACTATTCACCAAAATAGCAAAAATTTATTATCATATCGATACGGTTATCGCAACAAATGCTTTAATTTTCAGAAAGTTTAAATACAGACATTCTGATGATATGAAAATAACGGTAAAGACTATGGAGTGATGCGTAGTACAATAATACCTGGTTTATTACGAACATAGGGTAATAAAGGGGAATCAATAACCCGCATATTCCGCGCAAGCGAAGATGCATTGCGAAAATAGGTTTTATTTTGATGTTTGATAATTATCCCGACATGGCTAACGTCTAATCCATTTAAAGGGGTATAGATACCAATGAAATCGCCTGTTTTCAATTGTGAAACGACATGTGCATTAATACCAGCTGTAGGAATATAATATATTGTTCTTGGGATAATCCCTAGACCACGAATATATTCTTTGTTATTTGGCCCAAGATTGAGATGTTTTCTTACAGCTATTACATTCGGGCTGAGAGTTTTGGTAATATCGCGGGCATTGCGTGGATAGGTTGCAAACCAGTCAGAAAAAAAATGCTTGCGGTTCAAAAAACTGACATTTTCATTAATATATCGGGTTTTGATAAGATTAGTGGTAAAATCTTGTAGGTTGGTTGAATGATTTAACGCATGGACATATTCAATAAATGTTAAACAATCTACAGCATTTAAGTTTATAGTTAGCCTTTCAGGAACAGTTACAGAACCAATCAGAGTATTGGCTCGATAGGGCACTCCAAGAAATGCTGCTGATTGGTCGTTAATAGAATTATTTGTTTTGATAGCAAGGATTTGGTTGATCTTGTTAATAGAACTACTATCTGTTTGAACAGATGGATGTGCATGGGCTGGTATTGATTGGTAAAGAAAACAGGCAGTAAAAATAATAAGTAAAGATCGAATATAAGATTTTAATAATATTTGATCTTTATTCATAGTGGATAGGTACCCTATTTAGTTATCATCATCTTGTAAATATTGAATATAGTTTTAGGTTTGCTCTGCCTAATATTGATATACTTTAATTTGATGGTTTATATCAATAGTCGATGATTTAACATCAGAGATTTTTCCATGAGGGATTGTTTTCTTTTTGACCTAATAGATATGGTTTTGGTCATAGCTTTTCGAGGCGGGTAGGGGAAAAATGATTTCCATAGATTGTTTAATTGGCCATCAAGCACGACAGAAGTATTTTGATTGTATTTGTTACGTCTTTGTGACCATATTTAATGGCTTTGTATAGGCGTGCAAGTGAATTTTGAATCTAGAAAATATATGCAACTTATTATAAACATTGTTTTTTATCGTGTTATCTTGTCAAAATTTATATCTTTGTAGGTTCGTATTCGTATTCTGATTATTGTTAAGCATCCAGTAATATCATTTCGATCTATAACAAAAAATATTTTAGTTACGAACTTATACAAAAAACGTATTCGAGATAATTACTTTATTATTATCTCTCTCACAATTTTGTATAAACCATTGATATCGTTTTATTTTTGCCTGACCGTTGCTTTTTTGTAAACAGATGGAAACTTAATTGCTGCTAGACAATTTGGGTAATAAAATTTCTAATAGTTACAGATCACGAAAATTTGAATACATAAAGGCGGTTTGTGATGAACAAAACAAAAAATTACTCTGGTTATACATCCTTGACTGAATTAGAGCAGGCTGTAAAACGTGATTTAGATATTATGAGCTTCCCAAGCAAAGATTGGAGCCCTAAAAAAGAATATAATGGTCAACCTGTTTTAGATGTTGCCGTTTTAGGAGCAGGTCAGGCAGGGTTGGCGATTGGTTTTGGATTGTCGCGTCATAATATTAAAAATATACGTATATTTGATAAAGCCATCCGTGGGGAAGAAGGGCCATGGACAACCTATGCTCGCATGGTGACGTTGCGAACCCCAAAATATCTAAAAGGACCAGAACTAGGTTATGCAAATTTATCTTTTAGATCATGGTATGAAGCCTCTTTTGGCGAACAAGCATGGCAAGATCTGGATAAAATTCCAAAAGAGACTTGGAAAGAGTATTTGGATTGGTTTCGCGATATAAATCAATTACCAGTTGAAAGTGATCGCAACTGTGTTGGTGTTGAATGGGATAATGGTATTTTTACATTATTATTTCAGGATCATCTAGGCCAGCAATATACCGTTTATGCACGTAAGATTGTACTGGCAACGGGGATCGATGGAAATGGTAAATGGTTCAGTCCAGATTTTTTAAAAATTTTACCCAAAGAATATTATGCACATACCTCAGAGCACATAGATTTTGACAAGTTAAAAGGAAAACGCATTGGTGTTTTGGGTGGGGGAGCATCTGCATTTGATAATGCAGCAACCGCACTGGAACAAGGGGCTGGCCGCGTTGATTTATGTTTGAGACGTAAAATCATTCCTTCTGTGAATCCTCATCGTTGGATGGAACAAACTGGCTTTTTATGTCATTACGCATATCTACCTGATCATCAACGTTGGGCATTCATGCAGCGCATATGTGATCTTAATCAGCCACCTCCACAGGATACATTTTGGCGTTGTCGTCAACATGAAAATTTCTTTTATCATACTGGATGTCAGTGGACATCTGTAGAGCTGGTCGATAACGAAATCCATGTTGAAACCACAACGGGAAAAATGATCTTTGATTTCTTGATTATTGGAACAGGATTTACAATTGATTTGACCGCACGTCCTGAAACGGCCTCTTATGCGTCGTCTGTGGCATTGTGGTCGGATCGTTTTACCCCTGATGAAGGTATGGAAAACGCTGTGTTGGGCTCTTACCCGTATTTGACAGAAAATTATCAATTTTTGCCGAAAAATCCAGACGATCCTAAAAAAGAAATGTTATCAAGCATTTATAATTTTACCTTCGGTGCATTAATTAGTATGGGGCTTTCTGGTGCTTCAATAAGTGGAATGTATTTTGGGGTTGATCGCCTTGTAAAAAGTGTGGGTAGGGGACTGTTTCTTGAGGATGGTGATTATCATCTGCAAAGTTTACTAGATTACAATGTCAAAGAATTGGTTGATTTAAACCCCCCGAAATCCGTCTAGACAAAGGAAAAACTGATGAAAAAAGACGATCTTTTTAATAAAGGGATTGAGGTTTTGTCGCAAGCTATTCTTCTAGATATTCCACAAGAATGTCTAGAAGGGGTTAATAGGAACGCTGAACTTTTAAAAAAATATAGTCAGTTAATTCACAGTTTTGTTGTACCACAAGTGAAAGATTAAAGGGATAGTATGAATTTAATAGAAAAGATTTCATCCAACGTTCGTACAGCCAATTATGGTGCAACACAAATTGTATCCAATGCCATTAACGCAATTAATGAATGTAATTCACAGATCCAAAGTGTTACCTCAATATTGAAAGAGCGTGCTATGACAACAGCACGTCATATTGATGATTTAGTTTCTCAGGGAAAAGACCCTGGGCCGTTGGCAGGGGTTCCGTTTGGGGTTAAAGATTTATTTGATGTTCAAGGTATAGTAACAACAGCAGGATCTGCATTATTGACAGATCAAGCCCCTGCCACCAAAGACGCAACAGTTATTACCCGATTATGTAATGCGGGTGCTATCCCTGTGGCTACGTTAAATATGGATGAATTTGCTTATGGGTTTGTTACCGATAATACTCATTATGGAATCACCAAAAATCCCCATGATCTTCAACGATTTGCAGGGGGATCGTCTGGAGGATCTGCAGCCGCAGTTGCGTCAGGGATGTTAGCCTTTTCGTTGGGATCTGATACGAATGGTTCAATACGTGTTCCTGCTTCTTTATGTGGGGTGTGGGGGTTAAGACCCACTTACAAGTCAATACCTTTGGATGGGGTTTACCCATTTTCTGAGACTTTGGACACTGTTGGACCTTTTTGTACAAGTATCGATGATTTGCAACGTGTTTTTCATGTTATGGCAAATAGAAAGGACGTTTTTAGTGGGGATGTTTCCTCCTTACGGATGGCTCGGTTACAAGGGTGGTTTGAAAGGGATGTTGATACGGATATTCTAGATTCTATATCTGAAATAATAGCATTGGGAGATCGAAGTGATGCTATTGAATTAGATCATGTTGAAGCAGTAAGAGCCGCATCTTTTCTAATTACAGCTTCAGAAGGAGGGACGTTGCATTTACCCAATTTGCGTGCGCATCCTATGGAATATGATCCTGCAACCAGGGATCGCCTTATTGCGGGATCTATGTTGCCTGTCTCGACTTATATACATGCAAAAAAAATTGAGCAATGGTTTCAAAAATATATCCATCAAGTATTTGGTGAATACGATATTTTGGTTGCGCCCGCTACGGGATGTGTTGCCCCCTATATCGATAATCCTGTGGTAAAAGTTGATGGTGTTGAAACTTCAGCACGTGTAAATTTGGGCATTTATACACAACCTTTAAGCCTAAGTGGATGTCCAATTTTAACAGTGCCTCTAAACAGAGGCGAAAAATTACCAGTTGGAATACAAGTTATTGCCAAGCCGCATTGTGAACACGTTTTGTTTGCACTTGGTGCTGTTTTAGAGCAAAAAGGGATAGCAAAAGCTTCTATTCAGCAGCGGGGAATATAATATGATTGATGAGTATGGTCAACGTGCCGTCACCAGGTGCGAAATATTGGGAAAACCACCTTATAGTGAGTCTTCTGAATATTTATTTCGTCCCTATCTAAGTCAAGCGTATAAGCAGTCCCAGCACTTGCTTGTTCAATGGATGCACGAGGCGGGAATGACCACACATATTGATCCTGCTGGAAATTTAATTGGTCGATATGCAGGACAAACATCAGACGGCCCAATACTTGTGATTGGATCACACTTGGATACCGTAAGGAACGGGGGGTGTTTTGATGGTAATCTAGGCATTATGTTGGGTATAGAAGTCATCGATTATTTTAATAGGCAACAAAAGCGTTTTTCCTTTGGCGTTGATGTCATTGCGTTTGGGGACGAGGAAGGTTCACGTTTTCCTGTTGCGATGCTAACATCAAAATCTGTTGCTGGTATTTTAAATGAATTACCTACGGGACTGAAAGATAAAGATGGTGTTACAATTGAACAAGCTTTCGAGGCGTTTGGTTTAAATTACCAAGATATTCAAAAAGCTCGTTATGATCCTCAGAAAGTTCTTGCTTACTTCGAAGCTCATATTGAACAAGGCCCAGTTCTAGAGGCCGAAGGTTTGCCTTTGGGGATTGTTACGGGGATTGCTTCACAATATCGTTTCCAAGTAACGCTTAAGGGACAAGCTTGTCATTCAGGGACAACCAGCATGGCATTAAGGAAAGATGCCATGGCGGGGGCGGCAGAGATTATTTATAAATTGGAACAATGTGTGGATAGTTGTGGTCAAGAGGGGGTTGTTATTACTACGGGTCAGATTGTCGCAAGCCCCGGGGCCCCCAACGTAATTGCTGGCCAGGTTGTTTTTTCAATTGATTTACGCGCACCTACTGATGCACAACGTAATGAATTTGCTGAAAAAGTGAATGAAATTATAGAGCATATTTGTCGAAAGAGACAATTGCGACATGAGTTATTAATTCAACATGATTTGTCAGCGTCTTTATGTAATCAAGATCTTATGTCATTATTAGAACAAGCCGTCAAAAAGGTCGGGGTACCAGTTCGCTATATCACCAGCGGTGCTGGTCATGATGCGATGATTTTGGCACATCTTGCCCCAACGGCTATGTTGTTTATTCAATCACCGAATGGGATCAGTCATTCACCTGATGAAACGGTTCGTTGTAACGATGTAACAGCTGCTTTACAAACGATGATTCACTTTATTGAACTTAAAGAAGGTAAAAAATGACAGGGACTTTATTTTCGCAAATTAATCCTCCACAGCGTTTATTAATGGGCCCTGGACCCAGCAATACATATCCGCGTGTGTTACGGGCAATGGCTGCAGATATGTTAGGTCAATTCGACCCAGAGATGACATCCTATATGAATGAAACCATGGCGTTATATCGTGATGTTTTCATGACCAAAAATCAATGGACTTTACTGATTAACGGCACAGCGCGTGCGGCAATCGAAGCAGCACTGGTTTCTTTGTGTGAACCAGGGAATAAGATTTTAATTATTAATAATGGTCGTTTTGGATTGTTACTGTCTGAAATTTCAGAACGCATTGGTGCAGAAATTGTAACGCTTGATTATCCTTGGGGTGAAGTTGCCTCTTTAGAGGAAATCGAACAAGCGATTATTAAGCATGAACCTCATATTTTTGCTTGTGTCCATGGTGATACGTCAACCACCACTGCACAACCTTTGGATGGTGTTGGTGAAATGTGTCGTAAATATAATGTCTATTCTTATGTTGACGCAACGGCTACCTTAGGTGCCATGCCTGTGGCTACAGATCAATGGGGAATTGATATTATCAGTGCAGGTTTGCAAAAATCAATGGGTGGCCCTCCTGGATGTGGGTTGATTACCATTTCTGATCGTGCGGCAGATTTTATTTTTTCCAGAGCCCATGTTGAATTGGGTTTGCAAGATGGAACTCAGACCCAATCCCAGCGCAGTCGGATCAAATCCAATTATTTTGATCTGGCTATGATCATGAATTATTGGTCTGAGAAGCGTTTGAATCATCATACTGAAGCAACCAGTATGTTATATGCTGCCCGTGAAGCTGCTTGTATTTTATTAGAGGAAGGATTGGCAAATTGTTTTGAAAGGCATCGTTTGGCAACCACAGCAATCTCCGAAGGGGCAAGAGCTATGGGCCTGACCCTGTTTGGTCATGATGCAACCCGTATGTATAACGTAACTGGGATTTACATTCCCAACCACATTGACGGGGAACAAATCAGGGCTGAAATGCGCAATCGTTTTGAAATTGAAATTGGCAGTGCTTTTGGGCCACTAAAAGGTAAAATTTGGCGTATTGGTACTATGGGACATAATGCTAGACCTCATAAAGTTTTCCATACCCTAATGGCTTTTGAGACAGTATTAAGACGAGCTGGTTTGGATATTACTCCAGGCAAAGCAATTGATGCAGCCTTTGCGGTTTATGAAGGAAAATAAATAATGAGAGATATGATCGGATATGGTGGTAATCCCCCTGACCCAAAATGGCCAAACAAAGCAAAAATTGCAGTGCAGTTTGTTATCAATTATGAAGAGGGTGGCGAACATTGTATTTTAAATGGTGATCGTCATTCTGAATATTTTATTTCAGAGATGATAGGGGCCCCCCCCATTCAGGGAATGCGTGCGATAGCGATGGAAAGCCTTTATGAATACGGTTCCAGAGCAGGATTTTGGCGTTTACATGACATATTCACTTCCAGACAAGTTCCATTGACTGTTTTTGCTGTTGCCCGCGCTATGGAGCAAAACCCAAAAGCTGTCGAGGCAATGGTTAAAGCGGGCTGGGATATTGCCAGTCATGGGTTGCGATGGATTGATTATCAATATGTTCCAGAGGCTGTTGAAAAAGAGCATATTTATCAAGCCATTGAGTTACATACAAAATTAACAGGCAGCAGACCCTTAGGATGGTATCAAGGTCGAAACAGCCCTAATACAGCCCGTATCGTGGCTGAGGAGGGAGGGTTTGTTTATGATGCAGATTCGTATTGCGACGATTTACCCTATTACAATGATGCATTTGGTAAAAAACAACTGATTGTTCCCTATACTCTAGATGTTAATGACATGCGTTTTGTGGCCTTAAACGGGTTTACTGAAGGCGAACAATTTTTTAATTATCTGCGCGATACGTTTGATCAGCTGTATGAGGAAGGTGATAAAAACCCAAAAATGATGTCTGTTGGGTTACATTGTCGAATTGTTGGTAAAGCAGGCAGAGCACGCGCGGTATCTAAGTTTTTGGATTATATTTTGTCAAAAGATCACGTATGGATTGCATCACGTTTAGATATTGCTAATCATTGGCTGAACATTTTTCCAGAGTAAATAAATGAAAACAGTGGCAATTCAGAATATTAATCGATTATCTGTTGATCAGTTTGTTCAGCAATTTGGGAACGTTTTTGAACATTCCCCATGGGTTGCCCAAGCTGTTGTAAATAATCGACCATTTTCCAGTCTCCATGAAATGATTGCAGTTATGACTGGTGTGGTTAAACGTGCTAGTGACGAGAAAAAACTTGCTTTAATTCGCAGCCATCCAGAATTGGGATATGATAAGATTAAATTAACTGCTGATTCTCAGCACGAGCAAAATCAAGCTCAGTTGACGTCTTTGACCAAAGAACAGCGCACAACATTGATTGAGCTTAATGAAGCTTATCGTGAAAAGTTTCATTTTCCCTTTGTGATTTGTGTAAGAAACTATAATAGCTATGACTCTATTATAAAAGCATTACAGATGCGGTTATCTTCTTCTGCTAAAAAAGAAATGGATACGGCGATTGCTGAAATCTGTCAAATTGCCACTTTACGCATTGAAGATATTGCACAAAAAATAGCTCAAACCACGGCATCGTCTCTTTCCACACATCTTTTAGATTTAGTTTCTGGTCAGCCCGCCGCCAATGTCAAGGTTGTTTTGTATCATCGAGATAAAGCAGTTTTTGAGGGATATACCGATCAAAATGGTCGGTGCCAGTTGCCCGCATCCGTTCAAGGTTTTGTGTCTGGTGCTTATCAATTTGCATTTTATGTAGCTGATTATTTCAAAAAGCAAGGATATGCTTTAACAGACCCTCCATTTTTAGATGTGATACGAGTAGATTTTGGAATTACTAGAAATGTGGGGCATTATCATGTTCCGTTGTTGATTTCACCTTATGGGTTTTCAACGTATAAAGGCAGTTAATTTTATTAGTTGGGGGATTATTATCGTGCAACGACGTCATTTTTTAGGGGGACTAGGGGGTATGATGGTTATTCCGGTTGTCAACGCAAAGGTTCCAACAGCAGGAGAAAAAAATATGACTACAATATCTACTCATATTTTAGATATGGTTTCAGGTAAACCAGCGCCTTTGGTTTTAATTAATTTATTTCATGGACAAAAGATGATTTTTGAGGGGAAAACTGATCATGACGGACGTTGCAGGGTTGCAGGACTAAAGGAACCTTTGGTTTCTGGTTCGTATCAATTCGCATTTCATATGGCTGAATATTTTAAAAAACAGGGATATGTTTTAACAGATCCTCCGTTTCTTGATGTTATTAGAATTGACTTTGGGGTTGCTAAGGATATTGAACATTATCATGTCCCATTATTGGTGTCCCCTTATGGGTTTTCGACCTATAGGGGCAGTTAAGACGATGTAAGGAGGAGGATTTACTTTTGGTTTAATTTTTTAAAGATGGAAGGGAAAAGCACATGTTAAAACGTCGCAGTTTTTTGCTGGGAATCGGAACAACTTTAACTTTTCACAGTGCACAGGGAAGACAAAAACCTTCATCTTTAATCAAACCTCTAGCTTTGAACGGATCGATTGCTTTTTGTTATAGCGGTCCCAAAGCAGATGGTGGATGGGGAACAAATCACGAGCAGGGTATAGCCACAGCAATTAAAAGTTTTCCAAAATTAAATGTGGTATCCATTGAAAATGTTCCATATTCTGTTCATGCCTCTCGATTGTTTCGGTACCTAGTGGCCGAAGGGGTTCAGATGATTGTCACGGACTCTAATTATGACAATTTTTTACGAACCGTTTCTGATCATGCTCCACAAGTATCTTTTTTAGAATGCAACGGACATGCGACGACTTCTAATCTTGGATGGTTTTATTTGGATCACTGGTATGCCTTTTATATTTATGGGTATGTTGCAGCGTTGACATCAAAAACCAATAAATTAGGTTTTATCAGCTCTTTTCCAATTCCAAGTGTTTATGCAGCAGTAAATGCCATTGTACTTGGCGCACAAAGAATTAATCCCAATATTCAAATGCAAGTTATTCATGTTGGATCGTGGTTTAATCCCAAAGTTACCATTCAAGCAGCAAACGCATTGTGTGATAATCAATGTGATGTGCTGTTTGGGTTGGTTAATGATGCGTCCTATTTACGTGTTGCGGAAAAGCGTAATGTTAAGGCCATATTATATCATAATACCACACCCCAAACATCTAACGCTTACATGAGTTCAATCACTTGTGATTTTAGCAACTTTTATCTTCAGCAATTACAAAATAGGGTGAATGGGACTTGGGGAACTGGCTCTACTTTTCTTAAATTTGGTCGCGATTATGATTTATCCAAATGGGGCGGATCAGTTCCCGCCGAGGTCCGCCGTCAAGCCTCCGAATTGCGTAAGACGATTTTACAAGGACGTAATCCTTTCAAAGGGCCAATTTATGATCATCTTGGTAAATTGAAAATAGATCCTGGCGTTGAAATGCAAGATGCGGATCTATATCGATGGAATTGGGCTGTCCAAGGAGTGGTGGGATTATGAAGAATGAAAATGACGAACGATTTGTTCAGTCCGAGGTCCGTATTCGTCCTGGAGACCCACCGTTAATTAAATTTTGGAAAATAAGCAAATATTTTCCTGAGGTTATTGCTAATAATAAAATTGATTTGGATATATTTCCAGGCGAAATACACGCCATCATAGGTGAAAATGGTGCTGGCAAGTCAACATTAATGAATATTTTGAATGGAATTTATCAACCTGATGAAGGCGAGATTATTGTTGATGGGTATGGATATCATCTGGCCTCGCCCCAAGATGCAATGGCAATTGGTATTGGTATGGTGCATCAACATTTCAAGTTGGTTCCAGCGTTCACCGTTGCCGAAAACATTTATTTTGGAGAAAAGACCAAACGTATTTTTATTTCAAAAAAAGAAATGCGTCAGCGCATGAATTTATTATTTGACCAGTATGGATTCTATGTTGATCCCGATGCGATGGTCAGTGATCTTTCGGCTGGTGAACAACAACGTGTTGAAATTTTACGCGCGTTATCACGTCGTGCGCGTATTTTAATATTAGATGAACCGACAGCTGTATTAACCCCTAAAGAGGTGGAACAACTCTTTATTTCTTTATCCAAATTTCGCAGACATGGAAATGCGGTGATTTTTATTACGCATAAACTGGATGAAGTATTAAGATTTTCAGATACTGTTAGTGTTTTACGTCAAGGGTGTAAGATAGGAACCTATGCAACTAAAACTTGTAATGCGCAGTTTTTAGCTAGTAAAATGATTGATGGGGATGTAGGATTTCACAATGAGAATAATATTGCATTTTTAAAAACAAAAGACAGAGATCCTAATATTCCCCCCCTTATGCGTTTATCCAACGTCAGCGTGATAAACGATCAAAAAATAGCAACATTAAAAAACATTGACCTTGAAGTATATCCTGGTGAAATTTTGGGAATTGCAGGGGTGGTGGGTAATGGACAGCGAGAATTGAGCCAAGTAGTAACGGGATTAACCAAACCTTATACGGGACAAATTTTCATTCACGGTTTGGAAGTAAAAAAGCCTAATCCAAAAATATTTTCTAGCGTGGGAATTGGGCATATTCCAGAAGATCGGTTGAAAACAGCTTTAATGTCGCATTTAGATATCAGCCATAATTTGTTAATGCGCACATATTTTAAAAAACCAGTGGGCAAATCTTTTCTATATTCCCCACGTCAAGCCTACCAAAAAGCTTGCAATATGGTTAGAGATTCAAAAATTTCTATTCATGGTATGTCGTTTCAAATCAGTAACTTGTCGGGGGGAACACAACAAAAACTGGTAAGTTACCGTGAAAAGGAAATTACCACTTGTTTGTTAGTTGCAGTATATCCCAGTCGAGGGCTAGATATTGGATCAATAAAAGAAATGCAGGAATATTTCTTTAAATTACGTCAACGTAATATTTCTGTATTATTGTTTTCTGAAGATCTAGAAGAATTATTGAACTTGTCCGATCGGGTGGGGGTTTTATGCCACGGTCAATTGATGGGGGTTAAGGCAGCAAGTCAAGTTACAAAAGAGCAACTCAGTTTATGGATAGGTGGTCATGCAATCGATGAAGGGGGTCGAGTATAATGCAGCGATATCTTCGTCGATTATCCATTGCCCCACTATCTTTGGTTACGTTATATCGTATCATTGTTTTTGGGATTGTCTTATTATTATGTGCATTGGCAGCGTTGATTGCAGGCTATAATCCGTTGTCTGTTGCTTATGTGATTTTATCGGTATCCTTTGGAACACGTGATGGTTTTGAAGGCATCCTTTTATATTTTACCCCCTTATTGTTAACTGGGGTATCATGCTTATTGGCGTTTAGGTTATGGATTGTAAATAATGGTGCCGAAGGACAGTTTTTACTAGGTGCATTGGCGGCATCATGGGTTGGGTTGCATTGTAATTTTCCCGCATGGATATGTATTTTGATTGCTGGACTGGCGGGGATTTTTGGCGGTGTTTTATGGATGTTAATCCCCACCTTGGCCAAGGTATATGCTGGGGTTAATGAAATTTTAACCACGTTGATGATGAATTTTATCGCCTCGTTTTTGATTATATATTGTGTGACTGGTCCTTTGGCCGGTTCATTTTCATCAAGCCCTGTTATTCCTATTTCTTTACCTTTGTTATGGGGAAATGTGCATATTGGAATTCTAGTTGCTTTTTTTTGTGTTTTTGTTTTGGCTTGGTTATCTACTTATACGAAATGGGGATATGAATTAAAGGTATGTGGGGCAAATACGCAGGCCGCTCGTTATATCGGGTTACCTATTAATGGATATTTATTATTGATTATGTTGATTTCTGGTGGTCTTGCAGGGTTGGCAGGGATGTTAGAAGTGATTGGTACGGTGCATCGTTTACAGCCAGGCATTTCCAATGGTTTGGGATATCTGGGAATTATCGTTTCCATTTTGGCCAGGAATTCTTTTTTAAGTCTAATTCCTTCAGCTTTTTTTATTGCTTTTATTTTGAACACAGGAATTATCATGCAGACCCAGCAATTTAATAATGCCATTACGTTGATCATTACTGGGCTTTTATTATTGTTGATTGCGATATCAGATGAATTAGCACATTACCAGTTTATGAAAATATCCCCCCAACGCGGAGGTCAATAATGGATGTCGTTACTAATTTATTATATTTTTCAATAGCCAGTGGTGGTGGATTGGTTTTGGCGGCAATTGGGGAATGGTTATCAGAGCGTTCTGGTGTTCTGAATCTGGGCCAAGAAGGATTGATGTCATTGGGCGCTGTGACGGCAATTATTGCGGCTTTTGCCTTTCACAGTTTGTGGTTATCCTTGATGATCGTTTGTGGGGTTGGAATCGTTTGTGGGTTTATTTTTGCCGTTTCTGCCGTGGTGATCAGAGCCAATCAAGTTTTGTGTGGATTAGCATTTACGATGTTAGGGATCGGTATCGCAGAATTGATTGGTAAACCCTATGAAGGAATTGCTGCGCCTGTACATTTGCAACCCATATCTGTTCCAATATTGTCTTCAATTCCAGTTGTTGGACATATCTTTTTTTCACAAAATATTTTGGTCTATTTAATTTATATTGTGCTGCCGTTAATTGTTCATTATGTATTTTTTAGAACACAACACGGTTTGAATGTTCGTGCGGTGGGTGAAAGTCCAGAGGCCGCTGATGCTGTTGGAATTTCAGTGATGCGTGTTCGTTTTATCTATAGTTGCTTGGGGACGGTATTCGGCACATTGGCAGGTGGATATTTAGTTTTGGCCACTGTGTTTACATGGTCAGGTGGATTAATTGCGGGTCAAGGATGGGTGGCAATTGCTTTGGTGATGTTAGGACGATATCGATTAATATATATGATTTTATCGGGTGTTTTTTTTGGTTTTATCGCCGCTATTGGATTTGAAGGTCAGGCTTTTAATTGGCCGATATCCCCAGTTATTTTGAACAGTTTATTATATGTATGTACTATTTTATTTTCTATTTTCCCCTCTTTTATATCAAAGCATCATTCAAAAAAATGGCTAGCCCCCGCAGCGTTGTGTACTTCGTTTTTTCGTTCATATCGATAATTTACAAGAAATCTGTAAATATTGTTTCTAAAAAAGAAGGACTGGCATTATAATTTTAATTTTAGGTTGAAAAAATGAATACCCATCCTTTTTCTAATAAAATGTTAAATTTATACTCGCGGGTATTTGTATATTTTCAGGCTATTTTAACCTATGGTTCAGTAAGAGCAGCGGCAAGACATTTACGCATTACGCCATCAGCATTAACCCGTCAGATTCAAAATTTTGAACTTGATATTGGAACCCCCTTGTTTGAACGCCGTTCCCATGGGATGGTTTTAACCCAAGCAGGGGATATTTTGTCCAGTCATTTAAGAATAGTAATGGAGGATTTAAAAAGAATAGAAGAAAGAATTTCGATTTTACAGAAAATTGAAGACGAGCAAGTGAATATTATGGTCGTTGAAAGTGCTGCAAGCGAAATTATCCCTTATGTTATTCAAAAAATAACGACAAACTATCCAGGTATTCGGCTGCGTGTTGATACGGGGTCTTCACAAGAAATTTGGAATGCATTGCAGAGCGAACATTCAGATATAGGTATTGCATTAGCCTTGGGTAAACCAAGAAAATTTAAAAATATTGTATCTCAACCCTTTGCATTGGATGCAATTGTTCATACAAAACATGCCTTGGTTGGTAAAACGAGTGTTATGTTATCAGAATGTGTATCTTACCCGTTAATTATGCCGTCGCCTTCGTTATCACTATATAAGGCGATTTATCCCTTGTTAAAAAGCTTTCAAGAGGATTTAAACATTCGAATGGAAAGCAATTCGATTGATTTAATGATCAGGATGGCTGCTGCAGGTGTTGGGATAGCCTTTTGCTCAAGGCTGATTACCGACGCTTCGCAAGATAAAGAAGATTTCGTGCGTATTCCTGTTTTGAACGAAGAAACAAAAACATCTTTAGGGGTGTATGTTATACAAGAAAAAAAACAAACCCGATCAGTTGAGGTTATTTTAGAAGTTATCAAGGAATATCTTGATCAGAATTTCTAGATTGTGGCAAGTAAGCTGAGGAAAAATATTAAGAATTTTTTTGCTATTTTAACAAGTTTCTAATATTGATATTTATAATTATTCTCAGTTTTATGATATTTGATTTATGAGCAGAAAATTCCTTTCTATTTGCACACTTGTCCATCGTTGGGGTGGATTAATAGGGGGATGGTTTTGTTTTGTTTTGATGCTAACAGGCACCATTACTGTTTTTGACCAAGAAATCACCCAGTGGATGCAGCCCCAATTGGCATATTATTCAGGATCAAAGCAAGTTTCTGATCTTTCAATACATAAGGCTGATGAGGTATGGCAGAAAGTTAATCGCTGTCATGCCTTTAGTTTTATAGAATTACCCTCTGAACGATATCCATTTATTCGAATTTCATATAGTGAAAATGGTCTTTTAAAATGGATCATCATCGATCCCAAAAACGGTAAATTTATTTCAACACAACCGACTGCTGGCGGTTATTTTTTTGATGATTTACATAATAATTTGATGATGGGACATCGTGTTGGGGATATTGTTATTGTAGCCTTGTCAATTTGTTTCTTAGTATCAATTATTAGCGGGATAATTATTCATTTAAAGCATCTATGGAAAGAATTTTTTAAAATCAGACCACAAGCATCTTCTTTAAGATTTATCTTGGATATACATATTGGTATTGGTGTTTTTTTTATTCCCTTCATCAGCGTTATGGTGGTCAGTGGTTTTCTATTTTATGCCCCTAAATATTTTTCAATATTGAATTACCAAGTTCCATCTTATCAAACTATTTCTTATCCAGTACCTGATATGGAATACAAAACAGAATTATTTCCAATGGTACAAGCTGCACAACGATTGTTTTCAGGAATGCCTGGTTTTATATTTAAAACTCCAGATCAAATTAGGGTTGTGCAAAGTGATGCCGATCAATTGGCTATTGTTCGGGATTATGTAGGTCTGGATATAAAATCTGGAAAAACTTCTTTAAATATAAATCAAGCCAAAGGAGGAGAATATTTCTTAGACCTTATGTTTGGAATGCATTTGGCGCGCAGTGGGGGGGATGTCCTTAGATGGATTTATTTTATATTAGGTGCAGGGGGAACATTTTTAGTTGCCAGTGGTTTAATATTTTTCTCGAATAAACGGCGTCATTTTAATCCAGATCATCTTTCATCTATGTTAAAAAATTTTTATAAATTTATAGATGGGATCCATGTTGGGATCATATTAGGAAATTTATTGGCAATAATTGCAGTTTTTTGGGCAAATAGTTTGCTTTTTGATGGTGTTAATAAACCAAAGTGGGAAATATCAGTATTTTTTATTATATTAGGATTATCAACAGCCCAAGGATTAATTTGTAGCTTTTATGGCATGGTTATGAAAGCGTGGAAGCAACAATTAATTTTGTTAAGTATTCTATGTTTATTATTGCCTGTTTGGCGTTGGATACAATATCCAGTGGTATGGAACAGTTTTTTTAACGGTTATTACCCATTATTTATTATAATGGATTTTGTAATTATGAGTAATGGTGTTCTGTTCATGATTTTATATGCCTATTTAAAGTATAAAAAAAAAATTAGTTAAACGAGTGGTTTATAAAGAGGTATTAACTCATCTAAGTTCTATTCAGAACTTAGATGAGTTAACGACAAGTAAATCACCAATTATAAGAAAGTTTTCCAATAACGGTTCGACCTTGTCCAATAGCACAACCAAAAGATTGACTATAGCAAGCACTGAAATAACGTTTATTCGTCAGATTTTGCGCAGTTATTTGTGCATCTAGTCCTTTTAACGTTGGGATTGTATCGTCAAATCGATAGTGTGCTTGCATATCAATCAAAGTATAGGCAGGGGTTTTGATAAATGTACTGGTGTCTCCGAGGGTATTACCGTTGTATCGGACACCGATACTGCCTCCAAGGTTTTTAAAGGTTCCTGATTGAATGGTGTAATCCCCCCAAAAGGAAAATATATTTGCCGGAACCTGAGTCGGACGTATTCCTTTTAGGTCTCCTTTATCATATTTAACATCTTGATAGGTATAGGATAGGATCAAATTTAACCCTGCAATAGGGGATGCATGAGCTTCCAGTTCAACCCCACGAGAGCGTTGTCCACCAGCTTGAATACTCCATATTGGATTAGCTGGATCCGGAGTTAACGTATTGCTTTGCGTTAGGTTATATAAAGCCGCTGAAAAGAAACCTTTGAAATGTTCTGGTTGGTATTTAACACCAACTTCATATTGTTCACCTCGGGTTGGTTTAAAAGGTTTTTGATCTTGTTGCGATAACTGATTAAGGGGTTGGAAGGATTGGCCATAGCTAAAATACGGGGAAATATTATGGGGCAGCTTGTAAAGAATTCCCCCACGAAAGGTAAACGCTTGGTCACTTTGGGTAAAGCTTTGGGTTAAATCTTTATGATTTCTGGTTTTAATACTTGACCAATCATTACGAAAGCCCAATTGAACGTGTAAACGCTTGTAACTCATGTTATCTTGCAAGAAAATACCTTCTTGGTTGGTTGTAACACTTGTCTGTAGGGTTGGGGTGGGAATGGTAATTTGTTCAGAATAGTTGGGGTGATACAGGTCAAGAGGAGGGGCATATCCAGAACCATAATCAAAACTATCGCGTAAATTCTGCCAACTAACCCCAACCAGTACATCATGTTTTACGGGGCCAGTATGTACTTGACCATGGAGCTGCTCTTCGATGGTTATGGTATCAAGATGTTCTTTTGAACCATTGGCCAGTCGATACATATATCTGCTGCCAGGATAATAACCAGCACTAGAGGCAGGGTTAGAGGAGTCAGTGCCGTATACTTGATTATAATTTGTGCCAACGTTGGTATAACGTGCCCTGGAAATAAATTGCCATTCAGGATTGATTTGATAGGTAAAATTATATCCAACTGAGGCTTGAGTACGATCATATTTTTCGAAATTTTTATCACCAGAATAAAAATTAGAAGGGAAATGATAAGGACCAGGCAAAATAGTGCCATAAACAGGAAATGTTTGGTATGAAGTATCGCTTGGATCAGCCTGATATCGTCCATAAACTGTTAAGGTAATATCGTCTGTTGGTTCCCAGTAAAGAGAGGGTTGAATTGCATAACGTTCTGCCTTTGTATACCAATCCCTTCCATCTTGACGAAACCCTGTTCCGACAATACGCCAAGATAGGTTATCTAAATTACCAACTTTATCTCCTAAATCGAAAGTTCCTCGAACATAATTATAATTTCCCCCTTCTAGCGATACATATCGATAACGAGAGCCATTTGCGAATTTGCTGGTTAATGCCACAATCCCGCCAGGGCTGCTTTGACCATACACAACCGAAGAAGGGCCTTTAAGAACATCAATTTGTTGTAATAAATAGGGATCTATTTGCTGGTCAGCATAATATTGTCCCTTAAACATCAGCAAACCGTCCAGATACTGACTGCCTGAGATAGAAAAGCCCCGAATTGTTCCTAAATCATATCGGCTATTGGCACCGCGTTGCTCAACAGAGACACCACTGGTATATCGTAATGCTTGTCCCAGTGTTTGGGCATTTTGCATTTGCATTTGTGCTGCTGTTACGACTGAAACAGATTCAGGCGTATCGATAAGAGGAGTAGAGCTTTTCGTTGCTGTCGAAGAGGATTTAACAATTAGGGGATTCTTGCTGCCTTTAACAACAATTTGTTCGTCCTTACTAGATGAGTCCGTGTTTTGAGTCGTTTCTTGGGCTTTGGTAAGGGCGGGTGATAAAAATAAAATACAGCTTGAAGAGAGCAAAAGAAGGGAACGATATATATTAGGCATGGATTTCAGTAAATTTGTAATGATAATGAAGATGATAATCGTTCTCATTATCAGAGCAGTATTTAGTTTTCAATAATTTTCATACATAAATTTTTAATAAATTGTTGGCCTATGTTTATTTATACACAGTATATATTTATATCGTTATGAACTATTTGTAAGAGCATTAATGATATTAAGCTATTGGCCTAAATACGTATGAAAACGCTTTTAATTTCATTACTAAAATGATATTTAAATAAAAGTAATGATCGAATATTATTGAAGTTTCAGTATTTTTGTTTATATAAAATCTAAATCTGTGTTGACAATAAATAACGGTGTACAATGGTACAAAAAATTATTATCCTAGTTTTGGCAATTGTTGCAAGTATAGGGGTTGGTTTTTATATTCAAACCAACAACCAAAAAAATACAACCAGCGTCAAACAACGGTTTAAAGATACAGTGCATGTCTTAAACGATCAGGCAGATCGTTTTTCTAAAGAAGTAGATGAACAAAAAAAGAAAGCTTTTTTGGCTTTTAAACAAAAAAAAGATGAATTACTTGATCATCAACAAAAAGAGCTATTGGATTACCATTAACTGATAAATTGAAATCTTAAATATATAGTTATTGTTTTTTTGCTATAGGGATAATGCTCTTAGATCGAATTCCATTGGCACAAAGAGGACATTATTTTTTGTAAATTCTTGATCAAATCGTTTAAAATTAAATTTTTCATAAAATCTTACAGCTGTGAACCGTGCGTTAAGATAGACGGTTTGTACTTGTTGTTGTTTTAATGTTTTTAGTACGTGCGTGAATAAGATACTTCCTATGCCTTTATTTTGATAATATGCATGCGTTGCAAATTTTCTGATTTGATAACGTTCTGGGGTACGAAAGAAAACAGATAAACAACTGATAATTTTATTATCCACACAATAACCATAATGTGTTGCATCTTCATCGCCTGCCTCTATACAATCTTGGGTATGTAGTAGGGGCCATAATACATCACGTCGTAAGGGCAAGCATTCCTCTAAAGTAATATTTTCAATAATATAAGAAGGTTCCACAATAAATTCCTTTAATTGAAGATCATCAAGATCAAGCTATACAGTTTCTTTTATTTAAATTGCAATAATTGGAAATTGTTTTAATGTTAGATAATTCATATTCATTGACGTTGAAAACATGTATTGTAAAGTACAGTGTATCTTAAATGTTGTATAGAGATGTTTTATGAAATGGTTAAATAGGGATCGTTTGTTGCTGGTTTTGGCAACGATGTTTGGTAATACTTTATTTATACCTTCTTACACGATGGCTTTTCCATTATCTCACTCCCAACAGCATGTAAGTAAGACAAATCTTTCCTCGTTACCTTTGGCCCAGCTACAAAAAAAAGCAGCCCAAGGTAATCATCAGGCACAATTTTATTTGGCAATTAGATATAAAGACGGTCAAGGGGTTAATCAAGATCTGGCCAAAGCGATTGAATGGTTGGAAAAATCAGCAGCTGGCGGAAATGCCAAAGCTCAAACAAATTTGGGAATAATTTACGGTGGGGGTATTGGCGTTGCTAGGGATGCGATACAATCCAGAAAATTTTTTGAAAAAGCAGCAGCACAAGGTGAGCCACAAGCCAATTTCTTTATGGGTCTTATTTACTATAAAGGTTTACGCGTGGTTAAAAGTTATTCAAAAGCTTATCTATATTTTGAAAAAGCCGCAGCATCCAATAATAGTGATGCCCAATATTATCTTGGTCGCATGTATTATGACGGTGAGGGTAGGGCCGTAGATTATAAAAAAGCCTTCGAATGGTTTAAAAAAGCAGCACAGCAAAATAATAAAAATGCCAATCTATTTATCGGTATTTCATATGACAAAGGAAACGGGATAAAAAAGGATCATAAGACTGCTTTTAAATGGTATCTTAAGGCAGCAAAGCAGAATGTGCCTGAGGCCCAGTACTTAGTTGGAATGTGTTATTTTAGTGGGCAAGGCGTTGTAAAGAATATAAAAAAGGCAAAACTCTGGTTAACCAAGGCTTGTCAACAAAATAACAAGCCTGCATGTGAAACCTATGCAAATTTAGATTAAAATAACTATTATAAAAATCTTGCAATCATTTGATATTGATTATCTTTTGTACAGCGATTATTTTTATTTATGATCACGTTACGTTTAAATTAATAGGATTCATATGTATCAAACTATATTGATTATATTGATTGCCATATGCATCATTGGTATTACGTTTGTTATATATAAAAAATTCTTTTTGCGACGTCAAATCAATACAACTCGTGATCACAAGTATGAAGAGGATGCAGAATCTGTAACCTTGGATGTCAGTAGTCCAATGGAAAAAGGATTGATGTATTTTCGCGGGGACAGTGTGCCTCAAAACTATGTTAAGGCACGTGAGTTTTTTGAAAAAGCGGCAGCCAACGGCCATGTGCAAGCAATTTTATACCTAGCCATTACATATTATGAAGGATTAGGGGTTCCTTATGATGATCAAAAGGCATTAAGTTATTTTGAAGAAGCTGCAAAAAAAGGAAATGCCAAAGCGTTATTTGCATTAGGCAGGATTTATATCATGGGTAATCTTGTTACACAAGATTATGACAAAGCGCGCGAATATTTCGAATTATCAGCACGTCAAGGAGAGGTAGATGCCCTGCTTAATCTAGGAATGATGTATTACGAGGGGGTTGGTGTTTCCAAAGATTATACAAAGGCACGTGTTTATTTAGAACAAGCTGCCTATAAAGGCGTTCCTCAGGCTCAAAATAGTTTAGCTTATATGTATATCGACGCTAAAGGGGTTGAAAGAGATCTTGAAAAAGCACGTGAATATTTTGAGTTGTCAGCACGTCAAGGAAACATGCAGGGTGAATATAATCTGGCATTAATGTTGTGGAATGGAGAAGGTGGTGAACAAGATCGTGCCAAAGCTAGGGGGTATTTTGAAAAAGCTGCCTGTCAGGGCGAAATGAATGCGCAATATTTCATGGGAAATGTCTATTATAATGGTCAGGGAACCCCTAAGAATCACAAAAGAGCCTCTTATTTTTATGAAAAAGCTGCCAAACAGGGGCATGTACAGGCGCAAAATTTGATTGCCTCTATGTACGCAGAAGGCGAAGGTGTTTCCAAGGATTATCAACAGTCTATATATTGGTATGAAAAAGCAGCCTCCCAAAATGATATGCAGGCACAATATAATTTGGGGTATATATATCTGACTGGGCAAATTGTTAAAATTGATTTAGACAAAGCCTATTATTGGTTTAAAAAATCTGCTGATCAAGGATATATGCTTGCTCAGTTTAATCTTGGGGTCATGTATTATAAAGGGGACGGGATCGCACAGGATTTTAATGCAGCAGTCGATTATTTTTCCAAGGCAGAGGCCCAAGGACATTTAAAATCCAGCTTTATTTTAGGCAAAATGTATCTAGAAGGACAGGGCGTGCCGCATGATCATGCAAAAGGGATGGCTTTAATAGAAAAAAGTTATCATAAAAGCTAATTTTTCCTAAAAAACAATGATAATCCTGTTAAACTAGTTTATTATATTTTTAAGTATTAATTTAAAAAAAATATTGTCTTCGTAAGTTATAAAAGTTAGTTGTTTTACTATGCCTATGTCCAGATCGAAAATAGCACTTGTTGGAAAAGTCGCCACGGCTTGTTCTGTTATTTTTATTATTTTATGTATTTGTTTTTATAAAACTATTCGAACTGGATTTATCGAAGCACAGTTTAATAGGGCTAATATTTACATGCAAGGCGATGGTACATCCCAAGATTTTAAAAAAGCGCGTGAATATTTAGAACAATCTGCAAATGCTGGCAATGACGAAGCTCAATATATGTTGGGGGTTATGTACGAAAAGGGGCGTGGGGCAGAACAAGATCATCGCAAAGCTTTTGAATTTTATCAAAAATCGGCCAAACAAGGATATACCAAGGCACAATACGCCTTGGGAAATATGTATAAATATGCCAAAGGGGTTGCAGCTGACCCTGCTCAGGCCGTTAAATGGTATGAACAGTCTGCAAAATCAGGCGATATTGATGGAAAATATGCTGCAGGAATAGAATATTACGAAGGTTTTAATGGACGCAGGGATATTCAAAAAGGATTGGATTTTTTAAAACAAGCGGCTGAACAAGGTAATACCAAGGCTATGGCCTATCTTGGTAAATTATATTTTAAAGGTAAAGATGTCCCTAAAAACGATCAACAAGCGTTTAGTTATTTTGAACGAGCAGCATATAAGGGGGATCGAAAAGCACAGTTCTATTTAGGACTTATGTATGAAAAAGGTGATGGTACTGAACAGGATTATTCAAAAGCAATTTATTGGTATGAAAGAGCAGCAAAAACGAATGCATCCGCACAATATCAATTGGCTAGAATGTATAAAGAAGGTCTAGGTGTCGATGTCAATTACAATACTGCTTTTGAATTATTAAAGAGTGCTGCGAAAAAAAATAACGTTCAGGCACAATATACCCTGGCTCATTTATATGATGATGGCAATAATGTACCTCAAGATTACCCAAAAGCACTTTATTGGTATGAAAAAGCCTCGCGTGATGGCGATAACAGGGCAACCTATGCACTGGGCATGATGTTTTTGCAAGGACGTGGTGTCAATGAAGATTTTCGCAAAGCCTTTGATTTATTTAAACGTGCTGGGCAAGATGGGAATGTTGCTGCGCAATTAAAGGTTGCCCAGATTTATGAAAAAGGTGAGCAGGATAAAGATGTTCCTATAGATTATGTAAAAGCCAAAGAATGGTACGAGAAGGCTGCTGCACAGCATTCTGCCAATGCTTATTACGCACTTGGCAAATTATATCAAAGAGGGCTTGGTGTCGAAAAAGATTACGCCAAGGCTGTTCAATGGTATGAAAAAGGTGTTGAAAGTGGTGATGTAGAGTCAGAACTGGCGTTGGCAAATTTATACAGAGATGGTCAAGATATTGCCCAAGATTACGCTAAAGCATTGGCTTTATACGAGCAAGCTGCCAATAAAGGAAATATGGATGCACTTTTAGCATTAGGGCAGATGTATGAGCAAGGTCTTGGCACCCCTCAAGATGACAAGAAAGCTTTTGAAATCTACCAACGAGGAATAAATAGCAATAACACTGATTTATTGTATCGTTTGGGAATGATGTATTACCAAGGGATAGGAACAAATAAAGATTACAGTAAAGCTGCAAGTTTATTTGAAAAAGCAGCATATCAGGGGTCTACCGATGCTGATTTAATATTGGGAACTTTGTATTTGAATGGGCAGGGTACTGCCGTTAATGTTATCAAAGCTAAGGAGTATTTTGAGCAAGCTGTTAAACAAGGTAATGCCAAAGCCATGTATTTATTGGCAAATTTGTATCATAACGGCCATCAAATCCCAAAAGACTTAGATCTTGCTAAATCATTATTACAGCAAAGTTGTGATAAGGGGTTCCATGATTCCTGCGTGATGTTAAAGTCGATGCGGTAGATTTTTAAAAAAGTTTGTCTATTAAAGAGAAATAATTGTAATGATTTTTATATTTAACAAAATAGATATAGTATCAAATTATACGAATTTGATTCGTATTATATTTCAGTATAGGAGAGCGTAATGTATATAGGTATTGATATAGGCACATCTGGTATTAAAGGGATTATATTAGATGATCAGCATAATATATTGGCAAGCCATACTGAAAAATTAACAGTGTCCCGCTTGCATCCCTTGTGGTCAGAGCAAGACCCCAATCATTGGTGGGAGGCTGCTGATAAAGTTATGTTGTCTTTGGGACAGCAACATCCTTTAAAAGATGTGAAGGCAATCGGCTTGACAGGTCAAATGCACGGCGCTGTTTTGTTGGATAAGAGCGGTAAAATATTGCGCCCTGCTATTTTATGGAATGATGGGCGTAGTTATCAAGAGTGCATTGATTTAGAAAAGGCGGTCCCAGATTCACGTCAAATCACTGGTAATTTAATGATGCCAGGATTTACAGCCCCAAAAATTTGCTGGGTGCGTAAACATGAACCAGAAATTTACCGACAAATTGACAAAGTTTTATTACCTAAAGATTATTTACGCTGGTTAATGAATGGCGTTTTTGCATCAGATATGTCTGATGCTGCAGGTACAATGTGGCTAGACGTGGGTAAACGTGTATGGAGTGAGCCATTATTAAATGCATGTGGATTGACAACAGATCATATGCCACAGTTGTTTGAAGGCAATCAATCAACAGGAACTATTAAATCCGCACTGGCGGAACGTTGGGGACTGTCGAATACAGTAACAATTACTGCAGGTGGGGGTGATAATGCAGCGGGCGCTATTGGTGTTGGAATTTACCGTAAAGGTCAAGCCATGTTATCGCTTGGGACGTCTGGGGTATATTTTGTAGCTGCAGATGGATTTTTGTGTAACCCTGAACAAGCCGTGCATAGTTTTTGTCATGCTCTGCCCAATACGTGGCATTTAATGTCAGTAATGTTGAGCGCAGCTTCTTGTTTGGATTGGGTTGCTAAAATGACGGGAATTGCTTCTGTTCCAGAGCTATTAAAAGCAGCTGAAAGTACCGCAAAAGATCCTTCGTCATTGATTTTCTTACCTTATCTTTCTGGTGAACGTACCCCTCATAACAATCCTCAGGCAACGGGTGTATTTGTTGGCCTTACGCACAAGCATGATCGACAAGATTTGGCACGTGCGGTTGTCGAAGGTGTCAGTTTTGGATTAGCTGAAGGTATGGAGGTTTTACACGCAACAGGATTAAAACCAGATCACATTAGTTTGATTGGTGGAGGTGCAAGAAGTGCCTTTTGGCGTCAGTTGTTAGCCGATATTACAGGACAAGTCTTGGATTATCGTCAAGGTGGCGACGTCGGCCCCGCATTAGGGGCTGCACGCTTGGCAATGTTAAGTTGTAATCCTAATGTTACTATTGGTGATCTTCTGCCAGAACCGCCTGTTGAGGCATCTTATCATCCTCATGCTGAAATGAGAGATAAGTATCAAGAAAAATATCTAAAATTCAAGGCTACTTATAAGGCCCTCAAACCAATTTTTTAAATTATGAATAAACAAAAGCCAATAGTAATATTGGCTTTTGTTTTATAATTTATTATTAACGGCGATCATAACGATTATTATGATTGTTGTGATGACTGTGATGATGACGATTGTTGTTACGATTATAACGTTTTTTATTATCATGTGAACGATTATTATAACGATCACGATCACGATCACGGTCATGATCACGATCATAACGTTGATTATGATAAGAATCGTTTGAGGATTGATTTTGGCCCATTCTATCTAATTTGGTTTGTAAGGCATCTCTTTTTCTACAAAAACCCTCTGCGGCATAACGGTTTGGTAAATTATTTTTACAGTTATAATCTGCGATATCCCTTTGTTTAGAGATTTCTTGGACAGCACGACCAGGGTCCCCAGCATAAGCTGCAGATGCAAATGCAAAGGAAACTAAAAAAATAGTAGAAATTTTTTTCATCGTTC
Organism: Commensalibacter oyaizuii; assembly: GCF_029953265.1. Taxonomy (NCBI): domain Bacteria; kingdom Pseudomonadati; phylum Pseudomonadota; class Alphaproteobacteria; order Acetobacterales; family Acetobacteraceae; genus Commensalibacter; species Commensalibacter oyaizuii. The sequence continues at coordinate 260,357 of NZ_JASBAO010000001.1, forward strand.
TTCTCCTCAACGTTTAATAACAATATTTAACGATAATGATTATTTGTGATCTTTTATGTTTCGATCATGTTTCTTTATTGTGGTGATTTTATGCCAAATATATGACCCAACGATGTCTGCGCCAAAAATCGACAGATGATCTTCGTTTGATAAAATAGGGTTATTACGATTATCAACAATTTTGCATGTATCTTGGCTGCATATAGCATCGTTGGGATCAATAAAATACACATTAGGAATGTCGCTAGTAATTTTTTTCAAAAGATCATTGATATATATTGCAGATTTAGGAATGGTTGTTTGGCAGGGTAAGGGATTAATATATTTATAAAAGAACAACTGTTTTTTTGCATTACATTTGAAGCTGCTGTAATTACTGTCAAAGGTTCTGCCAATGATAAAATAATGGCGCTGATTTCCACCTTCTTTTATTAATTGTTCAATTTCTTGCTTTAAGGCTTTGAATAAATCTGATGTATTTGGTTGGTTTGCGATGTGATGAATGGGATAAAATTCATATAAATCCCACCTTTGAACCATGATTATATCACTGTTTGGATTTTTTCTTAATGTCTTTTGTAAATTATCATATTGTTTTATACAGGCTTTGAGGTATTTATTTTGTGTCAAAATATTAATATAAAAATCATGAAAAGCCAGACAACCATCTGCAAATAATCCAATAAAATTAATCTTTTGATTTAGGAAATAATTTCCATATTGGCGCGCATGGCTGTCCCCTGTTAAGATGAATTCAGGTTGGGGATTAGCTTGTTTGTTGAATGATGTTACCATTGATAAGGAAGGAATATTTTTCCCACCGTAATATTGTTGATGAAACTGAGTTGCATCAAGTTTGTATTTTTCATCTTGTATTCTAGCACTTATCCCGTTAATCGAAATATAAAGTCCAGTAAGAATTGTAGTTAAGTAAGATAATATAAATATATAACTGTAATTTCTTTTTCGTTCTATCAAAACGTATAGTAAACTGGAAAATATCGACGTTAATAAGATATAACTATAAATATTCAGATTAACTTGTATAGTTCTAAAAAAAACGATAATTGGCCAGTGGACTAAATAGATTGAATAAGACAACTTGCCAATCAGTTGAAATATAAAATTAGAAAGAAATATTTTATCAGGTTTGCTGATGATCAGTAAATAAGCCCCAGCAACTGGCAGAATAATGAAATAACTGGACCAAGGAGCAGTGGCAGGAATAATAAGGAGCGAAATAATGATTATTGCTATTCCCAGCAATGCAACTATTTTTTTATAATAATATGTTAGCGCTATAGGATATAAAAAGGCCAATGCCCCTATCAGCAACTCCCAAATACGAGTAGGAAGCATATAAAAGGCAAAATTGGAATTAAAGGTAGCAAAGTAGATATTTAAAGAAAAACTAGTGATAGTTATAAGAATTAAGATAAGCTTGACTGTATTTTTATGAAAAATTTTGTAAAATAATAACAAAATAATAGGATAGATCAGATAAAACTGCCATTCTACAGAAAGAGACCATGTGTGCAGCAGGAAATTATCATCGGAGCTGGCATCAAAATATCCAGATTTTGTATAATATACGAAATTCGAAACGAATAATAAACTGCTATAACTGTATTGCCCAATAGGTTTATAAGTCATTGGTTCAAACAATGCATATCCTACAATTATTAATATAATGCAAACCATTAATAATGCAGGAACAATACGTTTGATACGGGATTTGTAAAAACGGATTAAGGAAAAAGTGCTCTTTTTTGATTGTTTTAAAATAATTGTAGTAATAAGATAACCAGAAATTACAAAGAAAATATCGACCCCAGTAAATCCCCCTTGTAACCAAGCATGATTATAGTGAAAAATGAGAACGGCAATGACAGCAATGGCTCTTAGTCCGTTAATGTCATACCTAAAAGGGAACGATGCCATAGATGGTTGTTACAAATTATAAGTTTTGATAATAAAAACCCTTCATATCATAAAGAATAATGAAGGGCTGATTAAAAATAAATAATACGATTTATTTTATTCTAATGGGGGTGGGACTCTGGCTGTTTCAAGTGCTTGTTTTTGTGCTCGATCCATAGTTTCTTGATTAAAATTAGCGATCATTTCTTGGAACATATGATGCCAATTTAATTTAGCATTTAATCGTGTAAATAAACTGCCCAACCCAATGGCAGAACGATCAACCAAGACGAATTCTCTTGGTGGGGTTACGCCCCCTGCTTTTTGCAAACCTTTATGGACTTTGGCTGCAATTTTTCGTCCAAGATCAGGATCACTATCATCTTGGATTAAACGTTCTTTATCTTGGGTAAGGGGGGCATACAAAAACCGTGCCCATTCGTTTAAGATTTCCATGGTTTCTTTTGAAATATCTTTAAACCCCCAGGAGGTATAGGCATGGTGGGCTAATTCATCATCGTGGGTTTCGATAGCTTTGCATAAATCAATAACACCTTGCACGAATTTACCTTGGAAAATACGAATTGAACCAAAATCCAGCAAGCACAGACGATTATCTGGATTAATTAGGAAATTCCCCATGTGGGGATCGCCATGAATTACCCCATAATGATAAAAAGGGATGTACCAAGAAAAGAATAAAGAGCGTGCAATATCGTTTTTTCGTGCCTGGTCCAAGCCTGAATTAATCATATGTTGCAGGCTTTTCCCTTCCACCCATTCCATGGTTAAAAGACGCTTGGTTGATAAATCTTCGATTAAATCAGGAACAATAGTGCGGCTGCTATCTTGAAGCATTAAGGAAAAAAGACGCAAATTCGCGGCTTCACGTTCATAGTCCAACTCTTCTTGTAGACGGGTTACTAGTTCTTTGTAGACTTCATCTTGTTTAATCGCATTGTCTAAACGATGGTAAACGGTAATTAGTAAACGCAGTTGTTTAAGATCAGATTCCACTGTGCTGGCCATGTCAGGGTATTGCAATTTACAGGCAACTTCACGTCCATCATGCAAAGCTGCACGATGAACCTGTCCAAGGCTTGCTGCCGCTGCGGCCTCGTGGGAAAAATTTTTAAAACGGCTCTCCCAATTAGGTCCCAGCTCTGATTTCATGCGACGACGAACAAATGACCATCCCATCGGTGGTGCGTTGGATTGTAATTGCGCCAATTCTTTAGCATATTCATCAGGCAGAACATTTGGAATAGTACTGATTAATTGAGCAACTTTCATCATAGGGCCTTTTAGCCCACCCAATATGCTTTTCAATTCTTCCGCATGGGCGGATTTATTAATGGGTATTCCCATTTTTTCACCTGCTAAGCGTGCTGCTATTCCCCCGACGGCTGTGGTCGATTTAATCATTCGTCTCATTCCGCCAAACAGGCTGGTTTTATCAAGATTATCGTCTTTTTCCATGATTATGCTTGTTCCAATTCATCAATAAAATGAGAGATAACATCCAAACCTTTACGCCAAAATTGAGGGTCGGATGCATTCAATCCAAAAGGAGCCAGTAAATCTTGATGCTTTTTTGTGCCGCCTGCTTCTAATAGCTTGATATATTTATCTTGAAAATTAGGATGACCATCTTGATAAACCTTATACAAAGCATTTACCAAGCAATCCCCAAAAGCATAGGCATAGACATAAAACGGTGAATGAATGAAATGGGGAATATATGTCCAATAGGTGGCATAATCTTGGGTAAATTCGAATGCTGGACCTAAGCTTTCTTGCTGGGTTTGCATCCAAAATTGCCCAATTTGTTCTGGAAGCAGTTCATTTTCCTTACGTGCCTCATGCACTTTGCGTTCAAACTGGTAAAAAGCAATTTGGCGGACAACGGTATTTAGCATGTCTTCGACCTTACGGCTTAGCATGATACGGCGTTGTTCTTTGGTTTTTTGCGTTCGTAACAGACTTTGAAAGGTTAACATTTCACCAAAAACACTAGCGGTTTCAGCCAATGTTAGGGGGGTATTGCCTAAAATATACCCTTGTTTTGCTGCTAATAATTGATGTATGCCGTGCCCCAATTCATGAGCCAGAGTCATTACATCGCGATTTCGACCGTGATAGTTTAACAATATATAAGGATGGACCGAAGGGACTGTTGGATGTGCAAATGCCCCCGATGCTTTGCCAGGTCGTAATGTGGCATCAATCCAAGGTTTGTCCAGGAATATTTTGATCATTTCACCCATACGTGGATCAAACTCTTGATAAGCAGAATATACGATATCTTTGGCTTGTTCCCAAGGGATGTTTTGATCGCTGTCATCAGGCAAAGGGGCGTTACGATCCCAGTGTTGTAATTTTTTTAATCCCAACCATTTTGCTTTAAGCAAGTAATAACGATGGGAAAGACGTTGATAATCATTGGTAACGGCATTAACCAAGGCATCAACGACTTGATCTTCGATCATATTGTCGCAATTGCGTTCGGAATCCACCCTTGGGAACTGTCGCCATTGATCGGTAATTTGTTTGTCTTTGGCCAATGTGTTTGTAATTAATGAAAACAAGCGTAGATTTTTAGTAAAACTGCTGCTTAACCCTGTCGCAGCATTCTGACGCGTTACAGGGTCGGCAGATGACAATTTATTTAATGCTTCACCTAGGCTGACTTTTTCTCCATCGACTGTAATTTTCATTGCTGCCAAGGTTTCATCATATAGTCTTGACCAAGTATTACGCCCTGTCACTGCTTTTTCATGCAGCAGTTTTTCAAGATCATCATTCAGTTGGTAGGGGCGGAATAATCGGATACTATCCAAAAATGGTTTCCAAACTTGCAGAGCCGGGTCATTTAATTTTTCATTAAGCGTATCTTCGTCTATACGGTTTAATTCGAGCGAGAAAAATAAAATTTTTGTGCTAATATCAGTGGTTTTCTCACTGATATGTTGATAGAATTGTGTGTTTTTTTGATCCGTAGAATCAGTGGTAAAGATTAATTGTGCATAGGACCCGATGCGCCCCAGTAATTCACTGATTGCTTCGTAATCGTGAATAGCTTTGGCAATTTGCTGACTTGAAGCTGTCTGTAAGTTGCCCTGCCATGTTTTGATGAATTGTGAGGCCAGATTTTGAGCTTTGTCCAGATCACTTTGTAATTGAGGACAATCAGGAGATGAATATAAATCTGACAAATCCCAAGATGGTAAATGGTCTTGATGATCTTGGTCGATGCCAGAGCTATTTTTTTGACTGCGGGTAATATGATCAAACGACAACATGGTAATCCTGGTAAAAGGTTGAGATGTTAATTATATTATTTTATTTCGACACTTACAGATAAATTATATTAAACATAAACGATAAAAGAAAGAGAATCCTCATTTTAAATAAATGAGTGACGATAATAGATATGTAAGTACATGGTTACTATAACTTTTAGTGTATGCTATAGATATAGCTCTTTAATCAACTGTAGCGTTCATAACTAGTCCACTAGGTAGTAAATAATTATTAGTGTCTGCCGATTTAATAAACAATATTGTCTTCGGATATATTGATTAAATTAGTTGCTTAGACGGCGTAATCTTTTGCAGCACTACAATCATATATTATGTCACGAACATTAAGAATATATGGAGAGAACAAACTTGATCTCAAAAAAAATCAATTCTCTGATGGTGTTATGGCGTTTTACTATTACTAAAACTAGGCACAGAAGTAACGGCGAGACTTGCTAGTTTTAATTATAATACCACAGGTAGTAGAAAAAGAGGGTATTTAACTAATTTTTTATACTGAAAATTATGTTATAGCGCCTAGATAGATGCTTGTCGTTTTGTATTTGACAGCATTGATTTGTTCAGTAATGCAATGTTAAATTGATAGAAATCTCTTTATATATTTGCTATTATTTTGTCTTGAAGGTTACGTTTTGATAGGTAATGGGAAATGGCTTTATGAAAAAGCATAAAAATAGAGACTATCAAGTTATTTTTCACCCTGAGAAAATTCCTGCAAAACCAAAAATTAATCAATTCAAAGTTGTATCTGATTTTGAGCCTGCTGGCGATCAACCTTCTGCGATAGCTGCATTAACCGAGGGCATTAAGGCAGGGGATCGCAATCAGGTTTTGTTGGGGGTGACGGGATCGGGTAAAACCTTTACCATGGCCAAGGTCATTGAAGCTGTACAAAAACCAACCTTGATTTTGGCCCCCAATAAGACATTAGCAGCTCAGCTTTATGGAGAGATGAAAGAATTCTTTCCTGAGAATGCTGTTGAATATTTTGTCAGTTATTATGATTATTATCAGCCCGAAGCCTATATTCCACGTTCAGATACTTATATTGAAAAAGATAGCCAAATTAACGAGCAAATCGATCGAATGCGACATGCTGCTACTCAGGCTTTGTTAGAACGTAATGATGTAGTAATTGTTGGGTCTGTTTCATGCATTTACGGTATTGGATCACCTGAATCATATTCCCAAATGGTGGTACGTGTTGAGGTTGGTGGCGAAATCGATCGTGATACACTGATAAAGGGATTGGTAGAACAACAATATCGTCGTAACGATGCGGCCTTTCAACGGGGAACTTTTCGGGTAAGGGGGGAAACTATTGATATTTTCCCCGTGCAAAATGCAGACCGTGCGTGGCGTGTGCATCTATTTGGTGACGAAGTTGAAGAAATAGATGAATTTGACCCCCTAACTGGGGTAAAAACAGGCAGCTTGCAACATATTGCTGTTTATGCCAACAGTCATTTTGTGACACCACGTCCCACGTTAACCCAAGCAATGAAAACCATCAAATCTGAATTAAAGCTACGGTTGGATCAATTTGTTGCCGAGGGTAAGTTGTTAGAAGCTGAGCGTTTACAACAACGCACGACATTTGATTTGGAAATGATTGAAACAACGGGACTGTGTAAGGGGATTGAAAACTATTCTCGTTATTTAACGGGGCGCAATCCCGGGGAACCCCCTCCAACTTTGTTTGAATATTTGCCAGAAGATGCGTTATTAATTGTTGATGAAAGCCACGTTAGTGTTCCACAGATCGGGGGTATGGAGCGTGGGGACTATGCACGCAAGAAGACATTGTCTGACTTTGGATTTCGCTTACCTTCTTGTATGGATAACCGGCCGTTAAATTTCGCCGAGTGGGATTCGTATCGACCTCAAAGTATTTTTGTCAGTGCCACACCAGGGCCGTGGGAACTTGAACAAAGCGCAGGTGTTTTTGTCGAACAAGTTATCCGTCCAACAGGGCTTACCGACCCTATTACAGACGTTCGTCCTGTAGAGTTGCAGGTTGATGATTTATTGGCTGAATCACGTAAGGTTATTCAACAAGGTGGACGTGTTTTGGTAACAACGTTGACCAAAAAAATGTCTGAGAAATTAACTGATTATATGACTGAATCAGGGATTAAGGTTCGCTATTTACACTCTGATATTGATACGCTAGAGCGGATTGAAATTATTCGCGATTTACGTCTTGGTGTTTTTGATGTTTTGGTTGGTATTAATTTGTTACGCGAAGGGTTAGACATTCCAGAATGTCAGTTGGTCGCTATCTTAGATGCCGATAAAGAGGGATTCTTGCGATCTCGTACGTCATTAGTGCAAACAATTGGACGGGCGGCACGAAATGTCGATGGACGTGTTTTATTATATGCGGATAAAATGACCGACAGTTTAAAATATGCCATTGATGAAACAGCCAGGAGACGGGAAAAACAAACCTTGTGGAATAAACAGCATAATATTACTCCAGCTTCCGTAAGAAAAAAAATTGGGGAAGCAATGGCCTCTGTATACGAACAAGATTATGTAACCGTTTCGCCAATCCAATCAAAGCATGCAAATACATTTGTAGGAAAAGATTTACAACACACCGTTGCTGAATTAGAAAAGCGCATGCATGCTGCGGCTGCAAATTTAGAATTTGAGGAAGCAGCACATATACGAGACGAGATTAAAAGGCTAGAAGATATGGATCTGGGGCTGGATCATCAATTAAAATCATCTGTTTCCTTGCATTATGTGGCAAAAAAGAAAGAGACCTCTTTTGTTCCAAAGCCCTTGGGGCCAGGGGGTGGCGGGTATAAACCCTCTCCACGTAGAAGAACTCGAACCGTGAAGAAAGGCTAAGATCAATTATGTTAGAAATTAAATCGGGTGATAATCGTGTTGGTATATATCCTGCTTTGGGTGGGTCAATTGCCTATTGGTTAAGGCGAGATATTCCGGTTTTCTATCCAATTGTTAACTCACATTTGGCCTCACGCTCAAAACAGATTATCGCTGCCTATCCTTTGTTGCCTTATTCTAATCGTATTGCAAATGGACAGTTTCAGTTTGAAAATCGCTCGTATCAATTGGACTTAAATGCAGCGAATGGCAAAGACTCTATTCATGGAAACGCCTGGCAAAGGGAATGGTCCCTAGAAGCATTAACAGAAAAAACCGTGACATTATCGTTAACCCACGAGCCAAATGGGGAATTTAGTGGACAATGGCCTTTTTCTTATTTTGCAAAAATTGTTTATGCGTTGAGTGAGAACGGATTGGCTGTTCATTTATCTTTTAAGAATACAGACCATGAAAAACAACCCGTGGGTTTAGGGTTTCATCCTTATTTCCCAAGACGCGATCAGGTTGAAGTTGGATTTACAGCAAGAAGTGTTTGGAATAATGGAACAGATGGCTTGCCCCAAGGGCGCATGTCAATTGAAGGGAATTGGTCTTTTGAGAAAATGCAAGTTTTGAAAAAAGACACCGTACTAGATAATTGTTATGCAGGATGGGATCGATTTGCATTTATTCGTTGGAAATATAGCCATGCTTATTTAACCATGACTTGCAGTCAAATTTTTAAGCATTTGGTCGTATTTACGCCTGAAAATCAACCTTATTTCACGCTCGAGCCGGCAAGTAACATGAATAATGGAATTAATATGCCTGAAATTTCAGATCGAGGACTGACTATTTTAAAGCCTGATCAAGAATTACGAGGGGATATTTTTTATTCCTTTACGGGGGTTTAAGATTGATGGTTTCTGTAACCCCACCTCATATTACACCTCAAGGTCATGCCCGTTTAAAAAAAGAGCTTAACGAACTTCTATATCAAGAACGACCCAAGATTGTCGAAATTGTTTCCTGGGCTGCTGGGAATGGCGATCGGTCTGAAAATGGAGATTATATTTATGGTAAAAGACGATTGCGGGAAATTGATCGCCGTGTTCGTTTTTTGTCAAAAAGATTAGAAAATGCGGTGATTGTTAATCCACAAGATCAATCGTGTCGGGACAAAGTTTATTTCGGTGCCACCGTTAAATATATTACTGAAGAAGATATAGAACACGAGGTAACGATCGTTGGAGTTGACGAGGCTATAATGGAACATGGACAAATCAGTCTAATATCCCCAATTGCCAAAGCATTAATGAATGCAAAAGTTGGTGACGAAGTTAGATTTCAAAGTCCAACAGGTGAAAAATTCTTAGAAATTCTTGAAATTTCTTATCCTTCACAAAATAAATAATCAAAGAAAGAATATAAAATCATGTTAAAAATTGCTGTACAGATGGATCCTTTGGAAACTGTGAATATTAACGGTGATTCAACCTTTGCTTTAATGTTAGAAGCGCAGGCCAGAGGATATGAATTATTTGTTTATTCAGTGGATACATTAAGCTTAAAAAATGATCATCATTCAAGTCAAGTAACAGCACGTGGAAGAAACGTATCTGTGCAGCGAGTTCAAGGTGACCATGCACATTTTGGTACGGAGAAAACTGTTTTTTTAAATGATTTTGACGTTTTATTAATGCGTCAGGATCCACCGTTCGATATGGGATATATTACAGCAACGCATATTTTAGAACATATTCATGGTGTTGGGGCAAATAAAGTATTCGTAGTGAATAATCCACGATCTGTGCGTAATGCCCCTGAAAAAATTTTCGCAACTTTATGGCCCCAAATTATGCCGCCAACGTTGATTTCACGTGATATTGTTGCGATTAAAGAATTTAGGGCACAATATAAAGATATTATAATTAAACCTTTATTTGGTAATGGCGGCATAGGGGTGTTTCGTATTCGTGAAGATGACGAAAATCTTAATTCTTTGTTAGAGTTACAGTCCTCTTACTCTCGTGAACCGTTAATGATCCAACGTTATGAATCAGCGGTTAAACAAGGTGATAAACGAATTATTTTAATTGATGGCGAACCTATCGGTGCTATTAATCGCGTACCTCAAAAAGGGGATCTTCGCTCTAATATGCATGTGGGGGGTGTTGCGCAAAAGGTTGAATTGACTGAACGTGACAAGGAGATTTGCCATATTATTGGCCCGACTTTAAAAAAAGAAGGATTATTATTTGTTGGAATTGATGTGTTGGGCGATTATTTAACTGAGATTAATGTAACTTCTCCAACTGGATTGCAAGAATTAGATCGCTTTAACAAAATAAATTCAGCAGCTATTATTTGGGATAAAATTAAAAATTATATTTCATAAAAACTAAGAGTCTGAATCTTTTTGATGAGGGGTCGGGGGCATAGGATCATCTTTTCCAAATTTGTTATCAAGCCATTTGTAAATATCCTTACGAAAGATATAAGAAAAATCCGCTACCCATAAAATAAGACTTATGAAAGCAAGAAGCCAATTAAGAGAAGATATCCACATAAAGAAGATCCGGTCCTGGTATTATCATTTATTTACTTTATGAATTGATTATAGTATATAATTGCAAATCGATAAATAATAAAGAGGACAGCAATAAAATCATTTGTCAAATTGATACATGATTGAACAAACTCATCTCGTTAGATCCATCTTTAAAAAACTCGTTGGTTTTTTCTTTGTTTTTGGTTAATAAGATTTTGTCAAAAAATTATCGTCATTCACAATTTACTCAGGAGCAATAACGTGCCTCCTTCGCCTCATACTGCGTTAAGCGCAGATGCTGTTAAAACAGCTTATCGTCGATGGGCTACGGTTTATGATACAGTGTTTGGAAGTATCTCGTCATTTGGACGCCGTTGTGCAGTTGCCGAAGTTAATCGTTTACCCGGGAAAAAAGTTTTAGAAGTTGGTGTGGGAACAGGACTGGCCTTACCTGCTTATAACCAAGACAAGAGAATTACTGGAATTGATTTGTCAACAGATATGTTGAAAAGGGCAAAGCAACGTGTCGAACGCCAAAATTTGGTAAATGTAGATAATTTACTAGAAATGGATGCCGAAGCAACCAGTTTCGAAGATGGGTATTTTGATATTGCAGTTGGTATGTTTGTTGCATCTGTTGTGCCACATCCAGATCGATTGTTTGCAGAGTTAAAACGGGTTGTAAGACCAGGAGGACATATTTTATTTGTTAATCACTTTATTGCCCAAAAAGGAATACGTTATTACGTTGAACGTATTATGGCCCCAGCTTCTAAAGCTTTGGGTTGGCATCCTGATTTTTCAATTGAATCGCTTTTGCCTCCAGAAGAACTCAGAAAAGCAAGAACTCAGCCAGTACAACCCTTTGGTTTGTTTACATTAGTTAGCCTTGCTAGATAGCAAATAGTTTAGAAGACATTAAAAAAAGTTTATGATATGGTTAACACCATTATGAAACCATGAAGAACTTGACAGAAACTCGCATGAACAGTCATTATAAAGTTGGAATGGGTGCCTTACTTTTGGCTATATTCGCTGGAATAAGTGGTGGTATTGCTGCACTATTTTTTCAGATAAGTTATTATATTTCAACTTTTAATTCTTTGATTCATCCTGCTTTTATGCAGAATTTGCCGCAAACCCATGCGCGTATGATGATTTTTTTTGTTTTACAGCCTGCATTAATGATGGGATTTGGGGCATGGTTTGTCCCAATTTTAATTGCGGCAAAAGACATGGCATTCAAATCACTGAATTATATCGCGTTGACGTGCCTGTTAATTGGCTTTTCTTGTAATTTTGTTACGTTCTTTCAGCCCACTGTCAGTTTGTTTTCTCTATTGAGTTTGGTCTTCTGGGCGTTGTCTGTGCTTATTTTTTCAATTAACATGCTTATCAGTATTATTAATAATCGTGGGCCTGGTGTTGAATATACTAATTTGCCATTATTTGTATGGGGACAAGGAATTGCAGCAGCACTAACGGTTCCCATGTCTTCGTTGTTCTTGGCAGCTTTGACACGTATTTATTGGGCAAACAGTGGTGATCTTGCAATTAAAATCGCCTATACGGTAAAGATTTTTACATATCCTATGTTAACGATTTTAATTGTCCCTGCATTTGGAATTATTTTTCATATTGTCGCCAGCCTTTCTTGTCAGACTATTCGTTACAAGTCATTTATTATAAGCTTAATGGCATTTACCACGCTCTGTGTTTTTTTGTTTTGGAATAAAATACTCTTTAACGGCACACTGAACAGCTTCAATCAATTTTATGAAATACATGCCGTCCTAGCAAGTGCAGTATATGTATTAACCCTAGGTTTACTTCTATATGCGGTCAGTCTTTTGCGGAGGGGTGGTCGTTATCTTGTTACTCCAGTTTTTTGGTCATTCGGATTTATGATCATTTTAGGAATGGGTTGGCCCTATAAGGGGTTGGTTAGTCAAATGGGACAGATCCATTCTTGTATTTCCTATGCTTTATTGTTCGCTGTTTTTGCTGGATTTTATTTTTGGATGGGCAAAATTCTTGGCAAACCATATTCCGAACTTTTGGGCAAAATTCATCTTGCTTTAACGTTTGCCGGTGTTGTATTTACAGTTGATTTTTTTTCGTTGGGCAGCCAATCAATATTATTAGGGGCAGTGTTCATGGGAATGTCCTTATTAGCTTTTATGATTGTGGTTATTCAGGCTGTGAAAAGTAAAGAAAAATTACCCAATAATTATTGGGGAGAGGGTGCCATAACCTATGAATGGCAACGTCCATCTCCTTTATTCTCGAAATCAAAATAGGATATGTTATGAGTCAATCGATATCTGACGAAGTGGTTGGTTCAAAAAGAATTCGATTCGATCCTGCATTGGTTGGCAGTGATCTACGTGATTGGTTTATATTGTTAAAGCCCAGAGTTATTTCCCTTGTGGTTTTTACAGGGGTCGTAGGTATTATTTTAGCACCTGGGCATGTTAATCCTTTTATTGCCTTGGTTAGTATTTTATGTATTTGCTTGGCTTCTGGTGGGGCTGGGGCAATTAATATGTGGTATGATCGTGATATTGATCAAATCATGCAAAGAACCATTACAAGACCTTTGCCTGCTGGGCGTTTACGTCCCTCTGATGCATTAATTTACGGAATAGGGGTGTCGGTTTTATCAGTTGTTTTAATGTTTTTAGCAACAAATATTTTGACAGCTTTTATTTTAGCATTTTCGATCTTTTTTTATAGTGTTATTTATACGATTTGGCTAAAACGCTCTACCCCACAAAACATTGTCATTGGCGGGGCTGCTGGTGCATTTCCACCATTGATTGGTTGGACATCCGTTACAGGTACATTAGATTTATTTCCAGTGATTTTATTTTCAATTATTTTTCTATGGACGCCTCCTCATTTTTGGTCATTGGCTTTATATGCTTGTAAAGATTATGGTAAGGCTGGAATTCCAATGTTGCCTGTTGTTAAAGGGGCAAGGCACACACGTTGGCAAATCCTTATTTATACAATTATTTTAGCTATTGTCTCCTTACTCCCTGTTTATTTTGGATATACATCCTATATTTATACTATAGCAGCCATTCTTTTAAACCTTGGTTTTATTTATATGGCTATTAAGGTATTATTAGAGAAGCAAACGCTCGAAGGATTAAGTTTAAATAATGATAAGGCAGCCCGTCACTCTTTTCGTTATTCTTTAATATATCTTTTTTTCTTATTTTTTGCGCTTATTATTGATCATTTTGTTTAAAGGAAACTAAAAAATGAAAAAACGACAAGCTAAAGCTATTGTAATTTCAATCACTGCAGAAGAAGAATACAGACGACGTCAGTATAAACGAAATGTTGCACTATTATCTGCATTATTTGGATTAAGTGGTATTTTATATACGCTTGCATTAATTCAAATGTAAAACCAATAAGCAAAAATATGAAATGCGATAGATAGTGATACGTATTGGTGGCATTTTTTAAAAAGATCGCTAATTATATATGTTTTTAATAATTAGTAGTTTTATAACTGCTGTTGTTGATAGGTTATTGGTATTCAAAAAGATAATCTTTTGAATAAGTACGTTATATGTGCTGAAATCAATGTGAATTCACTAAGTATAAACTAACAATATTTGGCAGTACAAGTGAACGGATCATATTGTTAGATAAGAACCCGTCAAGAACGATGATGATGTGTTCTATAGAGTGGTTTGTTAGATTATATAGTCATGCAAGTATCAATAAAATTCGTTATACAAAGTCTTTTGTTAGTAATGTATTCAGATAATGCATTTTTAGATGATCTTTTAAGGCAAAATACTATTATATTTCATAAGATTTAGTGTTAAATAATTATTAAATAACCATTTTGGTATAAAGTTTGCTTTATTTATTGCTTTATAAAGCGACTTGATTTTATATATTTTGGTTATTTTAGTATTATTTCAAATGTGTGAAAGTGCTCAGCTTGTTTTTATGCTAAATATCAGTGGTATTTAAAAGCTCATTAAAGTAGCAATTGTTAAAATAAATCCTGCTAGCTTTAACGAGCTAAAGTATTATTATTTAAATGTTAATTGGTTTGTTGAATTGCGGATAATAACCACCATTTATTATTTGCCGCCCGAACAAATGTCCAAAGTTCTGTAATTGTAATTGGTTGATTTGGGTTACCCTCTACTACACGACCTGTATTGTCTGTTGTAATATCAATTAATGAGTAACGCATTGCAACCGTTGCATATTCTCTGTTTCCTTCTGCCCAAGCTTCAGATAGATCACCTTCGATAAATTGTACATTCGAAGTACTATTGTGAAGGCCTTGACTGCTTAGATCAGTTAATTGCTCGTTAAAATAAGCAAGCATTTCAGGTGTAGTTATTTTTTGTAAACTACCTAGATCTTGTCGGTTCCAAGCCTCTTGCACTTCTAACAGACGTTGTTGGAAGGCTAGATAATCATCTTGGCTGAGTTGTATGTTTGATTGTTGTGTGGGCTGGGCCTGGGCTGGTTGTTGGCGCATGGTATTGTTATTCATGCCCATATTCATTCCTTGGTTCCCAGAATTATTTTGGCGACGTCGACGTAGGTAGCGCATGACAAGCCATACGACCAAGCCAATTGCAATCAAACGAAACAATAGTGAACCACCAAATGAATTGTTGTCTTGACGTGCAACTTGTTGCTGGTTGTTGCTATTTTCAGGTTGCTGTTGGGTTTGTCCATTGGTTGGTGCTTGTGCGTTACTTTCTTTATGACCACCTGCTAGCATGTTGTAGGCCGCCGCCCCTACAGCCCCACCAACCAAACCGCGGGTAAAGTTGCCAGCAGCAGAGGGCTGCTGTGCGGGAGGGGCTGGACGATTTGCAGGACCTGTATTGTTAAATCCCCCACTTGTCGGTGCGGGTCTGGAAGGGGTGGGTGTGGAAGGTGGGCGTGTCATTGAACGTTGCATAGACTGCCCGCCACTAGGGGCGGTTCTGGTATAAGATGGCGCACTGTAGGTTCTGCTGCCACGACTACCCATAGATGATCCACGTCCTGCTCTGGCCTCAGCTTGAGGGATTAGGTCGACCACAAGTGGGGTTGAAACCAAAGTAAAACTTAAAAGACAAAGGAGGGTACGGCTGTAAATGGTCGTACGATTCATTTCTTTCACCTATTTCGGTAATAATATGTTAATTGCCTGCAATACTCATTGCGTCAATACGTAATGTAGGGCTGTTGGTACTATATCGGAATTCCAAATCATTTGCGACATGAAGTTTCGAAAACATTTCTTTTAGGGTCGAGGCCAACGTAAATTCCATAACAGGTTCGGCTAGCACCCCATTACGGATCATGAAACCGCTTGCCCCTCGGCTATAGTCCCCAGTAACCATATTGACTGAAGATCCAATCATTTCAGTGATATAAATTCCTTCTTGGATATCTGCCATTAGTTCTGCTGGCGTGACATTTCCAGGCATTACATATAAATTAGTTGTAGTTGGCGAAGGAGGGGAAGAAGGCCCACGCGCTGCGTGACCATTGCTTTTTAGTCCCAGTTGCTTTGCTGTGCGGCTATCCAATAACCAATTGGCAATTTTTCCTTGATCAACTAATTTAAGCTCTTCTGGAAATAAACCTTCACCGTCAAACGGGCGTGATGCAAGACCTTTAATTTGATAAGGTTGATCAATAATTGTTATATTTTCAGGAAATATAAGATTTCCCAAATCATTTTTAAGGAACGAAGTCCCTTTGGCAATGGAATAGCCATTTAACGCGCTGGCCAGATGTCCTATGATGCTATTGGCTACTCTTGGATGAAATACGATTGGGAGTATGCCCGTCTTGGGTTTTTTGGGATGCAATTTAGCTACTGTTTTTTCCCCTGCATTACGTCCGATTTTTTCGGGATCTTCTAGATCCTTTAAATGCACGGTGGAATGATAATCGTAATCGCGCTGCATATCAGTGCCTGTTCCCGCTAGTACACAGGCAGACAAAGAATGCGAGGTACGAGCATACGTGCCAAAGAAGTCGTTGCTATTAGCCAAAATAATTTCTGTTTTACCATAGCCGCAACTGCCCCCAATACTGTTGGTAATTCCTTTGATAGACAAAGCAGCAGCTTCGGTTTGCTTGGCTTGTTCCAACATTTCTTTGGTTGAGCGTTCTGATTCATCACATAAATCAAGTGATTTTGGATCAATACAAGGTTTATCTGATGGTTCGCCCAACCCTGCAAAGGGATCTTCAGGTAAGATTTTAGCCATAGAAATGGCTTGTTCGACCAACTTTTCTATATTGTGTTTTTGTAAATCTGTAGTCGAGATGGTGGCAGAGCGTTTATCGATGAACACTCTTAACCCAACGGTTTTGGTTTCTGACCGTTCTAATTCTTCTGGTTGGCCGTTTCGAACTTGTACACCAACAGAGGTCGAGGCCAACATGATTGCATCTGCGGCTGTTGCCCCCTTTTTTTGTGCCTGAAGAATTAAATCTTTGATGAAATTTTGGTTTTGCGTCATGCGTTTAGACTTTCAGTGATATCGGCCAATGAGGGAACATGTCGAATAGGCCCCAAAGTAGCAAGGGTTGGTTTTCCATGAAAAATCTGGGATGCTATTTGATAGAGGTCATTGATCTCCACAGCATCAATTCTTTCCACCATTTCTTGCGCAGAAACCAAGCGACCATAAATTTGCAAGTGACGTGCAATTTGTTCACAGCGACTGGCAGTACTTTCCATGGACATTAATAATGATGATTTTAATTGTGCTTTGGTACGTTGTAACTCTTCGGGTTTAATGAATTGTTGAATCTTTTTTAGTTCTTGAACCAAAATAGGCATAAGCTCTTTTGTTTGTTCTTCACCCGTACCAGCATAAATTCCAAACAATCCGTCGTCTTGATGGGCGCTGTTATAGGCATAAATAGAGTAAACCAGCCCATGTTTTTCACGAACTTCTTGAAATAACCGTGAAGACATTCCCCCACCCAGAATGATAGAGAGCAAAATTGCAGCATAATATAAAGGATGATTATAATTAATTGATGGAAATCCCAAGATAATATGCGCTTGATCTAGCTCTTTTTCTTTTCTAAATTCGCCACCTTGATAATTTGCAGGTTCTGGAGGAATGGCTTGACCTTGAGGGACATCTTTGAAGTATTTTTCAACTAAAGATACAATATGTTGGTGTTCTAAATTACCAGCAGCGGCAAAAATTGTATTATTTGTACTGTAATGACGATGCATATGCTGCAGTAAATGATCACGCGTCATGGTGCGTACTAATTCTTCTGATCCTAGGGTGGGGCGGCCCATTGGCTGATTGGGATAGGCGGTGCTTTGGAAATAATCGAAAATAATGTCGTCAGGGGTATCATTGGCTTGACCAATTTCTTGTAAGATAACCCCCCGTTCACGTTCCAATTCATTGGGATCAAATGTGCTGTGGGTTAAAATATCCCCCAAAATATCCACGCCCAGCTCTTTATCGTTTTTTAGTAATTTTATGTAATAAGCCGTAACTTCACGTGCTGTATAGGCATTGATATGCCCCCCTACATTTTCCACGGCCTCTGCAATGTCAAGGGCTGAACGTGTCTTGGTTCCTTTAAAGGCCATATGTTCAAGAAAATGAGATATTCCATTTTCTTGTGCTGCCTCACAACGCGTACCAACATTGACGTAAGCACCAAGAGAAATCGTTTCAACACGATCCATGCGTTCGGTGACAATCAGCATGCCAGAGGGCAAACGCGTTATGTTTACAGCTTCGTTCATATTTATCCTAGTAATTATAGTTTAGAAATTATTTTTAAGAATAACAGCTCTGACAGAATTTTCAATTTTCTGCAAATCTGCGGGTAAAATCTGATAATTTTCCTTGCGATCGTATAAGTCCGCCAAAGCAAGGGGGAGTGGAGGCAAAATTCCAGTAGCTTGTTTTAAAGCATCGGGGAATTTAGCTGGATGCGCTGTTGCAACAGTGATCATTGGTACATCTTTGGAACGATATTTTTGTGCTGTTGCAATACCGATGGCAGTATGTGGATCGGCAAGATATAAAGAATCATTATAACAGTTTTGAATAACTGTTTTTGTTTCTTCATCGCTTAGTGCCAAACCCTTAAATGACTCCTTGGCTTTGTTCCATAAAAGATCAGGAATATCCATTTTTCCATTTTTACGAAAATCTTGCATAATCTGACGACATTGGTTTGCATCCCGATTTAACAGTTCAAACAATAACCGTTCAAAATTAGACGAGATTTGAATATCCATAGAAGGAGAGAGGCTGGGCTTTACCCCTTGAATGCTCATATCGTTATTAAGTATAAAGCGGGTTAAAATATCGTTATGGTTGGATGCAACACATAAAACATTAATGGGCAGCCCCATCTTTTTAGCAGTCCAAGCAGCCAGAATATTTCCAAAATTTCCAGTAGGGACTGTAAAGGATACTTCTCTATCTGGGGCCCCAAGGGCAAGGGCTGCATAAATATAATAAGGAACTTGTGCTGCAATTCTGCCCCAGTTAATAGAGTTTACAGCAGAGAGTTGTACTTCGTCACGAAAAGAGGCATCAGCGAACATTGCCTTAACCAAATCTTGACAATCGTCAAACGATCCTTCGACAGCAATATTATTGATATTTGAAGATAAAACGGTCGTCATTTGACGGCGCTGTACTTCAGAAGTACGGCCATAGGGGTGTAAAATGGTAACAGTAAGGTATTTGCTGTCCTTAAATGCTTCAATAGCGGCAGAGCCTGTATCCCCTGAGGTTGCACCAACAATATTAATACGTTGCCCTTTTTGGCTAAGAACATAATCAAATAATCGTCCAAGCAGTTGCATGGCCATGTCTTTAAAAGCCAAAGTCGGGCCGTGAAATAGTTCTTGCACAAATAAGTTATGTTCTAATTGAATCAAGGGAACAATGGCTTTGTGATTAAATCCTGCATAAGATTGTTGGCATAAATCCAGTAAAACAGGTTGGGGGATATCGTTGCCTGTAAAAAGCCCTATGATCTTGGCTGCTAATTCTGGGTAACTCAGGCCGCGCAACTGACGAAACTCGTCAGCGGAAAGTTGAGGCCAAGTTTGAGGGATATATAACCCCCCATCTTCGGCAAGGCCAGCAAGAAGAGCTTGAGAAAAATTTAAGGTGGGGGCTTGCCCACGAGTAGAAACGTAACGCATAAGAACCTAATTCACAATAACAATAAAGATTAATTTTTTAAAGGTGGTGGGGTTAAACTGTATATAGGTAGTGGCCATTGAATGGTTGAATGGTCTTGTTTGTTAAAAAGTTTTGTCTGATTCAGTTGTGTTGTTGGAATATATAACACGTTATTTTTAGTTACAAATGGATGTCCTGGCCATTTTAATCGAGGGTCAGTAATCAGTTTATTTAAAATACGCCCCGTGGTGAAGCGATAAACGCTGTTTGTAGCAATATCATCAAAATATAATGTTCCATCAGGACCACAAACAATCCCACCAGAAGAAGGCGTTTTAAACCATAACATCATAGCTTCGTTTAACTCTGCCTCGGAATAGGTAGGGTCATTTAAATACATTGTGTCAATACGATAGAGTGGACCGCTGACAGCTTGATAATATAGTCGCTTGCCATCTGGGGAGATGGCCAATTGATTAACATTGAAGCGTGAATTTTGGTCTAAACTGGGGCGCAATGTTTGACCGTCGACAACAATTGCATTTCTAGAATATAAAGTTGATGAATTCTCTAAAACACGGCGGGCTTGACCTGTATTCAGTTCGAATATAATTAAGGCAGGTGCCCCACGATCCGCAATATAGGCATGATTATTATATACAGCAATTGCATTTAAAATAGTTTTATCGCGCAAAACAGAACTTGGAATAGGGTGTGTTTTAACAACTTTGTTGGTTTTGGTATCAATTTCAACAATTTTTGCCCCATTTTTGACCATGGTATTGCTTGTTTTATCGATACCACTGTCTAAAACCCATAATTTTTCGTCTTGGGTCATGGTCATACCATCCAACCCAATAAAACTATTGGCAGGATCACGATTTTGAGCTGATTTATTCCATTCGTTCCATGTTCCCCCTGGATAGGGGATAATTGAGTTATCGTGCTGGATAATGGCTAGGGCAGGACCAATATTTGTATTATATCGTGAAAATTCAGCAAATAGCCGACCATCATCACCAACAGCGATATAGTCAGGAATATATTCTTTAACTTCAGCAACAGGTTTTAACGCATCCGCTGCCAATAGTGCTGGTTGATCTAGTTTTTGTTTGGCTTGTACCATTGTTAATGATACCAAAGAAACGGCGAGGGCTAAAGATGCACGAAGTGTAAAAGACTTTAATAAGGTCATAATGAAATGTTCTATTGCTGATATTAGATTGCAAGCTTTATTTATAAGATAAATTTAAAAAAGATGATAGGGAATATCTGATATAAGCAAGGATATTTTATGAAAAAAAAGAAAGTGATTTTTAGTTCTAAAGTTAAATTGTGTAATATTATATAATATCTTTTGTATTTTATAAGGTTATAGAAAGAGATACAGATAATTTAAAACTATAAAGTATTAAATTGGGTCAAGAACGCGTGTAATTATAAAAATTATCAGATGTTCATTAGGTAAATTGTCAAACAAGACAGAATTGTATTTTATGTGTTACGAACAGCAAGTATGCCGCGGATTAGAATTGTTAGCATCGGGGCAAGTACAAGACGCGGATCAAGTTTTTTGTGCTGTATTAACCCACTGTCCAGATCATGCTGGTGCCTTGCATGGTCGCGCATGTGTAGCAAGGGCGATGGGTCAGGCTGGGCTTGCCATTGGGTTTGCAGGTCAAGCCATTCAGATTAAGGCCGAACCCCATTATTATATTACTCTTGGGATGGCACTTTATGAGCAAGGTCATGGCGTTGAGGGTGAAGCCGCATTAAAAAGTGCCACTTTACTCAGCCCTTATGATGCTAGGGCTTATCATGCACTGGGTATTGTGCAAGCTAAACTAGATCATATTGAGTCTGCGGGGCATGCTTTGCGCAGGGCGGTTGAGTTACAGCCTGATGTTATTACATATTGGCAAGATCTAGCTCAGTTTTATTGGGATCTGCAAGCTGTTGATCAAGCATTAAAAGTAGCACAAGAAGGTGTTAAAAAAAATATTGGTAATGTTGAGTTCCTGCAGTTACTGGGCACATTATTACATCAGTTAAATTTAGCAGAAGAGGCATTGTTGATTTTTGAAAAAATTGTTCGATTGCGCCCTAATGATCCTGTTGCACATGCCAATTTGGGGGCATTGCTCTTTCAAATAGGTAAAGTAGAAGACGCACATAAAGCTTTGTCTTTCTCGCTAGAAAAATCCCCAGATGTGACTGAAACACAGGTTAATTTTGCACTAGTACAAATGGCAAAAGGCGATTTATTAACGGCCAAATCCTATCTAGAACGCATTTATAGTGTTTGTGACGATGACAAGCGTATAGGGATTAATTTAGGATCGGTTTATTATGAATTACGATTACTAAATGATGCAGAAGCAATTTATCGAAATATATTAAAAAATAAGTACTATGATGATTACGATTTGGAAGATCATCGGGCATGCTATAATTTGTCCAGCGTACTATTAGCAAAGGGGAACTTGTGCGAAGGGTGGGGATGTATGGAATCCCGCCTTTATCTGATGCAAGCTTTGTCAGATTTGAATCAAATTCCAGTTTGGACTGGTGACGAAATTCCTAAATGCCTCTTAGTAAGATCTGAACAGGGATTGGGGGACACTATCCAGTTTATTCGGTTTTTACCCCTGTTGTTACAACGTTGCGCTGTCATTTTCGAAGTTCCTAAATCTTTGATAAGCATGATGCAACATATTTCCAAAAAATATTCGCTCGGCAATGACTTTGTCTTAATTGAACAAGGGCAGTTACTGCCCGACCATATTACACATCAATGTGCTTTGATGAGTTTGCCGCATTTGTTACAAATTGAACATATCCCGTTTTTTGTCCCGTATTTAGTTTTGGATCAACAAACACCGACTGCTCATTCACGCTATGAAGTTGGATTATGCTGGGCTGGCAATGAAAATTATCGCTTTGATAGAATTCGATCTGCCTCCTTGCAAGATTTTCATCCCTTGTTAGAGATTGATCAGGTTGAATTTCATGCTTTGCAATTGCCAAAAAAGGGGGACAACTTGTTAGACAAATTCACGCATGTACTGCCTGCTGGTGATATTCTTTCAACAGCACATTATATCAACCAACTTGATTTAGTGATTACCGTTGACACCATGATTGCACATTTGGCGGGTGCAATGGGAAAAACAGTGTGGTTACTAAACCGCTATGGTGGGGATTGGCGTTGGTATCGCGCACACCATAACGAGCAGGGTGTTAATTTATGGTATCCAACGGTCAAAGTTTTCCAACAGTCGGAGGTTTTACCGCCCAATCGTGCTTGGGAACGTACGATTAAAACAGTAAAACAGATGTTACTTACGAAAATTCACTAAGGATTTAACAAAGAGTCTGGATTGCTTTCTTGCGAAATCAATTCGACAGTTTCATTAGTTGGTAAGGTGTTAGGTTGAACCCCTGTAATGTTTTCTTCGACCTCTTGTAATACGGTAAGGATAGCGTCACGTACTATTGATAAACGTTTTTTATCCTGAATTTTCAAGCCAAACGCGTCCTTAACGTAAAAAACGTCCACAGCGCGAATGCCATATGTGGTGACGTGTGCTGAACTAATTTGTAGTTTTTGTTCTTTGATTGTTTTTGTAACATCATAAAGCAATCCAATACGATCTCGACCGTTCACTTCGATGACGGTAAATCCGTTTGATGCCTGATTATCAATAACAACACGCGGGGGAACGTGGATGGCACGCATCCGCCTTCCATACAGAGCATGACGATTATAATCGTGGATACGTTGTTCAATATCGATGGTATTATCCAGTGCAGATTGAATTAATTCCGATATTCGTTCCAAACGATGGGGTTCATCAAAAACATCTTCCGAAGCATCTTGAATCCAAAAAGTATCCAAGACCATACCATTGGTTAAGGTATGGATACGTGCATCAACGATGGATGCCCCAGCGATAGCCAATGCCCCAGAAATTTTAGAAAATAATCCAGAATGATCTGCGGCATATACCGTAACTTCTGTTACCCCTCGATCGGGCAGTGGATGGGTCTGTATTGTCAGTAATGCGTTGTTTTTAGTTGCTTCTGTAATTAAATGAGCATGACGAAGATGTGTATTTTCATCAAAAGATAACCAATAACTGGCATAACCTAAATTCATAAATTCGTTAATCGAAGACTGGGCAAGTTTTTGTGTATTTAGAAGTTTAGTTATATTTTGTTTAATTCGATAAACGCGAGAATCTTGTTCAGGGGTGGCAAGACTGCCCTCCAAAACTTCAGCAACGCGGTTATATAGTTCGGTCAACAAGGTTGCTTTCCAAGCATTCCAAACTTTTTTATTAACAGCACGCATATCAGAAACGGTTAATAAAAATAGCAATCTTAGTCGTTCTGGGGACTGGATGGTATCAACCAGATCTAAAATGGTTTTTGGATCATCAATATCACGTTGAAAAGCGGTGTGGCTTAGCAATAAATGATGTAAAATTAACCATGAAACGGTATCTGCCTCTTCGGCGGTCATATTCAAGCGGGCACAAATATCCAGTGACATTTGAGAACCTAATTCGGAGTGGTCTGCGCCTCGACCCTTGCCCATATCGTGCAATAAAGTCGCCATATATAATGCTCGTTTTGATTGTACACCTTGCAACAATTTATGAGCAAATTGTAAATCGTCTTGGTAATATCCTGCCTCTAATAATGCCAATAACTTGGCAGCCTCAATACTGTGCTGGTCAACCGTAAAGATGTGGTAGGTATCAAATTGCATTTGTCCTACTGTGCGACGCCACTCTGGCATTAACTGTCCTAAAATTCCAGTTTCATTCAGAATATGCAGCCAATTCGTATTATATTGCTCATCTGGTGATGGTAATAGAATTGTTTTTTTATTTTCTACGTGGTCTTCATTATGTAATAATTTGTATCTTGCCTTTGGTGACAAAGGTTTTGGCGTGTCACATAATAGATCTAGGAAGATTTTTGCTGCTTCTTCGTTTCCACGTAAGGAAGCAGCCCCACGTTCCCATCGAATAAGTTGATGAATAGCCAGTGGGTGAATTGCACGTTTTTCTGTTTGTGCGCATTTAAGTAATCGCATCATTTCAATTGGGTCTTGGGCAAAAGAAATATGCGCAGTTGGCAATATCTTTCCTTCAAGTAAAGTACACCCTGTATGAGGAATAAATTTACCGTTTTCAAACTTATTCAGCTTAGTTTTTTGCGTGTGAAGGGTTAATGCTGATTCAATGACATAGGTCAAACGTTGTACTTCCCTAGCAGTTAGGAAGTAATGGCGCATAAAACGTTCAACTCCGACTTGTTTACCATGCTTAGTATAACCCATGCGTCCGCCAACAACGGGTTGCATATCAAAGGTTAGACGATCCTCGGCCCGACCAGCGATATAATGTAATTGAAAACGTACTGTCCATAAAAAATTATGGGCGCGACGAATGCGGTTAATTTCCTGATCCGTCAATAAATTAAGGTCTCGTATCCTTGGAGTAATAAAATCAGAAAATTGATCCATTCCCAAAGTAAAGCGATATTCCCAATAAATGGTCTGTAAATCTCTAAGACCTCCACGTCCCTCTTTTATATTTGGTTCTACCAAATAGGGAGTTTCACCAAATTTCTGATGACGTGCATGGCGTTCTTTGTTTTTTTCTAAGATAAAACGTGATGAACCGATTTCCTCACATAAATGTTTAAATTGAGGAATAAATTGATCAAAAAGTTCTTTATGCCCACTGATAAATCTTGAATCTAATAATGCAGTAAGAACGGTTACATCTTCTTTTGCCGTTGCAAGGCATTGTGGAATTGAACGAATAGCATGCCCAATTTTGAGTCCCATATCCCACAAAAAATATAAATGAAGCTCAATTGTATCCAATAACTCTTTTGAGGGATGTTCAGAGGTTAGAAATAATATGTCCAGATCACTGAAAGGTGCTAAGCATTTTCGACCATATCCGCCTGTGGCAACTAGGGCAATAAAATTTGATTCTTGGTTAGAAGTAAGCAATTTTTTGTAAATTAGATCAAATAAAACGGTCATCAGACCATCAATATAAGAGGTCAGTTGTCTTGTTGCTTGCAATCCTGGCAGTCGGTATAATTCAAAATCACTGCGTACTTTAGACTGAACTCTTCCCACGGCACGACGAAAGATTTGCAACAACTCATCCCGGCATAGTTCGGGATTTTCAGTCAAAGTTTTTTTTATATAGTTGCGGAAATCTTCAGTTGCCTGTTGCGGATTAGAGGAGATATCGGGAAGAGGATGCTTCAATTTTTTAGACCAAGTTACGTAAAAATTTAATGATACAGTAATGAATATTATTTGGGAAGGGTTGCCCTATTTATCAATGATTTTTTTAAGTTCGTACAGAATATTTAATGATTGTTTGGGGGTAAGTTCATTGGGATCAATTTTTTTTAACATATTGCGTAGTAACTCATGTTCTTTAGAAACTGCTTTTTGTTTAGTATTTTCCAACTCTGTGTGGGGTAGAGGTAAGGTGATTTGTTCACTATTGCGTTGATTTTCAAGCATATCTAATAAATATTGTGCACGCTTTAAGGTCTGTTGTGGAACGCCAGCTAGTTCGGCAACATGGATACCCCAACTATGTTCTGCGGCCCCTGGGATGACTTCATATTGGAATATAATCTTGTTTTTCCATTCTTGTACCTTCATGGTAAATGGTTTCAGACAGTGTAAATGTTGGGTTGATTTTACCAATTCATGAAAATGTGTGGCAAAAATGGTGCGACATTGAATGGTGTTATGTAATGATTCCAACATTGCCCATGCAATTGCCAATCCATCCAAAGTTGATGTTCCACGCCCAATTTCATCAATCACAACCAAGGATTTTGGGCCTGCTTGATGTAATATTGACGCAGCTTCTGTCATTTCGACCATGAAGGTAGATCGCCCATGAGCCAGATCATCAGATGCGCCCACCCTGGAAAATAAATGATCAACAATACCAATATCTGCTTGTGCGGCGGGTACGGGCAATCCGCTTTGTGCCAAAATCACGCTCAGGGCAACTTGGCGCAGAAATGTTGATTTTCCTGCCATGTTCGGACCTGTTAGTAACATAACCCGTTTATCATCAGACAGATCGCATGAGTTAGGCGTAAATGTTGTTTGATGGCGTATGGCTGCTTCAACAACGGGATGTCTGCATTCTTTTAACTTAAAATTGGTATCGTTTGTTAGGGTTGGTACACACCAATGATGAGAGGCATATAAGGTTGCACATGATTGTAGCACATCGATAATTGCCATTGCATTAGCAAGTATAGGGATTTGCTCATCTTGAAGAACGTGTTCAATCAGTGTGTAAAACAATGATTTTTCACGTTCAGCTGCCAGCATACTTGCTTCTAGTATTTTTTCGCTAAGCTCATTTAATTCTACTGTTGTAAAGCGCGATAAATTAGCAGTTCCCTGTCTTAATATAACATCAGGATGATCGCGCAGTTTGCTGCTGTTGGAGTTCGTAACCTCTATAATGTATCCCAGTTGATTGCTGTGCTTAATTTTTAGTGTATTGATATTGTATTTTTCTTGATATTTTTTTTGCAGTGCAATGATGATTTGGTGGCTATGATCGCGCAATCTGCGATAAGAATCTAATTCCTTGTCATATCCTTCTTTGATCATCATCCCTTCTTCAATTTTTAAAGGAGGATTTTCTTCTAGGGATTCTGTCAGTTTTTGTAAAACTGTATCACCGAAAAGCAAACGTTGATGAATTGTTTGAATAAGCCTGCATGACCGACCTGTTTCTTGCTCGATTTTTTTTAAAACTATGGCAAGATCACGTGCAATTCGCAAACCATTACGAATAGAAGATAAATCTCTGGGTTGGCCTCTACCCAATGAAAGACGTCCTAAGGATCGTGACAGATCGGGCGATCCTTTAAGAGTGTTGCGTAATTCTAATAATAGGGGGGTATTTTGCTGAAGATAAATCCAGCCTTCTTGTTTTGCTCTAATTTGTTCGATTTTAGTTGATGGTGATGATAACCAATGCGCTAATAAACGGGCACCAGGAGCAGTGATCGTATGGTCAACGCTGGAAAATAGGGTAAAGTCTTGTTGTCCTTCTTTGTTTTGTAATATTTCCAAACTACTGCGTGTTGCAGGATCAATGGCCAGAATACTCTGATAATTTTGTAATTGTGGCCTTGATAGTTGAGGGATACGACCAGATTGTGTTTTTTGGATATAATACACCAACTCGTAACTGGCGATTGTTTCTTCTTGGGTAAAATCTCCCAAGGCATTAAAGGAGTTTACATTAAATAACGTTGCTAGTTCCTGTTGTGCTGTCTTAAAACTATGAAGATGGCTCAAGGATGTTTTGATAGTTTCATGTTTTTCTAAGACAAAGTCTTTAGGGGCTAAAATTTCAGATGGATTAACACGAGCCAATAGATCTTGTAATTGGGGTTGGACAATGGATGTTGTTTCAAAAATACCTGTTGAAATATCAATCCATGCAATTCCTAGATGTGGGGTTTTAGATTTTGCTTGGGGGATAATACTTAAAATATAGTTCGCTTGAGTAGCATTTAGTAATTCATCTTCTGTTAAGGTGCCAGGGGTGATTAAACGAACGATAGCTCTGGCCAAAGGACCTTTTTGCCCCTTGGGGCGATTAGCTGGACTTTCAACTTGTTCAGCAACAGCGACTTTAAATCCTTTTTTTATCAAACGAGATAAATATGTAGATGCGGTTCCCACGGGAACCCCGCACATGGGTATAGGTTGTTCTGCATGCGTCCCACGAGCCGTCAAGGCAATGTCCAAGGCATTGGCTGCGGCTTCTGCGTCTGTAAAAAACAATTCAAAGAAATCACCCATGCGAAAAAATAGCAATGCGTCTGGTTGTTCTTTTTTAAGTGCGAACCATTGCGCCATAACAGGGGTGGCACCTTCTGAGGATGGAATTGTCATATCAACTCGATTATTTTACAAACAAAATAAATAACTATATGTCTAATGAAAATAATTTAACGGGGATTGTCAAATTGATTCTCTTACTTTTTGGTTAATTTTTGTTTCAATTTTGTGAATGTTTGTTGCAAATTGATAATTTTAAGACTATGCAACATGATCCCATAAGTAAGGGCACCGATGCAGGTAAGGCTGGTAACCGCAAATAAGCGATATAAAATAGTATTTTCAGGAATATGATGAAATAGAAAAACCATTAGCAATGTTATAACAACACTCATAATAACAGCAGAAAAGACCATTCCCCCGATACGCTTCATTAAGGCCATAGGAAGATAGAGCGCATCTCGTTTCCATAAAATAAAGGATAGAAAACCAACATTGGCAATAGCTGCCAAGCTGCTGGCCAAAGGAGGACCCATATGTTCCAAAGGTTTCATCAATATAAGATTTAAAATCAGGTTAAGAGCAATGGTTACCATGCCAATTTTTACTGGTGTTGATGTATCTCCACGCGCAAAAAAGCCAGGTGATAGTACTTTTATTAGTACGAAAGCAGGTAATCCAATAGCGTATGTTTGTAAAGATTGTGCCGATGCATAGACATTGTTTACCGTAAAAGCACCATGTCCAAATAATGTCGAAATAATGGGTATGGATAAAGTAAATAATCCAAAAGCAGCAGGAATTGTTAATAATAGGCTATAATCAATTGCTTTATTTTGCACGTCATAGGCGCCATTTTTATTTCCTTTGCTAATTTCTTTGGTCAGAATAGGTAAAAGTGTTGTTCCCGCAGCAGCACCTAAGACACCTAGTGGTAATTGATTAATACGATCTGCGAAATACATAACGGATACGCTGCCAGCGGGTAATAACGTTGCTATGATCGTGTCAATCGTCAGGTTAATTTGTGTAATACCGCTACCAACAATGCCTGGGGCCATTTTTTTAAATAATTGCCGAATATCTTTGGTAAGTTTTGGGATTTGCGGTGTGATTTTTAAACCTGCTTTCCAAGCTGCAATCCATAAAATACCCAACTGAATAACACCAGATAAAGTAACGCCCGTGGCGGCAGCCCACGCAGCATTTGGCATTAAAGGTGTCAACCACAAAAGGGCTGCAATTCCTACAATATTAAAACTGACATAAGCTGCTGCTGCAATGCCAAAGCGATGTAAACTGTTTAGGACACCTGCAACCAAAGCGGCTGCACATATCAACACCATATATGGGAAAGTAATACGACTTAAAATAACAGCTTCTTGAAAGCGATGAGCGTCGTAGGTAAATCCAGGTGCAATAACCCTAACAATTTCAGGCATAAATATTTCACCTAAAATTGTTAAAAACAGAAGGATTGTTACTAAAACACTAAAAGATTCGTTCGCAAAACGCTGGGCTTCTTTTTTATTTTGTTTTGTTAACGTAGACGTAAAAAGAGGGACGAAGGCAGCGTTAAAAGCACCCTCTCCAAACAGTCGTCGAAACATATTGGGCAGACGGAAGGCAACTTGATAGGCATCTTGCAAAGGGCTGGCCCCTAAAAAGGCTGCAAGCAATTGATCCCTGATTAGTCCTAATATGCGGCTGATCATTGTCCAGCTGCCAACCGTTAAAAAATTTTTTAACATTCCTGCCTAATATTTCAGATGTATTTAAGATGATGTCAGAGATAAGAAACAATTCTTACATATCGTAAGATACGCGTTCAATAGCATTAATAAATCGTTTAGAGGATGGACGTGTAATGCTGGAAAACCATTTATATAACTTGCCTTGACGGTTGATTATATATTTATAAAAGTTCCATCGAGGCTGGGCCAAAATTCCCCCTTGGGTGGATAACCAGTGAAATAAAGGTATTGCAGACTGACCTTTTACATGGCTTTTTTGGGAAAGCAGAAAGCCAACATTATAACGAGTAGAGCAAAAACGCTTAATTTCTTCACTTGAATCATATTCTTGTCCTCCGAAATCACCACTGGGTACTGCGATAATGGTTAATCCCCAGTTGCGATATAAAGACCATAAATCCTGTAAATCTTCATATTGTGGGGTAAATTTGCAACGTGAAGCTGTATTAACGATTAATAATGGTTTGCCACGATAATCATTTAAATTAATTGTTTTTCCAGAGAGTAGGGGTAAATCAAAGTCATAGGCTGTTTTTTTTGTCATATGATGATCCATAGAATTTAGTTTTATTTATTCGTTATTTAAAGGACGTGCCATTAAAATATGCTGCGCGTCCTTTACTGTAATTTTTTCGTTTAAAAGCTCAGAGACCATTTCAATAATAGGTGTATCAATATGATGATTTTTTGCCCTTTGCAAGATGGCAGGGGCAGTGGTAACCCCTTCTGCGACGGTTGTTCGATTTTGCAAAATATCGTGCAATTTTTTTCCTTGTCCCAGTTCTACCCCCAAAGAATAATTGCGCGAGCTTTGTCCTGTGCAGGTTAAAATCAAATCACCTAAACCCGCCAATCCCGATAACGTTGCAGGGTTTCCACCTAAACCAATGCTAAGACGTGACAGTTCTGCGATACCCCGTGTAATCAGCGATGCTCTGGCATTTTCACCAAGACCCGCACCCATGGCCGCACCAGCAGCGATGGCAAAGACGTTTTTTGCCGCTCCGCCAATTTCTACGCCAATGGGGTCGTTATTGGCATATAATCGAAAACTGGGAGAGGATAACGTTTCTGCTAATTCTTGGGCTAGATTTATATTTTTAGCAGCAATGACACTGGCAGTAGGATAACCTTTGGCAACTTCATGGGCAAAATTAGGGCCTGATAAAGCACCATGCAGACGATTAGGGAAAAATTCCTCTAGTATCTCTAATGGAAATTTTAATGTATTTAGTTCAACGCCTTTGCAGCATGCAATTAAAGGTGCATGGTCGGGTAATTCGGATAAAATCGAACGTAAATGTTGTAAAGGCACAGCCAACAAAATTAGATCAGCAGTTTTAGGAAAAAGATTGCTGACAGTGATGGATGGTGGAATGGGGATACAGTCCAATCTAGATAGGATTTTAGTTTCTGGATTGGGTAGTTCTTTTCTGCTCCATAAATATACATTAGCCCCAGTTCGTTGAGCCTGAAGGGCTAAGGCAATTCCCCATGCACCTGCACCAATAACAGCAATATTTATGGGCATTGAACTATCCTTTATGATGAATTCGTTGTGAAAGTTCTGACAAAGGCCATCGGGGGCGTGGCAGGATGGCGATATCATCTATGATCATATGGTTTTGCCTGGCTTGTTGCAATATTTCAATTGCGGCCCATCCAATCATAACCGCATTATCAGTGCAATATTGCATCGGTGGTGCAATGAAGGGCAAATTATACTTGTTGGCCAAGTTTAATAAATGATTACGTAGATACTTGTTGGCAGCAACCCCCCCAGCAGTTGCTAATAAACTGATACCAGAGACCATTTGGATGGCATTTTCCAAGCGATTAAGGATGGATTGTGTGATGGTTTTTTGAAAACTTGCAGCAATATCAGCCGCTAGAGTGCGAGGTAACGGTACTGTAGTATCATAATCACTTAGTAAGTTACCAACAGCCGTTTTTAAACCTGAAAAAGAAAAGTCACATCCTGGTCTGCCATATAATGGGCGAGGTAGGGCAAAACGATCTTCATCGCCTTCTTTGGCTAATACCTCTAGTGCAGGTCCTCCTGGCCAGGGTAATCCTAACATTTTTGCAACTTTGTCAAAGGCTTCACCCGCAGCATCGTCAATAGTCCCCCCTAAATGTCGATAATGTCCAACATCTGTTACTTCGATACATTGGCAGTGTCCGCCTGAGGTCAGTAATAAAAGATAAGGGAATTGTACCTGTATATTAGATATGTTAGGGATTCTTACGGTTAATGCATGTGCCTCAATATGATTAATTGCAATAAAAGGTTTGTTTTGCGATAAAGCCAAACCTTTGGCGAAACTACTGCCAACAATGACTCCACCAATTAATCCTGGACCACAAGTTGCAGCCACGGCATCAATTTCATTCCAACTGAGATTAGAGGTGTTTATCATTTTTTCAACTAAGTTGCGTAAGTGATAAAGATGAGCTCGTGCTGCGATTTCTGGTACTACCCCGCCAAAACGAATATGTTCTTTTTGGGAATAAATTTGTTCAGAAATGATTGTTCCATCAGAACGAACCAAAGCACAAGCTGTGTCATCACAAGAAGATTCGATAGCAAGAATTGTAAAGCTGTTATTTGTTTTTATATGACTTTGGTGTATGGATGGCATAATATAAAGCATTTTTTAAGTTAAAGATATCGATATCAAAGTATAAAGTACATCTTAATGGTCATGGATAAATTATTAAATATTTCTTCTAACTCTGCTTTGCAAGAAGTAGCAGCAAAAGCTGCCCAACAAGGCTTAGCTGATCATCATGAATCGCATAAAAAGAGAGGGTTACCATTAAGAGTAGGTACCCGAGGGTCCCCATTAGCCTTGGTACAGACTCGTAATTTTTTAACCAAGCTTACTCAATTTTGCCCATTATTAAGGGAACTTGGGGCGTTTCAGGAATTCCAAATCAATACATCTGGCGACAAAATACAAGATCGCAGATTGGCTGAGATTGGCGGAAAGGGGTTGTTCGCAAAAGAAATTCACGAGCAGCTTTTGGAAGGAAAAATTGATTTTGCAGTTCATAGTTTAAAAGACTTGGAAACCAATTTACCTGAAGGATTGGTGTTGGCTTGCACTTTAAAACGTCAGGACGCACGAGATGCATTGATCGTAAATGCTGATTATCGACCTGTTGAAAGTGATTATCCATTCGACTGTTTACCCCAAGGGGCCATGATCGGTACATCCTCTGTGCGCAGACAAGCGCAATTATTACATATTCGTCCAGATTTACAATTTGGCTTATTAAGGGGAAATGTACAATCACGCTTGGATAAAATTGCAGCAAAACAGTTTGACGCAACATTTTTAGCTGCTGCGGGGATGCAACGATTAGGGATGGAGGACAGAATTGATGTTGTTTTAGATCCATCAATTATGGTACCAGCAGCAGGTCAGGGGATTGTTGGGGTTACCGTCAGGGAAAGTGATGTTGAATTACGAGAGATGTTGGCCGCAATTGAAGATAAAGAAGCCAATGCGGTTGCAACGGCAGAACGTGCTTTGTTAGAAGAGTTAGATGGATCTTGTCGCACACCTATTGGCGGGTATGCCCAACTATTACCTATTGTCGCAGGTGGGGATGCTGAATTGCACTTGGTCGGATTAGTTGCCAGAGAAGATGGTACTTTCTTATTGAAAAAAGAAATTAGTGGCTCCCCATCTGATGCTAAAGCATTAGGATATGAATTGGGCCGTCAATTGCGTAAAGATAGTCCAGCAGATATCTTTGAATCTTAAAATACCAGTCATGACTTTTAAAAGAACTTATGTGGTGATTACCCGTCCAGAACCTGGATTGTCAGAAACCATTGCCCAAGTTCAGGCTTTGGGATGGCAAGTCTTGTCCATGCCTATTATGAAAATCCATGTGATGCCTGTTATGGATGTAAATTTAAAAGCAACGCAAGCCATCATTTTTACCAGTCGTCAAGCTATTCTGCCGACGGTTCAGCAGTTATCAAAGCAATATAAAAATTGGCAACAGGTTCCAATATTTACAGTTGGGGATAGTACCGCGCTCGATGCTCAGAAAATTGGTTTTACGAATGTTTACAGTGCTCATAAAGATGCAAAAGCGTTAGCAAATCTTATTAGTCAATCTCTTGATTTTAAAAAAGGTTCTTTATTTTTCCCATCCGCCAAAGGACAAGGGCAAGGGTTGGCACAGGATTTACGGCGTTTTGGATTTGATATTGTGCATGATGAAGTCTATAGAACACAGCCAGTGGGCGCATTATCAGCACAATTTATTGAAAAATTAAAAGCTAAGGCTATTCATACAATTTTATTTTTCTCTTCGTTAAGTGCTCAGTTTTTTTGCAATTTAATTTCTGAGGATTTAAAGAAATATTTCGAATCCATCCGAGCCATTGGTATAAGCTCTAAAGTTATAGACCCTTTGAGAGCGTTACAATGGCGTGATATTCATATTGCTAAGGATCCAAACACGCAGGAAATGCTCTCTTTAATGCAAGAGCATCCCTGAGTTTTCTAAATTAAGCGTGGCCAACTTCTGTTTGTGTTTGGGCTGCTTGTTGAGCTTGCTTATTTTGCCATAAGGAAACAAAATCAATGGGTTGTAAAACAACAGGTGGGAACCCACCGTCACGTGTAACCTCACTGATGATATTGCGTGCATAGGGGAAAATTAATCTTGGCACTTCAACCAATAAAATTGGTTCAACCAATTCTTCGGGGGGGTTGTTTAAGGAAACAACAGCGCAATATACAAGTTCAGTAATGAATACTGTGCGACCCGAGGTCTGATTTTGTTTTGGTGTTTCTACGGCATCAACTTTAATTGAAAGGCTAACTTCGTATACACCTTCTTCGCTGAGGCGATTGGCATTAGCATCAATTGCAACCGAAATTTGTGGTGCATCTTCTAATGTTGCGAAAATAGAGGCTCCATGAGGGACCTCAAATGAAAGATCCTTCGTAAATTGCACATTTAAAGTTAATGGAAGTGCTGGAGGCCCTTCTTCAAGTGTATTTTGTGTTGTTTCTGACATTAAATTGGCTCTTAGAGTTAAACAAAGCTATATTTTAAAAGATCATCTTGTGAGATGTCAAAAAAATTATTTTCTTTATCTGCGAATAATACGTTGATCTTTTGTTAAAGTGTTAATTTTTTAGTGAGTGTAAGGTTAAATTTATTGAATCGATACCCATAATTATGGGATAAGGTTAAATAGTTGTTTAATAATGACGAAGATTTGGTTACATTACGATTACTTACTTCATCAAAAGATAAAGAACTTTGATTAGGACTTCACCATTCAATTGACAGGTTAGATAATGGATTTTTCTTCGGGTCATTTTCCAATAGATATTGTTATTTTGGCACTGGTAGCAGGATTTTTGATTTTAAGGTTGCGAAGCGTACTGGGAAATAAAACTGAAATTGATAAGAAAGAACACCCCGTACCTGCGATGGTGGTTGCCAAGTTCAAGCCAAATTCTGACCAACCTACCAAACCGGTTGAAGAAGTTAAGCCAAAAGTTGAAATTAACATCCCTTCACCTGATACAGAAATTGGACAGACCCTCAGCAGGATTAGCCAGCTCGATCCAACGTTTATACCTCAAAAATTCGTAGAGGGTGCTGAAATTGTCTTTAGAAAAGTGCTGACTGCTTTTGCAAATGAAGACTTGCCAACGTTACAATCAATGTTGATTACGGAGGCTTATCGCGCATTTGAAGGGGCAATTCATCAACGGCGCAATATGGAAGAAAGGCAAGTAATTGAAATTAAGTCTATTCATTCAATTACTTTGACGAAAGCACAAGTAATCGAAGATGCATCAATGAATCGAGCTGTAATTGAAGTGCAATTTATTTCTAATCAAATTAATTGTACATTTGATAAACATAAAAATCCAGTAACGGGAACTGAATCCGTAACAGAATTTATTGATTTCTGGACGTTCGAACGGATGCTTGGGGTTAATAATCAGGGTATTTCGTGGCGTTTAAAATCTGCACGTAGTGGCTAAAAATTAATTAATTGTAATATAGTTATGAAATCAATTGCGCGTTTACTTATTATAACATTGACTGGTGGCCTTACAGCTTGTGCTGTCCAAACCCCAGAAAACCCCACAGAGTTTTATCCTGTTTCCTATCAAAATTTATCGGGTTGGGATCAAGAGAACTACGGCCAACTGTTGGTATTATTTCAACAGAATTGTCAAAAAATGGACCGTCAACCCCCCAACACGCGTTTGGGTGGTGCT
This sequence comes from Commensalibacter oyaizuii, assembly GCF_029953265.1. Taxonomy (NCBI): domain Bacteria; kingdom Pseudomonadati; phylum Pseudomonadota; class Alphaproteobacteria; order Acetobacterales; family Acetobacteraceae; genus Commensalibacter; species Commensalibacter oyaizuii. The sequence continues at coordinate 297,069 of NZ_JASBAO010000001.1, forward strand.
AGTGGTTTATTTGGTGGTGTCGTTCAAGATTGGATACCTGCGTGTCAAGCATCAATGGTGGTCAATCCTAATAATGCAGTTCAATCAAAGCAATTTTTCGAGAACTGGCTACAACCCTATCAGTATTCTGTTCAAGCAAAAACAGGCAAAGTTACAGGATATTATGAACCAGAAATTGAAGGTTCAACTGTTCAGGGAGGGGCTTACCAAATCCCAGTCTACGGCAAGCCACCAGAATTAATTGCACGCAAAGACGGTAATGGTCAAATTCAATATGGTATTGTTCAAAATGGACAATTCATCCCGTACTATACACGCGCACAAATCGATCAAGGTGCCTTGCGAGGAAGAGGGTTAGAAGTCGCTTGGGTTAAGGATCCTGCAGATTTATTTTTTATGCAAATCCAAGGATCTGGACGCATTTTATTGCCTAATGGTCAGACAATGCGTCTAGGATATGCGGGTAAAAATGGGCAACCTTATACAGCTTTAGGTAAAGTATTAATAGATCAAGGATTAATGGCTTCGAATGATGTAAATATGTATACCTTGCGCGCATGGTTACACAATCATCCAGACCAAGCAATGTCATTGATGCAAGAAAATAAAAATTATGTTTTCTTTAAACCGCTTAACGCTGATGTAACTGCCCAGGCACCCGTTGGTGCTTTTGGTATACCTTTGACGGCAGGACGATCTGTTGCTGTTGATAAAAATTGGGTACCTCTTGGTGCACCTTTATGGTTGGAAATCTCGATGCCTCTACCGCCAAATCAAGAGCGACATCCATGGAAACACATGGTATTTGCCCATGATTTAGGTGGGGGTATTACGGGAATTAATCGTATCGATTTATTCACAGGTTATGGACGATCAGCAGAGTGGTATGCGGGATTAATGAATGAAAAAGGAAAAATTTTTCTTTTGTTGCCCCGCCGTACTATTAACCAACAAGCAGTACCTGCTGTACAGCAAAATCCTATGCCTAATGAGTGAGGTCTAGGGTGTGCCTAAGAAATTAAAAGGTAATTGTAGCCAGATCGAGGAGGATTCATCTCGGCCTTATAGTTTTAAAGTTGGGAACCATACGTTAATTCGAGGGGATTGTTTAAACGTTTTACGTAAAATGCCAGAAAGCAGCGTAGATGTTGTTGTTACTTCGCCACCTTACAATTTGGGTATTGCTTACAACTCTTACAAAGATCAAAAAGCAGAGACAGAGTATCTGGATTGGTTGGTAAGTATATGTATCGAAATTAAAAGGGTTATAAAAAAAGATGGAGCATTTTTCTTAAATATAGCTGGCTCTTCCTCTAATCCTTGGTTGCCATTTGAATTAATGGTTCGGTTACGCAAAATATTTTACTTACAAAATCATATTGAATGGGTGAAATCTATTTCAATTGGTACAAATAGCCATGGCCATTTTAAACCTGTTGTCAGCAATCGTTTCTTGCATCGTAATCATGAAAATTTGTTTCATTTAACGAAAACAGGAAATGTTAAAATTAATCGTTTGGGTGTTGGTGTACCTTATAAAGACAAGTCAAATATTATAAGGCGTTCTCATCAACATGACTTACGGTGTCGGGGGGATGTTTGGTTTGTACCTTATGATACGATACGCAAAAAAGCTGAGAAATTTAACCATCCTGGGACTTTTCCTGTAACTTTGCCTCAAATGTGTTTAAAACTGCACGGCATTCCAAATCCCTTGGTGGTTGATCCTTTTATGGGAACAGGTACAACTCTTTTGGCAACTCATTTAGAGGGTGGGCGGGCAATCGGTATCGATATTGATCGAAACTATGTCAAAATTGCAAAAGAAAGAATAAAAACGCTTTTTAGCAGCGATGAACATAGTTCAAAATCTTAAAAACAATAGGAAGTTTTTAAAGCTTTTGATAGTATCGCCTTTAATTATCGTTAAGTAACTATTTTTAAGTAATTGTTAATTAGAAAGCTGGGTCATGAAAAAATTGATCTTAGCCGTTATCGTGATTGGCTGTGTGGTTTACGGTGGTACAGTAATGTATCTTAACGGATTTGACCATAAAACTGCTCCGGTACTGGCTGAAAACTCCCCTTTACGTCATGATAAAGTGGCTATGGCTGCTTTTGACGTTTTAAAAGAAGCTCGTTGTGATTATTGTCACGCTGAAAAAGTTAATTTACCTTTTTATTTTAAGCTTCCTATTGCTAATACATTAATGGAACAAGATCGTGTTAAGGGACTAAGGAATTTCCGTATGGAACCTGTCTTGGCAGCGATGAATGAAGGAAAACCTGTTAGTTTGTCTGCTCTTTCTAGAATAGAATTTGTTATGCAGAGAAACTTAATGCCGCCTTCATTATATTTATTGATGCATTGGCATTCCCGTTTGTCAGCGGAACAACGCGATGCTGTTATTAAATGGGTTAAACAAGAACGTAAGCAATATTACTCTACCCAAGGGGTGGCGGAACGGTTTGCATCTGAACCTGTACAGCCTATACCTGAATCATTACCCGTTGACCCAAAAGTGGTTGCCTTGGGCAAGAAATTGTTCTTTGAAAAAAGATTATCAGGGGATAATTCCTTAAGTTGTGCCTCTTGTCACGATTTACAAAAGGGGGGGGCAGATGGTCTGGTGACTGCAACAGGTATTAACGGACAAAAGGGGCCTATTAATGTACCAACAGTATATAATGCGGTCTTTAATCACAGTCAGTTCTGGGATGGTCGTGCAGCCGATCTAGAAGAGCAAGCAGCTGGTCCCGTAATGAATCCATTAGAAATGGGATCTACCAGTTGGGAGGAAGTTGCCAATAAACTGCGTCAAGAACCTTCGTATGAAAAAGAGTTCGAGGCAGCTTTTGGAAGTCCAGTGATCGATAAAAAAACGATTACTGATGCTATTGGTGCATATGAAAAAACATTAATTACGCCCGACAGTCCTTTTGATATGTATTTAAAAGGGGTTGAAGGTGCCATTAATACTCAGGCAAAGCGTGGTTATCAGTTATTTAAGGATAATGGATGTGCCAGCTGTCACAATGGGGTTGCTCTTGGTGGTGCCGCTTATGAAGAGTTGGGACTACAAAGTGATTATTTTAAAGACCGTGGTGGAAAATTAACTGATGCTGACCAAGGACGTTTTAACGTAACGCATAATACAATGGACAAACACGCATTTAAGGTTCCATTGTTACGTAATATTGCCCTGACTGGTCCATATTTTCATGATGGCAGTGTAACCAGCTTAAAGGTGGCTGTAGAGAAGATGCTAAAATATCAAACTCCATTTCATAAACTGTCAGATCAAGAGGTGGATGATATTGTTGCTTTCTTAAAAACACTGACAGGTAAATATCAAGGTCAACCAATTGATAAGTTAGCACCTTAATAAAAAATAAATTGCGCAATTGCAGACCTTTCACTAGTAATCTAGTGAAAGGTTTTTTATTATGTTTAATTCAAATAATGAATGTGAAGAAAGTTATAAGATTGGCTAAGGGGCGAAAGTTAAATCAGGAAGAACAATCTTTATGGAATTATTTTACAAATGGCATAAAAAGTTCAAATCGTGAAAAATACAGTATAGAGAAGGAAGTAAAAGTTCCTTTTGTCGAACGACCTTATCATAAGGAAAAGTTATTTCTTAATGAACAGCGTTCGAAGCAATTATCTGTAAATGATGCTTTTATTCAACATTATAAGATTTTCAAGCAAAAACAGATTCAGCATTCCCATGTCTCTCAAAATCAATTTATAACCATTGGTACCAAGCAGTCTGGATTAGATACGAGTACTTGGAAAAAATTTCATAAAGGGCAAATGTCCCCTGAAAAAATTTTAGATTTACATGGATATACAGCCCAACGTGCTTTTTTTATACTAGAAGAGTTTTTACTTCGCTCTCAACGCAGTAATATTCGATGTGTAGAAGTCATTACAGGGATCGGTACTGGATATAAAGAGGGTGGAATTCTAAAAAGAGAGCTGCCCTATTGGTTAAATCGACCTAATATTCAAGTATTGATTTTGGCGACAACATATCCAGCCCAATGGAATGGTGGGGCAGTTCGGATTTTGCTAAAAAGAAATCGTTTTAAATAAAATCATTTTTCCCACTTTGACATTTTCATCGTTAACCAACGGCGTAAAGCCATAGTTGTAATGATAGAAGGACTCATTTGATTAATTGTGTCATTACATGCTGGATTTTCTTGAAAAGTCAAATTGCTTTGTTGGGCTATTTGAATAATATCAGGGGTTTGTAATACTTTAGAAGTGCATAAACGCCACTTGGTAACTAAAGCTGATGGTGTTAGCATTGGTAAGATAACGGCAATATCCATCCGTGCAGCCAAGGTTAATGCATTCCAAGCCTCTAATAATGTATTACCTTCTCTGGAATGATGTAATTGGTTGTACAAACTGATAAAATTCGGGCCATATTGCGTTGAATTATCTAATGAAAAGAAAACGTGAAATCCTTCTTTTAACAAAATGGGCAGATCAGCAAAACCTTGGGCTGTGCTAAGTTGAATCACATCAACTTCTCTGTTTCTCAAAGCTTTGACGGCCATGTCATGGGTAGTGAGACCAGTAACTGGAACAGCATTGATTTGTAATAAACTAATTCCAAGAAGGGTAGGAAGTTCTTTTCCCAAAATATTAGAAACAGCAACCTTCATCGTTCTATTTTTTAAAAGGTCTGGAATAGAATTATGAAAAGGTTGTCTAGCAATTGCTATGGACGGTGATAAAGTCGTTATAATAGGAATCCAGCGTTCATAATCAAAGTGAACTCGTTTGTCCCCAGCCATTGCAGCAATTATAGTATTTCCAGATGTTATCAATGCAGTATTACCATCGGGTGCTATTCTAGTGTCGAATAGATTTGCAGCTGTAACACCGTCGTACCCTGTTGTATAACGTAAAGGCAATGGATCATTAAATTGAAATCCTTGCGCAAATGCAGAGGCAATACGCGATGACCATCGTCCAAGATCACTATTTTGAGGGCTGCCGACTATCAAAGATAATGAATTAATATCATCTCCATTTGGCGATGAATCAACGGGGGAAAGCTCGTCGGCTTTGGCAATAAGGGGATAAGTTGCAGCTGTTCCAGCAATAGCTAAAAGGTGTAGAAGTCGGCGTCTGGTCAACGGCACAGGCATTATGGATGCTTCTTAAGAATAAAGGTTATATATAGTTAATGAATTGCGATATGCAGTTTTACATAAACTAAGGGGAATATAAAGGTATAAGTTTGGCAAGATTGTGATTTTCTTGCGTTCAAATTTAGGTTCGCTATTAGATATGAAGAAATATAATATATTCGAAATGAATGGTTTTAGGATATATCTATCTAGTATCAGAAGATTTATTATACATTCTGACTACTCGATTCAGATTGAGACGAACATAAAATATTGTGGATATTTTGTTAGAACAAAATCTTAAGATAAATTATAAAAACGATAGAATTTTATGTAGATTTTGACCCAATAATTGTTTCGTTGTTATATAAATAATAGATCGTATGCCCGATATGTATTATAACATAAATATGTTTTCAAAAGAATATTTTTCAAAAAATGTTGTATCTACGATATTAAATTCAAGTTGTTCTAATGACAGATCATAATACCTCAAAACCTGATGTTTCGGCAAATCTTGTAAACAAGAAAAAATGCTTAAATGAATGGATCGAAAATCGCTTACCTATTTTTTCTGTAGTTCGACGAGAATTTGTGCAGTTTCCAATGCCAAAAAATCTGAATTTTTGGTGGGTGTTTGGGGCAATCCTATCTGTTGTTTTATTGTTGATGGTGGCCACCGGCATTTTTTTAACCATGTCTTATACACCATCAGTGCGTGATGCTTTTGCCTCTATTGAAATGATCGAACGTCGCGTGCCAAGTGGGTGGTTGCTGCGTTCAATGCATATGGCTGGATCGAATATTTTTTTGGCTTGTTTATATCTTCATATATTTAGAGGCTTGTATTACGGTTCATATAAATCCCCACGTGAGTTGGTCTGGCTTTCTGGCTTAATATTGATGATCATGGTTATGATGACGGCATTTGCTGGGTATATTTTACCTTGGGGGCAAATGTCGTATTGGGCTGCAAATGTTGTTATTCAAGCAATATCTTCTATTCCCTTTATAGGAGAGGGACTGGCACATTGGTTAATGGGGGGCAGCTCTCCAAATGATTTGACCTTGCATCGTTATTTTGTCCTGCATTTTGTAATGGCGTTTTTGATTTTAGCGATCGTATGTATTCACGTTCTTTGTTTGCATGTGGTTAAATCCAATAACCCCAAAGGGATTGAACCCAAAACACCAACGGAAACATTACCATTTTATCCGTATTATGTTGCCAAAGATGGTATAGGAATTATTCTTGCTTTTTTAGTAATGATCGTGCTGATTTTCTTTTTTCCAAATTTACTGACAAACAGCGAAAATTATATTCCTGCCAATCCAATGGAAACGCCTGCTGATATTGCTCCAGAATGGTATTTCTTACCATTTTACGGAATTTTACAAATTATTCCTTTTAAGTTTATGGGATTAATTTTATCCGTTGGTGCGTTGTTGGTTTTGTTTTTTGTACCTTGGTTAGATAAATCCCCTGTTAAATCAGCACGATATCGTCCCTTATATCGCATAGCTTTGCTTTTGTTGGTTGTTTCATTTGTTATTTTAGGATTGGTGGGTAAATACCATACGCATACTGGATTAATATGGTTGGGTAGAGTGGCTTTATTATATTATTATTTGCATTTTTTGTTGATTTTGCCTTTGTCTGCTCGTTTTGATTTATCCAGAACGTTACCAACATCACTACTAGATGACGAGGGGAAAAAGTCATGATTATGAAAAAAATACCCCTAACAGTGTTCGCAAGTATTACGTTGTTTTTGCTAAATATTGTTTCTTTATATGGTCAAGACGCACAATCTGCAAATCAAACAGGTCATTATCCAAAACAATCATGGGGATTTATTGGCCCATTGGGAACGTATGATATGGCCAGTGTACAACGGGGATATATGGTGTATCGTAAGGCATGTGCGTCTTGTCATACCATTAAATATATGCGTTACGCTGATTTACAACAAACAGGCCTTACCTTGGAACAAATTGATAAACTTGCTGCAATGGATCGTATGCTAGACGGCAAGGACGCGCAAGGATTAGATCACTATCGCGCTGCAACTGTAGAAGACTTTTTGCCTCCTCCTTATGCCAATGATATGATTGCTAAGAATGCTAATGTGGGTAAATTGCCTTTGGATTTATCACGTTACGCGATGACCGTGGGGGGGCAGGCAGATTATATCACGGCTATTTTATTAGGTTATCGAAAAGCCCCAGAAAGTTTCCACTTCGATCAACCTGGATTTTACTATAATATATATGCAGCGGGTCATCAGATTGCTATGCCGCCTCCTTTGACCAAAGATGGTATAAAATATACGGATGGTGTAAGCGCATCTATAGAACAACAAGCACGTGATGTTGCGACATTTTTAAGTTGGACAGCACATCCACATCTGGTAGAACGTCACCGTATTGGGATAATGATTTTCATATATGGTATTTTTGTTGCCATATTAATTATATTTGTAAAACGAAAAGTCTGGTCTAATGTCAAATAATGATGCTTCTTTAATGTCGGTAAAACCTGTTATTGGAATTATCGGTGGTTCTGGATTATACGATATTTCGGGATTAACTGATCAGCAATGGGTAACTGTTGAAACACCATGGGGCAGTCCTTCAGATCAATTACTAACGGGTAATTTAAACGGTGTATCTTGCGTATTTTTACCCCGTCATGGGCGTGGTCATGGTATTTCTCCTTCTGAGGTAAATTATCATGCCAATATCGCTGCTATGAAAAAATTAGGGGTTACAGACATTGTATCTGTTTCAGCGGTTGGATCGTTAAAAGAAGAACTGGCACCAGGTACTTTTGTTGTTGTTGATCAGGTAATCGATCGTACACGGTTACGAAATAAAAGCTTTTTTGGAACTGGATTGGTTGCTCATGTTTCTTTGGCAGACCCATTTTGTCAAAGGATAGGACAAGTGTTGTTTGAAAATGCCAAGACATTGGGATTGTCTGTAGTACAAGGGGGGACTTACTTAGTTATGGAAGGGCCCCAATTTTCAACACGAGCCGAGAGTAATTTGTATCGTTCTTGGGGTGCATCAGTGATCGGAATGACAAATATGCCAGAGGCAGCCTTGGCCCGTGAGGCGGAGATTTGCTATGCGACGGTGGCAATGGTTACCGATTATGATTGCTGGCACGAAGATCATGATGCGGTTAGTGTTGAAGCAGTGATTAAAACTTTGACTGCAAATGCCAGCAACGCTCGATCCCTAGTATCCAAAGTCATTCCAAGCTTGGGACACACAAGAAAAGAATGTTATGCTGGATGTTGTCACGCATTGAATCATGCGATTATCACAGCTCCGCATAAACGCGATCCGCAAATCGTTGAAAAGCTAAAATGGATTGCAGGTCGTGTTTTATCTTGAAGTTTTGCTGAACATAAAGAATTCATAAGTTAAAAAAAGGAACTGCACTTTCAAATATGCAGTTCCTTTTCTTTTGTGGATCTTTTAATTTTATTATAATTTATTTAATAGTCGGTATAGCCTTTTTCCCCTTGCGTAAACCATGTTTTGGCATCATCTGGGGTGAAGGGAATTCCTGCTTTGATTTTGTGAACCAAATCAGGATTGGAGATAAAAGGGCGTCCAAATGCAACGCCATCGGCTTGGTCATGAAGCATTACATCTTGTGCTGATTTACCATTATAAGAACCATTAATGATAAAATTGCCTGAAAAGTGTTTTCGCATTGCTGGGGCAATGGCAGGATAAAAATCATCATCTGTAAGGTCTGACATAACAAAGTTATTTTCACCAGGTCTGGGTTCTCTGACCTCGAGAAAATTAATTTTTTCTTTGCTTAATGCTTCAGCTGCAGCCGTAAATAAAGGTTCTGGGTTGCTGTCGTGTACTCCTTGGATTAATTCATTTGGGGATAAGCGAACTGAGGTTCTATCCGAACCAACTGCGTTGCAGACAGTTTGTGTTATTTCAATTAATAAACGCAGACGGTTTTCAATAGATCCCCCATATTCATCGTTTCGTAAATTACAATTATCTCTTAAAAACTGATCAATTAAATATCCGTTAGCAGCGTGAATCTGGACACCGTCAAACCCTGCTTCTAAGGCATTTTTTGCAGCCATAGCATAGTCATTTAGCAAGCGTGGGATTTCATTGATAGGTAATTCCCGTGCTTTGGTATAAGGCTGTTTCCCATCATACGTATGTGCATATTTTGGTGCTACCGTTGAAGAAGAAGAAATGGGGGAGGGGTAAAAGGATGGATGAACTGTTCGCCCCATATGCCACAATTGGCAAATAATTTTTCCACCTTCTTCATGCACAGCCTTTACGATTGGTTTCCATGCTTCTACCTGCTGTTTATTCCATATTCCTGGCGCATAAGCCCAGCCAAGACCTTCTTGGGATATACCAGTCCCTTCGGAGATGATTAACCCTGCACTTGCACGTTGACGATAATATTCAACCATAATGGGTGTTGGAATATGGTCTTTAGTTGCACGACCACGTGTCATTGGGGCCATTATAATACGATTTGGTATGTGAATAGCGCCTAGTTGAAGGGAATCGAAAAGAGTAGGCATGATATCATCCTTAATCTGTATAAGAGAATCAGTTACGATAAATATCATTATACAAATAATAGACTGGTCGTCTAGTGGCTAAACAATAAATAAAATATTTTATTCTTATTAAGTGGCTAATAAATTATGTGTGTATTGAAACGCTTGTTCAAAAGGAAAACTGTTTTTCTGTATTTTGGTCAGTAAACTTGCTCCTAGCCATTGTTGATATAGCAAATGTGCAGTATCTGACGGGTTAAGATATTTTGGAATAGAGTTGTCTTGTTGACCAATAATAAGTATTTTTGTAATTTCTAATAATACTTTTTCAGTTCCTTGACGAAAAGCTTCTCGCATAGAATCTGAATAATCAGCAATTTCAGAGCTGATTTTAACGATTAAGCAGCGTCCTTCAAAATTATTCACGCACTGCACATCATACCATTTTTTCCAATATGACAACAGGCGCTCTTTACCCGATAGGGCATTATTTTCAAATAGAGTTGATATGGTTTTCAGATAGTTATCAAAATAATAATGAATGACTGCTACACCGTATTCCTCTTTTGATTCAAAATAATAATAGAACGAGCCTTTTGGTATCCCAGCCTTTTTTAGCAATGTTGATAAACCCACGTGGTTAAATCCGTGGGTCGAGAATATTTCTAGGCCTGTTCTTAGTAACAGTTCTTTTTTATCGTTTTGATGTGTTGCATTCATTGTTACATAATTATATCGAAGAAAGAAACGTTCATATTGTAGATAGTGATTATAAATATTTTTTAAAGAGATCTAGAGTTCGTTGTTGGGCTTGTTGATAGGCGGTTGGATTAAAACTAGATCGAGCCTGACATCCAAAACCGTGATCAGCATTTTCATAAATATATATTTCGACATCATTATAATGTAAACGAGTTTGTTCTATTTGATCAAGAGGGATAGATGCATCCAATGCACCGAAATGCATTTGCACAGGGCAACGATGTGGATGCTGTAACAAAGAAGGGATCATTGCACCATACCAACAACTGGCTGCAGAAAAAATATCGGTTTCTGTTGCTGCTCTCCAACTCAGACTGCCGCCCCAGCAATAACCAACGACCCCAATTTTAGAGTATGGTAAATATTGTGCAGCAGCGATGATATCTAATAAAGTTTTTTGTGGATCAATTTGGGATCTTAAAGAAAATCCTTTTTGAATATCAGTTTGTTCGTATCCTAACATTACATTCTTTTCTACTCTGTCGAACAAAGCTGGTGAAATAACGTGATATCCTTGATTTGCAAAATTATCGCATACGTTGCGAATATGATGATTTACGCCGAATATTTCTTGCAAAACAACCAACCCAGCCGTGACGTTTTTATGGGTCGATTCATAAGCATGTAAATGATGATGATCAGAAGTGATTATTGTCGTATCTTGTTTCATAATTACGATCTCCGTTGGTTATTTTAAACTAATATTAGAAAAGGATACCATAATCTGTTATCAATTTTAGATGAAGACTTTGAAAAGAATTTGTTCATATCAAATTACTAAATTTTCTTGACATTTAGCTTACTAATCCATAAATTATAGACAATTATTAGTTGTAAATTGATAACTAATAAGAATTGGAGTAACGCGGCAAAACGCGCGTAGTTAAAACCCATAATGCTGCTTTGATTAAGGGCATTATATAGAAATTAATGGAGCGATCCAAATGACGAATTTTCGTCCTCTACACGACCGTGTGGTCGTTCGTCGGCTAAATAGCGAAGAAAAGACTGCTGGCGGTATTATCATTCCTGAAACAGCAAAAGAAAAACCACAAGAAGGTGAAGTCATTGCCGTTGGACCAGGTGCACGCAACGAACAAGGTCAAATTGTTGCTTTAGACGTAAAAAAAGGTGACAAAATTTTGTTTGGTAAATGGTCAGGCACCGAGGTTAAATTAAATGGTGAAGATCTGTTGATCATGAAAGAAAGCGATATTATGGGAATTATCGGTTAATCACCGAACTTTTCCTTTTATAATATATTGTTTTTTTGACTTTTAATTTATTCTTGTAGGAGATTTAATCATGGCAGCCAAAGACGTAAGATTTGGTGCAGACGCTCGTCAACGTATGTTACGTGGTGTTGATATCCTTGCTGATGCAGTGAAGGTAACCTTGGGTCCAAAAGGACGCAACGTCGTTTTAGATAAAAGTTTTGGTGCACCTCGTATTACCAAAGATGGTGTTTCCGTTGCAAAAGAAATCGAACTTGCTGATAAGTTTGAAAATATGGGCGCACAAATGGTGCGTGAAGTTGCCTCCAAAACCAACGATATCGCTGGTGATGGAACAACTACTGCAACTGTTTTGGCACAGGCAATCGTCCGTGAAGGTTTAAAATCAGTTGCTGCTGGTATGAACCCAATGGATTTAAAGCGCGGTATTGATAAAGCTGTTGCTATTGTTGTTGAAGAACTTCAATCAAAAACAAAGAAGATTTCTACACAATCTGAAATTGCTCAGGTAGGTACTATTTCTGCCAATGGCGAAGCTGAAATCGGTGAAATGATCAGCAAAGCTATGGAAAAAGTTGGTAAAGAAGGTGTTATCACTGTTGAAGAAGCAAAAGGTCTGCAAACAGAATTAGATGTTGTGGAAGGCATGCAATTTGACCGTGGATATATTTCACCATATTTCGTAACCAACTCAGAAAAAATGACCGCTGATTTGGATAACCCTTTAATTCTGATCCACGAGAAGAAATTATCCTCACTACAACCTATGCTTCCATTGTTGGAAAGTGTTGTGCAAAGTGGTCGCCCACTATTGATTATCGCTGAAGATATTGATGGTGAAGCACTGGCAACCTTGGTTGTTAATAAATTACGTGGTGGTTTAAAAATTGCTGCTGTCAAAGCACCTGGCTTTGGTGATCGCCGTAAAGCAATGTTGGAAGATATTGCAATTCTTACAGGCGGACAAGTTGTCAGTGAAGATCTAGGTATTAAACTTGAAAGTGTTACCCTAAAAATGTTAGGTAACGCTAAAAAAGTTCACATTGATAAAGAGAACACCACCATTGTTGAAGGTGCAGGCGATGTTGAACAAATCAAAGGTCGTTGTAACCAAATTCGTGCACAAGTCGAAGCAACAACTTCTGACTATGACCGTGAAAAATTACAAGAACGTTTGGCTAAATTGGCTGGCGGTGTAGCTGTTATTCGCGTTGGTGGTTCTACAGAAGTTGAAGTAAAAGAACGTCGTGATCGCGTTGACGATGCTTTACATGCAACACGCGCTGCTGTTGAAGAAGGTATTGTTCCTGGTGGTGGTACAGCGCTTGCACGTGCATCATTGAAGCTTGCTGAAATTGCTTCACATGCAAATGATGATCAACGTGTCGGTGTTGAAATTGTACGCCGTGCATTGCAAGCTCCTTTACGTCAGATCTCTGAAAATGCTGGTGAAGATGGTGCAGTAATCGCTGGTAAAGTGCTTGAAAATAGTACTTATAGCTATGGCTTTGATGCTCAAGAAGGGGCATATAAAGACCTTGTTCAAGCTGGTATTATTGATCCAACCAAAGTTGTTCGTACCGCTTTACAAGATGCAGCATCTGTTGCAGGTTTGTTAATTACAACCGAAGCTATGGTTGCTGAACGTCCAGAAAAGAAAGCTGATGCTGCTGCTGGTATGGGTGGCATGGGCGGAATGGGTGGTATGGGCGGAATGGATTTCTAATTCCCTACCAGTTCTATAAACGCATATTAAAGGAGGGGATGCCCTCCTGATTTTTGAAAGTCGTTACTTATTCAGTAACGACTTTTTATTTTGGTAAATTGCACTTATGATAATTTTATTATTATAATTATTTATTTTATATTTTAGACTAATCACAATGTATTTATCATATCGTTGAGATAATCGTCAGTTTACAGTTGGTTAAAAAATGCAAGGTAAAATATTAAGTTTTTCGATACAAGAAAATATAGGATATATTTTAGGTGATGATGGGCATCACTACTTATTTAAAGGTAGTGAGTGGAAGGCAAGTAGGGTGCCAAAACCAGGTGTTACTGTAACCTTCGATACTGATCATCTGGGAAAAGCATTACAGATATCAACATTATCTCGCTCTGCTATAATATTAGAGCAAGTTGAACAGTCAGACGATCCTGCTTACCTTGTACAGCTGGAAGCTGAAAAAAGATATAATATGTTTGACTGGTTTTTAAAATGTTTGAAAAATTATTTTAATTTCTCTGGCAGAGCAAGACGTTCAGAATATTGGTATTATCGACTAAGTAAGATGGTGTTTGCATTTCTTTTAGGTTTGGTCTCGGCTGCAGCATTTGCAATAATGGGTTTTAGTGACGATGATTTAAAGCTGTATAGAAATATTATTGCTTTGATCATGGCAATGTTATTTCTTTTTCCAGATCTTGCTGTGTGCGTACGTCGTTTACACGATGTTGGCCGTTCTGGTTGGTGGTTTCTTATTGCATTTACGATTATAGGTGTAATTCCATTGTTAATCTGGTTTTGTAAAGAAACGGATTTTGAAATCAATCAGTGGGGTCCACCATCAAAGGATTTTGTCTGATTGCAATTTAAATCAATATAATCGATTAAGTAACAAGTATTATTATTTATTAACATAAAATTAGTATAATATTAATAAATAATGGTCAAAATAAGACACTTTTTTAGTTGGAAGATATTTTTTATAATAAAATTTAATATTTTGTTTGACACAATCACCCTTTTATGTGTCAAATAGGAACAGAAAGAACTTATAGCAAGTTTTTTTGATAAGTAAACGGAATCCTCCGTTTTGATATTTTAACTCTATATCAGGTCTGTGTTTCAAGGGCTTGATATTCTTAATTGATAAGGATACGCGGTTAATGCAAACTGGAACCGTGAAATGGTTTAATCCTACAAAAGGATTTGGTTTTATTGTCCCTGAAGAAGGTGGTAAGGACGTTTTCGTTCATATCACTGCTGTTCAAGCAGCTGGCTTACGTGATTTGAAAGAAAATCAACGAGTAAGTTACGATATCGTAACTGAAAGAGGAAAAGCTGCTGCTGCAAACCTCAAGCCTTTGTAAGGGTTGATGCATTAGGTTACTGGTATTAGAGTTAGCTCGTTACCGTAAGCGCAAGCCGGTTCTGTTTTACAGAGTCGGCTTTTTGCTTTTTATATCATTAAGTCATATCTTTATAAAAATCTTGTACTTTAGTTATAACTGCTTCTAAAGAAGCGCGTTGAATTGTAACGCCTTCGGGAAATGCCGAAAGCATACGGGTAGGAGTTCGACGATCCAATATAACAAAGACCCCCCGATCTTGTTGAGTGCGGATCAATCTTCCAAAAGCTTGACGCAGTCTTAATCGAACGATCTGTCCGTCATAGAGCTGAGGCGTATCAGGGTAAAAATATTTTCTGCGCTCACGGTGCAAGATATCAGGTCTAGGCCAGGGGATTTTTTCAAATACGACCAATCTTAATGCATCGCCTGGGATATTAATTCCGTCCCGCATTGCATCAGTACCCAGCAAGCAGGAGTGATTTTCTGACTTAAACAGGTCTATCAAGCTGTTGTTATTAATAGGATCAACATGTTGTGCAAATAAGGAAATATTTTCTTCTTCCAAGGGATCAATAATCCTTTGATAAACAGCACGTAGGCGGCTGATCGCTGTAAATAAACCTAAAGCCCCCCCATTCGACGCAACAAATAATCGCAGGTAAGCGTGTGCTAAACTATGTATAGAATGGGTATTAATATCATTGACGATAAAAACAAGGGATTGTTTTTTATAATCAAACGGACAAGCTAACGAGGCACGAGTAGGCGGTATTGGTAAATGTGCAGTACCCACACGTTTTTCAGCAGCCTGCCATGAAGTCTCAATATCTTTTTGATTTTCGTTTTCATCGCGCAGTGTTGCTGAGGTCATAATGATCCCATGCGCATAATGGGATAGACTGTTCATAAAGGGTAGTGTTGGATCTAGCCAATGGTGAAAGATACCAACATCAACAATTCTTTGTCCCTGTTTTTCAACTTTTAAAAAGGTTACGTGGGTTTCAGTTTCGGATTTGTTTTGGTCTGGTTGGCTTAGAATACTTAAAATACTGCTCCACAAAGTTAAAGGATTGACAGCACGACGTTTTAAAGAAGCAATTGTTGTTTCGATACGATCCTTTGAAAATTTATCTAATGTATTAACATCTGTTTCTAATTTATGTTCAAGGGTTTTAATAAACTGTGATAAAGGCGATAAAATATTTAAAAAACACTCAGCAAGTGTACTGGCATACGACTGTAATTCTGGCAGAATAGGGAATAAATCACACTCATTTTGATCAAAATATTCGACAGAGGGGATATTGGGATCCCCTTTATTAGATCTTGCTTGAATTTGGGTATAAACGAGGTAAAAGAATTGCTCTGAAGGGTTGGTCGCCGTATGCTCGGAGTTATCATTAACTGGAAAATGAGCAAACCAATTCAAACTTGGTAAAGCATGGGCTGCTTGCAGGATTTTTTCCAGCAGATATTCCAGTTTATCATCTCCAATGATAACATCATGGATACGCTTTTTTAACCCTTTTGATCGGCTCCTTGTTCCTTCATTACCTAGTAGCCAGCGGCGAAGTTCACTGGTTTCGATAGCCGACAGTGCTGATGAATAAGTGCTATCAGTTGCGTCAAGGATGTGATGTGCCTCGTCAAAAATAAATCTGGTAGGGAAAGTTTGTTGTTGTTCTGGATGATCATTCTCTAAATGCCAGGCAATTTGGTTCATAACCAAGGCGTGATTGGCGATGACAATGTCAGCTTCTTGTGCTTGATGAATGGAATGTTCAACAAAGCAACATTGATAATGTGGGCATGCCCCATGAATACATTCTCCCCTTCTTTCTGCCAGTTGGTAAATCAGTTTTTCATGAAATAAATCATTAAACCAGCTGGGCAGATCACCACCAAACAAGTCACCATCGCTTGTTTCCTCTGCCCATCGGCACAATAAAATTAGGGCTATTTTGTTTAACGAAGGTTGGTTTGAGTAGGAATTAAGGATTTCTTCAAGGTTTAATAGGCAAAGATAATTTTCCCGTCCTTTGCGAACGACAATATGTTTTTTTTTGATTTCAGGATCGGGATAAAGCCTGAAAAATTCATTTTCAATTTGACGCTGTAAATGACGGGTATAAGTGTTAATCCAAACAGTTCCCTCATTTCGTTCGGCCCATAAGGTGGCAGGGGCAATATAAGCCAATGTCTTACCCGTCCCTGTCCCTGCTTCAGCCAAAACAACATTAGGTTGATCAGGCAGTTGTCGTGGTGCAAAAGCAGTGCGGGCAATATCTACAAAATCGGTTTGTCCAACACGATCTTCTGCATTGGGGCCTAATAGTTCAGATAACCTTAATAATGCCTCTTTACGTTCAACAGGTTTTTGACTGGGGGGTGGTCGTGGTGGGGTTTCCTCCCATTTAGGTAGACGACGCCAAACTTTTAGTCCATCCATCGGTTGTAGATTTTTTTTAGGCAAGGGCAGAGTAATATTTAAAAGATCTAAAACAAAGGGTGCCCATTTCCATCCAGCATAATATAATGATGCAGCTTGGGCATTCAGTGTTTCTGATGGGAAATGTGTTTGTTTTTCTTGTAAACGTTGAGCAAGCGTATGAATAATGGTCAGTAAAAAGTCAGCCTCTATCTGGATGGGGCAGGGAATATTTAATGCCTGAGCAATAGTTTCGGGCGTAAAGCCAAAAGATTGGGTTGGATAGATAAAAGCAGCAAGTTCTAAAATATCCAACCATTCTTGGGTATGAATATTTTTATCGTTACGTAATTTACGATATGTAATTGGAGCATGAATAACAAAAACATTGACTTGTTTTTTCAAGAACTTTGTTGCTTCTTGACGGGTTAAATTTAGAATTTCACCTTCATCGGTAAGGATAGAGTATTGATTGTGATGAACAGTTAATGCTGAATATTTTTCTAAAAACATTTTTTTTCTAACAATAACAGAATATATAATGATATTCTAATTTCTTGTGCTGTTAAGTAAAACAGATAATTTTGTGTAACCTATATCTAGTAAGAGGGCAGACGTTTTTATAATGTCTGTAAAATGATGTCTAAAAGTGATTTTTCTTCGATACCCAAAGCTTGGCCTTTTGAGGAAGCAGTAAAGCTTGTTGAACATTTAAAAAGTAAGAAAGAGAACACTGATGATAAACCTGCTTTATTAGAAACGGGTTATGGACCTTCTGGTTTACCCCATATCGGTACTTTTGGCGAAGTGGCTCGTACTTCTTGGGTATGTCAAGCTTATCAAGCATTGACGGGAAAGTCTGCAAAAATTTTAGCGTTTTCGGACGATATGGATGGTTTACGTAAAGTACCAGAAAATGTTCCGAATCAAGAAATGCTAAAGCAGCATTTAGGCAAACCACTTTCTCGTATTCCAGATCCGTTTGGTACTCATGATTCTTTTGGTGCGCATAATAATGCGCAATTATGTGCATTTTTGGATCGCTTTGGGTTTGAATACGAATTTGCGTCCTCGACAGATTATTATCAGCAGGGGCGTTTTGATGCGGCATTGAAACGTGTTTTAGAAGTTCACGATAAAATTGTTTCTGTTGTTGCACCAACATTACGTGAGGAAAGACGGGCAACCTATTCGCCAATTTTACCTATTCATCCAGAAACTGGGATTGTGATGCAAGTTCCTATGGAAAAACTTGATATCGCTGCGGGAACGGTTATCTGGCGTGATGAAAACGGTAAATTATTCGAAACACCTGTAACAGGTGGACATGTCAAGCTGCAATGGAAGGCCGATTGGGCGATGCGGTGGTATGCGTTGGGTGTTGATTACGAAATGTCCGGCAAAGATTTAATTGATAGTGTTCGTCTATCGACTAAAATTTGTAAAATCCTAGGTGGAACTCCACCAACTAATTTAACGTACGAGTTATTTTTGGATGACCAAGGTCAAAAAATATCGAAATCCAAAGGGAATGGATTATCAATTGAAGAATGGTTGAATTACGCCCCAGAGCAAAGTTTAGCCCAATATATGTTTAATGCGCCCAAGCGGGCAAAACGTTTATTTTTTGATGTTATTCCAAAAGCTACGGACGAATATTTACAACATGTTTCTAATTGGGCTGAACTTGAAGCCAAGAAAGATTCTGTTGAACCTTCTGAAAAAGAAAAGATTTATAATAATCCAGCTTGGTTTATTCACAATGGTCAGTTGCCTCAAAAAGCTGGCAGTCCCATAACATTTGCAATGTTATTAAACTTGGCAAGTGTTGCAAATGTTGAAAGAGCAGAGATTTTATGGGGATTTTTAAAGCGGTATGATGCTACGGTTACGCCTGAAAATAACCCGATGTTATCGCAGTTAGTTAATTGTGCATTATCCTATTACGCAGATTTTATCAAACCCAACAAGATTTACAGAAAACCAGAAGCTCATGAAATAAAAGCTTTGACTGAACTTGCACAACAACTAAGAAAAATTGGTGATAATACTGTATCGGCAGATGAATTACAAAATATGGTATTTGCTGTTGGTAAACAAAACGAATTTGAACCTTTAAGAGCTTGGTTTGGATGTTTGTACGAGGTTTTGTTAGGGCAAAAGGAAGGGCCTCGTTTTGGAATGTTTATTGCTTTGTATGGAGTTAAAGAAACAATTGCGCTTATTGACTCTGCCTTAGCCAGAGCATAGGCCTGGGTCAAAAAATCATAAAAGCCAGTATTCATAGCTATATAGTAAAGAGATGCAGTCAAAAAAGCCCTGTTCTAAAGATCAAAATTTTTTAGGTAAAAGGAATCAATTTAAAGATAAAAGTTGGAAAACTTATTTTAAATATTGTTCTAAGCTTTTTGGTGTTATCCTTTTTATAGTTGCGATTTATATTGTTCAAAATGAATTCAAACATCTTAGTTTAAAAGAAATTCAGTTTTCGCTGGAACGAATTCCCCCTTTGGCACTTTACAGTGCAGGGGGATGTACATTTTTATCGTTTTTAATTTTGTCATTCTACGATAAATTGGCTGTTATTCAAGTTGGGTATCGACTTTCATTTCTAAAAACGGCTTTTGCTGCATTTTGCTCTTATGTATTGTCACATAATATTGGTTTTTCTGCTGTTTCTGGGGCGATCGTACGATTTCGATTATATGGTAGTTGGGGTTTACAGACCTTGGCTATTGTGCAGGTGATTGCCTTTTGTTCCGTGACCTATATTTTAGGGGCTGCGGTAATTGTTGGCGGATTGTTTATCTTTAAATCAAGTGAACTGCCTTTAATTGGTCAAGAGCTACCAGGTTACGTATTTATTTTATTAGGCTCTCTTGCCTGGTTATTTGTTGTTTTATACGTCATTATTTCTTTTTATTGTAATGAATTAAAGATTTGGAAATATCGCTTTTCATTCCCCAATCCCTTGATGGCATTTGCTCAGATCGTTATCGCAACGTTGGAAGTTATTGCAACGGCTGCTATACCTTATTGTGTTATTCCAGATCATTCTCAGTTATCAACATATGAGCCAATAAGTTTTTCAGTATTTTTGGGGGTATATATCGCATCATATACTGCTGGACTGGTAGCCAGCGTTCCAGGTGGGGCAGGGGTATTTGAAGGCAGCATGCTATTAGCATTAAAACCTTACATGCCTGTTTCAGATATTATTTCGGTTATTTTTATATTCCGTTTATTTTATTATTTGATACCATTGTTTTTTGCAGGAATTATGTTTGCAGGGCATGAAGTCTTTTTGCGGGGGGGAAATGTTCTGCATAAAAATGCGAAAAGACTTTTTATTTTCAAATTACGACCTATGCCCCCCTTAAATGACAATTTAAGGGAAAGCGATGCAGCTTTTTCGGTAAATATTGCCGCCGCTGCAATTGGTATTTGTGGTATTTTGGTGCTAACTATTCCCGTTCTTGACCCAAGGGAATGGCAATCTAATTGGTCTTTTTCTGGACTGATTGAGGTTGCTGGTGATTATATAATTTCATTTTTAGGATTATTGCTATTAACTTTAACGGTAGGTTTGGCCCGTCGCATTACGATGGCATGGATTTTAAGTTTAGTATCGTTAATGGTCTTGATTGTTATTACTTTTTTAAGGGGCGTCCCTCTTTTTATTCCAGCAATATTGACCTTGGTTGTTTTCTTTATTGCCCCTTTTCGAAATTGTTATTACAGAACAGCCAATTTTTCAGCCTCACCCTTGTCTTTAAAAACAGCAATTGAGATTATGATTTTAATAGTAACGGTATATGTTATTGTCTGGATCAGTCCCCATCATACACAAAGTCACGGTATTATCGAGATTTTCCTATCACGGCATGTTCCTTTTGAAACTAAATGGATTATTGCTTTTATGGCTGCTGTCGGAGTGGTTATTCTGTTCAAAATGATGATGCCGGCTAAGATTAAATTTGAGCCATGGTCCAGTGAAGCCAACGAGTTGTATGAATTGCTTTCAAATTCAACAGTTGATACATTAACAACGATTAAACCAAATGCTATTTTGATTTGTTCTATCGAGGGAACGGTTCTGCCATTTTTGCGTAAAGATGGTTTTTTGATTGGAATTGGCGATCCCGTTGGTAAGGAAAGTGAAATTGTTAATACGATCTGGCGGTTACGTGATTTGGCGGTTCAAGAAAATCGCTCTTTTGCGTTTTGGAGTGTGGGGAAAAAATATCTTTCGATTTATAAGGATCTTGGGTTGACCAACATGTGTCTTGAAAAAGAAGATCGCTATGTATGTTGTGAGCCATATTACACAGCGTATCTTTATAAAGCTATTAAGAACAAATGTAAGGAATGATGGTTTTTAAATGTTTATTTTGATAAAATATAATCAGACTCAGTAATGTAACATGGGCCATCTTGTTTGGGATAAGAACTAAACAGAGAAAATTGTTGTATAGTTATAGGAGAGATCTTAAACAGATTATAGGTATGTAACCAATTACCAATTTGTTCCTCGGTCAACCCTGTACCTTTTGCTAGTGTAATATGTGGAACTAATTTTTGTTTACCGATTGGTATATCAAGGCTGCGTACGACATGTTCTATTTTTTTCTTTAAATGTAATAAAGGGTCGGATGGGCGTAATAATACCCCAAAAGTCATAGATTGATTTGGAGACATAAAATAATTAACACCTTCTAGGTGGATATCAAAACTTGGAACTTTGATTTTTTCCAAAGCCAGATCCAGTTCATTCAATAAATTATAATTTTTTATTTCACCAACAAAGCATAACGTTAGATGATAGGTGTCAGGATCGTTCCAGTTTATAAATGGTAAGCTACCACGTAATGTAGCTAGGGCAGAATTAACAGGGTCAGGAAAAGATAGTCCTATAAAAATACGCATATGATCTGATTATAATACTTCGGGATAACGATAAATTTATAATCAATATCTTCATAAAAACAACTTATTTTTTGTATACTTGATATTTATGTTGTAAATGCAATATAATACTTACTGAACTGAAAACAATATTATGAGAAAAGTACATGGTGTTTCGTCCTGATTCATATAATAATACATCCAACGTAAATGCTCAGGTAGCATTTGACGCCGGTCTGCGTAATTACATGCTCCGTGTTTATAACTGGATGGCATCTGGCTTATTGTTAACTGCATTGGTTTCATATTTGGTTGTAAATACCTCATTTGGAGGGTTATTTTACAAAATATTAATTAATTCCTCAGGTGAAGTTGTCAAAGTTGCACCAACAGGTCTTGGCTTTTTGGCTATTTTGTCACCTTTGGTTTTCGTTATGGTAATGTCTTTTGGGATTAACCGTCTATCGACCCAGACTGCGCAAACCTTGTTTTGGGTTTTTTGTGGCGTAATGGGCATCAGTATGGCAAATATATTTTTTATATATACTGGTGGGTCTGTCGCAAGAACGTTCGTTGTAGCCGCAGGAATGTTTGCAGGTATGTCCTTGTGGGGATATACAACCCGTAAAGATTTGTCAGGAATCGGTTCGTTTTTAATGATGGGCTTGTTTGGATTGATCTTGGCGATGGTTGTTAATATCTTTACCCAAAGTTCTGCTATGTCCATGTTGATCAGTGTTATAGGTGTATTTATCTTTACTGGTTTAGCTGCTACTGACACGCAGAGAATAAGATTGTCGTACGAAAACTTCTATCAGTATGGTGGCGCAGAGATGGCTGCCAAACACAGTGTATATGATGCTTTGACGTTATATTTAAACTTCATTAATTTATTTCAATTTTTGTTGCAATTAATGGGTGTTCGTCAAGGCAGTAATAACTAGGATTGATATTACAAATATTTAAAATACGGTCAAAATTAACGCATTGGGAATCCTTTCTTAATGCGTTTTTTTATGTCATATCTTTCAAAACTGTGTTGAAATTGTCACTTTATTACGCAAAAAGAATAGGTTCAAACTATCCTTTAGTACAGTAAATGTAACTGCAAGAGTTTGCCTACATTGTAAATGGTTAATATATTAAATTAATTAAGATTATCGCATTTTATGAAAGTTGGTTGTAACATTTTGTAATTTATAGTAGGAATGTCAAATCAAACTAATGCCGTATTAAACGTAGATTTATGTCTTTTTAGGGCGTATATTATGGTATTATTATGAATAAGGAATTTCGTATGAAATAATCCTGGTTGTTTTATACGAAATTCCCAAAAGAAAGAAGTTCTAGATGAACAAGCTGATGAGTTGAGCAATGTCAGAATCAACGAGGCATAGAATGAAAAAAAATTTACCGAAATTAACATTATCGGTAGCAGGGCTAACATCTATCCTAATGCTGGGTGGATGTAATCTTGCAATAATGGATCCGAAAGGAACCATTGGAGAGGCTGAGAAACATTTAATTTTGATGTGCGCTGGGGCAATGTTATGTATTGTTATTCCAGTAATCATTGCAACCCTGATTGTTGCCAGACGATATCGTAAATCAAATACAAGTGCGACTTATGCTCCCAAATGGGCTCATTCAAATACAATTGAGTTTTTCGTTTGGAGTATTCCTATTTGTTTGATTGCGTTTCTTGCGTACAAAACTTATATTTCGTCTCACGAATTGGATCCTTATCAACCAATTAAAGCTCCTGCTGTTAATCCGCAAGCAAAAGCATTGAATATTCAAGTTGTTGCTTTGAATTGGAAATGGTTGTTTATTTATCCCGATTACGGAATTGCGGCTGTTAATGAAATGGCAATGCCGGTGAATACACCCGTGGCATTTCGATTAACATCCGATGCAACAATGAATTCATTTTGGATCCCACAACTAGGGTCACAAGTATATGTTATGGCTGGAATGCAGACACAATTGCATTTAATGGCCACATCCAATGGTGATTTCGCTGGTGTTTCAAATAACTATAGTGGTGCTGGATATTCAGATATGAAATTCCGAGCATTATCAAAAGATGAAAAAGGTTTCAAAGATTGGGTTGAAAAAGTGAAAGCTTCTTCACAACAACTTGACGATGAAACTTATGCAAAATTACATGTAGATAGCATTAAAGATCCAGTACAATATTATGGTCACGTAGAACCTGCCTTATTTGATCATATTGTTGCTAAATACAATGATGGAAACTTTAATGTTCAAGGCCACGGGTCTCATCATGTAGGTTCTGCTCAGTCTGATAACATGCATGCAGGGGAATAGGAAAGATGTTAGGAAAATTAAGTCTTTCAGCTATTCCGTATCATGTTCCCATATTGGTGGGAACATTTATCGGGGTAGCAGTCGTAGGATTAGCCGTTTTATTTGCAATAACATACTATGGCAAATGGGGCGTTTTATTTAAAAACTGGCTGTTTTCAGTCGACCATAAACGCATTGGTATTATGTATATCGTTCTTGCGTTGGTGATGTTATTCCGTGGTTTCTGTGATGCATTGATGATGCGTACACAACAGGCCATTGCGTTTAACAGTCCTGGTTATTTGCCTCCAGAACATTATGATCAAATCTTTACTGCTCATGGAACTATCATGATTTTCTTCATGGCCATGGCTTTTATGCAAGGTTTGTTTAATCTTATTGTTCCTTTGCAAATTGGCGCTCGAGATGTTGCATTTCCATTTATTAACTCTTTGAGTTTTTGGTTAACAACATCAGGTGCTATTCTTGTTAATATTTCTTTGTTTATTGGTGAATTTTCTACTGCTGGTTGGTTGGCTTATCCCCCAGTGTCAGAATTGCAATTCAGCCCTGGTGTTGGTGTAGACTATTATATTTGGGCAGTACAGATTTCTGGTATTGGCACAGTATTAACCGCTGTAAACTTCATGACCACAATTTGTAAAATGCGTGCACCTGGTATGACATGGATGCGTATGCCTGTCTTTACTTGGACTGTATTTGCATCATGTATCATGATCTTTACAACATTCCCTGCTTTGACAGTTGCTGTTGCAGAATTGGCATTAGATCGTTATCTAGGTATGCACTTCTTTACCAATGATGGTGGGGGTAACGTTATGTTATACCTTAACCTGATTTGGGCGTGGGGACATCCCGAAGTTTACATCTTGGTTATTCCAGCTTTTGGTTGTTTCTCTGAATTGGTTCCAGTTTTCAGCAAGAAGCCACTATTTGGTTATAACACCATGGTGTATGCAACGCTTGCTATTACAGTATTATCATTGTTAGTTTGGGTCCATCATTTCTTTACTATGGGTGCGGGTGCAAATGTTAATGCCTTCTTTGGTATTATGACAATGATTATTGCTATCCCAACAGGAGCCAAGATCTTTAACTGGTTATTCACCATGTATAGAGGGCGTATTGAATTTACAGCCTCTATGTATTGGACTGTTGGGTTTATGATTGTGTTTGTTATTGGTGGTATGACTGGCGTTATGTTGGCCATTCCTGCCAGTGACTTTGTTTTACATAACAGTGAATTCTTGATTGCTCACTTCCATAACACAATTATTGGTGGTGTGTATTTTGGTTATATTGCTGGTATGAATTTCTGGGCACCAAAAGTTTTAGGCATTAAGCTAAGTCAAAAACTGGGTAAAGCTGCTTTTTGGTTCTGGTTCTTTGGTTTCTTCCTTTCTTTCGTACCTTTATATATTACTGGTTTCGATGGAATGGTACGTCGTTTGAATCACTACGATAATCCAGAGTGGCATTTCTGGTTGCAAATTGCATGTGTTGGCGTATTCTGTGTTTTACTTGGCGTTGTTTGTCAATTGACACAACTGTTCCTTGGTCTTTTAACCATGAATAAACCTGAAAATAAAGACGTTACAGGTGATCCATGGGATGGTCGTACTTTGGAATGGTCAACCTCTTCACCAGCACCAGTTTATAACTTTGCACATATTCCTGTTGTTCAAGCCCGTGATGCTTTTGCTTATGATAAAGAACACGGTATTGATACACGCGCGACTTCAAAACCTTACGAAGATATTATCATGCCAAAGAATACCTCTGCTGGTTTTTGGATTGGTATGTTTTCATTAGTTCTAGGTTTTGCATTAATATGGCATATTTGGTGGCTAGTTGGTCTTACAGTATTGGCAACATTAGTGCTTGCGATTGGGTATAGCTTTATCGATGATAAAGAGTATATTATCCCTGCATCTGAAGTTGAACGTATTGAAAAAGAGCATTCTCGTAAACTTATGACACAGGTGGCTGAATAATGAGTGAGAATAATACAATGACAGCAAATGCTGCTCATCATGAGCACGCACATGAGCACGAAAATCATTCAGTATTTGGCTTCTGGATTTACCTGATGTCCGACTGCATTATCTTTGGCTGCTTGTTTGCCAGTTATGCGGTTTTACACGGTCAATTTTTTAATGCTCCAACTTTCAAAGGGCTTTTAGATTCTCATGATATTGAGTTTTCAACAGTGGCTTGGGAAACAGCTTTATTGTTGTTAAGTTCTTTGGCCTTTGGTTTTGCAATGATTGAAGCACACAAAAGCAAAAAGTCTGGAACATTAATTTGGATGGTTGTGGCTGCTGTGCTTGGTGCAGGGTTCCTTGCTTTAGAAATTAAGGAATTTATGCACTTGATTGCTCATGGTGCAACACCAGCGTCTTGTGCACACTGGTCTGCATTCTTTACATTGGTTGGTACGCACGGATTGCACGTGACTTTGGGATTAATCTGGATGATTGTTTTAATTATTCAGGTTATGATTAAAGGGGTTAATCCAAAGATGATGCCACGTCTAACTTGCTTAAGTTTATTCTGGCATTTCTTGGATATCATCTGGATCTGCGTATTTAGTTTTGTTTACTTGTTGAGTATGGCCTAATGACAGAAAATCATGCAGTATCCTCCCACGCGGGGGATCATGGACACGGTTCTGTAACATCTTATATTATCGGGTTCATATTATCTGTGCTTTTTACGGTCGCTTCTTTTGCAATCGTTATAACACATTCTTTATCCTTTTCTGCAACCACTGCAGCATTAGGGGTGTTGGCTGTATTACAAATTTTTGTTCAAGTTACATTCTTTTTGCATGTTAGTGCTGCACCTGAAAAACGTTCTGATTTGATTTCTTTCTTATTCAGTATTTTCGTTGCGTTAGTAATCGTTTTTGGAACATTATTTGTGATGCACAATGTGGGTCACTTAATGATGGCACGATAACTTTTTAGAAAATACTCGTTTTGTATGTAAAAATATAAAACGAGTTTTCAGAACTAAAAAACCCTTTAGTGAATTACTAAAGGGTTTTTTTATATAGTTAGTACGTTTGATTAAATTAAATGAATTAATCTTTATGTGGCTCTTTTGAAAGCATATCTTTTTTATCAGGTTTTCCGTTCCATTCATCGGCATCTGCTGGTGAATTGCCTTTGCGGGTAATATTTGGCCAAGATTGAGAGAGTTCGTTATTAATTTCAATCCAGTCGGTGGAACGGTCGTCACTATCTGGGAAAATAGCTTCAGCAGGGCATTCTGGTTCGCAAACACCACAGTCGATACATTCTTCGGGATTAATAACCAGAAAGTTTTCACCAGCATAGAAACAGTCTACGGGACAGACTTCTACACAATCCATATATTTGCAACGGATGCAGTTTTCCGTGACCACATAGGTCATTGCTTTCTCCGATTCATAATTGTTAAAAGGGTATCACCCCTTATAATTTTAAGTTTTACAGTTATTGATGGTAAAATCTAAACGTTGATTTATTTAGATTTAAGTATTTCTTGAGATTTATACAAGAAAATTAATTTCATTTATTATTACTTTAAAAATTATTTTTCAAGAATTTCTTCATATAAAAGTGAGATATTTCTGGCAGCAACCCGTTGCTTTGAGAAATTTAGTATCTTAATAACTCTGACCTTATTGTGATAGGGGAAAGTCAAAATATCATTCCTTTTAACTTGTGTTGATGGTTTGTGAATTAAAATAGAATTTAAACGAATAGCTGTTGATTTCGTAATGGTCGCACTGATACTTCTCGTTTTATAAATCCTAGCATGCCAAAGCCACAAATCTATCCTTTGAGAAAGAGGTTCTGTATCAATGATATCGATTGTTTTCATAGAACTGTTTTAGTGCCAAAAAAGTTTTTCGTGTTGACTGAGGCTTTTTTTGATTACGCTTAAACGTATGGTGCAGTTTTTTCGGTTTATTCGATTTTTGGAATGGGTAAGCTGCAAAGAGCAATGGTGCTGGAGGGCCCATTGGTAGCTTTGACAGAGATTGCGCTTTTTGAGTAAAGAAATTGAAAGCTTTTAAAATAGCATTAATATTGTCATGTTGGTAAGGTAGTGGAACCAAGGTCTGTTTGTTAAAGGCATTTGGGAAAAGCTGGGCTTTGTGGATTAATTTATTTGTTATTTTTTCTGCAATATCTATGCGAATAAACTGTGTTCCAGCTGGCATCCAGCCTAAATAACGCATAAATTCTACATCAAAATCAGTTAAGGCATTAATACAAATTTGACTGGATGCAGGTAGGATAGAAAAGTTAACCGAATGATGATAAATGTGAAAGAGCATGATCCTTAGATTGGATATTTTTTCTTTAAATATATTCTTTATATAAATCGCATGTGGGCCTGTAAGGATCCCATGTTTATATAAAAATCTTCTATTATCCTTGCTTAAATTATATGTTTTGCTTTTCCAAAGTATTCCACCATTTTCGTAAATTTGATGTAATATTCCACGCAATTCAACTGGAATGTTTTTGTTTTTTGATATTAGTAATTTTGGAAAAAAATTACGGACGATTGCCGTAACATAGTGTTGCAATTTTTTGATAATTACTTGACGGTGATAATCATTAAGAAATTCATTTTCAAATAGAGTAATTTCGGGATGCAAAAGATCTAAACCTTTTTTTAGTCGTGCAATAGGGGTTTGTTCCCATAAAATATATCCTGCTTTATAATCTAGGCTAAATTCATTGTGGTTTGCATCTACTATTTTATTAATTTGGCGGGGGATAATGGCATTAATATTTTTGCGAATACTTTTGAGGGCAAGCTTGTGTTCTTCATCTGCCAAAGTTTCCTTCATAACCAAGGAAAGCCCTTTGAACGTACCAATACTGTGTCCTTCGATTAAAATATCACCAGAAGGAGTTATAGAAGTCAGTAAATCATTTTTTTCGTGGCTATTTAAATTGCGAATTAACGAAGTTGCACGTTGATTCACAAAACGGCTCATTAACGCAGTGTGAAGCGCATCAGAAAGACGATCTTCAACTTCCCTTGCTTGAGCTTGCCAGTAGGGTGCATGCTCTACCCACTGATTTTTTGTTGCTATATAGGCACAAATGCGAATACCTGAAAGTCTTTGCATTAAGGTATCGATGTCGCCATAGGGATGGTTTAATTGTTCAATTTGTTGATTCAACCATGTTTCGGGGACATACCCTTGTTTTAATAAAAAAAGAAAAGTCTTTTTACAAATACGGGCATGGCTATCCCCTCCTAATTTTTTAAAGTCAGGGATTTGGCAGTTTTCCCATAGAAGCTGCGTTTTCTCCTGGGTTGAGCAGGCAGCCATAATTTCTGGATCTTGAATTAAATAGACAAGTGTTTGCAGGTCCGAAGCATGATTTCCAGCAATTAAGGTTTTTAGTGGAGGGGCGTGCGTTAATGAATGTAATAAAGTAGAAGGGTTAGAGAAATCCAAGTGGTGATTACGCCAATAGACTTGTTTTAATGTATCGAAATGATGATTTTCAACTGAATTTATAATTTTTTCAGAGATCGCATGACAATTTGCAGTCGTGCCAAAAGTTCCATCTCGCATTCCTCTGCCAGCCCGTCCAGCAATTTGGGCAATTTCAGTTGCAAATAGATTGCGCATTTGGCGACCATCGAATTTAGATAGACTGGCAAAAGCCACATGATTGACATTCATATTCAGTCCCATCCCGATGGCATCGGTTGCCACTAAATAATCAACATCTTTGTTTTGATACAACTCCATCTGTGCGTTGCGGGTTCGTGGTGATAAACGTCCCATCACAATGGCACAGCCCCCGTGCTTTCTTTTAATAAATTCGGCAATAGCGTATACCTCAGTCGCGGAGAAGGCAACAATGGCACAGCGTGAGGGTAGTTTGGTAATTTTACTAAAACCACTGTAGTTTAATAAAGAAAGGCGAGGGCGGGATTCAATTTCTATTCCAGGAATTAATTGCTTTAGGATCGGGGTCATTGTATCTGCCCCCAAAAACATGGTTTCAATGTTTCCTCGGCAATTTAATAACCGATCGGTAAATATATGTCCTCGATCGGGATCGGCACAAAGCTGGATCTCGTCAATGGCGATAAAATCAACAGCAGTTGTAATTGGCATTGCCTCAACAGTACAGGAAAACCATTTTGCTGTTGGGGGGATAATTTTTTCTTCGCCTGTGATTAATGCAACGTATTTTTCACCTTTTAAACTGACCATTCGATCATAATTTTCTTTGGCTAGTAAGCGCAAGGGAAAGCCAATAATCCCCGAAGAATGGGCCATCATACGTTCTATGGCCAGATGTGTTTTTCCTGTGTTCGTTGGACCAAGGATGGCTTTGACGTGGTGGGTAGAGGACATAAAAATACTTTATTGTGATAAAATTTGGATAGGAAAATGATTTAAATCCGTTAGATGTTATATCGATTATTATTTTACTTTAAAAAAAACGTATAATACATGATAAATCTTTCTATACGATTTAAAGATACAAAATTCTATTAATCACTATGTGCACTATAGCAAAGGAATAAGGCTTTTATATGGATCAGGATAATAAAGACACGTTACAAAGAAACTTAAGTAACCGCCATATTCAATTAATTGCAATCGGGGGGTGCATTGGCACTGGTTTGTTCCTAGGGGCTGGTAGCACTATTCATCTTGCGGGACCTTCGATTGTTCTAATTTATACGATTATTGGTGCCATTGTTTTTCTGGTCATGCGAGCGTTGGGTGAGTTATTACTGTCCAATTTAAAATATAAGTCTTTTGTCGACTTTGTTAGCGAGCTTTTGGGACCTTTTGCTGGGTTTATCTTGGGGTGGTCATATTGGTTGTGTTGGGTTGTTATCGGTATTGCTGATTTGATCGCAATATCGGGATATACACATATGTTTTTCCCTCATTTGCCCTCGTGGATACCAGCCTTGGCTTGTATTGTTATTTTCTATCTTTTGAATCGATTAACGGTACGTTTATTTGGGGAAATGGAGTTTTGGTTTGCAATTATCAAAGTCATTGCTATTTGTTTATTAATTTTAATTGGCATTTTTTTCATTGGTATCGCTTTTAAATCACCATCTGGTGATGTTGCGTCTTTAGGCAATATTTTTAACAATGGTGATTTGTTTCCAAATGGATATCGTGGATTTCTAGCAGGATTTCAAAGTGCCACCTTTGCATTTATTGGGGTAGAGCTGGTTGGAACAGTTGCTGCGGAATCTAAAGACCCTTTTAAAAATTTACCCAAAGCCATAAATAATATTCCTATCAGAATCATCATGTTTTATGTTCTGGCTGTGATGGTGATTATGGCCGTAATCCCTTGGCACAGTATTAATCCAGATAAAAGCCCTTTTATTGTTTTATTTTTATTTGCTGGGCTGCCTGCTGCTGCTGCGATTGTATATATTGTTGTGATGACATCAGCCGCGTCTTCAACAAATAGTGGTATTTTTTCTACTAGCCGTATGTTGTATGGCTTGGCTTTGCTGAAAAAAGCACCGAATATATTCACTATTCTTTCAAAGTCCTCTGTCCCTATTAATGGTTTACGGTTTTCATGTATCTGTTTGTTATCATCGGTCATTTTATTGGCAATTGGTAATAAAAATATCATGGATAGTTTTATTTTAGTTTCTTCAGTTGCCACGATTATTTCTTTATTTACATGGTTTTTAATTTTACTGTCCTATATTCGCTATCGAAAAAAATACCCTAAGCGTCATTTAGAATCGTGCTTTAAGATGCCTGGGGGAATATTATCGTGCTGGGTTTGTATTATTTTTATCGCCGTTGCGATTCTTACCCTAACTTTACAACCCAGCACTAGAATAGCTTTATATTTAGGGTGTGTGTGGTTTATTTTTATTTCAAGTAGTTATCTATTAATACCCAAGTCAGTAAAAACTGATTGGAAAGCATTAATCAATAAATCTTTAAATTAACTATTTGATATATAATAAATTTTTGCTTTATTATTCCTTCGTTACTGCTATTTTATTTGATATTAGTAACGAAGATATTTTTCTTATTTGAAATATATTACGAAAACGTTTTGATAAGACAAAATATTTTCCTCTTTTATTTGGAGGCGATATTATTCTGTATCTATTTTAAGTTTAGTATCAAAACGTTTAGGTTGTTTTTTACCACGATTGGTTGTATTTTAAAAAAGTTATAATTATAACAATATTATTTTGCATATGAGGTTGATATTTGCACTTCGAATACTCATTTGTTGAATATAATATTGCGCAATTATTGCGTAATTATTGAAATAATCTTGAATCAGTTTTGAAAAAATGAATGGTTAAAAATTATGGTTTACAATAATACTTCTTCTGAACAACAAATTATGGTTTTAAAAGAAACAATTACGACTTTGGTCCGTCAAGAAACACCAGATCTATCAGCACGTCAATTGGCTGTATTTTTAATTTGCTATTTAACTGATACTGTCCAAACAGTTCGTGGACTGGCTACAGCTTTACAAGTTTCAAAACCCGCTATTACGCGTGCTTTGGATCGTTTAGAAGAGTTAGGTCTAGTTTCTAGGAAAATTGATCCGATGGATCGTCGTTCTGTATTGGTTCAACGTACAGACGCTGGCGCTGAATATTTAACAAATATTCAATCCATTATGACAATCGCTTCAAAAGATGATAATAAAAACCACTAAAACTTATGTAATTTAATTATATTTTGATGATTAGGGATTGATCTCTTCTATTATAACCTATTAACATATTTGTAATTTTATATATTCGGTGTAATATATGATTAATTACAAATTTTTTAAGGGTTTTATAATGAAAAAGATTTATTTGTTGTTAGCAGCAACCTTTATTAGTGCCCCAGTCTTAAGTCATCAAGTATTTGCAGCAAATGATCACAAACCTGTTGATCATCCTGCTGCAACTTCTGATAAACCTTCTGGCACTGTGTATATGACCTTCCATTCTGCAGATGTTGGTGTTGGGTATACTTGGGGGGACGGCATTTTAAAATATCATGGCAAAACTTACAAGTTTAAAATCAAAGGCGGCAATGTTGTTGCGCTTGGGTTTTCAAAATCTCAAGCTTCTGGACATGTATATAACCTAAAAAATATATATGATTTTGCTGGTAACTATGCTTCAGCAGCGGGTGAAGCCACTGCAGGTGTTGGAGTTGGTGCTGCTAATCTTAAAAACACAAAAAATGTTGTTATTGCGATTGATACCAAAACAATGGGTGGTCGTTTAGCTGGCGCCCCTGGAGGGTTTTCAATTAAATTTGTAGATAGCAAATTGCAACGTGCTGCAGAGGCAAATGACAAAGCTGAAAGTAAGTCTGCTAAACAGAAAAAACAAGGCCATACGACTACCGAAGATCTTAATCAACAACAACTAAACAAAGTTAAAGATTGATCTTCTTAAGTCCTATTTAAGAATGGTAAGGTAATATTTAGGCCTTACCATTTTTTTATGCCGTATTTAACGGTTTGATAATAAATATATAAAGTCCAAACCAATTGCGGGCACAATAATAACCCTAAATCCAAAAAAATAGGAAAGGATGATGTCGGTGGGAAATAAACGAATATAATTCCACCCCATATAGAAAATGCCCAGTGAATTAAAGTGATGACGGATGCTTTAATCGTGCATCGATGGGCCATTTGATATAAATGGCTGCGATGTGCTTTCAAAAGTGGATCTTTTTCTTTTATCCTTCTAATTAGGGTAAAAGTTACATCGTAGATCATTGCGAATAATACGAAAAAAATTAAAAAGGTTTCTGTAGGTATTATATTAAAGTCAAAATGGCTCTTTTGACTCAAAGGGGAGATCGCAAAATACGCCAGTAAAAATCCACATGCTTGACTGCCAACATCCCCCATGAATATTTCGGCTTTTGGGTAATTAAATGGTAAAAAACCAAGCAATCCACAAAATAGAGCCAATGAAATTAGACGATAATCAAATTGTTGGGTATAGATATAGAAAAATAAACAGCAAATAGCGGTAACCCCAGAAGTCAAACCATTCAAACCATCCATAAAATTTAAAGCATTCGTTACGTATACCAGCCATATTAAAATAATAGGCACCAGAATATAGGAACTATTTTGTAAAACAGAGATCGGGACGGTACAGATTACAATAACTATGGCACACACAATTTGAGCAACAAGTTTAATAAGTGCGGGCCATTGTTTTAGATCATCCAACCATGAGATAATAGACAGAAATGCAACGGTAATTAACAAAGCAAGAACCGAAAACAGATAAGGTTGGTGTAACAAAGGAAAAATTATTATACTGCCTATTAAAAACGCACATACAATCCCAACTCCTCCACCTTTTGGGGTGGGGATGGTATGCGAGCTTCTTGAAACAGGGGTATCCATAACGCCAATACGCGTCATAATTTTTACAATTATTGCAGACAATAGGGTGGTTCCTATCAGCCATGCTACAAATAAAGAGTGAGACGATAGAGTGATCATTGTTTTTTTAGATAATGAAATGCTATATGTTAACGACGTTTATAAGGCTATAGAGATGGAATATTGACATTGCAACAGTCTAATTTATCTGAGGTTTCAAAGCAAACAAAGAGATATAACCGTATCGTGGTTAATCTGTTAATGGATGGTATTCTTGCTGCTATTGCTGCCCCTTTGGCACGTTGGCTTGCTGATCCACAGGATGGATTGTTGCATCCATTATGGTTTTTAACCAGTGGGGTTATTACTTTATTGGTTAGTGGTATTCCTTTTCACATACCTCAACAATATTGGCGATTTTCTGGGATTGCAGATTTATTAAATATAGCTGCTGCTGCCGTTGGCAGTTCCATTTTATTTTCATGTCTGCTGGTGTTTAATGGTTATCCAATGCCTTCTGATACTTTTCCCATTATTTATGCCTTGGTATTATTGGTGTTAATGGGGGGTGGGCGTGTTACCTATCGTCTATGTACGTCAGAAAATATACGGATTAATCGTCAAAAAAAGCAAAAAATCTTATTGTTAGGCAGCGATGAAGATATCGACTTGTTTATTCGTGCAATCAAGCGGGATACGCAATCTGTTTTTCGTGTTGTTGGATTGATTTCATTTCGTCAAAGTCGAAAGGGACACCGTATTCATAACGCACCCATTTTGGGGAATTTTGAAGATTTGGCAGATATTTTGTCAAATCTAAAAAATCAACAAAAACTTCCAGCAACTTTAGTAATCACAGGGGGGGATTTAAGAGGCCCTCAATTAAGAGCACTTTTATCAGTTGCGGAAAAATGGGGAATACAAGTCAAACGAACCCCTACTTTAACCAGCCTAACCCCTGCCAGTAACGTAGAACTACAACCTATCGCCTTAGAAGAATTATTAAATAGACCCCAAGTCCCCTTAGATCACGAAGGGATGGAGTTAATGATTCGCAATAAGGTTGTTGTTGTAACAGGTGCAGGAGGCAGCATTGGTTCAGAGTTAGTCAGACAAATTGCAGCTTTATTGCCAAAATTGCTTATTTTATTGGATCATAGTGAATATGCTTTATGGAAAATAAATGTAGAATTGACTGAACGCAAGTTGAATGGGGATCGTCAATGTGTGTTGGCAAATATTCGAGATCAAGATCGAATATATAGTTTATTTGAACAATATCGTCCTGAAATTGTGTTCCACGCTGCGGCCCTAAAGCACGTACCAATGATTGAAAATAATCCAATTGAAGGGTTCTTAACTAATATTATTGGTACTCGTATCATTGCCAATGCTGCGGCTGTAACAGGGGTCAAAGCATTAATCATGATTTCGACGGACAAAGCCGTAAACCCGTCTAGTTTAATGGGGGCTTCGAAGCGGGTTGCTGAAATGTATTGTCAAGCGCTGGATATGGCAATTCATAATCATGATGAACAACAGTTAAAAGATATTGTTGATATTCCACCAACAAGTATGATGCGATGCGTAACTGTAAGGTTTGGTAATGTATTGGGATCAACAGGATCAGTAGTACCACTGTTTCGTAGGCAGTTGCGCCATGGGGGACCATTAACAGTAACCGATCCTGAAATGAAACGGTATTTTATGACCGTGTCAGAAGCAGTAGGATTGGTACTGCAAGCCAGTGTGCGGGCAACAATTTACCGAGGCGGAAATGATTTAACAGATCAGATGCTAAAAAACGGTGGAATTTTTGTATTAGATATGGGTGAACCTGTCAAAATTTTAGATTTGGCACGTCAACTTATTCGATTAGCTGGATTAAAACCTGAAGAAGATATTCAAATCGAGTTTACAGGTTTACGTCCAGGTGAAAAACTGTTTGAGGAATTATTTCATGGTAAAGAAGCACCCATGCCAACAGATCATGCAGCTTTAATGATGGCCACACCACGGATGGTCAATTTACAAGAGGTTAATGAGTTAATTAATCAAATAGAGGCAATTTGTATCCAAGGGGATGTGAAGCAAGCCATTCATCTTGTTCAACAATTGGTGCCAGAATTTACTCATAAATCGAATATGCAGTAATTATTGCTATTATATTAAGAAAAGAGATAGATAATGAATACCCCAATATTATTTCTTGATTTAAAAAAACAACAACAGCGTCTGGGAAATGTGATTACAGATCGTGTCAATCAAGTTTTATGTCATTGTCAATTTATACTGGGTCCCGAGGTTCAAGAGTTAGAGGATCGTTTGGCTCGATATGTTGGGGCACGATTTTGTGTTGGTGTTTCTTCGGGAACAGATGCCATTCAGATTGCATTAATGGCAGAAAATATTGGGGCAGGGGATGCTGTTTTTTTACCTGCTTTCACTTATACCGCGACCGCAGAAGTCCCGCTAGTAATAGGGGCAACACCTGTTTTTGTCGATATTCATCCTAAAACTTTTCAAATTGATCCCGAACATCTAAAGTCTTGTATCCACGAAATAAAATCTTCAGGAAAATTAAAACCCAAAGCCATCATTGGGGTGGATTTATTTGGGCAACCAGCCCCTTGGGACGAATTACGTAAAATTGCTGATCAAGAAGGTTTGTATCTTTTAGATGATTGTGCGCAATCTTTTGGTGGCTTTTATCAAGGCCGTAAGTTAGGTTGCGAAGCCGATGCAACGGTTACTTCTTTTTTTCCGTCGAAACCCTTTGGTGGTTATGGTGACGGGGGGGCTATTTTTACCAATGATGCAGCAAAGGCAGAGTTATATCGTTCTTTACGCACACACGGCGAGGGGAAAACAAGATATCAAGTCTTAAGAACAGGGATGAATGGGCGTCTGGATACCATACAAGCCGCTGTATTGTTGGCTAAACTTGATTTTTTTGAGGATGAAATTGCACGTCGTGAAGAAATAGCCACATTATACGATCAACATTTGTCTGCGTATGTAACCACGCCAGCTAGAGTTCCTGACAGTAAGAGTGCTTGGGCAATCTATTCTGTTTTATTGGAAAATGAAGCAAAGCGAACAATAATGCAGCGTATGTTAAAAGAGCAGGGGATACCAACCGCTATTTATTATCCTTTACCTCTGCATCAGCAACCAGCTTATTGTCAGTATCATGATGGCAATGCACTACCAGTTTCAGAAGCTCTGTCAAAAAAAATATTGGCATTACCGATTCATCCAGAGTTAACCGATGAAGAAGTATTCAGAATTATTCATGCGATTAAGAACATAGAGGCATAAAATTAATGCGGAAACAAAATATATTTTTGACTTTGATCGTGGCATTTTGTTTTGTTGTGGTCATCGGTATTTGGTTGATGGTTCGCACAGAGTTGCGTCCTGTTACCTTTCCAGAAGTTGTTAACGCAGAATTAGTGGTGGGCCCCTTGCATAAGGTGCGCATATTGACCCCACAAGAATTACAGGTCGTTCAAAAATGGATTAAGGATAACGAAAAAGGTTGGGGTCCGTTGCGCCGTAACCCACCTTCGACTGGGGACGTCGAAATCCGCTTTAATCAAGGTATTAATGAGGCTGATTATGCCAATAAACCTAAAGATCAACGCCCATATCCTTTTACCTTAGTATTATGGTTAGGAATTAGCCAAGCAGATTGGAATAACCAAGTGTTTTATGAGGTTATTGATCATAATGAGAGTAAAGTCTATTTGAAAAAATGTAGTGACCAAGAATTTGATCCTTTGAGAAAGTTAGTGGATCAATACGATTATGAGCGTACACAGTTTCCATAAGTTTTAGTATATGTTTCGTAATTTAAGACATTGCCAAGGGTGCAAGAAATGCCAATTCGGTTAAATCCGCCTGGTTGGTTTATGGTTTTCGAAAAGAAATGAAGAAATTATTAGGAAAAATTTTACATTTAATTGACTATTTTAGCAATTACTCTTGATTGCTCTCTAATTCTTCTTGCAGTTTCAACCACAGTTCTTCGGCTTCATTTTGCTTGTTTTGCCAGTCAGCAAGCTTAATTTGAAGGGCTGTAATTTCCTCTGGTTTGGCAGATATATACAAATCTGTATCTGCCAATTTCTCCTCTAATTTTTTGCTTTCTAACGCGTATTTATTCATTAACTTTTCTGTATCTCGGATTTTATTGCGTAAAGGTTGCAATAATTTACGCTTTTCAGCCCGTTCTTTGCGGGCCTCTTTTTGGGAAGAAGCTGTGCCATTTATTGTTTTTGCATGTTGATTGGCTTCTTTGCGTTGATCGTCTAACCATTGACGGTAATCATTAATATCCCCATCAAAAGGCTGAATAGAGCCTTTATTAACCAACCACAGGCGATCAGCAATTAATTCGATTAATCTGGCATCGTGGGAAATTAAAATAACTGCACCTTCGAAAGAGGAAAGGGCATGAACCAAGGATTCCTTCGCATCTAAATCCAAATGGTTAGTAGGTTCATCTAATAGCAAAATATTTGGATTATGACGTGTTGCCAAAGCCAGAACCAATCGCGCTTTTTCACCACCAGAAAGGGATTGCACAGCCGTATCCACCCGTGCAGCATCCAGTCCAAAACGCGCCAGCTGTGCGCGCAATTCTGTGGATGTTGCCTTGGGTAAAGCGGTTTGCATATGCATCAATGGCGTATGTTCGGCAATTAGATCTTCAAGCTGATGTTGTGCAAAATATCCAACAGATAATTTTGGATTATAATTAATGTTGCCCTCAAAGGGTTTTAACCGTCCAGCAATTAACTTAATAAAAGTTGATTTTCCGTTTCCATTTGCCCCCAGCAGGGCAATACGATCGTCAGGGTCAATTCGTAAGGATAAATCAGATAAGATAATCCGTTCCCCATATCCAGCTTTGACTTGTTGCAAAGTAATCAAAGGAGGGGGCAATTCAATTGGTTGTGGGAATTCAAAA
Source organism: Commensalibacter oyaizuii (assembly GCF_029953265.1). Taxonomy (NCBI): domain Bacteria; kingdom Pseudomonadati; phylum Pseudomonadota; class Alphaproteobacteria; order Acetobacterales; family Acetobacteraceae; genus Commensalibacter; species Commensalibacter oyaizuii. The sequence goes on from NZ_JASBAO010000001.1 coordinate 336,902, forward strand.
TGAATAGAAGTTTCTTCTACAACCGCCTGTAAAGGGGGCAGTTTTTCCAACGCCTTTAATCGTGCTTGGGCTTGACGTGCTTTGGTTGCTTTGGCGCGAAAACGATCAACGAAAGACTGCATATGGGCTCGTTTTGCAGCAATCTTTTCGGCCTCACGATTTTGTTGCAGCGTTTTTTCGTTCTTAATTCTAATGAATTCCTCATATCCACCAACGGTTAAAGATAATTTATGTTGATGCAGATGTGCGATGGCATTAACAGAACGATCCAATAGATTTCGATCGTGACTGACAATCAGCGCACTGCCCGCAAAGGATTCAAGCCAAGATTCTAACCATAAGGTTGCTTCTAGATCCAAGTGATTTGTAGGTTCATCTAGCAACAGTAAATCTGGATTTAAGAATAAAGTACTGGCCAGGGCAACACGCATACGCCATCCTCCTGAAAAATCGGCAACAGGACGCTGTTGATTTTCTTCATTAAATCCTAATCCAGCTAAAATCGTTGCGGCCCTGGCGGGGGCGCTGTCGGCATCAATAGCGATCAATCGTTCATGAACCTCTGCTAATCGATAGGCATCTTGAATATGTTCAGCTTCATATAATAATTGGCTGCGTTCTTGATCTGCTGCCAAAACGGTATCAATTAGGGAATGTTGGCCAGAGGGGGCTTCTTGTTTTACACGTGCCATTCTGATTCGGTTAGGAATTAAGATATCCCCGCCATCAATAGGGATATCGCCCGCGATTGCTGCCAGTAATGTTGATTTCCCCGTTCCATTTCGCCCGACCAAGCCTACTTTTTGGCCATTTTCGATCGTTAAAGAAGCATTTTCTAAGAGAGGGCGGCCAAATATACGAAGGGTTAGATTATTAATAACCAGAGTGCTCACAGCTTTGCTCGTGTAAAATAGTGTAAAAAATTGTCGACAAGATAATAAAATTTCTTTTATTTACCAATAGAGTTTTTCTTTTATAAAGAATGATTTGTATTTATCCCAAATAAGGAAAAAAATTATGGCACTTCAAAGAACATTATCTATTTTAAAACCTGATGCAACCCGCCGCAACCTAACAGGTAAAATTAATGCGTTAATCGAAGGAACCGGTCTTAAAATCGTTGCACAAAAACGTTTACAATTAAGCCAAGCCCAAGCAGAAGCTTTTTATGCAGTTCATAAAGAACGTCCATTCTTTAATGATCTTGTTTCATTTATGATCAGTGGTCCAGTTGTTGTGCAAGTGTTAGAGGGCGAAGACGCTGTTGCTAAAAATCGTGAAATTATGGGTGCAACTAATCCCAAAGATGCAGCTGCCCACACAATTCGTGCGCAATTTGCTGAATCTATCGAAGCAAATTCGGTCCATGGTTCTGATTCTGCTGAAAATGCAGCAAACGAAATTAAATTTTTCTTTGCTGAAATTGAAATTAATGCTTAGTTCATTTTGAATTTAAAAGAGCCCTAAAATTATTTATGGACTTGGTTAAATGATCTAATGAATATTAAAAAGCCCCAAGAGGATATTTTCTTGGGGCTTTTTTTAACCATTTAGCAATGCCTCAGTTGAACAATCGGCGGGTTCTTTACGCAAGAAATTTTTTAGAACCTGCGGATAGAGGATGTGTTCTTGCTTTAATAATCGTTGTGCTAGAGTGTGTTCTGTATCAAAGGGCAGAATTGGTACTATGGCTTGTCCTAAAATAGGACCTTGATCCATATCTTCGGTGACGATATGCACGGTACATCCATGCACTTTCATACCTGCTTGAATTGCTTTGGCGTGCGTATTTAGACCAGGGAATAATGGCAGGATACTGGGATGAATATTTAAAATTCTGCCTTTCCAATTATTGATAAGAAAAGGCGTTAAGATTCGCATATATCCAGCCAGACAAATGGTCGAAATATTATGCGCTTGCAAAGCCGCATCAATCTGACGTTCATGAGCTTGGCGATCTTTACCAAAACTATGGTGATCTATCACTTGGGTTGAGATACCAGCTTTACGAGCGGAGTCCAGTCCCAAAGCATCGGGATTATTGCTTATAACTAGCTCGATAGAGGCAGGAAAAGAAGGTTTTTGGCATGCTGCAATCAAGGCATCCATATTACTGCCCCTGCCGCTGATAAGAATAGCTACACGTTCTTTAAGAGCCATCAGACATCTCCAACTTTATTCTTCTTCTGGCACAAAGGTAAAATCAGGCAAGTCACTAAATTCAACTACAGGATCGCTGTTTGGATCATCGTTGGCGGCAATATGACCAATGACGTAAGCTTCTGTATCGGTATCGTTTAATAATTCATTCACTGCGGCCACATCGGATACGATTAGGATCATACCAATACCACAATTGAAAACCTTTAACATTTCCTCGGTCTTAACATTTCCTGCGTGGGCCAACCAAGAAAAAACAGGTGGCATAGGCCAGCTTTCACCATCGATTGTAGCAATGGTTCCTTTTGGTAAAATACGGGGGAGGTTGCCAATAATACCACCGCCTGTTATGTGTGCAGCCCCGTGCAGCAATCCTGCATTATGAAGTTTAATAACGGGTTCTACATAAAGTTTGGTTGGGGTTAGTAGGGCTTCACCTAAAAACTGATCAGGATCAAAGGGGGCAATATCGTCCCATGCCAGATTTTGTGATTTTACAATTGAACGAATTAAGGAATAACCATTAGAATGTGCACCGTTGGAAGTTAATCCTATAATTTTATTTCCCGGGACAATATTTTGTGGCAATAACGCATTGCGTTCAACAGCCCCCACAGAAAATCCAGCTAAATCGTAATGATCGTTGTGATACATACCTGGCATTTCTGCTGTTTCACCACCAATTAATGCACATCCACATTGTTCACATGCGGTACTAATTCCAGTAATAACACGCTGTGCTTGTTTAATATCCAATTTACCAGTGGCAAAGTAATCAAGAAAGAATAGGGGTTTTGCCCCTTGGACGATTAGATCATTGACACACATGCCAACCAGATCAAAGCCAATATGGTCGCACAGACCTGTTTCGATGGCGATCAGTAATTTTGTGCCGACCCCATCTGTACCAGAGACAAGAATAGGATCCTTGAAGCCCGCTGCTTTAACGTCAAATAAGGCACCAAATCCCCCCAAATTTCCCATAACGCCAGCTTGGCTTGTTTTAGAGACTGCTGGTTTGATGGCTTCAATTAAGGCATCACCAGCAGCAATATCAACACCTGATTGTTCATATGTTGCACCATTTTCTATGTTGGTTTGTTTTAATTCCAGGGAATCTGAAGTCATTCTTAAGCAGCCTTTATCTATTGCTTTGGTTATTTATCTTTAATTGATTATGGATTAATTTTACATCATATTAAACTAATTATTTACTTATTTACGGCAGATATGGGTTTTGGCAAAGTAGGAATGTACAAAAAATCACAACAATTGGGATTTTGCTCCCCACCCAGACAGTTGGCATTACCTTTTACCTATTGCCCACGTTTTGTTTGTTCAGAGTTTATCAGCGCCCCGTCAAATGCGGCGGCTCGTGCCTGGCTTGGAATTAACCAAAATATTCGTTCAGTACCCGATTGGCCAGATAAGCGGTTAGCATTGTGGGGCGATTCTGGAACCGGGAAAACGCATTTATTGCAAATATGGGCGCAAAGAGAATCCGCTTTGTTTTTGCCAGGGTCCGTGTTTGCCAAAACGCATTCTGTAAATTGGTTGGAAAAGTTACGTGAAAATTGGGTTCAGGCCTTGATTATTGATGATGCAGACATGGTTGAGAATGCTCAAGCTTTGCTGCATATACTTAATCTAGCCAAAGAATTATCTTTGCCCGTTGTTTTAAGTGGTCAGCTTCCACCTGCACGTTGGGGACTTGATTTGCCAGATTTAACTAGCAGACTGCGCGCAATTACAGCCGTTCAAATCAATCCTGCTGAGGACGAGTTGCTAAGGATATTGCTTTTACGTCTATTGGCTGAACGACAATTAGTTGTTTCATCTTCAATGATTGATTGGTTAATTATTCGATTACCAAGAACAGCATTTTCAATTCGGGAAGCGGTTAATCGTTTAGACAAAGCCGCGATGGAAGAAGGTGGGGGGATAACCCGAGGACTAGCAATCAGGGTATTAAGCGATTTGTTAGCGTTTTACGTTCAACAACCTTCAGATAAAGAAAGCGATTTATTCCTGTTTTCGAATCAATAAAGCACCGTTATGCTAGTTTTGTAGTACAAACTCATTTTAAAGAATATCTGATGACGACTAAAAGAAAAAACGTTACAAATAAATCCACTCTTTCACGTCAGCGTGAAGTGGTTCATCCTTCTGAAAAGAAGGATAACAGCGATGCACCAGTAATATATAAAAGAAGTCCTGAACGTTTTATAAATCGGGAGTTATCATGGTTAGACTTTAATCAAAGAGTGGTTGAAGAGGCTGAAAATACTAGAAACCCTTTGTTAGAGAGGGTGCGTTTTTTATCCATTAGTGCCAGTAATTTAGATGAATTTTACTCTGTACGCGTGGCTGGTCTAGCTGGGCAGGTTAGAGAAGGGTTTATTACCCCATCTCCAGATGGATTAACCCCTGCGCAACAATTGGCAGCAATTAGAGAGCGGGTAAAAGGATTATTTGCAGATCAACAACGTATTTACAAAACCTTAAAATCTTTGTTAACAGAGGTTGGTATAACGGTATGCCACCCACAAGATCTAAGTCCAGCAGATTTAAATTGGTTAAAAAGTTATTTTATGGAGCGCGTTTTTCCCATTTTAACACCTATTGCCTTGGATCCTGCACATCCAGTTCCTTTTATTCCTAATTTAAATATGGCAATTGCTTTACGATTGGTCGGTCAAAAAAATGATAGAAATCGTAAATATGTGTTGATTTTACTACCATCGCAATTACCTCGTTTCTTGGCTCTACCTGTATCTATAAAAGGGGCTAAAATACAACGCTTCGTATTATTAGAAGATATTATTACGCTTTTTATTTCGGTAATTTTTCCAGGGTATAAAATTGGTAATTACGGTTTATTGCGGGTTATTCGCGATACCGATGTTGAATTCGAAGAAGAAGCAGAGGATTTGGTTCGATCTTACGAAACAGCGCTAAAACGCAGGCGGCGCGGCGTTGTTATTCATTTGGACATTGATAATCAACTACCTGCAAAACTGGCCGATGTTGTTGCCCATGCCTTAGAGGTTCCTGCCGAAGAAGTGATGATTCATCATGGAATTTTAGGATTGGTTGATGTCAAACAATTAATTGTTGATAATCGCCCTGATTTATTATTTCCATATCATACCTCACATGTACCTGCGCGTATTCGTGAAGCGGGAGGGAATTGTTTTACAGCTTTAAGGTCGAAAGATTTATTAGTTTATCATCCGTTTGAAAGTTTTGATGTTGTAGTCCAATTCTTACGACAAGCAGCGCAAGATCCTCAGGTTTTAGCAATAAAACAAACCTTGTACCGCACCTCTAGCAATAGTCCGATTGTCAGAGCATTAATCGAAGCCGCTGAAAGTGGCAAATCAGTTACAGCCATTGTTGAATTACGCGCTCGTTTTGATGAAGAGGCCAATATTCGATTGTCTCGTGATTTAGAAGCCGCAGGGGTGCAAGTGGTTTTTGGTTTTGCTGACTGGAAAACACACGCTAAATTAAGTTTGGTTGTTCGGCGCGAGGGGAATTTAATCCGTTCATACGCTCATTTTGGTACTGGAAATTACCATCCGATTACAGCACGAATTTATACGGACTTGTCTTATTTTACCTGTAATCCTAAGTTAACACGTGATGCTGCTAAATTATTTAATTATGTAACAGGTTATGCACGCCCATCACAAATGGAAGAGATTGCTTTTTCCCCTTTGACCATTCGTAAAACATTAAACGAATTGATTGACGGAGAAATTAATTTTGTCAAAGAGGGTAAGCCAGGTTCATTATGGATTAAAATTAATTCTTTAGTTGATCATAAATTAATTGATAGATTATACGAAGCATCCAATGCAGGCGTTAAAATTAATTTGATCGTCAGGGGTATATGTTGTCTGCGCCCAGGAATTCCGGGCTTGTCTGAAAACATCCAAGTAAAGTCAATTGTCGGTCGTTTTTTAGAACATGCTAGGGTTTTTGTCTTTGGAAATGGTCATGCACTGCCTTCCAAACATGCTAAGGTATATATAGCATCTGCAGACTGGATGGAACGCAATATGGATCGCCGTATTGAAGCCATGATTCCAATTATTCCTGAAGAGATTCATGATAAAGTTTTAAATCAACTAATGGTTGCGAATTTAAAAGATGATTTACAATCGTGGCATCTTGATAGTGATAAGAAGTGGAAACGCTTTCATGCAGCAGAGAAACCTTTTTCAGCACATGATTATTTTATGAGTAACCCATCTTTGTTGTGTAAATAATTTTAATAATTTCGACAAAGTATAGATCCATTGATAATAAAGGATAATTTTCTTATGAACTCTCATTCTTTGATACGCTCAGCTATTGTTGATTTAGGTTCCAATTCTGTTCGTTTAGTTGTGTTTGAAGGGAGAGAACGTAATCCAGTTATTATTTTTAATGAAAAAGCAACGTTACGTTTGGGAAGTGGTCTTGATACGACAAGGCGGCTGAACCCTAAAGGAGTAACCTTGGCCGAAGATGTTTTTAAACGTTTTTATGCCGTTGCAACCACAATGGGTGCGGATCCTTTCGTTGTTTTGGCAACAGCTGCTGTTCGAGATGCATTGGATGGGGAGGAATTTATTAAAAAACTTAACCAATGGATGCCAAACGTCCCTGTTCATATCTTAACGGGGGAACAAGAGGCCGATTATGCAGCTGCTGGGGTATTATGCAGCATTCCAAATGCAGATGGGGTTGTTGCAGATATCGGTGGTGGGTCTATGGAGTTGGTGCAATTATCAGAGAAAAAACGCTTTAATGCCCAAACCTTACCTTTGGGGGTAATCAGATTAACCGATCGTTCAGAGCGAAAGTTGGCCAAAGCTAAGGCAATTGCCAGCAAGGATTTGAAAACAGTAGAATGGTTAACCGAGGTTAAAAAGAAAACTTTGTATTTAGTTGGGGGGGCTTTTCGGGCGATGGCTCAACTTTATATTGAATATACGTCTTATCCATTATCAATTGTTCACTATTTTACGTTGCCTTACGAAGAAGCAAAGCGAATGGTAGAGTGGACCATTGAAAAATCAAAAGGTGGAGTTAACAATATCCCAACTTTTATTCATAAACGTTTGAATGACTTACCGTACGCTGCCACGGTTTTAGAACAACTACTATCTAGATTAAAACCAACACAGATTGTTTTTTGCGCTGAGGGGGTAAGAGAAGGGTGGTACATGCGTAACGTCGTATCTGAAAATGTCAGAGATCAAGACCCTCAAGAGGCTGCAGCGATGGATATTTGTGAACGTTTGGGACGTGTTAAAGAATTTCCATTGGCATTAATGCAATGGACTGGATCTTTATTTAAAAATGAAGACATGGATATGAAACGTTTGCGCTGGAATGCTTGTTTGATTTCAGATGCAAGTTATCATGATCATCCTGCTTATCGAAAAGAGCAATCTTATCACAGAATCTTATGTATGGCGGGAATGGCTTTTGATCACCCTACACGTGCTTTTTTGGCATTAACGACAGCCATGCGTTACGAAGCAGGGGTCGATGAACCTTTTCTGATGCCTTCACGTAAAATTTTAACGCATAAACAATTTGAACAAGCAGTTGTTTTGGGTATGGCTTTTCGGGTGGCGTATACTTTATCTGGAAATCTTCCTAGTTTATTATTAAGAACCCGCTTAAAGGTTGGCAAGAAGAAGTTAACATTATATTTTTCCCATCATCTTGATGCTGTTATTAGTGATGCTGTTACTAGGCGGCTCACTCGTTTGGGACAGTCAATGGGGCTGGAAACGCAACTTCTTCCAGATCATGACGATGCTTAATAGATACAAGTTTAATTAATAAAATGAAATCAACTTGATCTAGTAAATTATTGGTTGGTGCGCGTAATATATTTCGCATACAATTTTGGATAGAACCCAATAATTAAGGCAGCAATTAATGCATTTAAAGAAGTCAGGTTTATCCAGATTAACCATCCAGGATTGGACCAGTAATATAAGCAAAGTAGTAAGCTAAACATGTTTAGGGCTATGAATCCTATTTGATATAGCACTTTTTCTTTAAAAGACGCTGGGGGGATTTTATGTCGTGCTCTAACATGTTTTAATGAAGCAATAAGTAAAAATAAGCCAATTAAATTTACTATCGTAACAAAAATTATCATCGTATCAGAGCCTTGTTCGTCGTCTTTACATTTAAATGACAGTAGAGCGTTAAAAAAAACAATCCAAAGAGAAAGATGATTACATCAATAGTGATATATATATAATTCCTATTTAATAATGCCGTTTTTAAAAGTGAATAAGTTGTAATATATTCCACGATAGGCAACAATAAACATATAGAAGAAAGCAATAAAATTAGAGATTTCCAACCAAATCTTATTTTGTTTAATAATGCTGAAAGCAAGCTAAATACAAATATAATGAGAAATGTGATAAAGAAACAATTAATTTCCCATACTATTCGCTCATCAAGATGAATGGGTAATAAGCGATTAATCCAAAATAGTGATGATATTGAGATCAATGTCCCCATGATTATTCCCATATTAACACCTTCGATTAATTTGTTAAAAAAACGTCGTGTGGGTAACAAAGCATCAGAAGCGTCATTTGGCTTTTTGTTTGAGTAATACAAAAGGCCAGCAGCCAAGAAGATGGCGCTAATTAAACCCATAATAAAAAACAATATTCGTATGATTACAGAACCTGTCCTGACAGTATGAATCCCCAACAAAGTCTGTTTTACGAATAATGGACGAGATATTTGTTGGGTAGATGAAGAGGGCTCGTAATTTTGTTTATTAAAAGCAATAAAATTCTTTAAACGTGCGATATGACGATCATCTTTTTCGTAAAATCGAATTTCTTTAGGGGTAAAGGCAATAGTGCCAGGAAGGCTGGAAAAATGTTCTTGAGCCTTATTCATCAGGGGGTACAAGTTTGGAATAATTCCTGGATTATCTGCAGGTTGTTGAAGATTTGGTTGTGAAATATTGACCCTAGAGTGTGTAGTCGATGTATTAGGTAAATATCGTGGTGCTAAGAATAGCAGTCCACTAATGGCGATAATTAATAAGAAGGGTAAAAAAAACAGACCAATAGAGGTATGAAGATCAAACTTAAATCGTGGGGATGTGGGCTTGGGCTGGATAATAAAAACAAATTTTAAATAATGGACGCAGTAAATACAAAGACCAGTGATAATTGAAAAAATAAATAGAATAGAAATGATTAATACAATCATTCCTCCCGTTTCACGGCCGATAAACAGGTTGTTGTGTAAGCTATCGATGAAATAGCCTCCACCCGTTGCGCGTGTAAAAATTACCTTTCCCGATTGGGGATGGATTATAGAGCCTTGTAATAAGTTCCCTTGATGGTGAATGACACGGATGAAAGGGTCACGATCAGAAGGCAACACAATAAGGTTCTTTCTAACATGTTTGTTTTGTGACCATAATATATATGCATGATCTAAAGCTGCGGTGGTAATGTTAGAGGAAGGTCTGTATTGTCCTAATTCAGGTTGCATCCAAAGTGTAATTTCTTTGTCGAAAATGGATATTGTCCCTGAAATTAAAATAACGAACAAAAACCATCCACTGATTAAACCTATCCAGCGATGATTCCATTTACAAAATGCGAGGAGTGTTTCAGACATTTTAACCATTACAAAATTAATAATGATTATCAATATCAATGTAAGAAAATAAATTCTACTTTATATTCTTTTGCTTGGTATTATTATATCGAAATGTGTCATTTTGGCTCGGTATTAAAATATTGTAATGTCGATTTTATTTACAAATACTAGGGGGGTATAAATGACTGTTGAATTAGCTCTAGCCCTAGCACCCCTGATTGCCTACGGTATTGCTATGATTGGCATTATAGTTCTGATCATCATTAAAGTTATTCGTAATAGATGAGTAAACTATATAAACTATAATTTGTTTTTAATAGAATGAATGACAGCTTCAAACATTTCAGTCGTCAGAACCCCAGTGCTGGTATTATAGCGTGAGACATGGTAACTGTTAACAACAGTGATGGCTTCGTTGATTTGATAAAACTGGCCATGTTTAAATTTAATTTTGGATACAGGTTGGTTAAAACAGGCTAGAATGTTTTTGTGAGCGATAACGCCTAAGGTCAATATTATCTTTAAATTAGGCATGTTTTGCAATTCGCGCAGCAAGAATGGGCGACAGTTTTTTTCTTCTTGTGTTGTTGGTTTATTTTCTGGTGGAACGCAGCGTACTGCATTTAATATGCGACAATTTATTAATTGTAATCCATCTTGTGGATTTGCTTTATAAATTCCAGATGCAAAATTGTATTTAATAAGGGTTTCATAAAGCAACATACCAGCATAGTCCCCAGTAAAAGGACGTCCAGTAAGATTAGCTCCCTTTACCCCTGGTGCCAAACCAACAATTAGTAATTCAGCATTCTGTTTCCCCCAAGGGGAGACAGGCCCATTCCATCCTTCAGGATATAATTGCTTATTTTGTTGTCTATATGCTACTAACCGCGGACATATTGGACAATTAGTACCAGGTTCTGTAGATTTCATTTAAAATTAAGCGTGAAATTATTCTTCGGCGAAAGGGATAACAGGATTAGGAATATCGTTTTGTGAATTATTGTCACCAGAACGACGGGTGAATTCTGGGGCAATGTCAACCAAATCTAAAAATTGATCTGCTTGTCTACGTAATTCATCGCCAACCATCGGGGGATTGGTTTTAACGGATGAAATAACAGTGACCCGTACGCCCTGTCTTTGTACAGATTCAACCAAACGGCGTAAATCGGCATCTCCACTAAATAGGACAGCATGGTCGATATGGGGGGCGATTTCCATCATATCCACTGCAAGTTCGATATCCATGCTGCCTTTAATACGTCTGCGTCCATTTTGATCGGTGAATTCACGTGCATTTTTGGTTACTAGGAAAAAACCATTATATGCCAACCAGTCCGTTAGAGGCTTTAGAGGGGAATATTCTTCAGTGTCCAGTACGGCTGAATAATAATATGCGCGAACAACGTTACAATGTTTTCTGAAAAAAACTAATAAATTTCTATAATCAACGTCAAATCCCAAATTGCGCGAGGCGGAATATAAATTTGCACCATCAATAAACAGACAAACTTTTTCATTTTCTCTAAAAAACATTTAATATTCCCAAAGTAATTTATATCAAAAGGTGTAATTGAAATTTAAATTCAAATCATAGTTGATATCAATAAAGTCTCAGATAGTATATGCATAATATCCTTAATATGTCTCAATTAAGTTACGAATTATACGATTGATAAAAATAATGATTTTTATAGCAATAGGAAGCAATTTGCCCGGTGCTTGGTCTGATACTCCTTATGGTATGTGCCAAGAAGCCATTCAAAAAATTTCCAGTCGATTACAATGCCAACCAATCAAAATCTCTCCATGGTATGAAACTAGCCCAATTCCACCATCTCCTCAACCACTTTATATTAATGGTATTATTGCGTTTCAGAAAAAAATTCAACCGGTCGAATTGTTATTTATTTTGAATGACATAGAAAAAGAAGCTGGTCGTATGCGTAATAAAGTTAACGAAGCACGACCGTTAGATTTAGATATTATTGATATCGATGGGCTTGTTATTGACGATTTTCCAAGGTTAATTCTGCCTCACCCCCGTGCGCACCAACGCGGGTTTGTACTATACCCATTGCGCGATATTGCCCCTATGTGGACCCATCCATTATCACACAAAAGTGTTGAACAACTGATTTCTGAATTGCCTTTAGATCAGGAAATTGACCTATACCATAACCAAGTAGATAAGGTTTGATTTTTTTTCTTAGTTAGATTAAAAGTAAAGATTAATTTGAAATTTGGAGACTGGTTATCTATGGCACGCGTTACTGTTGAAGATTGTGTTGAAAAAATCCCTAACCGATTTGAACTGGTTTTATATGCTTCACAAAGGGCTCGAAATATTTCAAGAGGTGAGGCTATAACAGTTGAGCGGGATAATGATAAGAATCCTGTCATTGCACTGCGTGAAATTGCAGAAGAAAAAGTTAATTTAGATTCAATTCAAAGCGACATTATTCGTTCGCTTGCGCGCGCGCCAGAACCAGAGCCCGTGGAAGAGGAAGTTGTTGATTTAATCCCAACAGAAAAGAATATTTTCGGATTACAGGATGTCTCTGCGGAAGAGGAAAGGCGCAACGCTCCTACAAATTCATTTGAAAATATTAATGAAATTATGAACGAATTGGATCGACGTCGTTCAAATAATGAAAATTTTTAAAATTATTTTTCTTCTTTTGCTTTTTACACCTATAATAGAACATGGGATTCATATAACAATTAGGATTTAAGTGGATAATATACATATTCCCATAGCATTAAGCGAAAGTGATCATATCGATTGTGAAGGTCTTATTCGTCATATTCGCAAGTATGATCCAGACGCTGATGTATCAATCGTTGAAAAAGCATTTAAGGTTGCTTTTAAAGCACATGAAAAGCAGTTTCGTGATAATGGGGCTCCGTATATTATCCATCCTTTAGCAGTTGCTAATATACTAGCGCATTTGCGTGTAGATATAGCCTCTATTGTGGTAGGGTTATTACACGATACAATCGAAGATACTGAGGTTACTCGCGAATTTTTAGAAAAAGAATTCGGTATTATTATTGCAGATTTGGTAGATGGTGTTACCAAGCTGACACGCTTAGAGCTGCAATCAGATCGAACCAAACAAGCAGAAAATTTCCGCAAGCTTGTTTTAGCTATGTCCAAAGATATTCGCGTTTTAATTGTTAAGCTTGCGGATCGGTTACATAATATGCGCACATTGCATTATGTACAACGGCTTGATCGCAAGCAGCGTATTGCCCGTGAAACAATGGATATTTACGCGCCTTTGGCTGAGCGTATTGGTATGGATAATGTCAAAACGGAATTGCAAAATATTGCCTTTTCTGTTCTAGAGCCAGAAGCCGATGCCTCAATCCGTGCCAGGTTGGTTTTCTTGCGTGGGCAAGGTGCTGACATTATTGAAGAGGTCTGTCGAGAGCTAAAAGCAGTTTGTCAAAAATCCGGTATAAAAAATGTAGAAGTTACTGGGCGCGAGAAATCATGCTATTCCATTTGGGAGAAAATGAACAGACGGCAGGTGACTTTTGAACAATTATCTGATATTATGGCCTTTCGCATTGTCGTGGATACGAAAGAGGATTGTTATACTGCGCTTGGAATTGTTCACAGTTCATATCCTGTTGTGGCTGGACGATTTAAGGACTATATTTCAGCCCCCAAAGCAAATGGCTATCAAAGTATTCATACAGGGGTAACGTTACGACAGCCACGTAACCAGCGGATTGAAATACAAATCCGTACACAAGAAATGCATGATATTGCTGAAAATGGTGTTGCTTCTCACTGGATATATAAACAGCTGCCAGTGATGAATAATGCCGACCAGAACAAAGTTAATAATGATACATCTGAGATCGCCCCAAAACTCAAAAAATTACGTTGGGTGCAAGATCTGTTAGATATATTAGAAGACTCTTCTGCACCTGATGAATTCTTAGAAAATACTAAGTTAGAGTTATATCAAGATCAGGTTTTCTGTTTCACCCCAAAAGGGGAATTGATTCAATTACCAAGAGGGGCAACGCCTGTTGATTTCGCCTATGCAGTCCACAGTCAGGTGGGAGATCGGTGCGTCGGGGCGAAGGTTAATGGACGCTTGGTTCCATTACGGCATCAGTTACGAAACGGCGATCAGGTAGAGGTCATGACGGCGCGTGAGGGCAATCCTTCCCCTTCATGGGAAAGATTTGTCGTCACTGGGAAAGCTAGGGCGCGTATACGCCACTATGTCAGTGCACAGCAAAAAGAAATTAAAATTGAAACTGGTCGTGTGGCTTTGGCCAAAGCTTTTAGGCAAGAAGGAATTGATGGTTCTCAAAAGATTTTAGAAACTATTTTAAAGCCATTAAAATTAGCCTCTGTTACAGATTTATATATTGCTGTTGGAAATAATTCCTTATCTGCCAAAGATGTTGTGTATACAGCTTATCCAGAACTTAGACCTACTAAAAGAGCCCCACGCTTTGTTCCAGGGTTAAGTGAAAAATCTAAAACTTTTAATAATACAAATTCTTCGGATCAACATCGATCTATAGTTCCGCTGCGGGGTATGGGTAAAGGGATTACTGTACATTTTGCAGGTTGTTGTCATCCATTGCCAGGTGATGAGATTGTTGGAATCGTTGCAACGGGAAAAGGAATTACCATCCATCGTAAAGAATGTCCAACGTTAAGCAGTTTTTCTGCCACGCCTGAGCGTTTTATGGATATGAATTGGGATTATGATATTATAGCCCACGCTGATTCAAAGAAAAATTATATTGGTCGAATTAAAGTTGTCAGTGAAAATGACAAGGATATTCTTGCTGTCATTGCGAATCGTACGGCTCAGTATGATGGGGGGATTTTGAATTTGAAAATTATTAATCGTCATATCGATTTTATAGAGATATTACTTGATCTAGAAGTAAGAGATATTCATCATTTAAATTCTGTTATTTTAGGATTGCAAATGGCCAAGGGGATTGTTCATGTTGAACGATCACAGTCTTAGGAAATATAAGGGGGCTTTATGATTGTAGGAATAGGCTCTGATCTATGCGATGTGCGTCGTATCGAAACTGTTTTAGAGCGTCATGACAGACGGTTTATCGAGCGCATTTTTACCAAAAGTGAGATACAAAAAGCAGAGAAGCGACACGGACAGACCCGTGTCGGGACATATGCAAAGCGGTGGGCAGCAAAAGAAGCCTGTGCCAAAGCTTTAGGGACAGGGTTTTCCCAAGGTGTTTTTTATAACGATATTGAAGTTATTAGCCTGCCCAGTGGTCAGCCTGCTTTACAATTAAGAAATGGTGCTCTAAGACAATTACAACGGGTAATCAAAGAGGGATATATCGCGAATATTCATTTAACCATGACAGATGAATTGCCATATGCTTTTGCACAAGTCATTATAGAATCTATCCCTGATTAAAGGAAAATATATATAAAGATGATTGATAAAAATATATGAGTGATCAGTTTAAAAAGAAGCCAGGTTATGATGGATCTGTTGATCATCCAGAACAACAGCCAACCAAAGCACAACAGGTAAAAGAATTAATTTCAACAGTGTTTTGGGCTGTTGTTATTATAGTTGTTGTTCGCTGTTTTTTGTTTGCTCCATTTAATATTCCTTCAGGATCCATGATCCCGACATTAAGAATTGGTGATTATATTTTCGTAAGTAAATATAGTTATGGTTTTTCAAAATATTCCTTCTTTTTTTCGCAACCTAATTTTCAGGGGCGGATATTCTACTCCCCACCTCAACGTGGGGATGTTGCCGTTTTTAGAAGCACAAAACCGCCTTTTGATTATTATGTAAAGCGTATTATTGGCTTGCCAGGAGATACCATACAGGTAAAAAATAGTATTTTGTATATTAATGGTGATGCAGTTAAACGGAAGTTTGATGGGCCTTTTACTTACCAAGAATCTTTAAATAAACCTGAAATTACTGAGAATTTATACACGGAATTTTTACCCCGCAAAGATGGCCAAATTGTCGAGCATAAAATCTTACAGTCGATTGTAAATGAATATTATCAATCTCCTGTTCTCCCTGATGGAAACTTGAATGTCGATTATACAATCCCTTATTTAGTGCCTGAAGGGCATTTTTTCGCCATGGGGGATAATCGTGACCATAGTGCTGACAGTCGTTTTATCGATCCAGACAGTCCAGATTATTTGGGGTATGTTCCTATTGAGAATTTAATTGGTAAGGTGCAATTTATTTTTTATTCATATGATAGTAAATATCCTGTTTGGCAGTTTTGGCATTGGCCACAAGAAGTCCGCTGGAATCGATTATTTAAGTCTGTAAAATGAAAGTAGAAACACAAGAGAAACCGCTGCATCCATCTGAAAAATTGTTAGAGGATCGACTAGGATATCAATTCAGATCGAAATCCCTATTACAGAAGGCATTGACCCACCGTTCAGCGGTTTATGAACACAGATCTTCTCGCAATAAAGCCCGAAGAGTGCGGTCAAACGAACGTTTAGAATTTATTGGTGATCGCGTTTTAGGGTTGGTCATGGCTGAATGGTTGTTGAAACGATATCCAAACGAGCAAGAGGGCGATTTAGGACCTCGTCATGCCCATCTAGTTTCTAAAACTGTGTTAGCCCAAATTGCTGCGAAACTGGAATTATTTGAAGCAATTCACGTTGCCTCTCATGAAGAAAAAGTGGGTGTTCACCATACTGATAGTGTGTTGGCCGATGCGGTTGAAGCTATTTTAGGGGCAATGTATCTCGATGGTGGCTTGGCGCCTGTTTGCAAATTAGTTCATAAAGTGTGGGCGGATATTATTGAATCCCAACCTTTGCCCCCCAAAGATTCTAAAACTGCACTGCAAGAATGGGTTTTAGCCAGAGCTCTACCTTTACCTATATATGAGTTGATCTCTCAAGAAGGGCCATCTCATACCCCTGTTTTTGTTATCAGAGTGGTTGTTCAAGATATAGAAGGGCGTGGCGAGGGGCGCAGTAAGCGGATTGCGGAAAGTGCTGCTGCCAAAGACTTGCTTGATAAATTAAATAAAATTAAAAAAGTTAAAAATAGGATAAAATAATGCGCTGTGGCTTTGTGGCTTTGATTGGGGCACCTAATGCAGGGAAATCCACGTTATTAAATAAAATGGTTGGTGCGAAACTTTCTATTGTTAGTCCAAAGGCACAAACAACGCGTATGCGAGTTTTGGGCATTGTTGTTCATCAACAAACACAGATTTTATTGATGGATACCCCTGGTATATTTAAACCTAAACGTAAATTAGATGAAGCAATGGTTGCTGCTGCGTGGACAGGTGTGGTTGATGCCGATGTTACAACGTTATTAATTGACGCCAATATTGGATTAACAGAAGAAAATTTAAAAATTATTCAGCAGTTAAAAGAAACTTCACGTCGAATCTGGCTGGTGCTTAATAAGATTGATAAAGTAATCCCTCAAAAGCTATTACCTTTGACAGAGGCTATTACAACATTATTACCTATTGAACGCAGTTTTATGGTTAGCGCACGGAATGGAAGTGGTGTTGATGATTTGTTGGATGCTTTGGCTGAGGATCTGCCTGAGGGACCTTGGTTATATCCAGAAGATGATTTAACCAATTTACCAGACCGTTTGTTGGCAGCAGAATTAGTCCGTGAGCAAATTTTTTTACAAACGCACGAGGAAATTCCTTACTCTGTTACCGTTGAAACAGAGAGTTTTAAAGAAAGGCCAGATGGTTCCATTCGCATAGATGCTACGATTTATGTATCACGTGCCAATCATAAAGCTATTATTATTGGTGACAAAGGTCAAAAAATCCGTTTGATTGGTGAACGTTCGAGGAAAGAGCTAGGTCGCTTGTTAGAGCGTCAGTGCCATTTATTTTTAGTGGTTAAGGAACGTAAAGGATGGGATAGCGAAAAGGCTCGCTTAAAGGCGATTGGCTTAGAAGACTTTTAAAAATTTGTGACCAAAATATTAGGTTAAAATAAAATTCCATACTTTTAAAAAAAAAATTGCTGTTGTAGTATTTGTTACCGTTGAATAAAAATAACCAGTGTGAAAAATAATGACTTCTTTAAAAAAATATATCCCCAAACGTGTCCTTTTGAAAATCTCTGGTGAAGCTTTGCTAGGAAAAGGGATGTATGGTGTTGATCCAGAAATTGCCAATGCAATTGCGCAAGATATTGCCAATGTTGTTAATTCTGGAATAGAGGTTTGTTTGGTTATTGGAGGAGGCAATATTTTTCGAGGCATGACGGCCGCATCCAAAGGAATGGATCGAGTGCAAGGGGATTATGCTGGTATGTTGGCAACAGTAATCAACGCTATTGTAATGAACAATGTATTAAAACAATACGATGTCGAAAGCCATGTCATGACTGCAATTGCAATGCCACAGGTTGCTGAGACCTATATTCGCGATAAGGCCATGCATTTGATGGATAAGGGGCATGTTGTTATTTTTGCAGCAGGCACGGGAAACCCTTATTTTACTACCGATACGGCTGCTGCTTTGCGTGCCATTGAAATGGAATGCGATCTTATGTTAAAAGGAACGCAGGTTGATGGAGTGTATGATTCAGATCCGAAAAAAAATCCTGATGCAAAACGCTATGATGTGCTAACATATACCGAAGCTTTGATAAAAGGATTAAACGTGATGGATGCAACGGCATTAAGTTTGGCACGTGATAATCGGCTACCAACTGTTGTTTTTGATGTGCACGAAAAAGGTAATTTTAGCCGTGTGTTGAACAATGATGGTGTATTTACCAAAGTTGTTGTTTCTGAAACAGATGTTTAGGGTTCCTTAGTTTCATAAGGTACAGTAAATTTATTTCTTGATAAGGGTTTTCTCGTGGTTGATGATATTGATAGCTTAAAAAAAGACTTAGAACGTCGTATGCAAGGGGCAATTGAATCTTTTAAGCATGATTTAGCAGGTTTACGTTCTGGTCGTGCAACCCCTGCATTATTAGAACCTATTCGAGTTGAAGCTTATGGCAGTGTTACTCCCATTACTCAGGTTGCATCTATTACAGCACCAGAACCAAGAATGTTATCGGTTCAGGTTTGGGATAAAACTTTGGCCAGTGCGGTTGATAAAGCCATTAGAGAAAGTGGATTAGGCTTAAATCCAATGCCTGATGGTCAATTAATCCGCGTGCCTATTCCCCAATTAACTGAAGAACGTCGTAATGAAATGGTAAAAGCTGCAGGTCGTTATGCCGAAGCAGCAAAAGTCTCCGTTCGTGGTGTTCGTCGTGATGGAATGGATAAAACTAAAGCTGCAGAAAAAAATGGAGATATAAGTCAAGACGACGTTAAAGATTGGTCTGATGAAATTCAAAAAATTACAGATCAATATGTAAGTAAAATTGATGAAATTTTTAGTGAAAAAGAACGTGATATCAAACAGGTCTAGACAGTGACTGATTGATAAAGCGTAATTAAAACATGGCTTGTTCTTCTTTGGATATTTCTGCTGAATGTTTAAAATTGTCACAGCGTAAAGAGTTGCCTAAACATGTTGCCATTATTATGGATGGGAACAGTCGGTGGGCGAAAGCCAAGGGAATGCCAAGAATTGCAGGCCATAGAGAAGGTGCGCAGTCGGTCAAACGTTGTATTAAAGCAGCCATTCATAATAATATTGAATGGCTAACCCTTTATACGTTTTCATCTGAAAATTGGCGCAGAACCCCTGAAGAAGTCTCTGATTTAACATCATTGTTAAAATACTACCTTAAATATGAGGCTCGGCAATTGCATAAAGAGGGTATACGTGTTCGTATTATTGGCGAAATAGATCGTTTCGATCGGAAATTACAAGATGAATTTTCAGCAATTGAACAACTGACAAAAAAAAACAACCGATTAACACTAACGTTGGCATTGTCTTATGGTAGTAGAGGTGAAATTGTTCGAGCTGCACAACGTATTGCTGAGGATATCCAGCAGGGTAATTTGACTATTGACCAAGTTACAGAGAATGTTTTTGCAAAATATTTATTTGCGCCAGATATTCCTGATCCCGATATGATTCTCAGAACCAGTGGTGAATGTCGCCTATCCAATTTTTTATTATGGCAATCTGCATATGCAGAATTAATTTTTGTAGATACTTTGTGGCCCGATTTTACAGAAAATCATTTTAACGCTGCATTAGAGACTTATGTACGTCGTGAACGTCGATTTGGCGCGCGACCAGGGTTATAAATAAGTGAATAATAAAGCGAAATCTTCTTGGCAGGACCTGCCGTTACGTATTGCATCGGCAGTGGTTATTATTCCACTAGCGCTATTGTGCATTATTTATGGTGGCGCACTATATATCGGCTTGCTGTTCTTGGTCAGTATTGCAATGACGTATGAGTGGGCTACGTTATTTAAAGCAAATTTTAAACGCTTTCCTGTTATATTATTTTTGATTTGGCCCATAGTTGCTTATTGCGCTGCAATTAAGGGGATGTGGTGGCCAGGGATTGTAATCGCTTGCATATTTTCCTTTATTTTAGGTAGGCAATTATGGCTTGGTTCTGTCGTCATTGGTGGTGCGGGGATTGCGCTGTTGTGGCTGCGCTTTATGACTGTCTCAGAAATGTGGGCAGTGATCTATTTGATCTCAGTCGTTATTGCTAGCGACAGCTTTGCTTATATTGTTGGTAAATTATTGGGAGGTCCCAAACTTATTCCCTCTGTTTCCCCTGGCAAAACCTGGTCTGGTGCCATCGGTGGATTGATTGGTGCAGGTATGGTTGGTGGATATATAATCTTTTACTTTAGTGGAGAGGGTTATACCGCTTTTATCGGAGGGGCTCTTTTTAGTATGGTTACAGGTATTGTTGCCCAAATAGGTGATTTACTGGAAAGCAAGTTAAAAAGAGAATTAGGGGTAAAGGATTCAGGTAAAATCATTCCAGGTCATGGTGGGGTATTGGATCGTTTTGATGCATTATTGTTGGTTTCAGTTTTTGTGGCTTTGAT
Source organism: Commensalibacter oyaizuii (assembly GCF_029953265.1). Lineage (NCBI taxonomy): Bacteria > Pseudomonadati > Pseudomonadota > Alphaproteobacteria > Acetobacterales > Acetobacteraceae > Commensalibacter > Commensalibacter oyaizuii. The sequence goes on from NZ_JASBAO010000001.1 coordinate 357,718, forward strand.
ATCTTGGTCTTTACCTAAGAATGATAATTTGCAAAAATGGGGCGGGGGTTTATTATTAAGTAAAAATAAAATCGGCGCTGATAAGCCTTCTTATATTCCTTTAACAATTTTTAGATATTAAATATCGATAAACCTTCAATAAGGAAAATCTTGAAAATGAAAACTGTTTCTATATTGGGTAGTACTGGTAGTATTGGATGTTCGACAGTTGATTTGTTATTACAAGATCCAGCCTCGTTTAAAACGATTGCTTTGGTTGGTGGAAAAAATGTAAAAAAACTTGCCGAACAAGCAATTGCTCTACATGCTCAATATGCTGTGATTGCAGATGAACAGTTTTTACCTGAATTAAAAAAATTGCTAGCAGGGTATAATACCAAAGTTATGGGGGGCAGACAAGCAGTGGTAGAGGCTGCTGGCATCCCAGTAGATTGGACAATGGCTGCAATTACGGGTGCTATTGGCCTGGAACCAACAATGGCTGCGGTTAAAAATGGTAAATATGTTGCCCTTGCAAATAAAGAGGCATTGGTTTCTGCGGGTGATGTAATGTTAAAGGCCGTAAACGCGGCTGGTGCTACTTTGTTACCTGTTGATTCTGAACATAATGCTATTTTTCAATCTATGGCTGATCAACAATATCGCTCCATTGAAAAACTTATACTAACTGCATCAGGTGGACCTTTTAGAAAAACTTCATTTGAAGATATGAAAAAGGTTACGCTACAGCAAGCTTTAAAACATCCAACATGGACCATGGGTGCGAAGATAACAATTGATTCTGCCAGTATGTTTAATAAAGGATTGGAAATTATTGAGGCGGCACGATTATTTTCGGTGACAGAGGAGCAAATAGACGTTTTAATACATCCTCAGTCTATTATTCATAGTATGGTTCAATATACAGATGGCAGTACGATTGCACAATTAGGATCGCCTGATATGCGAATACCGATTGCTCATACTCTGACTTGGCCAAAAAGAATGCATACGAATGTGGCACGCTTAAATTTGACTGAAGTTGCTAAACTAGAATTTGAAGCCCCAGACGACATACGTTTTCCAGCATTAAGATTATCTCGTGAAGCATTACGTGCTGGTAAGTGTTCGCCAACGATTCTTTCTGCAGCCAACGAAGTTGCTGTTGATGCGTTTTTAAAAGAGCAAATAGGATTCTTGGATATTCCTGAATCTGTAGAGGCTGTTATGCAAAAATTAGGAGCTCCACAGGCAAATAATTTAGAGGAGGTTATTTATTGGGATCAAGAAGCACGAAGACATGCTGAAGAGTGGATTAAAAATCGTTACAAAATTTAGGTTCTATAGTTTTAGATATCACAGGGTTAATTGATATGTATGAATTTTTACGAGCGATAGTATCGTTTATTTTTGTTTTGGGTGTGCTCGTATTCATTCATGAATTGGGTCATTATCTGGCAGCACGTTGGCGCGGGGTTCATGTCGATGTTTTTTCCATTGGTTTTGGCAAACCTTTGTATCGTTGGCATGACAAAGTTGGAACAGAGTGGCGTATTTGCCCCATACCTTTAGGGGGATATGTTAAACCTCACGGTTTTGCTGATCCGGAAGATGTTACAGAAGAAGAGCGTGCAACCTACATTCCTGGCAAAACATTCCATGGCAAAGATGTTGGAAGTAGGGCTATTGTTATCGCAGCGGGACCTATTTTTAATTTCTTATTGGCAATTATTTTATTTATTGGATTGTTTTCTATCGTTGGGACTCCACATTTGGACGTGCAACCTATCGTAAAAGGTATTGTTAAAGACAGTCCAGCCAGTAAAGCAGGCCTTGAAATTAATGATACAATAATAAAAATAGATAATCTGTCTCAACCTAGTGCAAAAAATATTGTTGAATTTATCGCGCAACACCCAGATTTAACGACGAACATTGTTGTTAAACGAGATAATAAAGATGTGTCTTTACCTATTACGATTGGCACTCAAATACAAAATGATAAATCTATTGGACGCATAGGTCTTGAATTCAAAAGTAGTGTTAATTTTAAGGAACCTCTTTCAATAATTAAGGCCGTACCTGCTGCATTTAGTGCAACATGGAATATTACCTATCAAACCGTTGTTGGTATAGGGCAAATGGTAACAGGTCAACGATCAGCCAAAGAACTAGGTGGGCCAATCAAGATTGCTCAAATGTCTGGACAGGTTTCTCATGGTGGATTTGCTGATTTAATAAGTTTTATGGCATTGCTGTCAATTAATTTGGGATTAATTAATTTATTTCCGATTCCTATTTTGGATGGTGGACGTTTGGTTTTTTATGCGATCGAAGCAGTTATTCGTAAACCTGTGCCCAAAAAAATACAGGCTTGGGGATTTCAAATAGGTTTTGCATTAATTTTATTACTTTTTGTATTTTCTACTTATAATGATGTTTCTCAATTATCAGTAATACGTTGGCTTACAGGACACAGTAATTAAATAGTATGCTGTTAATCGTAAGCAATGACTTGTCAAAAGGTATAAAAAACGGATACTCACTGTTAATGTAAAATAAGATGATTTGTATTTGCTTATAAAAACTCTTGTGATATGCAATTTGGTGGATTTCCATTAGTAATAAAGGGTGGCTGATTTGTCAGGTAAACGTTCGGCTCTGTTTGCTTCTGTATGTATATTTCCGTTTGTATGTAGCTCTATCCATGCTCAAACAACTGGGAATGTGTCTCATTCTTCGCATGATAAAAAAGCTGTAAAAGGGGCTCATCATGCAAAGGGTAAAAAATCTGTTGGTAAGCAAGTAACCAGTAAGGGTGGGATTATTCAATCCATACAGGTTATTGGAAATGATCGTGTTGAAGTTCCAACAGTTCTTTCTTATATGTTGGCACAACCTGGCGATCCGTTTAATCGGGATTTATTGGATCGTTCTTTAAAAACGTTGTACGCAACAGGATTATTTAAAGATATTACGCTGCATCGTTCTGGTAACGTATTGCAAGTTAAGGTTGTAGAAAATCCAGTTATTAACCGCGTAGCTTATGAAGGTAATCGTAAGTTAAAAGATGCCGATATAACAAAATACACCTCTTTAAAAGCACGTGCTATTTATTCGCCTGCGTTAATTTCTGCTGATCGACAACGTATTTTAGCAATGTATGCTGCCAAGGGACGTTACTCAGTTACGGTTACGCCGCAAATTATTCATTTATCACGTAATCGTGTTGATGTTATTTTTAAGATTAACGAAGGTCCCAAGACCCTGATTGAAAAGCTTGCCTTTGTTGGAAACCACGCTTTTAGTGAGGCACGTTTAAGTCAAGTAACTTCTTCTAAAGAAACTGCTTGGTATCGGTTTTTATCCTCATCAGATGAATATAATCCTGAGCGCGTAAAATATGATGGCGAATTAATCAGACGTTTTTATTTGCGCAACGGGTATGTTGATTTTAAATTAATTAATGCAACTGGTGAATTGTCACCTGACCATAAATCCTTTTACATTACCTATACTTTGCAAGAAGGTCCTCAATATCGTTTGGGCAAAGTGGATGCTCGTTCAAATTTAGAAGGGGTTTCAGCGCAAAAAGTTAAATCAATGGTTGCCATGCGTAAAGGCCAGATTTACGACGGCAAGGAAATTGAGGATGTCGCCAAGTATATTCAAGAGAATCTGCAAGCAGAGGGACACCCTTTTGCTGTTGTAAGGCCTGAAATTGCCAGAAATCCCGAGAAAAAGATTGTAGATCTTTTATTCGATGTGATGGAAGGTCCACGTGTTTATGTTGAACGTATTGATATCAATGGAAACACAGTAACCAAGGATAATGTTATTCGTCGTGAATTACCCGCAGCTGAAAATGATCCATATACCAGTACAACTGAAAAATATATGAAGCAAGCAGCTGAAGATCTGGGATATTTTAAAGAGGTTAAAGTTCAACAAGCCAAAGGTTCTGCCCCAGATAAGCGTTCTGTTGCAATTAATGTTCAAGAGAAACCAACGGGTGAATTCTCCTTGGGTGGTGGATATTCTACCGATTCTGGTATTCTGGGGAATATTGGGTTAAGACAACGTAACTTCTTGGGTACAGGGGTTGATGCTGGTATTTCAGGGACTGCTGCGTATTATGCAAAGCAGGTAAATTTATCAGTAACAGACCCTTATTTTTTAAATAAGAATTTAGTGGCGGGTATTGATTTATTTTATATTCAAAATAGTTATCAAACCTATCAAAATTATAGCGAGGATCGTTTAGGCGCTTCTTTTCGTTTAGGGTATGCCTTTAACAATGTGCTATCACAGCAATGGACATACTCAATTATTGATCGTCGGGTACATGATATTTGGGATCGTTCTTCTTACTATATCTTGGATCAAAAAGGATATTCCTTACTTTCTCAATTGAGCACAACCATTGCTTATGATACTAGAGACAGTCGCATCAATCCCCATACTGGTACCCTTGTCAAAGTTGGGGGTGATTTTGCTGGTATTGGTGGTGATGCGAAGTACTTGCGTGGTAAAATTGATGCGTCTCATTATTTTCCACTAGATGACATTACGGGTAACCGTGATTGGACCTTCAGCTTAACAGCAGGGGCAGGATATATCGGAGATTATGGTAGTAAAAAAGATACGATGATCATCGATAACTTCTATCTTGGTGGTAATAATCTTAGAGGATTTTATGATGGTGGTGTTGGACCGCGCAGTCATGCAATCCAAGGTCATGATCAAGAGGACTTTTTAGGTGGACGTTTTATGTATACAGCGTCTGCACAAGTTAATTTTCCGATGCCTGCTGCTCGGGACCTAGGGCTTTCTGGACGATATTTCGTTGATATGGGTGCGCTAGATGGATTGCGTGTAAAAAGGCGTTATACTAACCAAGCTCAGGATGGTGCGCGTTATACAGGTGTTTATGGAGATAGCTTGTCACCACGTGTCAGCACTGGGGTTGGAGTTTCTTGGAAAAGCCCATTTGGTTTATTAAATGTCGATTTTGGTTACCCCGTTGTTAAGCAAAAACATGATCGTACACAACTTGTCAGATTTGGCTTTGGACAACAGTTTTAGGGATTTACAATGGTTAAGAAATTAAGTGTTTATTATGCTGTTGCAGGAATATTATTCGCCTCGCCCTTAACAGGGATATTAGCATCAACAGCGTCAGCAGAAGAAAATAGTGGATGGTTTATTCCAAAGTCAAGTCAACCAAAACCTGCTGCTTCTGCCCCAAAAGCTGTAAAACATGTTGCACCCAAAGTGGCAGCACCAACGCCTATTGGACCGTCTGATATAGATGGCGGGGAACAAGGGGATGTTCAAGGACAGGCACAACCTGTTTTACCTTTACCGCCTATTCCTACGCCTGCTCCTATTGCTAAGGGAAACCCTCCTCCTCAAGCGGTGATTGGGGTTATTAGTGTTCCAGACGTTATGCGTCAATCTATTGCAGCGCAAGAAGCAGAAAAAGTTTTGGTAGAACGTCGTGATGCATTACAACGCGATGTTCAAAAAGAGCAAAAAGCTTGGCGGGCAGAACAACAGCAAATCCAAGCCAAAGCAAAAACTATGACAGCAGATCAAATTCAATCTCGTGGTCGTAAACTGCAAGCGCGCGTCCTAAATGCACAAAAAGACTTTAGAAATCGTAGCCGCATCATTCAAGAAGCAGCACAGGTTGCTTTTGGTCAAATAGAAAGAGAGCTGATTCAACTTATTCAAAATGTTGCTTCTAGTCGTAATATGAACCTCGTTTTACATCGTGAGCAAGTAGCTTTAAGTGTGAATGAATTGGACATTACAAGTGAAGTTGTAAAAGAGTTGAACAAAAATCTGCCTTCCGTTTTTATTCCTGCGGCAGATGTAGACCCAGAAGAATTGGCAAAAAATGGCTCTATGCCTACAACGGCAAATCCTGATGGTGGTAAAAAATCTGATGAAAAGAGTGTCGTTACTAAAAAACCTGCACAGTAATTAATGTGTAATTAAAAGTAGGTATAAGCAAAATGAACGCTGAGCAAAATAACAACCAACCTGGTGATTCTCGTTTTTTTGATAAATCTGGTCCTTATTCATTGGAAAAACTTGTAAAAGAAACGGGTGCTCAGCTGATACCAGCGCAATCGGGGAAAAACATAATTTCCGAATTAACGGCGATTGCGCCTTTGCAGATTGCAAATTCTTCAGAGGTTAGTTTCTTAGATAACAAACGTTATTTACCTTTGTTGGCTGAAACAAAGGCTGGGGTTGTTATTGTGTCACCAGCTTTTGCTGATAAAGTACCATCAGATACAGTTGCTTTGGTTACCACCAATCCTTATTTAGCGTGGGCTAAAGTTGCCAATCTTTTTTACCCAAGAACTCAGGCAAAAGCAGGTATTCACCCTACTGCTTATATTCATCCAAATGTCAAGCTTGACCCTAGCATAGAAGTTCAACCTTTTGCTGTGATTATGGATAATGTTGAAATTGGGAAAAATTGTATTATCGGGGCTCATAGTATTATTGAACAAGGGGTCGTTATTGGAAATAACTGTCGCATTGGTAGTCACGTATCTTTAAGCCATGCTGTTTTAGGGGATCGGGTTACCATATATCCAGGCGCACGTATTGGACAAGATGGTTTTGGGTTTGCTGTTGGTGACGAAGGCTTTGTTAGTGTTCCACAAATTGGAAAAGTGATATTGAATCATGATGTAGAGGTGGGGGCTAACTCAACTATAGATCGTGGATCAGTTAAAGATACCATCATTGGTGCAGGGTCACGTTTGGATAATTTGGTTCAAATTGGTCATAATGTACAAATGGGAAAATGTTGTATTGTTGTTTCCCAGGCTGGAATATCTGGTTCAACACAACTTGGTGATTTTGTTACTGTTGCAGCACAAGCAGGATTAATTGGTCATATTCGTATTGGTGATCGTGCGCGGATCGGCGCACAATGTGGAGTCATGTCAGACGTTGAACCAAAATCAGATGTTATTGGCAGTCCAGCCATGCCTTTCCGAGAATTCTTTAAAAACGTTGCTTTTTTGCGCCGTCTTGTTAAAACGTCAGGCACTAAAGAAAAGAAATAAAATAAAAGCATCTTGTAATTTTCATATAAGGTGCGTAACTCTATTACAAAATTGTTATAGCGAGTGGTTTGAAACGTGAACGCAGAAGATAAAAATTTAGATCAAAAATCAGAATTAAATCAGCCTGTTGATATTCCTTTGATTGAGATTGAAGGAATTATGAAGGCAATTCCACACAGATATCCTTTTTTGCTCATTGATCGTGTTGTTAATGTTACGAGGGATCATTCTGCAACAGGAATAAAAAATGTTTCTGTAAATGAAAATTTCTTTCAAGGACATTTCCCAGGACGCCCAGTGATGCCAGGTGTTTTAATTGTGGAAGCAATGGCACAAACAGCAGGGGTGTTGGTTGTAAAAACATTAGGTAAGGAATGTGAAGGGAAACTGGTTTATTTCATGACAATAGATAACGCCAAGTTTCGCCGTCCTGTTGTCCCTGGTGATCAGTTATATATCCATGTTACGAAAGAACGTAACCGTGCAAACGTGTGGAAATTTCGCAGCCTTGCAAAAGTGAACGATGTAATCGTAGCAGAAGCTTTCTTTAGCGCAATGATTTTGGATCATTAAATTATTTATTTGTTATTATTCATAAATATTAATAATTCATGAATAATAGTATAATGTAAATTATAATCTATATTCATAATTTTGAAGATGAATTTTTAAAATTGATAGTGATGGAAGAAACATTGGCAGATAGCTCACAAGTCAATACAGATTCTATGGGTAATCATATTCATCCGTCAGCGATTGTTTCCCCTGGTGCTCAATTGGGTCAAGGGATTGTCATCGGCCCTTGGTGCATGGTTGGTCCAAATGTCGTGATTGAAGACGGGGTTCGGCTAGTTGCTAATGTTGTCGTTGATGGGCACACCACCCTTGGCAAGGATTCAGTTTATTACCCTTTTGTTACGATAGGTTTAGCACCTCAGGATTTAAAATATAAGGGTGAGCCAACACGATGCGTCATTGGTAGTCGAACCATTGTGCGTGAACAAGTAACCATTCATCGTGGTACTGAAATAGGTTCTGGAATTACATATATTGGTTCAGATTGCTTAGTAATGGTTAATGCTCATATCGCTCATGATTGTCATTTAGGCGATCGGGTGATTATTGTTAACAATGTTGTACTTGGCGGCCACGTTCACATCGACGATGATGCACGGATAATGGGGTCGGCTGCAATCCACCAATTCGTTCGTATTGGTCGAGCCGCTTTGGTTGGTGGTGTAACTGGGGTTGAATCTGATGTTATTCCTTATGGCAGCGTTGTAGGGAATCGAGCACGCTTGGTAGGTATGCATTGGGTTTGGTTAAAACGAAATGGTGTTAAAAATACAGAATTGCATATTTTAAGAAATGTGTATCGTACCTTGTTCCCTCGCGATGAGTTATCGAATAACGTCTTTGAAGATCGATTACTAATTGTAAAAGAAAAATTTGGACAGAATGATCGTGTTCAAGAAATTATTAAATTTATAGAACAACCTAGCCGTCGTGGTTTGGTTAAAATAGGACGTTCGATCGCTTCTTCTGAAGGCGAAGAGTAGGCATTCCATAATGTCAGAATTACCAAAAAGAACGGCTGTTGGTATTCTAGCTGGAGGGGGGGCGCTTCCTGGTAAAGTTGCCGAAGCTGTAAGCGCAACAGGACGTCCCGTTTTCATTATTGCATTTCAGGATTTTGCTGAAGCCAATATCGTTGAGCCATGGCCTCATGAATATGTCAGGTTGGCAGCTGCTGGGCGTATTTTGTCACTTTTAAGACAAAATAATTGCAGGGATATCGTTCTTATTGGCCCTGTAAAACGGCCATCTTGGCGAGATTTACGTCCAGATGCCGAAGGGGCTAAGATATTAGCTAAAATTGGTAAAGCATTGTTTGCAGGCGATGATGGTTTATTGGCGGCATTGGTTAAAGTATTGGGGGATGAAGGCTTCAATGTTCTTGGGGCTCACGAATTCTTAGACCCTGTTACTGAAGGTGTATTAGGTAAAATCAAACCTGATCCCCAAGCATTGGAAGACATAATAAAGGGAATAGAAATTAATCGTGCTTTGGGTGCACTAGATATTGGTCAAGCATGTATCATTCAAAATGGTGTGGTTATTGCTGTTGAAGCGATGGAAGGCACAGATTTAATGCTGCTTCGTGCTAAAGATTGCCAGCAACCTGGCCCTGGCGGTGTTTTAGTGAAGCAGGTAAAGCCTGGACAGGAACGGCGTGCTGACATGCCGACAATTGGGCCCCAGACGATACGAAAGGCATTTGATTCGGGTTTAAAAGGTATCGCATTCGAAGCTGGAGGTACCTTGTTGGTGAATCAAGAGGAAGTTATTCGCCTTGCAAATGAAAAAGGGTTATTCTTGTTAAGCTATAATCCAGATAATTTTGAAATAAAATATATAAAAAAGTAAAGAGAGATACGTCATGAGTACTTATTTACATACGATGATTCGTGTACATAATTTAGAAAAAAGCGTTGAATTTTATAAATTATTGGGGATGCGTGAAAACCGTCGCAAGGATGTACCAGAAGGTAAATATTCTCTTGTGTTTATGGGGTTTGGGGATCCTTCTACAGGACAGGCTGAAATTGAATTAACTTATAATTGGGGACATGACGTTCCTTATGAAATGGGAACTGGATTTGGGCATTTAGCCGTAGGTGTTGATGATGTTGCACAAGTTGCCGAATCAGTACGCAAAGCAGGGGGGAAGATAACCAGAGAACCAGGACCTGTTAAATTTGGAACCACAATTATTGCGTTTTTAGAAGACCCTGATGGATACAAAATAGAATTGATCCAAAATAATACGTACTAACCATTGCTGTTGTAATCATGAATAGGCAAGACATATTTTTGTATGTTAAAACATGTCTTGATACTATTCCTGATTACCCGTGGAAAAGATTTCCTAATTACGCTGTTTTAAGACATAAAAATAGTAGAAAATGGTTTGGTGTCCTTATGGATGTACATTGGGGCAGCTGAATTTACCAACTAGCAATCGTATTGATATTTTAAATATTAAATTACATCCTGAACATATATATATTCTGAGGCAAAGGGATGGTTTTTTACCTGCATACCACATGGACCAAGAACATTGGGTCAATATTCTTTTAAATAACTCGGTATCAGCAGACGAATTAAAATATTTAATTAAACAAAGTTTTGACTTAACGGTTAATCGTTAATGTTTGTTTTTACTTGCTGTTAAATATTCTGATACTTTTTCAATTGATTGAGCAATAGATTCTGCGGATTTCTGTATCTTTTCATCCGCAGATTTATTTAATAAAATACGGTCCGCCATCAGCAATGCAGGTGATAATAAGCCCTTTACGTCGTGTCTTAATACAGATAGTTCTTTTTCGTGTTTGTTTTTGATCGCATCAATTTGTTTTAAGAAGTTGTAAAAAATATTGGCCATTAGTATAGTAATGTAAACACCAATAATTACAAAGATAGTCCATAATGGAACATTGTATTTAAATAATATAAAGGCAATAATACAGGGAATAATTCCAGACAAGACACTGATCATATAAATAAAAACTGATTTATATGGGGATAATGAGGGGGTAGGAGTAGCCATGTTTTTAGAGCATCCTCTGGAAAATGATATAATTGTTACTAAATATCATAAAAAAATTGGCCTGACTATGGACTTAGATTGACGATTTTCCATATTCAGATTATAACCTGCTTTTTAAGACTATATTTATTCTATGAATTTGGTGGTGGGATAATTTGTTAACTTCTCGTCATCAAGTTTACTTACAAGGAGAAAATTCGTGAAGCGTACATATCAACCTTCAAAAATTGTTCGCAAACGTCGTCATGGCTTCCGCGCTCGTATGGCTACTGTTGGTGGTCGCAAAGTTATTGCTAACCGTAGATCAAAAGGACGTAAACGTCTTTCCGCTTAATAATATGGTGTTAAGACGAGTGTAATTTGTGGTTGATACAGATAAAGAAATTCAGCCAGCCAACAATACCCATATGATCTTGCGTTTAAAAAAGCGGATACAATTTTTAAATGTAGCTGTAAACGGTCGAAAGATTCCTACCTCTGGTTTGGTTTTGCAAATATTGCATCGAAACGATAATGAGCCAAGCAGAGTAGGGTTCACCGTAACGAAAAGAGTAGGGAATGCTGTTGTGCGTAATCGTGTAAAACGCCGATTACGGGCAGTTATGCAGGAAGTGGCCAAAGATTTTTCATATAACGGTATTGATATGGTAATGATTGGGCGTAAGACCACGTTTTCAAGACCATATCAGGCGATTGTAAAAGATTTGGTTTATGCACTGCGCAAGGCTGGGATTGTATTAAACAAGTAAATGAGACGATTGCTTATTGCTTTGATTTATCTATATCAACTTATTTTACGTCCGATACTAGGACATCATTGTCGTTTTAACCCGTCTTGTAGTGTTTACACACAAGAAGCTATTCGTAATCACGGTGCTTTTAAAGGGATCTTGATGGGGGGATGGCGGATATTGCGGTGTAACCCTTGGAATTCTGGTGGATATGATCCTGTCCCTCCGAAAAAATAGAGCGATATTTTTTCTAAATTCAATGAATGATTGGCTGGCTTTGAATGGATAACAAGCGCTTTTTTCTGGCGACTTTGCTTTCTGTTTTACTTCTTTTTGCATTTGAATATTTTATGCCTAAAAAAGAAGAGCAACATACACAACAAACTGTAAAACAAGAGCAAACGAAACTTTTAACCCAAAAAGTCGATACTTCACACCAAGAGGTTGCTGATACTAACGGCCCTGATATACGACTTCCTATCGAGGCAGACGCGGTAAAAGGATCGATTAATTTAAGAGGTGCCCTTTTAGATGATTTGGTTTTAAAAGGATACCGCGAAACAATTAAACCAAATTCATCGTTGGTTAGGGTGTTGTCTGGGATCAAGACGCCAGAACCTAATTATGTTCAAACAGGTTGGTTAAACAGCGAACGTAATAATGTTAAATTTCCAGATATGAATTCTGTGTGGAAAGCGGACCAAGAACGATTAACCACCGGCCATCCTGTAACTTTGACATGGAATAATGGTGAGGGGTTAGAATTCCAAAAGGTTATTTCAATTGATAAAGACTATATGTTTAAAATTGAACAAACCGTCAAAAATACCTCTGATAAACCAGTATCATTCTTTTTCTATGCGCGTGTTGATCGTGGATACACACCCAAGGAATTAAATGGATATTTGGTTCATGACGGTCCAATTGGTGTTGTTGATCATCGTTTAGAACAAAGTTCCTATAAATCGATTAGAGAAGATTCCAAGGCACCCAACGATGTTGCGTGGAGCAAAAACGGTAAGGGTGGATGGGCTGGTATTACAGATAAATATTGGCTCACTGCAATTGTTCCTCAGCAGGACAAAGATGTCAGTGTAACTTACGGTTTTACCCCTAGCAGCGTACAGCCTGCCGTAAACAGTTCTGATGGTGTTGAAAAAGGCACCTATAAGGTAAGCTTTACCTCTCGTCAATTAATGACTGTTGCACCAGGTGAAACAGTGACGTCTTTTGGTCATGTATTCTCTGGAGCAAAAGAAGTTCATCTATTAAATCATTACGAAAAAGAATATCATATTCCTGACTTTTGGAAGGCTGTTGATTTTGGGTGGTTTGCTTTTTTAACTTATCCTATTTTTGTTGTGCTGGATTGGTTGAATACATTTTGGGGTAACTTTGGCCTGGCTTTGTTAAGCTTTACCTTGATCGTTAAGGCAATTTTTTATCCGTTGGCTTCAAAGCAATTCCATTCTATGGGAAAAATGAAAGCTTTACAGCCCAAGATGAAAGAAATTCGCGAGCGGTATAAAGATGACCAAGCATTAATGAATCAACAAATGATGGCATTATATCGTGAGCAAGGGGTTAACCCTGCCAGTGGATGTTTACCAATCTTAATTCAAATTCCTATCTTTTGGTGTTTGTACAAGGATTTGTATGTAACCATTGAAATGCGACATGCACCATTTTTTGGCTGGATTCGTGATTTATCAGCACCAGATCCAACAAATATATTTAATTTATTTGGATTGTTACCTTTTGACCCAACCGTCATATCACCATTTTTACATATCGGGATTTGGCCATTAATTTTTGGTGCAACTATGTATTTGCAACAAAAATTAAACCCTGCTGTTTTGGATCCGATTCAAAAGAAAATGTTTCAATTTATGCCTGTAATTTTCACCGTGGTTTTAGCAACTCAACCTGCGGGTTTGGTTATTTACTATAGCTGGAACAATTTGTTGACCGCCTTGCAACAATTGGTAATTCAAAAGCGAATGGATGCAAAACAAAATAAAGGCCTCAAAAAAGCAGGTAAAGGATAAACTAAGTGGGAGATTTATTACCCCCCTCTATTGATGAAATTGAACACGCCAAAATGATAGAGGCGGGGCGTCTTTTATTTGCTAAAGAAGCAAAGTTTTTCTTTGGTGCGCAACGTTTAAATCAATTAGAACCCGCGACGTTACCAGAGGTTGCGTTTGCGGGACGATCTAATGTTGGTAAATCTAGCCTGATTAATGCAATAACAGGTCGTAAAATGTTGGCAAGAGCTTCTTCTGAGCCAGGTCGTACTAAACAGTTAAACTTTTTTAATATTGGTGATCAATTGGTCTTTGTGGATATGCCAGGCTACGGCTATGCCAAAGCCTCGAAAGATGTAAAAAAAGATTGGCAAGGAATGATGTTTTCTTTTTTACGAGGCAGACCCACCTTACTGCGTGTTTTGTTATTATTAGATGCCCGTATAGAGTTAAAGGAAAGTGATCATCAAATTATGAAATTGATGGATCGTGCCGCGGTAACTTTTCAAATTGTTTTGACAAAGTGTGATAATTTATCTGCAACACAGTTAGAAAAGAAGGAAAAAGAAATTTCTCAGTTACTTCAATCCCATACAGCTGCGTATCCATTTATACGTTTTACGAGCAGTCAAAAAAATATTGGAATTGAAGAGTTACGCGCAGATTTAGCACGTTTAGTCGTTTAGGTAGTGATATAATTAATTCAGGATAATAAAATTTATGACCAAGCAGGGACCATTAGATTCAGTAAAAGAAGCCGCCAAAGAGGCCCATGAACAAGCCAGGGTTTTGGCGCGCGCTTTACCTTATCTTCGTCGGTATACAGGGGATACCATTGTAGTTAAATATGGTGGTCATGCCATGGTTGACAGTGGGCTTTCCAGTGATTTTGGTCATGATATTGCATTGTTAAAGCAAGTTGGCATCAATCCAATTATCGTGCATGGCGGCGGCCCGCAAATTAATAACATGTTAAAGCGAATGGACGTTGAAACAACTTTTGTTGATGGGTTACGCGTAACGAACGAAGCTATTATCGATGTCATTGAAATGGTTTTGGCTGGGACTGTTAACAAACAGGTTGCAACTTTGATCAATCAAGCTGGTGCCTTGGCTGTTGGTATTTCAGGGAAAGATGGTGGATTGATTGAAGCCCATAAATTGGTAAAACATGTCTGGGATGAAAAGCTTAAGCGTGAAAGAACTCTTGATTTAGGGTTGGTTGGCGAGCCTGTTAAAATTGATCCACGCGTATTGTATGCTCTATCTGGTTCAGGGCTAATTCCCGTCGTCGCCCCCATTGGTATGGATAAGCAGGGGCAGACGTATAATATCAATGCTGATATTGCAGCTGGTGCGATTGCTGGTGCAGTGCGAGCCTCTAGATTATTTATGCTGACGGATGTTCCCGGGGTATTGGATAAAGATGGTTGTCTGATTCCTGAATTAACCGAAGATGAAGCAAAAGAGGCGATTGCAAGTGGTGTTATTACAGGTGGCATGATTCCTAAAATCGAAACTTGCTTAGAGGCTGTAAAAGCAGGGGCTCAGGCTGCTGTAATTATGGATGGTCGTGTTTCACATGCTTGTCTATTGGAATTGTTTACAGAGGGTGGATCAGGCACCTTAATTCGTGCTAATCGTTCATAGAGAAATATTTTAGCGGTTTTTATTTTATTATTAGGAAAATACCATCATGACAGATCATTCTGTATTACAAAGTGAAATTGATCGTTTATGGGAGGATAGAGCAAATATCTCTTCCAAAACAACGGGTAAAGAACGTGAAGCTGTCGAGCAAGTATTAACATTACTTGAT
Source organism: Commensalibacter oyaizuii (assembly GCF_029953265.1). Lineage (NCBI taxonomy): Bacteria > Pseudomonadati > Pseudomonadota > Alphaproteobacteria > Acetobacterales > Acetobacteraceae > Commensalibacter > Commensalibacter oyaizuii. Next base: position 372,978 of record NZ_JASBAO010000001.1, read on the forward strand.
TCTGGGGCATTGCGGGTAGCAACACCCAGCGACACTGGTTGGACCATTCATGAATGGGTTAAAAAGGCGGTTTTACTTTCCTTTCGTCTTTACGATAATTACGGCATGAAAAGTGAGTCTGGAGTGCCTGCATATGACAAAGTACCTCTGAAATTTGCCAATTGGACAGATGCAGAATTCGCCAAGGCTGGATTTAGAGCTGTTCCGGGTTCTATTGTACGTCGCTCTGCTTTTATTGCTTCTAATGTTGTATTAATGCCTAGTTTTGTGAATGTAGGGGCATATGTTGACAGTGGAACCATGGTTGATACATGGGTAACTATTGGTAGCTGTGCGCAAATTGGTAAAAATTGCCATATCAGCGGTGGTGTTGGAATTGGTGGGGTTTTAGAACCTTTACAAGCTGCCCCCGTGATTATTGAAGATGATTGTTTTATTGGTGCACGGTGTGAGGTTGCTGAAGGCGTGATTGTAGAAAAAGGAAGCGTGCTTTCTATGGGTGTATTCCTTGGTGCATCTACCAAAATTATCGATCGTACAACGGGCGAAGTATTTATGGGTCGTGTTCCAGCATATTCAGTGGTTGTTCCTGGTACATTACCGCCAAAACAAGCTGTTAGTGAAACTGGGAATCCTTTGCCTGGTTTGGCTTGTGCAGTTATTATTAAACGTGTTGATGAACGTACTCGTTCAAAAACATCTATTAATGAACTTTTAAGAAGCTAGAAGTAATAAGGTGTGATTGTTAATGGGTGATCCAGTTGCTTTGCTACAAGATTTAATTCGTTGTCCATCGGTCACACCAATTGATGCAGGTGCCCAAGGCATTTTAAAAGAACGGTTAAAAAAACTGGGATTTGAAATTTTTGATCTGCCTTATGGCGAGGGGAAAGATCAAGTCTTAAATTTCTTTGCCCGTTATGGTTCAGGCAGCCCTCATTTTTGTTTTGCAGGACATACAGACGTTGTTCCAGCAGGGCAAACAAATTGGCAAAATGATCCTTTTTCTGCTGAAATTAAAGAAAATGTCATTTATGGACGAGGTGCTTGTGATATGAAGGGGGGGATCGCAGCTTTCGTTGTCGCTGTAGAATCTCTACTTGCTCAGCATCCAGATTTTAATGGCTCAATCAGTTTTTTAATTACAGGGGATGAAGAAGGGCCAGGAATAAACGGTACTGTTAAAGTTCTAGAATGGATGCAAGAGCATCACCACATCCCTGATTTTTGCCTGGTAGGGGAACCTACTTGTGCACAGACATTGGGTGATATTATTAAAATTGGCCGTCGTGGCAGCTTAAATGCTGTTATTAAAGTTGAGGGAACACAGGGCCATGTTGCCTATCCTCATCTGGCAGACAATCCAATCCATAAATTAATGACGATCTTACAATCTTTAACCAATCCTGTACTGGATCAAGGGAACGAGTGGTTTCAGCCTTCATCAGTGCAAGTTACCAGTATTGATGTTGGCAATGAAATAACTAATCTTATTCCTGCTACGGCAACAGCCAGAATTAACATTCGTTTTAATAACCTACACACAGGATCCGCTTTAGCAGGATGGATATCCACACAGTGTCATCGTGTGGCGGAACAATGTCATGTTGATGTCTTGATTTCTGGCGAGGCCTTTTTAACAGAACCTGGAAATGAAGTCAGAGCAATCTGTCAAGCTATTCATAACGTAAACGGGGTTACTGCACGTTTGGATACGGGTGGGGGAACATCTGATGCCAGATTTATTTCAAGATATTGCCCTGTTGCAGAATTTGGACTTGTAGGGCAAACTATGCATAAGGTCAATGAAGCGGTTAGTATTGAAGAATTAAAACAACTGACTTCTATGTATTTACAAATAATGGAAATAATATTCTATGATGCCTAATTCATCAGGTCCGTCATCACCCAAAGGGGAACATGTTAAGAATGTGTTCCGGGGAATGGTATTGTTGGGAAAAGGGAGAAAAGAAGGTATAAAAGAATTCCCTTCTACAAATGAGGGGGTGTTAAGTGCCTTGGCTCCTTGGGTTGCTTTTGCAATTGTTATGAATATTATAATTCCTTTTTTTTCTTCAGACTTTGGTGTAACGAATAAGCTTTTTTTAAATATTTCAGCTTTTTGTAGTAATATCGTTGGCGTTTTATGCTCTGTTCTGATTATTCAATGGTTTGCTGCTCGATGGAAAGTTGAAAGGTTATGGCGACGTACATCCACAGCATTGATGTGGTGTTCTTGGATGCCGATTATTGATTTTTTCTTTTTAGCATCATTGGCTGGCTTGCTTTTTATGGGGTCACCACAAATACTTGTTGCTTTTTTTGCAATGATTGCTGTTTTTATCTTGGTCTATTTTATTTGGCTAAATTGGTTTGTCGTCAAAGAAGGATTAGAGGTCTCTAATAAACAATCTGTAATGGTGCTAATCAGTATATTAGCTATTAAAATTCTACTGACTGGGTTTGTTATTTGGTTTAATTTTGATGTTTTACAGGCTTACGTTTCTTTACAAAGTTACGTGGAAACCGCACAGCAAGCTGGCATAAAAAACTAATTACGTTGTAAATGGATCTTTAGGGTAAACGATTTCCTTCAGGAACAACCCTGTTGCAGGTGCGGTAATTCCTGCTAGTTTGCGGTCTTTGCCTTGTAAAATTGTATAGGCTTGTTTCTCAGGCCAGTATCCGTCCCCGATCATTTTAAGAGTACCCACCATGTTTCGAACTTGATGATGCAGGAAGGATCGTGCTTCGCATTCAAAATGGATGCGATCTTCGATTTGATAAATATCAAATTTATCCAACATACGTATGGGAGAATTTGCTTGACATGCCGTTGCACGATAAGAGGTAAAGTCGTGCAAACCCAATAAACGTTGCGCAGCATTATGCATTTTTTGAACGTCCAAGGGTTTACGAACATGCCAGACATAGTTGGTGTTCAATGCAGGTCTGCTGTGACGATTTAAAATGACATATAAATACTTGCGTTGAATGGCTGTAAAACGTGCGCTCCATTCAAGGTTTACTTGGCCTGCTTGTAAAATCGAGACCGCATGAGGTTTCATATAATAATTTAACCCATCGCAGATTTTTTTTGCTGTTAAGGGTAAGTGAGCGGGAAAATCTAGATGGGCTACTTGTCCTAGTGCATGCACTCCTGAATCAGTGCGACCTGCGGTAATGCTGGGAACATGGTGTTTTTGATTGCAAAGGCCATATGCGGCCTCTTCCAAAATTTGTTGCACAGACAAGCCACTGGTTTGGCGTTGCCATCCAACCAGACCTGTGCCGTCATATTCAATTTTAACGGCCCAACGTTGAATATCCATAATTCTAGCCTAGTATTGTTCCTGGGTTAATTACATTCCCCCGTAAGAAATCAGCAACAGGCATAGCTTTTTTCCCGGCCAATTGTACCTCAAGCAACTGAATTGTTTGACCGTCACCACAAATAATTTGTAGGTCTGCGGTGATAACAGTACCTGGCTCAGACTGACTTGTAGAGCTTCCGATTGTGGCTTTAGTAATTTTTAAGGGCTGATCCCATAAAAAACTATAGGTTCCTGGCCAAGGGGTTAGGGCTCGGATTTGTCGATCTATTTCTTGGGCAGTTAATGACCAATCAATTTTTCCATCTTCTTTGACCAGTTGTCTGGCATAACAAACACCCTCAGATGACTGCGGGGTATAGGGCAAGTTGGGATTAGAGTGTAGATAATCGAGTGTTTGAACAATTAATTTCCCGCCCAATTCAGCCAAGTCATCATGCAAAGACTGTGCAGTTGTAGTCGTAGTTATGGGGAGGGATTGGGTAAAATATACTGGCCCAGTATCCAATCCAACATCCATACGCATAATACTGATACCGCTTTGTCGATCCCCAGCCCAAATGGCACTTTGTATTGGTGATGCCCCTCGCCAACGGGGTAACAAGCTGGCGTGAATATTAAGACATCCCAGTCTAGGCGTATTCAGCATTTCACTGGGTAATATTAATCCATAAGCTGCAACTACGGCCACATCCAAATTTAATGATGAGAATTGTTCGAATTCTTGAGGTTGATATTTAAGTTTCACAGGTGCGTACACGGGGATATTAAGTGACTCAGCTGCTTGTTGCACTGCGCAGGGGCGAATTTTGCGACCTCTACCTGCAGGTCGGGCAGGCTGGCAGTAAACAGCGACAATTTCATGCCCAGCCTGGTGTAAGGCACGCAAGGCTGGAACTGCAAAATCAGGGGTTCCCATAAATGCGATACGCATTATATTTCCTTAAATAAATTTTCAAAATCTAACGACTTCTTTTTTGTTCTTTAATAACTTTACGCATGATTATATTACGTTTAAGTGATGAAATATGATCAATGAACAAGATTCCATCCAAATGGTCCGTTTCATGTTGAATGCATCTGCCCAATAATCCATCTGCTTCTAACTCTCTAGAAACTCCGTCTAGATCAATATATCGAATTTTTATTTTTTCTGGACGAATAACTTCTGAAGATTGATCTGGAACGGAAAGACATCCCTCTTTATATTCAGAGCATTCTTCTGATTCTTCAATAATTTCTGGGTTGATAATAACATATTTTTCAGATGTTTCCTCTTCACTTTTGGAGACGTCCATAATAAAAAAGCGTAGGCCTATTCCAACCTGAGGTGCCGCCAAGCCAATACCTGCAGCTTCGTACATGGTATTAAACATGACGGGAACAATTTTTTTTAATTCTTCAAGGTCTTTTTGTTCAACCAAACGGGCTTTTTTACGTAATGCAGGATCGGTTGCAATTAAAATAGGTAGCGTTTCAAGTTGTGTATTCATTATTGATTTTATGCCGTTGTTTAATTGGTTATTATATTTAAATATATAAATTAACTCTATGAATACAATATTTCGTAATAATGATAAATCATAATTTTATACGATTTGCTTGCATATTGAATCGTTTTTCCCATATTATAATAAGGTAAGTGCCATTGTGGGCTTATATATTAGATGTCTCGCTCAATAATAAGGAGGAGGCTTTCATGTCAGGAAGGCTTTTTACATCGCCTATGTTCCTGGGTTTTGATCATTTGGAACAAATCTTGGAACGGGCTGCGAAATCAACATCGGACGGCTATCCGCCCTATAATATAGAACAGATTGGTTCTTCAAGTCTAAGGATTACGTTGGCTGTTGCCGGATTTTTGATGGATGATTTACAAATCACACAAGAGGATAACCAGTTGGTTATTCGGGGAAGACAATCTGAGGATAGTCAGGAACGGATCTTTTTGTATAGAGGGATCGCAGCTAGACAGTTTCAAAGGGCGTTCGTTCTTGCTGAAGGGATAGAAGTAGAAAGTGCTTGGTTAGATAATGGTCTATTGCATATTGACATTACCCGACCCAAGCCAGAAATGACTGTTAAACGTATAGAAATTGCCCAAAACTACGCATCGCGTAAAAAGGTCAATAATAAGGCATCTTCTCATAAAGGGGGATTGCCAGATTTACATCGTTCTTCGGATCGTTCTGGTCTGGAACGAAGTATACAAGCGATTACTAAAGAAAGATAAGACAATTATATAGAAAAAATAATCTGTATAGAAGTCCTTCTATTTTTCAAAAAGGATTATAAAGATGGATAAAAAAATTGCAGATGACAAAACAAAATTAATCGCAGCAAAAGGTAACGAATTGATTGTTGATGTTCATAATCTTACAGAAGATCAATTAAAAGCACTTGGTGTTTCACAGCTTGCTTATGTAAAAACGATTATGATTAATGGCGAACAAGCTTTTGCTATTCATGCAGCAGATGGAACCCCTGTGGCGGTTACCGATAATGCAAAGACAGCTTATGCTGCAATTGTTCAATATGAAATGCTGCCAACAATGGTGCATTAATTTAAATTAGGAAACTATTAAAGAGATACTTATACGTTGCGCAATATAAGTATTTGTAAAAAAGAGTATAATAATAAAGTTATACTCTTTTTTAAATTTAAAAAGATATTATGAGTTAATTCCTGAATCCAACCAAACGATCTTGCCGTCTTGTTGTTTATAAATAACGCTAACGCGTTGGTTATCAGAATTTTTAAACATTAATACTGGACGTTCTGACAAGTCCAAATGCATGATTGCTTCATAAACAGTTAATGTATCAATTTCTGTTGCTTTTTCTGCAATAATTCTTTCAGAAATAGCACGTTCAACTTGTTCTTGTTGAGACAGCTCGTTTTGATCTTCTGGTTGAATAATATATTGACGACCCTCAATCAAACGATGATCCGCAGGGCGGACTCTGCGACGTAACAAACGACCTTTATAACGGCGCAAACGTTTTGTCATGTGGTTGATTGCATCTTCAAACGCATTTTGAACTTCGCTAGAGCTTCCTTCACTGCGAATGGACAGATCCTGTGAAACATGCACGTGAATTTGACATGTATAGCCAGAGGGGTTTTTGTTGAAGGTTACGGCTGCGCTAATAACATTATCAAAATATTTTTGTGTTGTTTTTTCTAAAATTTCTTCTATTTTTTGACGGAACCAGTCGGGGATTTCAATTTTTTTTCCGAAAATTGATGTTTGCATCAATAACCTCCATCTTGCAATTATGTATTCTAAGAATAATCGAGTATTTATATATTCGAATATTTATATATTAAGGTTAGTGATCCGTTTGGATATATGCAATATGAATTAAGGTAAAATTAATTTTTTTTTATTATTATCTAAATACAATATATTTTTGCTTTTTAAGCTGATATAATGCTTTTTTTTATTTTTATATACAGTTATTTTGTAACATATACTTTTTCTTTTATATGTTTTATGAAAATAGTAATGGTAAATGTCATAATGACCAACAGTGCCCAAGAACTCCATTTCCCAGCATGAACAACGGACCAGGATGTTAATTGGTTGGGATATTTCCAAATGCCGAAAAATGTGCTGATATTTTCAGCAAGCCAAATGAAAAAACCAATTAGTACAAAAGCAAGCAATAAAGGCATTTTTCGTTCACGATCATAAGGGGTGAATATGACCACACTTCTTGCATACAGTCCCAAGATTGTGGCAGCGATATACCAGCGATAATCTCCTATATAATGGTGGGTAAAGAAATTAATATAAATTAATAAAGAAACAATTACAGCCAAAATATAGGGGGGATGGTGGTAAATCTTTAAATCAAATAATCGCCATGCTTGAATAATATAACTGCCAATTGAGGCATACATAAAGCCAGCAAAAAGAGGTACTCCAAGAATTTTGGTATAAGCAAATTCGGGATAACTCTATGATTGAATATGAGAAGAGGTTTTAAAAACCTCTAAAACAAAACCGACGATGTGAAATAACATAATGGCTTTTAATTCATCCCAAGTTTCCAAATTGCTGAGTACCATCCAAAGTTGAATAATAACGGCAATCAAAAACAAAAGATCATATCTGGAAATGCCCCATATTCCATGTTTTGGAATAATAAATACAGATAAGAAAAATAATCCAACAAACAAACAGGCCCTAGCTTCTTTGATTCCAAAAAACAAAAATTCCACACAAAAGCGTTTGATCCCTGTTAATTGAGGCAATGGTTTTGGAGACAGTAATTTATGATCAAATCGTTGAAAGAAATGCAAAGGTATATCTTGGATAATTTATGAAAGAAATGTTTAAATATTTATACTTTTTTTATATATTTTTAAATAAATTTTACACTTTTTTTATATTTATTTTCCTATGTTGAAGGACATATATGAATTTGATGAAAGTTTTCATTATATGTCTATTTTTATGGGTATTGCTTGCCTTTTAGCAATGAGTCTCGTCGGCTTTTTATTATATGTCCTTTATCGAGCCGAGGACTTTTAAAATGACCGTGCAATCAATTTCTATGTTAATTGGTTTTATGCTGATACTAACGATATTGGCATACCCACTTGGAAAAATTTTAGCTAATATTGCGAAACCGACCTTTAAGATTAAGTTGTTATCAGGTATCGAGTACTTTATTTTCAAAATTTGTGGGATCAATTCGAATATTTCGATGAATTGGCAGCAATATGGTATCAGTGTCCTTGCCTTTAATATCTTGGGTATTTTCTTTTTAATATTATTGCAATTAATTCAGGGATATTTGGGATTAAATGTTAATGATGCCCGGGCTCCATCTTTATCCCTCGCTGTCAATACGGCTGTCAGTTTCGTTACCAATACTAATTGGCAGGCTTATAGTGGTGAAATTGGTGTCAGCTACCTTACCCAAATGTTGGGGTTAACTGTTCAGAATTTTTTGTCTGCAGCAACGGGTATAGCCGTCGTCTTTGCAATTATTCGGGGGTTTGGCTCTTCAAAACAAGATGCAAAAACATTAGGTAATTTTTGGGTCGATTTAACCCGCGTTACGATATATATATTGCTGCCTTTATCGATCATTGTTTCATTCTTTTTTATAAGCCAAGGGGTTATACAAAATTTGTCTGCCCCAGTTACGATAAACACTTTAGAAGGGGCATCGCAAACCATTGCAATGGGACCAAATGCTTCTCAAGAGGCAATTAAACTCCTTGGAACAAATGGCGGTGGGTTTTTTAATGCTAATTCCTCTCATCCTTATTCCAATCCGACAATATTAACTAATTTTGTACAGATGTTGTGTATTTTTCTTATACCAGCAGCGTTATGTTTTTGTTTTGGGAGTATGGTCAAAGATACAAGGCAAGGATGGGCGATTTACGCAACGATGAGCATATTATTCATAGTTTTTGCCAGTGCGTTATTAATTACAGAACAACAAACCAATCCTGTATGGGAACAAACAGGGTTTAATACGGTTTCATCCTCTACACAGACAGGCACGAATATGGAGGGTAAAGAGGCACGGTTTGGAATAACAGGATCCGCATTGTTTTCAGCTGTAACGACGGCGGCGTCTTGTGGTGCGATTAATAACATGCATGATTCTCTTATGCCGCTTAGTGGTGGTATAACCATGTTGTTAATGCAATTAGGGGAAATCGTTTTTGGGGGTGTGGGATCAGGCTTATATGGAATATTAATCTTTATCATGTTAACGGTTTTTATTGCTGGTTTGATGATTGGGCGCTCCCCTGAATATTTAGGCAAAAAGATCGAACCTAAAGATATGAAATTAATTGCTATCGCAATGTTAAATAGTGCATTCATTATTTCAATTTGCACGGTTATTGCCGTTTTGACCCCACAAGGGATCGCAGGAATTACCAACCCTGGGCCACATGGTTTTTCACAAATATTATATGCCTTCAGCTCTGCTGCAAATAATAATGGCAGTGCCTTTGCTGGATTATCAGCAAATACGAATTTTTACAATTTAATGCTGGCCTTTGCAATGTTTATGGGACGCTTTGGGGTTATTATTCCGATGTTGGCGGTGGCTGGATCGTTTGCAATGAAAAAACGTATCCCTGCAACAGATAATATGTTTCCAACACATACACCGCTTTTTATCGGATTATTGATTTGCATCATTTTAATAGTGGGTGCTTTGACCTATGTGCCAGCATTGGCATTGGGACCTGTTATTGAACATATCCAGCTGTTTTTTCATTGATAGAGGCCTATTATGTTGCAACAAAATAAACTGCTTACTGCTCAATCAGTGAAAGCAGCTTGTAAAAATGCTTTTTTAAAACTAAATCCGCTTGTACAAATTCACAACCCTGTTATGTTTATTGTTTATATATGCAGCATTTTCAGTATTTTTTTATCGCTTCATAGCGTGATTATACACTCTGAACAAACTGGATTTATTATATCCATTACAATCTGGCTATGGTTTACTCTATTATTTGCTAATTTTGCCGAAGCCATTGCCGAAGGACAAAGCAAAGCCCAAGCAGACGCATTAAAAGGTTTGAAACAAACCATTCAGGCTACTCGATTATCTGCCCCACATAAAGACGCAAAATGCGAGGTAATCGTATCTAATTTGTTAAGGCAAGGGGATATTATCTTGGTTAATGCGGGCGAGATTATTCCCGCTGATGGTGAAGTTATCGAGGGGGTTGCATCTGTTGATGAATCGGCGATAACGGGTGAATCCGCTCCTGTTATTCGTGAATCTGGGGGTGATTTTTGCTCTGTAACGGGTGGAACAAAAATCATTTCTGATTATTTGATCATCAGGGTTATGGCCAATCCAGGGGAATCATTTTTAGATAAAATGATTGGTATGGTCGAGGGCGCAGAACGCCAAAAAACACCCAATGAGATTGCGTTAACAATTTTATTAGTAACCTTAAGTCTAATTTTCTTAGTGGTTATCATTGCGTTATTTCCTTTTACATTTTTCAGCGTTGAACATGCTGGTGCGGGCCATCTTATAAGCTTGACCGCATTAATTGCCTTGCTGGTTTGTCTAATTCCTACAACCATTGGGGGATTATTGTCTGCAATTGGCGTTGCCGGAATGAGCAGAATGATGCAATCCAATGTTATTGCAACCTCTGGGCGTGCGGTTGAGACGGCGGGGAATATTGATGTGCTATTATTGGATAAAACAGGAACAATTACTTATGGTAATCGCCAAGCTTCTGATTTTTATCCTGCGCCCCGATATCAATTATCTGATATCGCAAAGCAATCTTTATTGGCATCAAAAGCTGATGATACCCCTGAGGGAAGAAGTATTGTCGTTTTAGCTGAAAAAATACTTAAAGAACATCATATAGATCAAAATAGTGAAAAGGAAAATACAACATACACACCCATTCCTTTTACAGCACAAACTCGGATGAGTGGGGTTGATATTACAAGTGCCAGGGGAACAGTATTCTTACGAAAAGGGGCAGCCAATACTATTAAACGATACGTAGAAGATCAGGGTGGACAGTTTCCCCAAGCCATTCATAATCAAGTTAATAAAATTGCCAGCGAGGGGGCAACCCCACTTGTGGTTGCCTTAGATGACCAGGTGATTGGTTGTATTGCTTTACGTGATATTGTCAAACCTAATATCAGAGAACGGTTTAGCGAATTGCGTTCGATGGGAATTAAAACCGTTATGATTACGGGGGACAATGCTTTAACTGCTGCTGCGATTGCCTCGGATGCTGGGGTTGATGATTATTTGTCAGACGCCACCCCTGAAAACAAACTGGCGCTTATTCGCAATTACCAACAACAGGGATTATTGGTTGCCATGACAGGGGATGGAACCAACGATGCCCCAGCACTGGCCCAGGCAGATGTTGCTGTTGCCATGAATTCTGGAACACAAGCCGCCAAAGAGGCCAGTAATATGGTTGATCTTGACTCAGATCCAACCAAATTGATTGAAATTGTCAAAACGGGCAAGCAACTATTAATGACCCGTGGTGCCTTAACGACCTTTTCAATTGCGAATGATATTGCAAAATATTTTGCGGTTATTCCCGCTGCCTTTTCAACGGTTTTTCCTGCACTGGGTATTCTAAATATCATGCAGTTACATAGTCCTGAATCGGCAATTTTATCAGCAACTATTTTTAATGCGTTGATTATAATTACGCTTATTCCCTTAGCTTTGAAAGGGGTACAATATCGGGCCGTCAGTGCCATCCAATTATTGCGTAAAAATTTACTGATTTATGGTCTAGGGGGCATTATAGTGCCGTTTGTTTGTATTAAATTAATTGATATGTGTTTGGCTGTTATATAATGGTGGAATTGATGAAAAGCTTATTTCGTCCTGCATTGGGATTATTTATCATTTTATCAGTGATTACAGGAGTTTTGTACCCTTTAATGGTGACTGGGATTGCACAAACAATCTTTCCCAATCAAGCGAATGGTAGCTTTATTGAATATAAAGGACAAAAAGTTGGATCTGCTTTGATCGGACAGTCTTTTACAAAACTAGGTTATTTTTGGGAACGGCCTTCTGCAACATCGGAAAGGGGGTATAATGCTATGGCCTCTTCAGGGGCTAGCATAGCACCTTCTAACCCTGAATTATTAAAATCTGCTCAGCATTATGCGATGATTTTAAGAAATGCTGATCCTGATCATAATGCTTATATTCCTATTGATTTAGTTACCCATTCCAGCAGTGGTCTTGATCCTGATATCAGTATAGCTGCTGCACTTTATCAAGTTCCGCGCATTGCAAAGGCACGAGGATTAACCAAAGATGCGGTAAAAGCAGTTATTGACCAGCACAGCCGCCATCGTGTTCTGACAATTTTTGGGGAACCTGTCGTTAATGTGTTACAACTTAACCTTGCCTTAGATACGTTAATGTTAGCAAAGGATAATAATTAATGGATCGTCCTGACCCAGACTCTTTGCTGCAACAATTAAACCAGCAAGAACAAAAGGCTAAGCGGGGAAAATTGCGTATTTATTTTGGCGCTGTGGCTGGGGTTGGGAAAACATATGCAATGTTACGTGCAGCACAAGAGCTGCAAAAAAATAGTCATAAAAAAATTGTTGTTGGATATATTGAAACCCATGGCAGAAAGGAGACTGAAAAACAATTAATAGGATTGACGTGCCTTTCGCGTAAGAATTTAACTTACAAAGGGAAAATTATTCTTGAATTTGATCTGGATCAGGCAATAGCTATGAAGCCAGATATTTTATTGGTGGATGAGCTAGCACATACAAATATCGAGGGGGGACGCCATCCAAAACGCTGGCAAGATATTGATGAATTGCTTTCGCATGGCATTGACGTTTGGACAACATTGAATGTTCAGCATTTGGAAAGTCTTAATCATGTTATCAGTCAAATAACCACGATTTCTGTCTATGAAACGGTTCCCGATGTTTTTTTTGATTCAGCAGACGAAATTATACTAGTTGATACCACAACAGACGAATTGCTCCACCGTTTAAAAACTGGAAAAATTTATAAAGTTGAACAGGCAAGACGTGCCTTTCAACATTTTTTTCGCAAAGGGAATTTAATTTCTTTACGAGAAATTGCCCTTAGACGTACGGCAGATCGTATAAAATCAGATGTTAAAACATATCGTCAAGAACAATCTTTGCAAACGGTTTGGCAAACAGAAACTGGTATTTTGGCCTATTTGACTTATGATACAGATCACGAACACTTAATTCGTACAACTGCACGATGGGCACAGCAGTTGGGATGTGTTTGGCATATTTTGTTTATTGAGGCTGCACAGTATAAAAAAAAATCTATTGGAAAATATAACTATATACTAAAACAACTGCAATTTGCGCGTAGTTTGGGTGCGGTTACATCAATTATAAATGATGATGAGCCCGAAAACGCTATTATTCATTATGCATATAAACATAATTTAGCAAAAATTTTGTATATTCCTGTGATTAAAACAATTGGATCGTGGTGGAAAAAGGATTTAATTCATATCATAATGTCTTTGGCGCCTGAATTGGAATATATCCAAATCAGTCAAACAACCGTATCTGTTGGGAAAGAGGAAATACCAACGCATTCATCCTTTGTTTTATATCCCCAAAAAACGGTTAATATTAAAAAACGGCTTATTCCTTACATTTACACTGTTATTTCCACAATTGCATTAGCAGTCATTCTATGGCCAATATCTTTTCATATTGACGGTGCGAATATTGTCCTATTCTTTTTATTGTTGGTAATGTTAAGCAGCATTCGTTTTGGACGAAATGTGGGTATTTTTGCGTCCATTATTGGAATTCTAACGTTTGATTTTTGTTTTATTCGACCTAAATTCTCGTTAAATGTCAGTGATTTACAATATCTTATTACTTTTGGGGTGATGTTGTTTGTTGGATCAATATCCAGTCAATTAATGGCGCATTTAAAATATAGAGCAAAGATTGCAAAAGTTCGTGAAAATCGTGTGCAAACCTTGTTCCAATTTGCCCGATCTTTGTCAGGTTTTTTAGAGTATGGGCAAGTCATTCAAAAAAGTATACAAGTTCTTACCCAAGAATTTGGTGGTAAAGCTGTTATATTAATGCCTGCCTCTGATGATCAATTATGCTTTAATGAATCCAAAGAAATTAATATGGCGATCGCACAATGGGCATTCCATCATAAAGCAGAGGCAGGTTTTGCGACAGACACGTTACCTAAACATCAATACCGTTATCTACCCTTAACTGCACCTGTCTCAATTCGAGGGATCTTAGCATTATCCCCAAAGCAGCCTTACGATTTTTTAGTTCCCGAAAAAAAACAACTTTTGGATACGATTACTAGCTTGATTGCGATTGCTTTAGAGCGTATTCATTTTGCTGATGCGGCACGTCAGGTATTAATTCAAGTTGAATCAGAACAATTAAGAAATACACTTTTATCTACTATCTCGCATGATTTGCGTACGCCACTAACCAGTTTGATGGGGCAGGCAGAATATTTAGTACATCATTATAAAGATCTTACATCAGAACAGCTTTACCAAAATTTAAGATCAATTTATGATGGATCGCGCTCCATTCATGAAATGGTTTGTAATGTTTTGGATATGGCGCGTATTGATACTGGACATTTCAAAATTAATATAAGTTGGCAATCAGTAGAAGAGGTCATCGGCAGTGTTTTACATCAATATTCATCAAGCCACCCTGAAATTTATATTAAAGTAAATCGTCCATCTTATTGTCCATTGGTTGAATTTGATCCTGTTTTAATTGGGCGTGTTATAAATAATTTAATTGAAAATGCAATCAAATATAGTGATGAATCGCCAGATATTTGTATTGAGATTACCTATAAAGATAAACGACTTTTTATTTCTGTATTAGATAGAGGGATAGGTATTGCGTTGGGGCAAGAGGTTTCTATTTTTGAAAAATTTAACCGTGGTAAAACTGAAAGTTCCAAATTAGGGGCAGGTCTGGGACTAAGTATTGCGAAAACGATTGTTGAAGCTCATCATGGGAAGATCTTTGCATCACAGCGCATAGGAGGAGGAAGTTGCTTTACGTTTTATATCCCTGCCAATCCAGAACCCTCTATTGAGCTTGAAGAGGCAATCTAACATATATGGGATATTGTTATGGAAATTAATCACAGCGTTCTAATTGTCGAAGATTCAGAACCCATTCGCCGTTTTCTGAACCAAGCACTAAAAGCTGAAAATTGGCAAGTATTTGAATGCGATAGTGTGGCGCGTGCGTTAATTGAAACGGCTTCAAGACAACCCAGTCTTGTCTTGTTAGATTTGGGGTTAACCGACCAAGATGGCAAAGAATATATTAAAGAGGTTAGGCAATGGTCGAATGTGCCCATTCTTATTTTAACAGCACGTCATGACGAAGAAGAAAAAGTAGCTGCCTTGGATATGGGGGCTGATGATTACATAACAAAACCTTTTGGTATCCCAGAACTGTTTGCGCGTATGCGTGCACAATTACGTAGGATAGCATTACCGTCAGTATCATCAGTCAATATATTTCAATTTGGGCCTGTTTGTGTGGATTTTAGCAATCGATGTGTTAAAAAAGGGGATGCAGAGGTTCATTTAACCCCAATTGAATACAAATTATTAGGCGAGTTAATTAAAAATGTTGGCCGCGTTTGTACACAACGTCAGTTATTGCTTGCTGTATGGGGACCAAATTATATTGAACAGCCACATTATTTGCGGATATATATGGGGCATTTGCGTCAAAAATTAGAAGATAATCCAACTAACCCCAAATTCTTGTTAACAGAGGTGGGAATTGGATATCGGTTGATCTCTAAATCAGATTGATACCCAATGTTACGTATATTCTTTGTGGCTTATTCATTCAGTGTATTTAAAATAAATTTGCAATAATTTATTCTTTACATAGAGAATTTTTCACCTAAGTAAACGCGACGAACATCTTCATGTGCGACAACTTCTGATGGAATCCCTTCCATTAACAGCTGACCGCTGTTCATAATATAAGCACGATCAATAATTTCCAGTGTTTCTCTTACATTATGATCCGTAATTAACACACCAATCCCTCTGTCTTTTAGATGGGAGACAAGATCGCGGATTTCACCAACAGCAATCGGATCAATCCCCGCCAAGGGTTCATCAAGTAGGATATAGTTTGGATCACTGGCAAGTGCTCTGGCAATTTCCAGACGTCTGCGTTCCCCACCTGATAATGACAAAGAAGGCGAACGACGCAAATGTGTGATACCAAATTCTGCCAATAATCCATCTAAAATGGTGCGTCGTTTGTCATAATCAGGTTCTACCACTTCTAAAACAGACATAATATTTTGCTCGACATTAAGGCCACGGAAAATACTTGCCTCTTGCGGAAGATACCCAATACCTAAGCGTGCCCTTCTATACATGGGAAGTTTGGTAATATCGGCACCATCCAGTTTAATTGATCCTGTATCAGGTTGAACCAACCCCACAATCATATAAAAACTGGTTGTTTTCCCTGCACCATTGGGTCCCAATAATCCAACTGCTTCACCGCGGTGAACCCGCAAAGAAACATTTTGCACAACAGGGCGTTTTTTATACGTTTTTCCAATATTTTCAGCAACTAATCCAACAGATTCCGTGGGAATGGTGGCGTCATTATGATGAATATGTGAAGCCATAGGTGAATCATTCATAATAATATTTTGCTTTCATGAATTTATTATTTGTTCGGCTGGTTGGATTCATTAGGAACTACCAATCCTTGAACCCGTCTGCCTGGTGCTTCTGTCATATGGGCAATACCAGTGCGCATATTGATTATAGCCGCATGACCATTTAATTGGTTCGATCCACGGGTAATATGAACATTACCAACAACACGAGCAATACCTGTATTGGGTACGTACACACCACGATCACCCCTTACGGTTTCATTTTGTGTACGGACAACAACGTTACCAAATGCGTTTACTTTTTCAAGTTTGCTGGATCGAGTAACGTCGTCAGAATTTTTGTTGTTATTGGCATTTGCGGGTTGGCTTTTTTGATCTGTTGGCGCGCTATATCCAACTAACACATCGGCCTTGATTCTGCGGCCATCTTTGATACTGGTAACAGTTGCATCCCCACGACCAACGGACATACGTGTTTGGGAATGGTACTCCATTGCATCCCTAGCCGTCATGATGTTTTGTGGTGTGGTTAATTTCATATTTTTACCCGTCAGGACAAGAGTTGCCTGATCAATATCATAAATGGCTTTATCCCCCCAAGCTTGATCAGTATTGGTATAAATATGAACGTGACCATATGCATATAATCGATATATTTCGTTTGAACCCGAGCTGTCTTGGGTAATATCACCGCTTTTTTGGTCGTCTTTCTTTTCTTCGGGTTTTGGTTGATTGTCTGCTGCGTTGGCTTTTTTACGATACATGGCAACCAAGCGATCAGCAGTAACGGTTACGTCCCCTCGAACGGCTTTGGCATGATCATAAGCAGTAACAGATTTTGCATTTTGATCCCAATTAAACCCACCCAAAGCAGTAACCGTTATTTGTCCCCCATGGGATAAATCTATATTTTGTGCCAATGCACCTGAAGCATATAATCCTTCACTCGTAAAACAGAGTAGTGCTAATAACAAAGCGTGCTTGTAGTTCATAGGGGTTATTCCGATGATTTTAATGGTTGGGAAGGGGAAGATGAGGAAGATTTCTTATCATCATTTAAAATCAATCTTCCAGGTCCTTGAAATTGGGCTATACCGGCGTGAAGATCCAAGAAATATGCCTGTGCGTCCAGCTGACCAAAAGGGCCTTCGGCGTGAATCCAATTATCTGCTGTCACAACTGAATATTTTAATGCGATATCTGCAATGTCGCTGTACATAAATAACCCGTCATCTCGATATAAAACAACATGATCATATAAATTCAAATTTTGTTGATGTTGCATATAAATCCCTTGATCAGCAGTGACCATCAACCAGTCATTATTTTGCAGTAAAATGTCTGCTTTGGGATCACTGAGGCGGATCATATCACTATTATTAGATTTTTGAACGACTTTATTTGAGGTAATTGTATAAGGCCGATCATGGGAGTCAAGACCGTGAAAGGTTGCACCAACCATGGTACCACTTTCCACTTTAATTCTTGCTAATTGTTTAATAATTTCCTTGTTTGTATTAATTATTCGGTCGATTTCTGGCCATACGGCTATCGACCCTAATAATAGTAAAGCAAGGGCGGGAAGTATCCATTTCGTCCATTTTATAACTTGCTTGCGCCGATGGATTTCCTCAGGTTTTGGGACTTGTCTTCTAGCAACAGAGGGTCTTGCACGTTGTTTTAGATAATTTTGCTTGTTTTGAAAATCTGTTCGTTCAACCTTAGAGGATGAGTTGAGAGGCTTTAAGGATGGCTCTTTTTTATTATCGTTCATGCTATTCCTGCACGTAAAAGATCGTGAATGTGTAATACGCCAATAGGATGGTGATCATGATCAACAACAAACAAACAGGTAATAGGATGTTTATTATTATTCATGAGGTGTAATGCCTCTGCTGCTAACATATCTGCGTGAATGGTTAATGGATCAGTGTTCATAACATCTTGAGTGGTTAATTGTCTGATATCTTTGTCAAGTGTGCGACGTAAATCCCCATCTGTAATTAATCCGATTAATTTTTTATCATTAGAAACAATACCTATACAGCCTAATGCTTTTTGTGTCATCTCCATAATTGCTTCGTGCATTGGCATGGACGGCAAGCCCAAGGGTATTTCATTTTCAGTATGCATTAGGTCACGAACAATTTTTAATTTATTGCCTAATCGCCCACCAGGATGATAAGTCCCAAAATCCGATGCTGTAAAATGGCGCTTTTTAAGTAGGGTAATAGCAATGGCATCCCCTAGTGCCAATTGCATAATGGCACTGGTAGTCGGAGCCAGTCCCAAGGGGCAGGCCTCTTTTGATTGTGGTAAAACCATTGCGATATCGGATTCTTTGGCCAAGGTAGAATGTGGATTTGTTGTTATGGCAATCAATGATATTCCAAATCGACGTGTATGAACAATAATACTGGCCAGTTCTTGTGTTTCACCAGATGCAGAAATTGCGATAACGCCGTCTTTGGGTTGTATCATACCTAAATCGCCATGAGCGGCCTCAGCAGGATGAACAAAAAGAGACGGCGTACCTGTTGATGCAAGCGTTGATTGTATTTTTTTAGCAATATGCCCTGACTTTCCAATTCCTGTCAGAACAACACGACCTTGTAGCGTTGATATTAATGCAATGGTTTGGATAAAACTGTTGGAAAGGTTAGGGGTATTTTGTAGTGCATAAATAAGATCTTGAATACCTTTACTCTCGATGTTCAAGGCTTCACAAGCAACATGAATATCAGAAGGGGATATTAGTGGTTTCATTATAGATGCACTTTGTATGAAAAAGATGAAAATACAAATACTATAAATCAGTTATGGCTTGTGATCAAACAGAACCTTTACGAGCTGCGATGATCAAAAATATCTGGCAAATTATACCCTAAAATATCTAAATCAGCACGTGCAGAAAGAAAAGCAAAACAAGATTCTGCAAGTTCAAGGCGGTTTTCGCGGATCAGTAATTCTTTGAGAACTTGCCATAATTGATGTAAATATAGAACATCAGAAGCAGCATAAACCAGTTGTTCAGGACTTAGTATAGCTGCCCCCCAATCAGAACTCTGTTGTTGTTTACTAAGTTCAATTTTTAGTAAATCTTTGCACAAGGAGGCCAAACCATGTTTGTCGGTAAAGGTTCTGACCAGTTTAGCAGCAATTTTTGTGCATTTGACCGAAGGGATTTTGATATTTAATGCATATTGTAAAATTCCTACGTCAAAACGTGCATAGTGCATTAACTTTGTAACCTTGGGATCGGTTAAAATCTTTTTTAAATTGGGGCATGCGTGAAACCCGTTTCCCCCCAGATGTTCAGGGATGAATTGCACTAAATGAACTTGTCCATCTCCACTCGAAATTTGAATTAAACACAGACGATCGCGATAGTGATTTAAGCCCATCGTTTCTGTATCAATGGCTATAACATAACCAAGGTCTAAAGTATCAGGCAGATCATTTTGATAAAGATGGATGTAATCGGGGATCACGCATGCGTTTATTGTCATAGGTATAGTCATTTCATAGAATTAAAGGATTGATTAACGAAATATATAATATGTTTTTAAAAAGGGTTAAATTTAATTTTCTTTGTTTTGTTGGTATTTTGTCGGAACTTGACCCAGGCGACAAAGAATTGCCCAATGTTCGCTGGTAATAGACATGACAGATAGGCGTGATTGCTTGATTAATCCAATATCTTGCAAAGTTGGATCTGTTTTGATTTGTTTTAAGGTTACAGGGTTGGGAACAGGACAAACGGTTTCAACATCAACGCATACCCATTTATGTTCAGGATCGGTTGGATCTGGATAGGCTTCTTTAACAATTTTGACAATACCTACAATTTCTTTACCAACATTAGAGTGATAAAAAAAGGCTAGATCGCCATTCCTCATGGATTGTAAATTTTTTTTTGCTTGGTGATTACGAACCCCTGTCCATGGTTCAATATGATTATGTATTTGTTCTTGCCATGAATACGCATCAGGTTCTGATTTAACCAGCCAATAATTCATTATATTTATCCTTATTTCTTTCAAAGTATTAAAAGAAGAATAGCTTATATTCTTGATATAAATAAGGATAAATCAAATTTATTTATGAAAAGTATCATACCATGTGGATACAGCCTCTACGCGCTTTGTTAAACGAGGGTAGAACGAGAAGATATGTAGAATATATCCAGCAACGTTAGGAACCAAAGATTCTTGTTTTTGAAATGCTGTGGGATTCATTTGATCATTCAATTTTGCACTGCCACAAGCCAACATTTGTAAGGCAGAGCGAGAAGCAGACAGGTTTTGTGCAACAAAAGCACCAACACGATCACAAGTTAATTCTCTGTTACGTGAATAGGCTTTGCCCAGAAAAGGAATTATGTATCCTGGTAAGCGCAGATAATGCTTTATTCCATCCAAGTGGCCTGCAACGTGGTGACCCAGCTCATGGCCAATTACAAATCGAATTTGTTCGTCATTATCAGCATCGATAATTGCAGAGGTCAACCAAATATAACGTTTGCGACCAATCAAACGAACCGCCATGGCATTCATTACACCATGAGAGTTGTAAATAAATGCTTGGGGTGCCTCTTTCAGACCAACTTGTTTTGCGCCTTCTTGAACAATCTTGTGCAAATGTGGAAATTGATTGGGTCCGATCAGAACATAATGGCCGAACATATAAGCTTGCATCAAAGCTCTGGAGATATAAGTAACCAAGAAAAATACAAGTATATAAAAGACGATTGTTATTTTATTTGCAAGATTTCCATAAAAGAAAGTACTAATACAAATCAATGCCAAAATAGTCCATAAAAGACATCCATAAACCAGTAATAACGTGCCATATCTTGTTTCTTTTGGGTGTCTTATTTTGTTTATTTGAAATTCCATTTGAACCTACAAGTTATATATTACCTTGTTAATTAAATTATATGACTATCAAAAGTTATGAAACATTATTTATTATTATAAAAAATAATGAAGAAATTGTGCTAAAAATATCACTAATTTAGAAGATATAAGAGTAGCTGTTGTTTTTTGTAATGACAATTGATAATGATTATCATTATTATGTTATCAATAATCATTCTCAATTGAAAAAGTTCAGTATAATGCGAAATATCAGTATAAAAAGAACCTTACAACCAGTATCATTAGCTGCAATTATGGTTGGTGTATTAGGGAATTCTGCGGTTGGTCAAAATATAACTACTCAAATACCCAATAGTAATGAACCCTCAGATGGAACAGCGCAAACAAAGGCAGATAATAAAAATATATCCAGTTCTAACGAGCAGATTTTGGTACGCGGCAAGAAAACTTCGAATATTTTAACCCAAAGCACAGGTGTTGATCTGTTGCCTCAAGATGTGATGCATACACCACAGAATATCAATGTTGTGCCTCAAAAAATCCTTCAAGAGCAAAATGTGAAATCTTTAGAAGAAGCTTTAAAAAATGTTCCTGGTGTGACCTCATCAGTTGGAGAAGGTAGAGGGGGGATGTCTGGAAACCAGTTTCTTATCCGAGGTTTTCCAGCTCAAAACGATATTTATGAAGACGGGTTAAGGGATTTTGGTGTTTATACGCGAGATAGCTTTAATTACGAGAGTGTTGTTGTTATTAAAGGACCATCTTCTTCTGTATTTGGGAATGGTACGACAGGTGGGGCAATTAATGTTGTTACGAAAAAGCCTATTTTAAAAGATCAGTATAACGTAGATTTCACAGGCGGTAATGGGGATTATTATCGTGGCACCGTTGATATTAATAAAAAAATAACAGATTCAATAGCAGCACGAATTGTTGGTGTGGGAAATAGTAATAACGTTGTGGGGCGTGATTATATTTATTCTCATCACTGGGGACTTGCACCCTCTATTGCTTTTGGGTTGGGCGAAAAAGTCAGTTATACATTACAGTATGTTTATCAGCAAGATGACCGAATTCCAGACTATGGCGTACCTGTTGTAACAAAACCAGGAACCAAAGTTGCCAGACCTATTACTGAATACGGGATCAGACGCGGAAATTGGTATGGGAATAAGATGGACAGTGATAAAACACAGGACCATCAATTAACGGGTCGTTTGAAATATGATGTAACCCCGGATATTGTCATTCACAATGATACCCGATACGGAAATTACCGTCGTGAGTTTTCTGTTACACGCCCTCAATGTCAAGCAGTAAATTGTGTGAACCCATATTTCAGTGGTCGGCCACAGGATGCAATTATCAGCACAGCAGGTCCATCACCTTATCGCCAGCGGACTTGGTCGTTTCAGAACGTTTTATCCACAATCGCAAATTTTCATACATGGGGTATAAAACATCAATTAACTGGGGGTGTTGATTTTTCCTACGCCAGTGAAAATAGAGCATATGGACAGTTTTCTGCTCCCTTACCAAATAATAGTTTAGTAAATCCAACACCAAACATTAATTATCCAATTTCAATTCTACCTGGTGATCCAAAAGCCACGTCAGGAGACCCAGCGTTAAGAAAAGGGCACACACGTGATGTGGGGGTTTTCATTTATGATCAGTTTTGGATGACAGAACAATGGTCGATAAAAGGTGGTGTTCGTTATGATAATTGGAATGCTAAATATGGAACTGAAGGCGGGGCTGGTACTTGGGCGGCAAATAATATGAAAACAACCAATAATATTGTAAATCCAACAGTCAGCCTGATGTTTACCCCAACTGAAAATCAAATGTATTATTTTACGTGGGCAATGTCGACAACGCCTTTGGGAATGTATTTGACGAATTCTTACGCGCCGATGCGTGATAATCAAGATGGAATGAAACCAGAACGCAGCCGTTTATACGAGCTGGGGGGAAAATGGAGCTTATTAAATCAGCGTGTTGGTATAACAGCAGCGTTATTCAGACTTGATAAAAGTAACCAGATTGTAAGTGATCCTATTTCTGGTGATGTTACCAGTTCAGGGGATACAGTTCGAAACGAAGGAATTGAATTGGGTATTTCTGGTAATGTTATGAAAAATTGGGACGTATATGGTGGGTTTGCCGCTTATCATAGTGACGTGAAGTCTTCTCAAACCGCAGGTGCTAAGGGTAATCGCGTTCAATATGTTCCAACCCAGCAAGGAAACTTATGGACAACATATCAAATTATGCCAAAAACCCCTTATAATTTAACTGTTGGCGGTGGTGTTACGTGGCGGGGGAATGTTTGGTTAAACAATACCAATAGTGCAAAAGCCCCTGCAAATGTCAGTATAGATGCAATGTTGTCTCATAAATTTGACGAGCATTGGAAGGTTTCTTTCAATATCTATAATATTACTAATCGTTTAAATTATGATTCTTTATTTGGTAATCGTGTGACCCCTTCCAGTGGGCGGGCATTTTTATTTAGCTTGAATATGTTACAATAAAATAATAAATTTTATACAGGGGAAGGTACAATCATGATTATCCATATTCCGCAGGTGTTGACGCACGAAGAATTATTTTACATACGTTCCGTATTTGCTAATGCTACCTTTGTGGACGGAAAAGTAACTGCAGGTGAGCAATCCATGCAGGTAAAGAAAAATGTGCAGATCGATCAATCTTCCCCTGAAAGTAAGGAATTAGGAGAAATTATCTTAAAAGCATTAGGACGCAATCCTATTTTTAATTCGGCTGTGATGCCTTATCGTGTGGTTCCTCCTTTATTCAACCGTTATGATACGGGGATGGAGTTCCCTGATCATGTTGATAATGCTTTTCGCCCTATCCCTGAAACGAATATGCGTATTCGAACGGATGTATCATCAACGTTATTTTTGAATGATCCAGAAGACTATGAAGGAGGAGAACTAATTATCCACGATCATAGCGGGTCTCAGGCAATTAAACTGCCAGCAGGCGATATGATTGTTTATCCTACTTATAATCTGCATTCCGTTAGTAAAATTATAAAAGGCAGTCGTTGGGCATCTTTTTTTTGGACGCAATCTATGATCAAAGAGGCCGATAAAAGAAAAATATTATTTGACTTAGATATGACCATTATAAAGTTACGTACAAGAATGAATGACAATGATCCGCAGATTTTAGAATTGACCAATGTGTATCATAATTTGATGCGATTATGGTGTGATTTATAGTTTTCTTATTTGGACTTTATACGTGGTCTTTTGTCGTCTTATATAATATTTAAAATAGTGAGAGAACGGTAAACCAATCTTTCTCTCAAAGAGAGGTCAATGCTTGAAGGTACGTTAATATTGAGCGAAAAAGCTATTTTTTTCCCATTCGGCTGTTCTATCCATCCCGTAAGCCATCCTACTTTTTGCTTCAGGTCAGTGCCTAAACCACTTTTCGCATATATTTTATAGCTATCCTTTTTCAGGATAAGAAGCATCCGTTGAACCTTTTCTTGTGTAGTTTTTTTGAAAGGCAGTTGTTTATAGGCTAGTTGATAGGCGAACTTGCTTTCCTGGATTGGGGTAATTTTAAGAGGGCCATCTAACCAAAAGCGGTCAACTTTTGTCCCTATTTTTTCATTCCCAAAATGAGCATGTTTAACTTCCTTTTGCATTAGGGTTAGTCCAATTCGGCGCGCTAATTCTTGATAAACAGGGACGGCGGATAGGCGCATAGCCTCACCAATCGTCATGTTTTTTTCCCAAGCAGGCAAGGCACGCTTTTTCCCATCCCATAGAAATATTTCATCAGGGGTTACCTTATTATTTTCCAATCCAATAAGAGCATTCAGCATCTTGAAAGTCGAGGCAGGGACATATTGTGTAGAAGCACGTTGAACAGCATTGCCATAGATAGAAATATTTCCTTGATCGTTAATGACGATTACCCCTTGAACATGTGATGCGTCGAAAAGTTGTTTTATTTTCTCAGCTTGCTTTGTCGTATCCATGGGTGGGCTTGCATGGGCTAGTACAAATATCGAACTAAAGGTGGTCAAAAGAATTAAAAAGAAATAAAGAATTACCTTTGAATTCATTGCTTTGTTACGATACGATAAGTGTGATATTTCGTGCATTTTTATAAAATCTTTTAATAGTAGAGCAACGAGTGATCAAAAACTCTCACTTCTTCTTGATTACGGTTCGATATGTTTTTTAACTAAAGCTACTAATATGTTGATGAAATGATAATCTTAATAGGATAGGGACGATGGATTTACAAGATAGTTATTTTGCTGAAAAATATGGCTTAACGCCTCCTCATTCCGAGGTAGTTGAAGCAGCGGCCTTTTTAACGCAAGGAAAAGTTTTAGATTTGGGCTGTGGTAACGGTCGGAACAGTTTGTATTTGTCCCAGAAAGGTTTTAATATCGATGCGTGGGACAGAAATCCCGACAGTGTTAAAAATTTAGAAACGATCTGCCAGCAAGAAGCCATACATACCATAAAAACAAAGATTGTTGATTTAAACGCAATTCAGTTTACAGGACAATATGACTTTATCTTATCGACGGTTGTTATGATGTTTCTACAGCCTACGTCTATTCCCGATCTTATCAAAAATATGCAGGATGCGACCAAAACAGGGGGGTATAATCTCATTGTTTCGGCAATGGATACAGACGATGCTCCTTGTACCGTTGGTTTCCCTTTTACCTTTAAGACGAAGGAACTATCAAATTACTATGCTTCTTGGACGATCAAGAAATATAATGAAGACAAGGGGTTTCTTCATAAGACTGATAAAGATGGAAACCGAATTCAATTGCGATTTGCAACATTATTGGCAGAAAAAAATTAAATTTCATTGGAAAACATAGATAATTTTAAAGGAACAAGGTTGTGGTAATGTATTGGCGTAATCTATCTTGTTTATTGGATATAATTATCAACCTATTTCCTTGTTTTTTTAATTGTTCTTACATGATGATTAAAAATTTTTTTAGCCAATATCAGGTTTGTTATTATTAATCGCTTGATCATAATTCATACGAAAAACAGTCTATTATAAATAGTTAACGGTTTACAACAGGCTCATCGTGTTTAATTAACTATTTAATCTAAATTCACGTATATACGCATTTATTGTAGGCTCCATATTAATTTAATTTTTTATATCGTAAAATAATATAACTTGCACGACAAAGAAATTGGATCATTGCTGCAGACTGGTTAATATTTAGTGCGTGTTAATCTCTATAAATCGTAATAAAAGATTTAAAGGTAAGTATTAAAATGAATACAGCATTTATTAGATCGTCAATATTACTTAACAAAGCGGTGAATTTCAGGATTTGCCGATCAAGTTTTAACTTTTAATCTTGTATTGATAATGCAAACAAAGTCCTGCGTATAGCTCTGAATAAAGGGTGATGCGGTGTACATTTTGGTAAAAGTAGGCTTTTCCAATAGTTATCTTGAATAACTAAAAAGATCTCTTTTTTTTGGACAATTGCACCAGATAAAAGTGCTATGTTTAAGGGACATAGAAACGCAGTTTCATAAAAAGTTAGAAGTTAAAGAAATAGATTTTACCATTATAAAACTAAGAGTCAGTGCATTTTATGGTATATCTTTGGAGGCTATTTAATTCACGGTACGCGATGCGCATGATCGAGACTATGAGGTGTATGTGCTTGAAAGGGGTTGAGCTGCTCATTCTCAAGAAACACATCCGATTTCACTGAGTATCTTGTCAGTCATTTCAAAAATCGTTTATGTTCCAGAATTGGATAATAGATGAACCATAATAAAATATATCGTATAAAATTAACGAGTAGAGTTAATAATATACCACACATATCAAAGTATTTTTCGTCTATTTTAATATTTCTTACACTATTTTTACTGTTTCAATTGAATTAAGGTAAGAATATTTTAGGAATAATTATTATTGCTATACCTTCATTTAATTGCTTATAGGTGGTTAAAGAATAGGCAAATATTCGTTTTTATTCATTTTTATATAATTCTATTTTGTTTTTATATATTGTTTTTTACGACATCCAAATCTTGGCTTTCTGTCGCTTCATTAATATATAATACCATTCATCACTTAGAACATATTTAATAATCGATAAATATAATCAAGTTCTTTTTCTGAACGATTGGGGTCATCGGCCCGTTTTCTCAATTCTTCTTCGATAGCTCTGGCATTTGATTTATTACCTGTTAAATCAATATTAGCGTTTTCGTTTTCAACAGGTCTTCCTAATGGATCTGTTTTTTTATCAGATGAACCTGAATTGTCAGAAGATGATGGTTTGCTTTGATTTTTCCCAACAGTAAGGACAGGAAAAAAATTAGAGAATTTTTTTGCTTCTTGTTTCATACCTTGTTTTATAGATTGATTGCCTTTTTGCAAATCTATCAAGGCTTGTTCCTGGTATTTGGCTGCTTTGGTATCATCCTTTTGGGTTAATGCTTGATATGCATCCTCCATTTCTTGTTCAGCCTTTGATAAATTTTCAATTGGCTGCTTGCTTTCCTGTTGAAATTGACGATGAAGTTCCCGAAGAGCCTGATTCAAAATTCGTTGATTTTCAGCACTTTGCTGAGTGGTCTGGGTAGTGGATTGTGTTGATTTGCCTTTGTCTGCGCCAATTTCTTTCATTAGTTGTGGGGTTGAGAGCTGGCTTAGATCCTCACCAGGGCGTAAAATAATGGGGGCAGCTTGGTTTAGCCTGATGTGACTTTGATCTAGTAATAGTTGTTGTTTTTTAATCAGTTCTTCCAAAGCTTTAGTCAGTTTTTGTAGATGCTCTTGAGATTTTATATGTTCTGATAATTGTTTTAAATCCTCGGGGGTTGCTTGACGTAAAGTATTTAACGCATTATTGGCATCCTCTAATTGTTGGGATATTTTATTAATATCGCCTTCACGAATGGTTTTATTAATATCTTTGAACATATCTTCAAAAGCATGAACACTGATAAATTGAGCCTTAGATAAATCAAGAGATTCTTGTTGTTTAGTTGGTGTTTGTTTAGTCAACGCAACCATTTTTTGAGCAATTGCATTTTGTAAGCGTTGCAGACGAGCATCCAGTTCTTGTTTATCTTGTTGGGTAATTTTATCTTTTCCCAATTGTTGCATTTTTTGTATTTGTTCTTGCACACTGGCTTGGGCCGCACGAATTTCAGTATTTGCTCTGGCAATATCGGAATTGCTGTTGTTTCTTTCTTCGATATCTAGGATTAAATCCCATAATCTTGATAATGCTTCTTGTTGCACAGCTTGTGTTTGTTGATCTGAATAATTTAGAAAATAAATAATAGCAACATAATTTAAGAACAAGTCATAGTCTTTAGTAATATCGGGTTGATCTTGTAAGTTTGAGAGTGCGTTGATTATCTCTTCTTTTGTAAGTTGTTGTTTTCCATATTGTTGGCGAGCAAGGTTAATTTGTTGAGCGACAGGTGATGAAAACTGACGTTTTGGCAAGATAAATGATTGTGCGGGGGATGTGGTTGTTTGCCCAGTTACATCAGTCGCCTTCAAAGTTGCCATGGCGTGTTCACCAGGCCATATTGTGCTGGATAAATCGTGATATTGTTTTTGTTCAATAGTCTTTGGGTGGTCCCCCAGTCCCAATGGAACAGAAAGAAGATGAATGGCCTCATGATCTTGGGTTTTAGGGATATCAATGTCCAATTGTACTGACTTTACACCATAACGTTGTGCAACCTTAAAGGGAAAAACCGTTTTCCAGTTGGATTTGTCGGTTTTTATTGGGGCAGTCCAGGTAATTGTTGGTGGATCGTTAGCAGGCATTGTTAAATCCCATTGTGCCAACGTACGCCCTCTGGCCTTAACAGTGATGGTGCCGGAATGGTGTAAGGTTCCCTCAACTTGCCAATGAGTAGGGTCAAGCTTTTGAATAGAGCGATCTTTTAAAATAGTATGGTTTGAATCAATTAATTCAGGCGGATGAGAAAGGCCAGAAACAGCAACGTGTAAGCGAGCATATTGGTCAAAAGTTACCGACTTATTATCGGATTTAAGGTAAACAGGGGCACGATGACTGTAGGGTGGTGAAATAATCCATGCTTGTAAGGTTGCTAGTGGCATGGTGGTATCATCATATCCTGGTCGAAATGCAGATACCAGACGAGAGGATGCATGATTCCCATTATAAACTACTAAGCCACCACAACCTATTAATAGTACCCCTAAAGCACAGTTTAGATAGGGTTTTTGAAACAATAATTTTGGCAATCCCGTTTTCAAAGGGGGAAGGTCATTATAAACACGTTGTAAATGAATATCCCACGTTGATTGAGACTGCGCAATTATTGGTGAATCATGAATTGTATATAAAGGGTTAGATGAAAGGCGATTAACCTTCTCAAGACGTTTTATAATATCTTTGAAAGAAATAGAAGGCAAATTTCGGCTGTAATAAAATATTCCCCCTATGCTTATCCCAGCGAACAGAACAAGAATAAGGACTCGAATTAAATCAGAGAATTGTTGGGGAATACCCAATAATCCTAAACAGATATAAAACAACCATAATGCCAGCACAAAAGCCAGAATTGGCCAACGTTTTTCTAACCAAAAATTGACCTTTGCTATTTTTATTGCTTTTTTAATCTGAGCGTACTGGCGAGGGGGAATAGGATTCATCAATTTCAAAATATGTTAAATGTTGTTAGGATACCAAGAGGGAACAAGTTCATTTTTCCATAAATCTTCTATGGTTTGTCGGGGCTGAATAATTGCCGATTGGCTTCCTTTTGTCATGATTTGGGCCGCCAAAGGACGTGCATTATACGTAGAGCTCATAACACTACCATAGGCACCAGCGTCAAAAATGGCAATATAATCACCAGGCTGCAAAGAGGGTAAGATACGATCACGAGCAAATACATCACCTGATTCACATACAGGGCCATCGATATGAAGGGCTTCAGAAGGACGAAGATAGGCCTCTGGTGAAATAGGTAAAATACCATGCCATGCTTCATACATTGCAGGGCGTATTAAATCATTCATTGCAGCATCAATAATAATAAAGGGAGGGGTATTGGGGCCGTTATCTTTGCGTATTAATACTTTACTGATTAAAAGTCCCGATGGCCCAATTAACCATCGACCTGGTTCAATACCCAATTTTAAATCGAGGGGGGCCAAAACCTCTTTCATTAATGCTGCAATGTCTTCTGGATTTGCCTCTGGCTCGTTTTGATAAGATATTCCAAACCCGCCACCACAATCCAAGGTTGTTACATCGTACCCCTGTGTGCGTGCTGCTTTGATAAGGTCAACCATCCTTAGAAAAGCCTGGCGGTAGGGTGTGGTTGAAGAAATTTGGCTGCCAATATGAACATCAAATCCCAAAGGGGTGATATTGGGCAGTTGATAAGCTTCTTTATACACTGTAATGGCTTGTTGATAGGCAATTCCAAATTTATTTTCTGCTAGACCTGTTGTGATTTTATGGTGGGTTTTTGCATCAACATCAGGGTTTATGCGTAAACAAATCGCAGCATTTTTTCCAACTTTTTGGGCTATTTTAGATAATTGATGTAATTCTTCACGGCTTTCAACGTTAATTTGCCCAATTTCTGTTTCAACAGCTAGCCGTAATTCGTCCTCGGTTTTACCTACGCCAGAAAAGCAAATTTTGGATGCGGGTATATTGGTTTTTAAGGCACGTTTTAATTCGCCACCACTGACAATATCTGCACCAGCGCCTTCTTTTGCTAGTAAATCCAAGATGGCTAAATGCCCGTTGGCTTTCATTGCATAATGAATAGAAACATCCAACTGTTTATTTTTAAAGGCCTGATTTAATCGTTCGTATCTTGATTTTAAAATATCGCTATTAATAATCCAACTGGGGCTGCCATATTGTTCTGCAATAATTTTTAACGAGGTCGTGCCAAATAATAATCCGTCTTTGGGATCAATGGTTATGTCTGGATGCGTTTTTAAAAATGATTGAACATTGGGATGCAATGGTTGAATTAGCGAAGTCATATATTAAAAGGCCTTTATTAAAGATCATTGTGCATAATCTTAAAGATGAACGAAGATATTAATTTATCTATTCTTATCTCATCGTGCAAATAAGAAGTGATATGTTTTGATAATTTCTTAATATAAGGATAAAAGAAAAGCATGAGACTATATTACGTTTTTTTGTTTATATTTGGGATATTTTTTTGTTTTTTATCTGCAAGTTTCAGCCAAATCATTAAGACACCGAAACTGCCAGGAATAGATCGTAAGAACGAGCATCGTAAAATCGTTGATGTGTTGCAAGAACCGTGGCAAATTGTGGGCAGAGTGCAAACAGATTTAGGGCAAAAATGCACTGGCTTTTTAATCAAACCTCGTATCGTTATGACTGCTGCGCATTGCCTTTGGATAAGGAAAACACAACGTTTCATACATCCCCAGTCCGTTCATTTTCTGCTGGGGTATCAACATGGAACATACAAAGTTGCTACAAAGGTGCAACAAATTGTTATTACCCAAGGTTATAAAGGAACGTTATCAGGTAAAACATCTGAACAAGATATTCCAAAAGATAAGGCATTTTTGATTTTACCCACTAATATTCTTTCACCCTCTCAGCTTATTCCTGTTCAGTCAGAGGAAAAGCTGTTAGGTCACGCTGTGTGGTTAGGAGGGTATGAACAAGATAGAAAAGAAGTTCTATACGCAGACAAACAGTGCACCATTATCAATGTGCTGCATACAAGTTTACCAGAAGCAACATTAGAACATAACTGTCAAGGAACATATGGCAGCAGTGGTGCCCCTTTGTTAGCACAAAATGAGGACGGCAAGTGGCGCATTATTGGTATGCAAGTTGCAGCTTTTGGCAACAAAGCAGGTGGGCTGGCAACAGCATTAACAATTGATAAACAATAAAAGCCGTAATGAATACGGCCTTTATTGTTTACTTTAATCCGCAGGGGGATAAGCGCGAGGATAGGTTACTTTGCTGGGCGGGCCTGGTGGTTTTGGCGGGCCTTTACGCCCACAACCTGAAAGTTGTAACGTGAATGTTGTAAGACAACTTATTAGTAAACATAAAGATAAAATACGTCTCATGGGTGATCTTTCAAAATTGAAATCCAGTATTGTGCGGCTTGCAAAACATTTTTAGGGGCTGTTCCGCCTTCACTAGTGCGTGAAGCAATCGAAGCTTCAACACTTAAAACTGAAAAAATATCTTGGGTAATTTTTGGCTCGATCGTTTGCATATCTGCCAAAGAAATTTGATCAAGTGTTACATTTTTTTGTTCAGCCAATCCAACGATACGACCTGTAACGTGGTGGGCGGTTCTAAAAGGCATTTGCAATTTTTGAACTAACCAGTCTGCAAGATCTGTAGCTGTTGAAAATCCAGAACCAGCCCAACGTCGCATATTATCGGTGTTGGCTTTTAAATCAGCAATCATACCTGAACAAGCGGCTAAACATAAACCAATTGTATCAGTAGCTGCAAAAACCTGTTCTTTGTCTTCTTGCATATCTTTGGCGTAGGCCAAAGGCAAACCTTTCATAACCGTAAGGAGGCCAATGAGTGCTCCAGAGATACGACCTACTTTAGCCCTTACAAGCTCGGCTGCATCGGGGTTACGCTTTTGCGGCATAATGGACGAGCCCGTTGTGTATGCATCCGATAATTTAATAAAAGAGAATGGCGAAGAACACCAAATAACGATTTCTTCAGCCATTCTAGATAAATGCATTGCCATGATTGACAGGGCTGATAAATATTCTAAGGCAAAATCTCGATCAGAGACCGCATCTAAAGAATTTCTCATCGGATGATCAAAACCAAGATTTTTTGCTGTCATCTGACGATCAATTGGAAATGACGTTCCAGCAAGTGCAGCTGCACCCAAAGGGCTTTCATTTAAACGTTTGCGAGTGTCGATCAGTCGACCTTTGTCGCGTGATAACATTTCGACATAAGCCAATAAATGATGTCCAAAAGTAACGGGTTGGGCTGATTGTAAATGTGTAAAGCCTGGCATAGGTACATCGGCATACTCTTGTGCACGTAGCGCCAAAGTCAGCATCAATTGTTCAACACTGTGAATGACTTCATCAATATTGTCCCGTACCCACAGGCGAAAGTCAGTGGCCACCTGGTCATTTCGTGAACGACCAGTGTGTAATCTTTTCCCTGCTTCACCAATACGTTCGGCCAGACGGGCCTCTATATTCATATGGATATCTTCTAATGCACGGCTAAATTCAAATTCGTTGTTTTGAATTTCTTTTTTTATTTGTTCTAGCCCTTGGTGAATGCTGTTTTTATCTTGTTCAGAGATAATGCCAACATTGGCCAACATTTCAGAATGGGCTAAAGAGCCACGAATGTCTTGTTGCCACATTCTTTTATCAAAATCGATAGAGGCATTAATTTGCTCCATAATCGCAGACGGTCCTTCTGCAAAGCGTCCGCCCCATTGTTGGTTAGCCAGTTTTTTTGAGTTCTGTGTCAAAGGATATGCCTCCTATCTTTTCTTTATGTATGCAAGGATGAATGATATATTTATATCAATTGTGAAACATCTTTAGATCAGGGATTCTTTTAATAATGGACAAGAGTAATGAGAGTTCATTTTATATCCAAATTAATCATAAAATGAGACAGAGGGTAAAACATGCTGAATCCGATCATACGTTGCTTTCACTTTTATCAAAATGGATAAAATTTGATGAAAATATATCAGATTGGCAAAATTTAACCTTATCACGCTTTGGATCATTTCCAGCCATTTTAACAGCAAATAAAGATGAATTACAAAAAAGCTTAAATCTTTCAGAAAAAGACTCTGCAAATATTAAGTTATGTTATGAAGTAGCATTGCGTTTATTAAAAGCAAAAATTTATAATTGTGACATTTTAAAGCATAAAAGGAGACTGATAAATTACTTAATGGCGTATTTGTCACGCAAACAGACTGAACATTTTTTACTGTATTTCTTGGATGTTAAGAATCAGGTGATTATTGAAAGTTTGCAAGGATATGGAACCGTAAATACGACATCCGTCTATATTCGAGAAGTGACCAGGGTCGCTTTGCAATATAATGCTTCGGCTTTGTTTCTTGTGCATAATCATCCCAGTGGTGTTGCAGCGCCATCGCCCGCAGACAAGAAATTAACTCAGATGATTATACAAGCGTTAAATATTGTTAACGTCAAAGTTGCAGATCATTTGATAATAGGCAACGGATGTTACTTTTCTTTTTATGAAAATAACCTTATCCCTTATCAAAATCTATAGTTTGCAAAATAGACGATACACCAAATTCCCCAGGCAGGCTGTTGTATGGGAATAAGATATTAACATGTCCCATTTTTCGACCTATCTTGGCATGATCTTTTCCATATAAATGGCCAATCAAACCAGGGGTATTAAGGATTTGAGGCCAAACCTCCATTGTTTTTGGGCCGATAAGGTTTTTCATTACGGCATCTGAGTGCCTAATGGCGGGTGGGAGAGGAAGATTTGCTACTGCGCGAATATGCATTTCAAACTGATCAATAGGGCAGGCATCCATAGTCCAGTGTCCAGAATTATGGGGGCGAGGGGCGATTTCGTTAACTAAAATCATACCATTTTGATCAATAAACATTTCGACCCCTAAGATACCAATCAAATTTAAAGACTCAGCGATTTTTATAGCTAATTTTTGAGCTTTTGATTGTTGTTCCTTGCATATACGAGCAGGTGCAAAGCTTAAGTCTAAAATGCCGTCTTTATGCTTATTTTCTGTTGTATCAAAGGTCGAAATAGCGCCTTGCGGGTTGCGGGCCACCATGACACTGACTTCACAGCTAAAAAGGACACGTTTTTCTGCAATTAGAGGATGTGGTTTTAACGTACCAAATGCATGGACAAAATCATCGTTACTATTTATAACGGCCTGTCCTTTTCCATCATACCCTAATCGCGTTGTTTTCAAGATGAAAGGATATTGTAATTTTTCAGCAGCTTTTTGACCATCACTCAGTTGATTAACAACCATCCATGATGTTGTTGGTATATTATGTTCTTTTAGAAATGTCTTTTCTAAAATACGGTCTTGACTGATTCTTAAAATCTGGCCTGAAGGATAAACAGGGCGAATTGCTGATAAAATATCCATACCAGTTGCACTGATATTTTCAAATTCAAAGGTAATAACATCTACGGCATTAGCGAATTGTGTTAAAATATTTGGATCATCATAAGCCCCAACCGTGGTCATAGAAGCAACCTGGCTGGCTGGTGGATCTGGAATATCAGATAATATGTGAGTACGAAACCCAAGACGAGCAGCAGCAGCAGCAGACATACGACCTAATTGCCCCCCGCCAACTATACCAATGGTAGAATTAGGAGAAAGCATTTTAAACCTCATGTTACTAAACAGGGGAAAGAGATACAGATTTTGTTTGTTTGGTTCGCCATTCGATTAGACGCTGCTGTAATTGAGTATCTGTAAGCGATAAAATTGATGCTGCCAGCAGTGCTGCATTGATTGCACCAGCTTTACCGATAGCTAATGTACCAACAGGAATACCTGCTGGCATCTGAACAATCGAAAGTAGACTGTCCTTACCATTAAGAGCATGGGTTTGCATCGGCACACCAAGAACGGGTAAATGCGTCCAAGCAGCTGTCATTCCTGGTAAATGTGCTGCCCCGCCTGCACCCGCGATAATAACTTTGATACCGCGATCATAGGCAGAGGTGGCGTATTCCTGTAAACGATCAGGGGTGCGATGGGCTGAAACAATACGAGACTCATGTGGGATTTTTAATTCTTGAAGTAACAATGTCGTATTGCGCATAATGTCCCAATCGGACTGACTACCCATAATAACACCGACAAGGGGCAAGGTTTCAACAGACGAGGACATATTCACCACTTACTAAAAACTAACTATTGATCTGATTCTTTTGTTCTATTGGCATATTCGGAGAAAATATGATCAATATCTAATTCTTCAGATGATGAGGAATTTGATTTATTGGCATCATCGTAAGAAGCTGCAAAATTATCTTCTGCTGGTTGTGTTGGATGATCGACTTCTTCTTTTGAAACCCGTTCGTTGGCCTCGGCAATAGCAGCGTTTAAGTCCATCTGGCTACACAACCCTAAAATAACAGGATCACGAGGTTTAATATTTGGAGAGTTCCAATGCTGTTTATCTCGCACTTTTGAAATCGTGTCTTTGGTTGTTCCCAAAAGCTTTGCAATCTGTGTATCCAATAATTGCGGAAAATTTCTTAATAAAAATGCAATGGCATCTGGACGATCATTTCGTTTGGAAATAGGGGTGTATCTTGCACCTTTTGAGCGTCTAACAATTTGCATTCTAGAAGATGACAAACGTAATTTTCGGGAGGGGTCAGCTTCGCAACGACTAATTTCTTCTTGTGTTAATTGTCCATTTGATACTGGATCATACCCAATGATGCTTTGTGCCACTTCGCCATCTGCAATGGCTTGCACTTCAAGGGGGTGCATACCACAAAACTCGGCAATTTGGGTAAAAGTAAGAGCAGTCTTTTCAATCAACCATACTGCTGTTGCTTTTGGCATAAGGGGTAAAGTCATAACGATCCTATAAATGAATATGGCTTATTAAATATTATACAAATCATAATATCGGTAATAATAATTTATATAATATTTATATGTGTTAAAATCATGTTATCTTAAAACAAGGAAAATAGCTTCCCTTATTTTAAGATAAAACATTACGTTAGTATTATCAGAATGGATAATTATCTTATCCTTTTTTCTGACCAATACCAGCAAAACGTTTATTAAATTTAGCAACTTGACCACGAGAATCATTGATACGTTGTACCCCTGTCCAAGCAGGATGGGACTTAGGATCAACGTCAAGACGGAGCGTATCACCACTATTGCCATAGCAAGAGCGAGTTTTGAATTCAGTACCGTCTGTCATGACGACTGTGATTTCGTGATAATCTGGATGAATATCGGCTTTCATGATTTTCTCTTAACAGACTATAAAAAAAAAACTCCGTTAACAGA
The DNA here is from genome assembly GCF_029953265.1 of Commensalibacter oyaizuii. Lineage (NCBI taxonomy): Bacteria > Pseudomonadati > Pseudomonadota > Alphaproteobacteria > Acetobacterales > Acetobacteraceae > Commensalibacter > Commensalibacter oyaizuii. Next base: position 410,496 of record NZ_JASBAO010000001.1, read on the forward strand.
CGGAGAAACAGCTTATCTTATAAACATTTTATAGCGTTAAATCAATCCATTGAATGAAATCTTTTTATATTTTCTATTCCCTGTTATGATTTCTTTGATATAGCTAGGGTAATAGTAAAGATATAAACTGTTCAAAACTTTATATAAATTAGGGGAAAAAGCTATGAGTAACGAACAAGAAACGGTCAGCAAAAGGACACCAAAATGGGTTGCTGACTTTCAAGCATTTATTATGCGCGGGAATGTTATTGACTTGGCTGTCGGTATTATTGTTGGTGCAGCCTTTACAACTGTAGTTAATAGTTTGGTAAAAGATATATTAAACCCAGTTATAGGATTATTGGTAGGTGGAATAGATTTTAGTAATATATTTATAACTTTAAAAGGGCAACATGTTCAAACCCTTGCAGAGGCTCAAAAAATCGGAGCTGTTACTTTAAATTTAGGTGTATTTATTAATGCCATTGTTCAATTTTTAATTATTGGTTTTGCTGTCTTTTGGCTGGTACGCATTTTAAACAAGCTTTATACGAATTCCAAAGCTAAAGAAGTAAAAGTGGAAAAGCCAACGAAAGAACAGTTACTATTAACTGAAATCAGGGATGTCTTAATTCAAAACAGCCAAAAGAAAATCGATAAAGATTGCGTATAAGGGATTTTTATTGGTATAAAACGACAATTTCATAGCCAGAGAATAAATAATGAAAAAATTATTGTGTGTATTTGTAAGCCTGTTTTTGATTTCGACCCAGACAGGGTGTCAAACACAAAGTGATCATTATTTAACAGACCAGCCAACACCGCGCTCTTTGGCTTTGAATTATTTGTTCGTTCATGGAATGTGCATGGGTTTTTTGCAGAATCCTGATGTATCGTTTGATCAATTCAAACTGTTGGTACAATACGATCATCAAGCTAAGCTTTATGTGGTTAATGCATTATCTAACCCATCGTCAAAGAACATGCAAAAAGCCAAAGATTCTATTGAACAAGTTATTCATTTCATAACAGTTAATCAGAAATCGTAATAAAAGAGGTAGCCTTTGCTACCTCTTTTAGAATCAACCTAATGACAGAATTTATTGTGTTTTTTTCGCTCTTCTTCTTAGGCTGCCTTCTTCCATAAATAAAAGAAGAGGGGCCGCAATAAAGATGGATGAAGATGTCCCAACAACAATTCCAAACAACATGACCCAAGCAAAGCCAGAGAGGGACGCCCCGCCGAACAAAGCTAAAGGTAAGGCTGCCAAGAAAACGGTTGCAGAGGTGGCTAAGGTTCGACTTAGGGTCTCGTTAATTGACATATCGATTAATTCCCGAATGGGCATCGAATGATATTTACGTAGATTCTCTCTAACACGATCATATACAACCACCTTATCATTGGTCGAATAACCTAGAATTGTCAATAAAGCCGCAACCATTACAAGATCGAACTCAAAACGAGTAATAACAAGAAAACCGATCGCTTTTGTTAAATCCAACACTAGGGTAATAATCGCACTAACTGCGAATTCCCACTCAAATCGAAACCAGATATAAAACATAATCATTAATAGGCTAAGGCCAAGAGCCAACAACCCATTTCGAAACAATTCAGAGGATACAGATGCCCCAACCGCATCGGCTCTAACGATTTTAGTACCATCATGGGCTGCTAAAATAGCTTGCTTCACATCAGTAATTAAAGTTTGTGTGGCTTCTGCATTATTTTCTTTAGGGGCATCAAGACGTATTAATACACTATTATTTGCGCCAAATTGTTGCAATCCTGCTGCTGATATATGGGCTTGGGTTAACTCTTGCCTTATTTTGGTAAAGTCTGCTGGACCTTGGGTTTGTGCTTCAACAACAATACCACCACGAAAGTCCAGACCCAATGTCAACCCTGGGTGAAAAAAGAGAATAATAGACGCAATAGATAAAACCGCAGAGGTAATTAACCCGATAAAGCGTCCACGCATAAAATGGATTTTAGTGCCATTTGGAACTAGATGTAATAAAGGACGGCCAAGCATGATCTTTCTTTCAAATTGGAAGTTCTTTAGGACGGGTAACGGCATACCAGCGAATAATTAACATCCATGATAAGCATAAAGTCGTAAAAAGAGTCGTCACAATACCAATGGTAATCGTCAAAGCAAAACCACGTACGGGACCCGTTCCAAATATAAACAGCATAACATGAGATAAAAAGGCGGTAACGTTGCTATCAATAATAGTACTTAACGCCCTATCAAAGCCCGCTTGTAAAGCATTTAAAGGATTACGCCCGTTACGGACTTCTTCCCTAATGCGTTCATTGATTAAAATATTAGCATCAACAGCCATTCCCAATGTCAATAACATTCCAGCCATTCCTGGCAGTGTCAGTGTTGCCTGAAACAAGGATAATATGGCGGTCATTAAAATCAAATTCGCAAATAGGGCGATATCAGCGTAAAAACCAAAACGACCGTAAAAAACCAACATAAATACAATAACTAAGGCAAAGCCTACTGCTAAGCTGATCCCCCCAGCTTTGATAGCATCAAGTCCCAAAGATGGGCCAATAGTGCGTTCTTCCATAACTTTTAGCGGGGCCGGCAGAGCACCCGCACGCAGCAACAGGGCAAGATCAGTTGCTTGTTGTGGGGTAAAGTGACCTGTAATTTGCCCACTGCCGCCAGTAATAGGGGTATTGATAACGGGTGCTGTAATAACTTTATTATCTAAAACAATGGCGAAAGGTTTGCCAACATTGGCACGGGTCACACTGGCAAAGGCTTGTGCGCCAGCAGTATCAAATTGAAAGTTAACGGCATATTCACCATTTTGTTGGTCCATTCCGGCACTGGCGCTGGTTAACTCAGCACCATCAACCTCGATATGATCACGTACGGGTAGCTTTCTTGCAGGATCATCGGCCATAGGTAGAAATGTCACGCCAGGTGGGGGGAAATCAGGATTAGTTGCAGTTTCATCAAGCAGATGAAATGTCATTTTTGCGGTTGTGCCCAATAATTGTTTGATACGGTTTGGATCACTGATCCCTGGCAGTTGCACCACAATTCGATCATCGCCCTGACGGGTGATCGATGGGTCAACTGCACCCGTAGCATCAATACGGCGTCTGACAATTTCGATAGATTGGGTTATAGCCTCGCTAGCGCGCTGTTTCATCGCCTCTTCTGACAATGTCAGAATGATTTGATTATTATTGTCCGCACTAACATTAAATTCATTCATAACTGCCTTAGGCATTTCACGTAATGCCTTTAGTACCGCTTCTTTTTCAGACGGACTGCGCAAAGTAAAGGTGATGGTATGATTGGGGAGAGAGCTGTGAATATTCTTGTATCCCAGATTTTTTGAGATCAGGGTTTGGCGGATATTATCACTTAGGGTTTGCAGGCGGTTTTTGGTGATGGTATTTACATCAACCTGCATCAAAAGATATGATCCTCCCCGTAGATCCAACCCTAAATGCACTTGGCGCCAAGGAATTTTGGGTGATGGTGCAGACATAAAATTAGGTAAACATAATAATAGCCCAATAAAGCAGGTAAGAATAACCAGGGCTAGTTTCTTGCGGCTGTAATACATCATCGCAGTAACGACTAAATCCTTATTTTTAGACCATTATAGACCTAGAAATGGTTGATGAAAACGTTTAACGACGATGTCGTTATTACGTATGGGATGCAATATTGTTTTGGCTATACAGCAAAAACTTGTCAAGGTAAAAGCTGTATAAGATAAAAATAGATATTATAAAATATAGATTTTAATATTTTACATTGAATCAATAAAAAATATACGTTTTTGACTCTTCAGCTTGCAACATTTTTCAATATGCCACTTAAAAATCACTAAATCATAATGATTTATTAATAGAATGAAAGAATGTCCGATCGTATAATTGCGTATATAATACGAATTTACTTCATTTATCTGAATCCAACTTCAAAGGTTAACATTAGATAAAAAAGAAAATATTTTTATTTTATCTGCGATATGTCATCATGATTCAATAAATTCATTATTTTATTCATTAAATTACAAGAGTTCAGCATGGCACAAACAGAAATTTTACGCGTAGGCATCGCAGGTGCAGGATATTTTGGTCGTTTTCATGCGTTAAAAGTATTTCATTCTCGACGAGAACAACTGGTCGGTATTTATGACCCTATTATTGATAATGCAAAAAAAGTTGGAAAAGAGGCAGGGGGTGCCCCTTATTTGCCATTAGATGAATTATTGTTACAGTGCGATGCACTGATTATAGCAGCCCCAGCCGAGGAGCATTACCCTCTGGCGGTGAAAGCCATCCAAGCGGGGAAACATGTTTTAATTGAAAAACCTATAGCATCGACCTTGGAACAGGCGGATCATTTAATCGACCTATCCAAACAGACAGGGACAGTGCTGCAGGTGGGACATTTATTACGATATTCCGCCGAGCAAAAGGCAATTAGTGAACGGATCAAACGGCCTCTTTATATCGAAACCACCCGTATTGCGCCGTTTAAACCCAGAGGGGTTGATGTTTCAGTGGTGCTGGATTTAATGATTCATGATTTGGATTTGGTGATGGCTATTGTTAACTCGCCCATCGAACGGGTTGATGCCTTGGGTGCTGCGGTAACCTCAGAGTTTGAAGATATTGCCAATGCGCGGGTAACATTTCAAAATGGTTGTGTTGCCACCATTGCTGCCAGTCGAATTTCCTTAAAAACCGAACGCAAGATGCGTATTTTTTCCGAAGAGGGGTATTTGTCAGCAGATTTTATGGAAAAACAATTGGTAATGATCGGTCGGGAAAAAGGTTTACCCTTGCCAGGAACCAATGGATTTAGACGTGAGGCAGTCAAATGGAAAGACCATGATAACTTGGAACAAGAACATGCTGCTTTTGCAGCCTCTTGCTTGGACGGTGAACCCGTGATTGTCGATGCTTTGGCAGGAAGAAATGCACTAAAGGCTGCTTTGGCGGTAATTAATAGTGTGAAAGAATCAAGAGAACGCATGCAAGCATCGGGGTTGTTAAGTCCGAAGAAAATAAGTTTCTAATTTTTTTTAATTTTCGTTTATCATTCTTATATAAAAACAAAAGAAAGTTTAAATAAATGTCTGTAACATCAATTGATTCAAGATTAATTGGAGTAGGAGCTTTACTAAAACAACAGCGTTTGGCGGTTCCTTCTTACCAAAGATCTTATAAATGGGAGTTGCAGCAAGTTAAAGAGCTGTATCAAGACATAATTGATGCAAAAAATAAAAAAAGTGAGCAGTATTTTCTTGGAACGGTCGTTATAACAAAAAGCGAGCATGACAATATAAAAAATATAATTGATGGTCAGCAGCGAATTGTAACAGCCTCTATATTAATTTCAGCAATAAGAAATTATTTTGCAAAGAAAAAGGATACAGATAGTGTAGAAACCATTACGCGAGATTATATTTCAAGTAAAGATTTACGCACTAAAAATGAAATATCTCATGTTTTAATCCTTCCTGATGATCAAAAATTTTATACTGAGTATGTTATTAAAATTAAACATATTGGGCAAAAAGCTCCTAAAAATTTATCAGATACGCAAAAACGTCTCTTCCATGCGATTAAACAAGCACAGGAAACTATAGCAAAAATAACAGATAAAGATTTAACAAAAACTCCAGATGATGATTTGTTTGATCTTATTGAGTTTATTGAAAAGAAAACAGTTCTGGTTTCCCTTGATGTAGGAGATGAGGCCAATGCATATGTAATATTTGAAGTGTTGAATGATAGAGGGCTTGATTTAACCGTAGCAGATTTATTGAAGAATTATGTGTTTGGTGCAGCAGGAAAAGAAAAATTATCTGAGTGTCAAGCACAATGGAATAAGATGAATACATTAATATCGAATTCTCATGGTGAGGGTGATGTTAAAAAATTTATCAGACATGATTGGATTTCACGTAATGGTCTTATTAGGGAAAGAGATTTATATGATGAAATTAAGCGGACAATTACAAATGAGACATCTGTATCTAACTATATAACTAATTTATCGAATAATTCTGAAATATATGCTGCTTTTTTAAATTTAGATTCATCTTTATGGAAAGACTATAACGACAAAGTAAAGCAAGCACTATATTTGTTTAATATAGCTAAAATTACGCAAGTTAGGCCTTTGTTGATGTCTGTTTTTAATAATTTTAATAAAAAAGAAATTAATAAAACTATTCCGATGCTTGCCTCATGGAGTGTTAGGTTTTTAATCTGTGGTGAAGGTGGTAGTGGAGAGCTTGAAAAAAATTATGCGCAAAAAGCAAAAGAAATTTCCAACAAAACTATAACTACAGCTCTAGAATTATTTGATTCTTTTAAGATTTTGCCAACTGATATAAGATTTGAAAATAGTTTTGCCACAGTGAATGCCAAAGGTATATTAGCTCGATGGTGTTTATCAGAATTAGAAATAGAAAAAAATGGTAATCAGCAGAAAATTGCAAACCCTGACACAAACGAGGTCAATCTTGAACATGTTTTTCCAGAGAAATCTGGTGATTCTTGGGAAAAAGCTTCTAAGGATATTTCAAAATATCTTCATAGATTGGGCAATTTGGCTTTATTGAAAGCGAAAGACAATTCACTAGTTGGCAATTGTTCATTTGCTGATAAAAAGAAAGTCTATTCAAAATCTGACTTCTTACTAACAAAAGAAATAGCAAGTTGTTCGTCTTGGGATGTTAATGAGATAAATAACAGACAAAAAGAGCTTGCAAAGCTTGCTGTAAGGAGATGGAAAAATAAGCCTTGAGTTTCAAAAATTATTGTTTTAACTCTTCCTGTAACATTTCCAGCTCTAACCAACGTTCTTCCATTTGGTGATGGTCTTGATGTGCTTTGGTTAATTGTTCTGTGTAAGTATGAAATGCTTTTAGATCTTTTTCATACAGGGATGGATCAGCCAGTTTTTGATTTAACAGTTCAATTTGAGTATTGAGCTTTTCCAATTTTTCAGGCAAGTGATCCAGTTCAAATTGATCTTTATAAGAAAGTTTTTGCGATTTTCCTTTTGTCGGTTTGCTTGAAGTATTAGATTTGTTATTGGAATTTTGCTTAATAGGTTCGACATCTTTTTGACTTTGTTTACGCAAAGCCATCATATCGGAATATCCACCAGCATATTCAATCCATTCCCCATTTCCACCAGCAATAAGGGTAGAGGTCGCAACACGATCCAAAAAGTCACGATCATGGCTAACGACTAGGACAGTGCCAGGATAAGAGGCGAGGAGTTCTTGTAATAAATCCAATGTTTCTAAATCCAAATCATTGGTCGGTTCATCAAGGATTAATACGTTGGAAGGTTTCGCCAATGCACAAGCAAGAAGTAACCGTGCCTTTTCTCCACCAGATAGTGCGTGAACGGGAGTTTTTGCTTGTTCTGGATTAAACATGAATTCCTTCATATATCCGACAACATGTTTTTTTTCTCCACCAACCTGCACATAATCACCACTGCCACTTGTTAAAGTTTGAGCTAACGTTTTATTGGGGTCCAATAAGTTACGTTGCTGATCCAAGGTATTAATTTCAAGGTTTGAACCAATTTTAATTTCCCCACTATCAGGGGGTTCTTGTCCTGTTAGTACTCGTAATAATGTTGTTTTTCCAGCCCCATTGGGACCAACAATTCCCAACCGATCCCCACGCAAAATACGCAGGTCGAGATTCTTAATAATAATCTGATCCCCATAGGATTTATTAAGTTGCTCTGCCACTACGACTAATTTCCCTGATATATCGGCTTGACTGGCTTGCAACGATGACATAGAGGGATTTTTAACGATATCTTGACGTTTTTGACGCAGATCTGCCAATTCCGCCATGCGCCGAACATTACGTTTACGTCGCGCAGTCACGCCATATCTGACCCAATCTTCTTCTCTGGCAATTTGGCGGTTTAATTTATGATGCTCTACGGCTTCTTGTTCGAAAAATTCTTCTTTCCAAATTTCAAATTGTGAGAATTTTTGATTCAACTGTCGAATTTGTCCACGGTCAATCCAGATAATTCCATTGGCCATATTTTCTAAAAAACGTCGATCATGGCTGATAATAATCATGGCAGAGGAGAGGGATTTTAACTCGCTTTCTAGCCATTCAATCGCAGGCAGATCCAAATGGTTCGTTGGTTCGTCCAATAATAATAGGTCGGGTTTTGGTGCTAATGCTTTGGCTAAGGCACAACGGCGTGCCTCTCCACCAGATAGGTTTTTTGGATTTTCATCTCCCTCCAACCCCAAAGCACTTAGTAAAATGCGGGCTCTGTAATGATCCTCTGGATTGGGTAATACTGAACAAACATAATCCAATGTTGTATTATATCCAGACAAGTCTGGCTCTTGTGATAAATATTGTACAGATGTTCCAGGTTGCAGAAAAATATTACCTGAATCAGCGTGTTGTTGGCCAACGGTAATTTTCAGCAATGTTGACTTACCTGAACCATTACGCCCAACCAGACAAACACGTTCCCCAGCAGCAATACTTAGAGAAGCGTTATCTAATAAGGGCTTACCACCAAGGGTGTAAGAGATATCTTGTAGCAGAAGTAATGGTGTGGACATAAAGCACTCAGAAATTAAAATTGATATATAATTTTTAAATCTGTTTTTTAAAAATTTTATGAGGTTATTCGTTGAGAAAATCTAATACATGGTAATTCTATCACACGGTAAGAGATAATACTAATGAAAATGGTTGATACTATTTCAATTAAAGAGTGAAGTAGTCCTGATAATTGTTGATAAGAATGTAGTTTTAAAGCAATATAACCACTCATTCCCATTACTGGAAAATGCCATAAATATATGGAATATGATATATTTCCAAGTTTTATAAAAAACATGGGTACATAAATTTTTTTTCGATATTCTAAACCTATAAAACCATACAAAAGTAATGCTGCTCCAAAACCATTCAAATATAAAGATTGCCAGTAATCAAGATAAAAATGTTGAGCAAAGTTTTTATAGGATAACACGGAACCTATGGTAAATAGTGTAAGCCCTAATAATACACCTAAATACTTATCATAAATAGCAATTCTTTTTTTTGATAAAAAAAATAGCAATCCACCTAAAAAAAACTCTAATACTTTTGGATCTTTTAAAATAAAGTATTCTATCGTACGTATACCTATAAAATGAAGGTACAAAAAACAAAATAAAAAAATGCCCCAACAAAGCAAAAAATATAGAAAATGCTTTTTATTAAAAACACAAAGAAATAAAAATACACCTAAATAAAAATATATCTCAAAGGCCAAGGTCCAAGCGACCTCTTGAAATGGAATATTCCTAGTTAATAATAGTATGACATTAATGTTTATTTTCTTTTGAAGTTTATCTGCTTGATAACCTATTACTAAGGCAACACATATATTAATAGATAGCGTTATCCAAAAAAGAGGATATATTCTAAAGAAGCGTTTAATTAAGAAGAAGAAAGCGTTCTTAAATGAACGTTCATTTGTTTTCAAAACCAATAAGGTTATAATATATCCACTGATTACAAAGAAAATATCGACTCCGCAACTGCCAATAGAGATAACGATACGTGATAATTCTGTTGTGAATGAATGTAAATTTCCATCTGTTCGCATTTTTGTTGTAATACAATGTATCGAGCAAACAAATAAAGCAGCAATTCCACGCAAGGCTTGTATAGTATTTAAGGTTTGTTTTTTCACTTTTTATCATCATGATGAGTAAGGGTCATATGAACCCAATCAGGCCACAATTGAAAATTATAGCTGGGATTTCTCTTCCACAGTTCGACCTGTTGCTGCCATGGTAAACAATTTGCTGGCGCTTTGATAATAAATGTTGGATGTGCAAAATAATGGATACCTCCAACTAATATTAACCAACAGATAACAGCCCGCCCAATTTTCTGACTTAAATGATGGAGTTGATTGGTAATATACACCAGTGTGATGCATAAAATAGACTGACTTATAAAAAGATACCGTTGGTTGGTAAATAGAGTTAGAAAGCCACTCCTATCTCCTATCGATCCAATAACTGAAATACAAAAAAGTGCGAGAGCAGAAGCAAATAAAAATATTGCAGGACGTGTTTTTACATATGCGTGAAAAATCCATAAAACACCCGCTATAAATAAAATAGTTACCGTAAAGGGGATAATAACAGCCTTAATATTATGCATATTATCATGAAGATAATCGATATAGGGTACAGTAAATCGATTAATACCACCAAATGGGATATATAATTCATGAGCAAAAAAAATGGTTGAAAAATCGAACAAATTAAAAGAATGGAAACGAGATTCTATTTTTTCGTAGAAGAAAAAATATTGAACGCAACAGCTGATTGAAAGGGCAATAAATTCTTCAATTCGAAGTTTATCTTTATCCAGCCAGCAACGAACTGCGTAGATAGGAATGAGAGCAAAATTCATTAATCCAGAGAGGCCAGCAAACATTAAAACCAGTAATTTTAGCCATCTTTGGTAAGAATAATTAGGTTGCAAAACAAGAATAATTGCAGCAGCTAAGGTTAACTGAAATTGAATGTGTAAACTTTGTAGGGAAGTTTCCAAAGTTTCTGGAACAAATAATAACAATAAGGTCAAGAATAATCGTGTTTTAAATGAATTCAGCCATTCATCTTTGGCTGATAATAATAAAAATAAAGGAAGGAGTTGAAATAATAATCCTACAATTGTTGTAAAATATGGGGCATATTCCAAAGGAATCAACCATCTAGCAACTAGGGTTACAGCATTCGTTGGAAGGTTAAGATAACCTCCAAAAGAATGAAATAATGCTTGTAAAGGGGGCATTGTCCAAGCATTGTGGAAAAAAACATCTCCTTCTTCTGCCCAAAAGCGCCCGTAAATAAAAACGTCTGGTGCGCGAAGGCACATCATAAGGGCAAAAATACTAATCAAAAACAACGTTTGGTAATGACGCTTCTTTAGTTTATTTAATAAAAAGGACATAGTGAAAGTTCGATTAATTCTTGAAATAGATAGGGTTTAATCATCTGTTTTAGGCAGCTTCATTGTCCACCCTTTAGGCCAAATTTGGAAAGTATAATTTGGATTTTTTTTCCACAATTCAACTTGTTCTTGCCAAGGGGGGACACCGTAAGAATAAGAAATATAGTGATAGTAGTTATTTACACTGGCAATAATCAGCCATACCATTAATAAATTACATAATATTTGTCCAGGTTTTGGTAAACTAGATGAGAAATAAAGTAGAGTTATAGATAATAGCGATTGACTAATAAAGGCATATCTTTGATTAAAATAGGGTTCAAAGAACCAGTATTTGGGACCAATTGATCCGATAATAGATAATCCTAGATTTAACAAAGCGTAAGCAATTAAAAAGCCAGATGGTCTGGTCTTAGGATATCTATACACGCATCCTAATAAAATAGTGATAACTAAGAACCCTAAAACAGAGGATAAAATCGGTACTTGATGGTTTTTGAATAATTGTTCGATATATAAACTGTAACCGTTTGAAAAACTGTTATTTCCTAAAAAAGGAATATAAATATCTTTAATAAAGAAAATACTTAAAAACTCAGAAAGGGACGCATGATATTCCCGTTCATGAAAAGGAGTATAGAAAAATACAAATTGTATAATATTGCCAATACATAATACGATGAATTGTTCAATTCTAAGCCAATTTCTTTGAAAAATTGATTGTAACAAAAACAAAGGTAATAGCAGTAGCGTCATCACACCAGAAAGTGCAGATAATAATAAAATGCTTAATTTAAACCACCGTTGACGTGATTTTGAAATATCAAGCATGACAATTATTGCACATGCCAAGGTTAATGAAAATTGAATATGCAGGCTTTGTAGTGAAATTTCTAATGTCTCTGGAACGAATAATAAAAGCAAAGTAGCGAATAGACGATTTTTAAATGAAATAAGCCATTGATCTGTTGCAGTTAAAAGGAGGAAAAGAGGCAAAAGTTGAAATAATAACCCTATCCCCATAGTTACATAGGGTGCATATGCAAGGGGTACAGACCATTTAGCAATCAAGGGAACCGCATTAGCTGTAAGGTTCAAATATCCCCCATAGGACACAAATAACGCCTTTAATGGTGGCATGATCCAAGCATTATGAAAGAATGTTTCGCCTTCTTCTGCCCAAAACCGTCCATGCATAATGATTTCAGGGGATCTTGTACAATGAATAGTAATGGTTAATAAGAGTAACCCTATTGTTTGATAAGTTTTATTGATACAAAGTTTATTCATTGATTACAAATCATCAAGGATTATCGATTTTAGCATCTTGAAGTTGCTTGGGAATAATAATATACCAACCGCTGCACCAAATTTTAGGATGATAGTTTGGATCTTTTCTCCATTTTTGTAATTCATTTTGCCATATATGTCCTGCACCATCTTTTGCTTCGGGAAAAGTTTGAAAAAAATTGTAGCTTCCAATAATCAACAGCCACAGTATGATGATATTTACAAATATTTTTCCCCAATATGGCAGGGTCACAGAGAAATAAAGAATTAAAATGCTTAATAAAGCTTGGCTGATAAAAGTATAACGTTCGGAAAAATAAGGATTGATAAGTTGCACAGTCCCGCCAATAGCCCCATAAATCGCAACACAGGAAAATAAAATAATACTGATTAATAATGGGATTGCGGGTCTTGTTTTAGGGTATCTTATAAAGATACTGATAAAAATACCAAAGGTGACAAAGGTCGCAACGCAGGCTTGTAGTGATCTTTTATGATCTTGTACTAAAATGAATATACGTCCCATCATATCCAAAGCAAATTGGTGACGATGACCTAAAAATGGAAATATGAGATCACGAATATAGAAAACATTGCAAAAATCATAAAAAGATATGTGACTATTACGCGTAATGGATACATTATTTAAATCGATATTATATCGTATATTAAATAAAAAGAACGCCATTTGAATTGAACCACCGATGATGATAGCAATCGTTTGTTCCAAGCGTAAACGATCTTTTTCAACCAAATATTTTCCAACAAAAATTGGGATAAGAACAATCGGCAACAATCCACATAAAGGTGCCCAAAATAATAGAAAAAGTTTTAAATATCGTTGGTGTTTTTTATGGGTATTCAGAAAAACAATTATTGTACACGCTAGGGCCAGATGAAATTGAATATGCAAGCTTTGCAAAGAAATTTCGGAAGATTCTGGAATAAATAAAAGTAATAAAGTAGCCAATATCCTCGTATGAAAGGGTTGCAGCCATTCATCAGATGCCGTTAATAAAAGATAAATAGGGGTTAGTTGAAACAAAAAACCAATAAAAGTTGTTACATAAGGTGCATATTCCAAGGGAATATACATATAACGTGTAATTAGTGTGGCCCCACTGGCCCCTAAATTAATATATCCACCATAGACAACAAATAAAGCATGTAAAGGACTCATATTCCATGCATTTGCATAAAATATATTTCCTTCTTCGGCCCAAAAACGTCCTTGTATTAGAATATCAGGGGCTCTTAAATATAAAAAGATTGCATAAAAGCCCAACAAAAAAAATGTTTGATAAGGGTGTTTTTTTATGAAGCTATGAAACAAAATGCAGGTACTCTTTAAATATTAATAATTTGAAAATATGTGGGTCAATACTTAGTAATTTATGATGTTTGCTTAGGGATTTTTAGGATCTTATTCAATAATTTGCTTAGATGCCAGACCAATATTCCAGTACCAATAAATGCAACAATAAACAATAAATGCTGAATAAAATGAATATGTTGATTTTGTATATTATTTGCCTCCGTATTGGCGATATGTCCCATAAGCACATATCCAAAAAGTGCTGGCAGCGAGGCCAGCGTACCAATCAGGTAAGAGCGAAACGAAATTGATGTCAAACCAAGGGCATAGCTGGTAACTGCAAAAGGCATGATAGGGGAAATACGTAACAAACAAACTAATTTCCAGCCATCTATGTGCAATAAATGATCCAATTTTTGCATTCTTGAAGAGCGCCGCAAAAATTTTTCAATAAGAGGCCGAAAAATGGATCGACTTAATAAAAAAGAAATAATGGCTCCAATCAAAGTCGCTGAGGCAGATAATAAAAAGCCTTTCCATATTCCATAAAGCAAACCAGAACCAAAAGCAGCCGTAGAAGCTGGTAAAATGCCACACAGTGAAATTATAATTTGGATAATTTCAGAAAAAAACAATCCCTGCCACGAAGAAGTATGACTGGTATTTTGATACGCTTGTAAATATTGTATAAAAGTTTGCGCATAAGGGCCAATAAAAAATATGCACCCTATGACAAGAGTGACAGCAAAGAAAAGTAAGATCAACCAAAAAGCTGTTTTTGAAAAATACGCTGCCATATAAGGTTATTTTTCAAATAACTTATTTGAAATAATACCACATTTATGCAAACGATACTCTATTGAAGTTTTTAAAACCCCTAAACCGTAAATAATGCTACGTTTTAAATTTATAGATGAGGCTTCTTTAAAATATTTCGTTGGACATGAAATCTCACCAACACGATAGTTCTTAAAAATTGCTTGTGCTAGCATTTGATTATCAAAAATAAAATCATCAGAACATTTATCTAGGGACAAATCCTCTAAAACTTCTTTTGTCCATCCTCTATAACCCGTGTGGTATTCAGACAATTTAGCATTTAATAAAATATTTTGTATAAAGGTTAAAATACGATTGGCAACATATTTATATAAAGGCATACCCCCCCGTAACGCACCTTTTCCCAAGATACGGGACGCTATAACCACATCATAATGACCAGAGGTTAGCATACTAATCATAGATTGCAGCAATTTTGGACTATATTGATAATCGGGGTGTAACATAATAACGATATCAGCCCCTCTTTTCAAAGCAGCATCGTAACAGGTTTTTTGGTTAGCACCATACCCTTTGTTTTTCTGATGAATAATTGTATGAATATTTAATTGTCTTGCAACTTCAACAGTATTATCTTTACTTGCATCGTCAGTTAAAATGATGTCATCAATAATTTCATGAGGAATTTCTTCAAATGTTTGTCTTAATGTTTTTGCAGCATTATAAGCAGGCAAAATAATAGCAATATGTTTGTTATTCATCATGGTTCTGTAATACTTGGTTGTGGTGTGTTAAATCCTTTAACATAATGCAGTTTTTTTTTCAAAGTGTGAAAATAAATATTGCGTTAAATTGTTTTATTTAGGTAACAGGGCGAAATTTAATTTTACTTATATTTGGATTTAGCAGTAGATAAGAGGCACATCGATTTTTGTCGATAGAAATCAGTCTTCAGAAATGAAACAAAGTAGATTTAAATGCAAAAAGACAAAATAAAAAGTAAACTTTGGGCAAAACAACAAACAAAAATTGGTCAAAAGGCTGTTTTTCCAATAGTGATATTAAGTTTGTTATCCAGTATGATTGCTGTTGGTTTATCTTGGTGTATTGCACAAATACTGGGAATTATGCTTGTTCCAACTTTGTCTTTATCATTTGATGTTTCAGTTTTTATTATTGCATTTGTATTGCTATCGATATTTAGGGCTATATTCATTTATAGTGAGGAATTATTTGCTGCTAAAATAGGGTTGCAGGCCAGGCATCGCCTTAGAAAAGAATTAGTACAACGAATTATGCAAATTGGCCCATCAATCTTATACAAACAATCCAGTGGTGGGCTGACAACATTAATTGCTGACCATGTTGAATCCTTAGATGGATATTTTTCCCGTTGGTTGCCTGCTTCGATTTTATGGTTTTTATCGCCTTGTATAATTTTAGTATTTATTTTCTTTGTTCAGCCATGGGCGGCATTAATTATTGGACTATGCGGTTTAATGGTACCCATTGCACAAGCAACTTTTGGAATTGGTGCCGCTGTTGCAGCAAGACAACAGTTTGTGGCAATGACCCGTTTACAAGCCAGATTTTTGGATCGTATTCAAGGGATTGCAACAATTGTATTGGCTGGTAGATCCGAAGGTGAAACTGAAAAATTAGCAAAAGCAGCAAATGAGCTTCGTAAACGTACGATGAAAGTATTGCGCGTTGCATTTTTATCTTCGGCATCAATAGACTGTGCTATGATAGTCGCCATTGTCTTGGTAGCTATGATGGATGTAGGGCAGTTTTTAAATCATCACGATACATCTTCTGTTCACGTAACGCATGCATTATTTGCTCTTTTAATAATTCCTGAATTTTTTGCTCCGTTAAGAAGTTTGGCATTGGCCTATCAAGACAAGGCTAAGTTGTCTGGAACGGCAGCTTCGGTGGTTGAATTACCAGAACCTGTATTAGAAATAATTAGGGAAAACCAATTAG
Source organism: Commensalibacter oyaizuii (assembly GCF_029953265.1). NCBI lineage: Bacteria > Pseudomonadati > Pseudomonadota > Alphaproteobacteria > Acetobacterales > Acetobacteraceae > Commensalibacter > Commensalibacter oyaizuii. Next base: position 426,875 of record NZ_JASBAO010000001.1, read on the forward strand.
ACCATACTCAACCTATTCAAGTTACATTCGAAGACGTCTCTTATCGCTGGGATGAAAAGCGTGGCAATGTGCTTAATCATCTCAGTTTCGATATCAAGGCAAGGGATACAGCATTATTAATTGGTGCGTCTGGTGCGGGCAAATCAACGATTATTAGTATGTTGCTTGGGTTTATAAAGCCCAATCAGGGACGAATATTGTTTAATAATATTGATATTTCAACAATTTCATATGATTCTTTATCCTCTGTTACTGCATGGATTGGTCAAAAACCTGTTATTTTTGCAGGAACGATCAAAGAAAATATTCTATTCGCCAAACCTACAGCAACAGAAGACGAGCTGCAATCCGCTATAAAATTTGCGGCCATTGATCAATATTTGTCCAGCTTGCCCAAAGGACTTGATACATTTATCGGCGAAGGTGGCTTTGGACTTTCTGGAGGACAAGCCCAACGCATATCGATTGCACGGGCTTATTTAAAGGATGCACCATTATTATTGTTGGATGAACCTACTGCCCATTTAGATCCTTTGACAGAACAGGATATTTTTAAAAGGTTAGTAAAATTGGCTCAAAATAGAACGGTTATTTTGGCAACTCATTCTGCAGCTGGTCAACAACTGAATGGATTACATTTACGTCTAGAACATGGCCGTTTAATTTCACAAGAAAGGATAGGATAAATGTCACAAATCCAGGATCCTTTAACACGATCTGAAACGATAAAAGCTGCTTTCAAGCAGATTTTTCATGTCTGGCGTCCTCATCGTAATTCTTTATTTTTAGGGTGTGTTTTTTCTCTTATTGCTCTTGCTCTTGGTTTGGCTTTGATGAGTTTTGCTGGTGAAAAAATTGCATTAACTGCCATGGGTATTGTAATGATCAGCTCTGCCCTATTAAAATTATTGGGGGGTGGGCGTTTATTGATGCGTTATATAGAGCGATTATATACGCATAATGTTATGTTCAAGGCTATTGCTGATCTTAGAGTATGGTTTTTTTCTACTTTATCCAAGGGTGCTGCTGCAGGGTTGGGATTTCGCCATAGTGGGGATATATTATCACGTCTTGTCTCGGATATCGAAACTTTGGATGGCTTATATTTACGCATCATTCTGCCTTTTTTAGGGGCTATTGTTACATTTTTGGTACTTTTAATTGGTATTGGCATGATTAACCTGCCTTTAGCTATTTCCATTGCGGCTTTATATGCTGTGGCAGGGTTCGTTTGTCCATTTTTGTCTGCAATTATTACGCGAAAACGGGGAAAAACATTAATAGAGGGGATAGCTCGATTACGGATTGGTGTGTTTGATTTTGTGCAGGGTCTACGGGAAATAAGAGCCTTTGGTGTAGGGGACCGCGTGTCTGCACATTTACAAACGATTGAAGGTCAACTATTTCGCCAACATTACCTGCAAGCTAAAAATATTGCTGGAATTAGTTTTATTACTTTTTTGTGTGGCCAAGTTGCTATTTTGCTTATTTTATTGGCGGCATTAAATATGGTATTCCATGATATTCGAACGACTCATATCGTTTTTTGTTTGTTTTTAACCATTACTGCTTTTGAAGGCACTTTGCCTCTGACCAAGGCGGGGGGATTAGCTGGACAGATCATGAATGCAGCAACGCGTGTCGTTGGTGTAAATAAAGGACAAATTGGGTATAACAATCCCGATGGCAAGTTAGAGGCACCCATACAAACCCACATTGAATTTCAAAATATGTGTTTTCAATGGAGTAAAGATCGACCTTGGGTATATCAAGATTTAAATATGATAATAAACCAAGGGGAAAGAGTAGCCATCGTTGGTCCTTCGGGTATTGGAAAGTCAACCTTGGCGGCATTATTATTAAAAGTCGTTACACCACAAAGTGGACGTATTTTATTGGGTGGAAAGGATCTTTCCGATCTAAGTGCAGATTCCGTTCGGAAAAAAATAGCGTGGTTATCACAAAAAACGCACTTATTTGATGATACGATTCGAGAAAATTTATTGCTTGGAAAGCCTGACGCCACAGAAAACGAGTTATGGCAGGCATTGTCAGAAGCAGCAGTGGCAGATGTTGTCCGTGCCATGCCCGATGGTTTGGATACGTGGCTTGGTGAGGGTGGGGTTAAGATTTCTGGTGGTCAAGGTCGGCGGGTAGCGTTGGCAAGAACATTATTGTCAAAAGCCCCGATTCTTGTATTAGACGAACCTACAACAGGACTAGATGCTGATACAGAGAAAGAGTTTTTTCAAATTTTAAACCAAATTGGATCGGATCGCACAATTATTTTAATTGTTCATCGATTAACTGGGGTTGAAAAGCTGGATAAAGTATGGCGTTTATCTGACAGTCATATAATTTCTGAGAAATAAAAAAAATATTTATGTTTTTTTATGCTAGAATGTAGTTATGGTTACAGGTCAAAATTTATTTTTAGAATTAAGGAAAAGATAAATGCGTCGTTTTATACCAGTTGTATTTATGTCCTTGTTGTTAGTGGCCTGTTCTCAATCTTCAAAGCTAACAGCAAACAATAACAGAACTTATGTAGTTTTTTTCCCATTTGCATCCGCTGAATTGGATGATGCATCTGTTAAAACCATTGATCAAGCCGTTAAATATGCCAAACATTTCCCTCAAAAACAGGTTTATGTTGAGGGATATGCAGCAGTTTACGGTGATTTAAGTGTCGATGAAATGCTGGCCGCACAACGTGCAAAAGTTGTTGCTCAAAAAATCACTCAAGATGGTATTTCTGCTGATCGTGTTCACGATACACCCAGACCACCAGAAGACAGAAAAAGCCAAATTGCTGCACGTCGCGTTGAAATCGAAGTAAAATAATAGTTTTAATTTGATGGATAATCCTTTCTTATTGAATGATCCTCATGCAATGGGGAAGGATAAATCCCCCCAGGCGGTTTTAGAGCATGTTTTTGGTTATCAACAATTTCGTGGATTACAAAAACAAGCGATCGATACTGTTATGCAAGGGCAGGATGTTTTACTGTTAATGCCCACGGGGGGCGGCAAAAGCCTTTGTTATCAAATTCCGTCTTTATGTCGTGCTGGTATGGGGTTGGTTATTTCCCCCTTGATTGCGTTAATGGATGATCAGGTCGCAGCCCTTCGACAATTAGGGATCAATGCAGGTGCTTTGCATTCAGAACTAGATGCTAGGGAAACCGCGACTATTCGTCGTGATTTAATGAATGGGTCTTTGGATCTATTATATATCTCCCCTGAACGTTTATTATCTGACGAGATGTGGCGTCTCCTTCAAAAAGTGCAGATTTCCCTAATCGCCATTGATGAAGCACATTGTGTTTCTGTATGGGGGCATGAATTTCGTCCTGAATATCGATTGATGACGAATTTACCCTCCATTTTCCCCTCTGTCCCAAGAATAGCCTTAACTGCTACGGCAGACCCTACAACGAAAGAAGATATCCTAACCGCATTAGCGATGAAGGAGGCCAAAGTTTTTCAAGCCAGTTTTCATCGTGAAAATTTATTCATACGATCTTTGCCAAAGCAAGGAGAAACCAAGCAGCTTTTAACCATTCTTGATAAATATCAAAATGATGCATGCATTATTTATTGTGGCAGTCGTAACAAAGCGGAGCGTGTTGCCGCAATGTTAGTCGAGCGTGGTTTTGTAGCACTGGCATATCACGCAGGACTATCATCATTAGAGAAGAGGGGGGTGCTGCTGCGTTTTCGTTCAGGTGAACCCTTGATTATTGTTGCCACTATTGCATTTGGGATGGGAATTGATCGTCCAGACGTCAGGTTGGTTGTGCACTTGGATATGCCTAAAGGGCCAGAACACTATTATCAGCAAATCGGCCGTGCTGGTCGCGATGGTGATCCTGCCGAGACAGTATTGCTTTACGGGGGTGAGGATATCGTCAAAGCCCGATATTGGGTGCAACAATCTACAAGCACAGAGGAGCAAAAGAAAATTGCTCGCTCAAGATTAGATATGATGGTGGCTTTTGCAGAGACAACCCATTGCCGAACACAAATTCTATTACGATGTTTTGGTGAGGAGTTATCACATCCGTGCGGGCATTGCGATAATTGCAAATATCCAGTTTCTCTTTTTAATGGTACGATTGCCGCACAAAAGGTATTGTCCGCAGTTTATCGTACGGGTCAACGTTTCGGTGCTTTGCATATTATTAATGTTTTAAAGGGCAAGAAAAACAATAATATTGAACATTTCCAGCATGATCGTCTGTCATTGTTTGGAATAGGCAAAGATAAAACAAATCAATTTTGGCGTGCGGTCATCAGACAATTAATGGCCAAAGATGCCCTGCGACAGGGGATTGAACATTCCAATTTGTTTTTAAATCAGGAAAAAGCATTACCCTTGTTAAAGGGCGAAGAACAATTGTATTTGCGTGAGGATATTGCCCAAGCAGAGATTGAAAAAACATCGTCCAATCAGGTTCAGGTGACGTTAACAACAGAACAACAGAATTTATTTGACCAATTAAAAGCCTGGCGGCTTTCTGAAGCCAGAGAACAAGAAGTCCCCCCTTATATTATTTTTCATGATTCTGTATTAAGAGAAATAGCTGTTTCATGTCCGCAAACAAACCAAGACCTGCGATGTATAAAGGGGTTAGGCGATACAAAAATTCAACGTTATGGGGATCTTTTATTACGATATACCCGCAATAAAAATAACGTATAATTTAATTAAAAATCGACTAAATTATATTTCTTTTGTGTGAATGGTTCGGCCTTCGATAATGGATCGACTGGCAGCTTCGGCTAAAACTAAAGCTTGTTTTCCATCTTCAAATCCAACTTTAGGTTGCTTGCCTTGTTCGATACATTCGACAAAATGACTGATTTCAGTATTAAATGCATCACCATAACGATCGATGAAAAAATTCATTAATGCTGGTTTTTGATCTGTAAACTCGGTGCTGTAAAGTCTAAGGTTATTCATTGGATGATTTTCGGATATGGCCATTCCTTGGGAACCGAAGGCTTCAACACGTTGATCATATCCATAAACAGCACGTCTAGAATTATTAATAATACATTGTTTTCCCGAAGCCGTTTTCATAACGATTGTTACAGTATCATAATCGTTGCATCGTTTCATCAAAGATTCATTGACCAAACGCGATCCCGATGCGAAAACTTCTGTAATATCTTCCCCTAATATAAAACGTGCCATATCAAAATCATGAATGGTCATGTCTTTAAAAATTCCACCTGAAACTTCGATATATGCGTCTGGAGCCATGTCAGGATCACGAGAAGTAATAATAACTTGATGTAAATCCCCGACTTTTCCCAATTCGACAGCTTGACGTACGGCACTATGTCCTTTGTCAAAACGTCTGACAAATCCTAACATAATTGGTAGGGATGTACCTTTAATTTTTTGCTCGCAGCTTTTGATACGGTCAAGAGATAAGTCAATTGGTTTTTCGCAAAAAATAGCTTTGTTTGCGGCAACAGCTTGTTCAATTAAGTCAGCATGCGTTGCTGTGGACGTAGAAATTAAAACAGCATCAACCTTTGGCGATGCAAATACATCGTTAATAGAGTTAAATAAAATCGTATTATGTTTATTGGCAACTGCTTGAGCTGCTGAGGTGTTAACATCAAATACACCCCCTAACTGAGCCCTAGGATGGGCTGCAAGATTATCAACGTGCATTTGACCAATGCGACCTGTACCAAGAACAGCGATATTAACCATATTATAAATTCCTTTCTATTTTTTTTAAAAATAGAATATATTTTCTATATTAATTTATACATATCGTGTTTATGGTAAAATGATCAATGTAATTTATGATGTTTGGAATACAAATAAATGTGAGACATCATTATAAAAATAACAATAAAAAAGTGTAAGATAATCATGACCAAACAGAAAATAGGGATATGTAAATTAACTGGTAGTAAAGGGAAATTTGTAAAATCCCATATCATTCCCAAAGCTTTTACGCGTCCATTAAGAAGGGGAGATTCTTTCGTTCAAGGAGGAGTAGGGTAAAAAAGGCTGATTAAACGTTGGGATAGTTGGTATGATGATCATCTAGTCATAAGGAAAGGAGAAGATATATTATCTGAGTTTGATAATTTTGCAGTTAAAGAATTTTTTAAACACCGTATGGTTTGGACAAGTTGGGGAATGAATATACGATTATCTGATATTTCAAATATTTATGATATATACAGATTAAACACGGATAATGATGAGATACCTGGTTTTAGTTTTAGAATAATTAAAGGTATAGATCCTGTTCGATTAAGGCTCTTTTGTTTAAGTTTACTATAGAGGGCTGCTGCATCAGATTTATTCGAGATGTCAGAGATTACCTTATCAAAAGAAAAGTTAGAATTCCTTCGTAACTTATTGATTTCTAGGGATCCTGGACCAATAACCTTTTATCCAATAAATGTTGTTCAATTGTCGACTAGAGGAGAAAATCATAATTTTACACCAATAGCAATGCCTGTTAGTGGTAGCTTATATCCATTGGAAAAAGATAAAATTTTTCGTTTTTATATGGATGGATTAATTTTTCGCTTCTTTTGTGGTAATCATGATGAGTTCAGTGTTAGAAAACTAGGAAATACGACCGTTGGTTACTCAGACGAGCTTCATATTTCATTAGTTGATTATTATAATTCTTTTCAAAAAAGTAAATTTGGAAAGAACGCAAAGAATATATGATAAATAATACAGGTATTAATACAAATATCTTTAAATAAACACTTGATTTTTTGGCAAAATCCTTTCATAAAATAAATCATCGAAATTAGTCGATAATTCACACGTAAAGTTTTAGCCACTGGTGCTTGAAATATAGATCGGCGCTTTACGGAGGTTCAACCAGAAGAAAGAGGATGCACGCTTATGGCGATGCCACAATTTACCTTACGTCAATTATTAGAAGCTGGTGTTCACTTTGGACATCATACCCGTCGTTGGAATCCAAAGATGGCCCCATATTTGTTTGGGGTTCGCAACCAAGTTCATATTATCGATTTGCAACAAACCGTTCCTATGTTGGATCGCGCATTGAATACAGTGCGTGATACGGTCGCAAATGGTGGTCGTGTTCTTTTTGTCGGAACAAAACGTACAGCATCTGAAATTGTTGCTGAAACTGCAAAACGCTGCGGTCAATACTATGTAAACCACCGTTGGTTGGGTGGAATGTTGACCAATTGGAAAACAATTACAAACTCAATTAAACGTCTACGTCAAATTGAGGAAACCCTTGATGGGGATGTTGTTGGTTTAACGAAAAAAGAAGTTTTGCAATTAACCCGTGAACGTGAAAAATTAGAGCGTTCTTTGGGCGGTATTAAAGAAATGGGCGGTCTTCCTGATATTTTGTTCATTATTGATACCAATAAAGAAAAGTTAGCTGTACAAGAAGCAAACAAATTAGGTATTCCTGTTGTTGCAATATTGGACAGTAATTCAGATCCAGCTGGGATTACCTATCCTGTTCCTGGAAATGATGATGCTTTACGTTCAATCAATCTGTATTGTGAGCTTGTCGCTGGTGCTGTTTTAGATGGTATTTCTGCTGAGCTTGGTGCTTCTGGTGAAGATATTGGTGCTTCAGAAGAATTGCCTCCTGAAATTATGATGGAAGCAGAAAGTCCTGAAATTCCAGCTTAATCGTTGTAACGATTAAATGATTGGGTTCGTCAGATTTTTATTAAGAAAAACCTGATAGGGACATAAATTAGCGTCTCGAAATTTATCGAGACGCTTCTGCGTTAGAAAAAGAGGAATATTATGGCTGAAATTACAGCTGCATTAGTTAAAGAATTACGCGAAAAAACCGGTGCTGGTATGATGGATTGTAAAAAAGCACTGAATGAAACCGCCGGTAATATCGAAGAAGCAATCGACTGGTTGCGTACAAAAGGTCTTGCAACGGCTGCAAAAAAATCAGGTCGTGTTGCTGCTGAAGGTCTTGTTGGTGTTGCAACTGCTGGAAACAAAGCTGCGATTGTTGAAATTAACGCTGAAACAGACTTTGTTGCTCGTAATGAACAATTCCAACAATTTGTTGAAGATGCAGCAAAAGTAGCATTAACCACAGGCGATGATGTTGAAGCATTGAAAAATGCAACCATGGAAAATGGTAAAACGGTTGCTGAAAACTTAACTAACTTAATTGCAACGATTGGCGAAAACATGACAATTCGTCGCGTTCGTGTTCTAGAAGTTGGTTCTGGTGTGGTTGCAAGCTATGTTCATGGTGCGTTACGTCCAGGTTTGGGTAAAATTGCTGTGTTGGTTGCCCTTGAAGCACCAGCAGCATCTGGTGATCTTGAAGATTTAGGTCGTAAAATCGGAATGCAAGTTGCAGCTGTTCGCCCAATCTCTTTGAGTACATCAGAGGTTCCAGCAGATGCTTTGGAACGTGAAAAAGCAATCTTTGTTGAACAAGCTCGTGCTTCTGGTAAACCTGATAATATCATTGAAAAAATGATTGATGGTCGTATTCGTAAATTCTATGAAGAGGTTGTATTGCTAGAACAAACATGGATTCATGATGGTGACAGCAAAGTTAAAGCTGTTGTTGAAAAAAGTGGTTCTAAGCTGGTAGCCTTCGAGCGTTTCCATCTTGGTGAAGGTATCGAAAAGGAAGAAAGCGACTTTGCTGCTGAAGTTGCTCAAGCTGTCAAAGGCTAATTTTGGTTTACTGCAAAGGAGGGGACGATGTTGACATGGTCTTCTCCCTGCATTGTATTAAATGCACGTTTGTACGGGGAAACAGACGGTATTGCCAGTATCTTGTCGCTTGATCATGGACTATATCGTGGTTTGGTCAAAGGTATGGCTTCAAAAAAGCAATCCCCAATCTGGCAAATGGGTAATTTCGTTGCTGCTTCATGGTCGGCAAGATTGCAAGACCAACTTGGCTATCTTAAGGGTGAATTGGTTAGAGCCAACTTTGCCTCTTTATCTGGGCACCCTTTGGCTTTTACAATTTTATCTTCTATATGTTCTGTTGCTGAGATTGGGTTGCTGGAAAGACAACCTGTTGAAAATATTGCCAAAAGTTTATTTCAATTATTAACATTGCTGAGCCTTGAGCCACACGAGCAATCAATCCAAATCCTACCAGCCTTATTGCGATGGGAAGCTGCTTTATTAGCAGAGCTTGGATACGGGTTGGATTATACAATTTGTCAGCAATATGGTGCCAATGCTGCTTATTATGTTTCACCTAAAACGGGTAAAGTGGTGACCGAGGCCATGGCTGGGGAATGGAAACCACGATTATTTCGAATGCCGTCTCTATTTATTGATGAAAATGATAATGGCAATGCGCAAGATTGGTACGATGGTCTATTAATGACGGGATATTTATTAGAAAAACATGTTTTTTCTTTGAAAAATAAGTCATTGCCAAATGCTAGATTATTATTAATCGAAAAAATAAAACATTTGATCAAATAACATAGACCTAAAATATTAGGACTTTTGTCCTAAAATATACAATAGTTTCGTAAAGCGTGTGTAATAATAAAGTTGGTTTTTAATAATCGCAATACAAGATAAAATCGGTAGTAAATTCTTTTTTGATTCTTGATTATTTAAATTAGAATAATATCTTAGAAATCGATGATATTCATAGGTGATTAATTGTTGATTAATACAGAGTGTGCTTGGATTTTTACTCAATTTATATAATATATTTTTAATAATATCGCGCAACTCATTGTCAATATTTCTATTATTTTTAGTAAAGGAACGTATTTTAAGTATTTGTTCACCGATTAATATTATGGAGTGAGCCCCATAGAAAAAAATTTCTTTGTTTTGGCTTGGTATATTTTTACTGTCATCAACAATGTAAACCAAATTACTGACTTGTTGATTTATCCAATATTGTCTTGATGGTAATAAATATTGTTTTGATACTTTTTTCAAGTTTTTAATCATATCAGAGCATGTAAAAAGAAGCTCTTTTTTTGTTGTTACAGGGAAAATTAAATGGCAGATGATAGACGTAAAAATTATAGCAGCAAGCAATGAAAAACTTAAATTGATAAAGCTTGATTCATTTGCTCGGTTTTGATTATTGAAAGCCAGCAATACAAAAAAGAAAAAATTAAAAGCAATCGCAATCAAAGCCGTTGGTGTATGACATGCGGCCAATCCTGCAACAAACATAAAAGGCAATAAAACAAAAACGAGAACTTCAAAATCGTTAATGACTGGAATAATTAAAAAATTGATAAATCCAGTGGTTATAATTGCATAACATGCCCCTTTCCAATAGGCTTTTGTGGCTATTGTTGGACGTTCAGCAATCGAACTGATAGCGCAAACAACGCAAACATACATCAAAAATTGCATACCGTGATCCCATGCCGTTATTTCCCATATTAATCCAGAAAGAACGATGGCAATGAAAACACGTAAACCGTTATAGCGGGCTTTACGAATATTACGATACGTATTGATATGATAGGAAAACCCACTACCTACCTTTAATATTGTATAGGTGCTAAATTGCGATAGCATTTCTTCAAGTTGAACTAAAGATCCATAAATAATAGAAATTTCAGTAAATAATAGATCTTTATGGTTAAAGTCAGAACAATGAGCCAGTTGATCACTAAATTTCACCAGTAATGTATAAAGATGACGTCTTACTGACTTAACTTCAGTCAGCAACTTATTCGCATTATTTTGAGAAGTAATTAAATTCGGCAATTCGGAGAAAAAAGAAGCAGCTTGTTGTGGAAGATTTTTAACAATTTCGCCTGATTTATTCATTGTTACGAGTTTTTGTAAACAATAAGTTCTTAATAAAATATTATTCGCAATGGCTAATATTAATCGCCCATGCGCACCAAGGTGGCTGTGTGGGGCAATAGCCATATCTGCAAATTCTGATTTTTGGTTTAATTGATAAAATGTCGAGAACAAAGACCTATTTTTGTCTAATATGTAATGATTTCCTTTGAAAAATTGTGATAAGATAAAACAGGTTTTGTGAATGGCTTTGTTTAAATTATCGTGCAACCACGTAATTTGGATTTGTTTTTGATCACCCACGAAAATAGAGGTTGTTGTTTTTTGAAGTATAATTGCCAAAATAATATAAGAGGCTCTGGCCATAGCAACGTCAAAAATCTGATTAGGGTCAGGAATGGCATCAATTGCAATTAAGGCAAATGTAAAGGCGGATACGCGCATCCCATGGATACGAAAATTATTTAAAAAAGCGGCAACAAAGCAGCACCCACCCACCCAACTGGCCAATAAAATAACAAAAATAAAAGGTTCTTGAGGGAAAAGTCCAATTAATATTACCGCTGCTGTTGTTCCTAAAATAGTACCAAATAGGTGCCATTTTGCCTTTGCGTTGCTTTCTTGTGGTGTGATCAACGCAACCATCCACACAGTCAAAGGCGCCCAAAAGGGTGAATCCATTTCCATCCAAAGAGCAACATATAAAGCAAATAAAGAGGTAAAAGCCGTTCGAAACGCAAGCCCTAGAGCAGAGGAAGAAGGTGCATACAACCACTTCCATTTTCTGATTGTATTATCAAGTTCCATTATTTTACCTTGCATCACCTTATTTTTACTTTATTTTTAACTATTACAATAAAAAGATGGGCATAATTAACATTGTTACCCCTTTTTTTTCGAGGTCAAATTATGGCTAATGATTCTAATAATATTGCTAAAATTTCCTTACGTGAACAACCTTATGGTCAAACAGTTGATGGTGAATACGTCAAAGAATTTATATTAAAAAATAATAATGGAATAGAGGTCAGATTTATAACCTATGGTGGTACTATCACGTCTATTATGGCCCCGGATAAGAACGGTAATTGCGAAAATATAGTGCTTGGTTTTGCATCCTTGCAAGAATATGAAAATAATCCAGGGGCAAGACCTTACTTTGGGGCCTTGATTGGACGATATGCCAATCGCATTGCAGGGAAATTTACTATCGCTGATAAAGAGTATTCTTTGTCTTTGAATGAACCCCCCAATTGCCTTCACGGGGGGATGAATGGTTTTGACAGAAAGGTTTGGAAGGCAGAGGTTGTAAGAAATACCGATCAAATAGCAGAGGTTCGGTTAACTTTGGAAAGTCCAGATGGTGATCAAGGGTTTCCAGGGAATTTATTGGCAAGAGTTACTTATAGTTTAAATAATAATAATGAGTTTTCCATTCACTATCAGGCCACAACTGATAAAACGACAGTTGTGAATTTAACCAATCATAGTTATTTTAATTTATCTGGCGAAGGTAAAGGCACGGTTGAATCCCACTTATTAAAACTATTTTGCAGCGCATATACACCTGTTGATCAATATATGATTCCAACGGGAGAGGTCGCTTCGGTTATAGGAACCCCTATGGATTTTAATAAACCTACGTTAATAGGGGTGCATCTACGGGATTCTTTTGAACAATTACATAAAGCAAAAGGGTTTGATCATAATTGGGTTGTTGACGGAAAACCTGGGAAGAGCGTTAGACCAGCAGCAGAGCTGTATGATCCAATTAGTGGCAGAAAAGTTGATGTTTTTACAACGACCCCTGGTATGCAGGTATATACAGGGAATGGTTTAGATGGATCTTTGATAGGGTCATCTGGCAAAGTATATCGCCAAGGGGATGGTATTGCTTTTGAACCTCAATATTTTCCAGACAGCCCTAACCAAAATAATTTTCCATCGACGGTGTTAAATCCAAACGAGCTTTATGATGAGAAAACGGTTTATTATTTTTCAGTGATTTCCTAAATTTTACGAAATTGGGGATGGAATTGGTAATTTGTTCTTGTGTTGACCGTATTGAATGATGCGGAAAAATGTCTGTCCCCGCAATGTCTAAGAGAAATTAATTTAAAAAAATCACGACATTGCATCATATTATTTTTTTTAGAATTGTATTAAAAATAATAAGATATATTATATAAGTGGTGGATTATTCTCATTGCGAATATAAGATAAAATTTTCTTAGTGCTTTGTTCAATAGTATAAAAAGATGTATCAATCGTTATATTTGCATGATCCCATGGGACATAATTTCTGTTTATGATATCATTCCAATTTGGCTGGGTTAATCCAAAAATATCACTTTTTCTTTTTATAATTCTTTGACGATGCTGTTGTCGATCAGAGCAAATCAGTTCAATAGTAATAAGTTGTTGGTGGGTTTTGTTTGCTGTTTCTTGCCAAACTTGACGGGTTATAGGTAGAGGGTTAACACAATCGATAACTATATTATTTCCTAAAAAACAATTGTCCAAAGCAATGCTGTTGGCAATAAAATATCCTTCTGATCCGATAGGAAGATCAGTAATATTTTGAATATTCTTTAGAGATTGTTCTATGGAATCAATTCGTAAATATACTGCCGAAAAATGTTGAGCAATTTGTTTGGAAATTGTTGTTTTTCCAGTCCCAGGAAATCCACCAAATACAATAATCATTTAATCATTTTACTATTTTATAAATTGTTTTGTAAGTTAATCATAATCTAAAATAAGTCGATTTAAAATCTTTTATTAATTCTGATAGAGAATTACCTCTTCGTGAAACTGAATCTTGATTAAAAGAGTATATATTTCCAGAGTTATTATATAAATTTTATATATACTTAATTTGTAAGTAGAATTTTTCATGATACGATAATTTCATGTATTGATATTTATATTAGATCTTCTTATTTCTGAAAAATCACTTCTTCCTTTAAACCTATAGGAATAAATCCATGATCTTTTTTGCAAAAGTATAATAAATATAAGAAATATTATTTTTAATGGATAAGCTTTAGTTACGATGTGATAAATTCATCAAATAACAATGATTTAACCAAAGGAGTAGAGAATGTTTAGATTATGGAGCAATTCTTACAAGGATGGCGACATTATGCCTAAGGCTCAACGTTTTAATGGAATGGGTCAGGATGGTGATAATTTGTCTCCTTCATTATTTTGGGAAAATGCCCCCAAGGGAACAAAAAGTTTTGTTATTACTTGTTATGATCCTGATGCACCAACGGGTTCGGGATGGTGGCATTGGGTCGTTGCCAACATTCCAGCAACCGTTACCCATTTAGAGGAAGGAGCATCATCAAAAGGGATGCCTGACGGATCTATTCAAGTACGTAACGATTTTAGTTTTTACGAATATGGTGGGGCTGCACCACCCCCAGGGGCAAAACATCGTTATATTATGACTATTCATGCTTTGGATATTGAAAAATTAGAAATTACCAAAGACGTATCCCCTGCTTATGTTGGGTTCAATGTTCATGCTCATTCTTTAGGATCAGCACAACTGACTTGCTATTTTGGAACTGAGACATAAAACTATTTAATTATTAAAAAGCCCTAAAATAAAGGGCTTTTTAATATAGCAGTAATAATATAAATAATTAATTTTATTGATATCAATTTAATATCAGTAATTATGAAAATGATAGTGTTTAAACTATTTAACAAGATAAATTAATTATTAAGAGTTATTATCTTATGAATCGTCGTCAATTTTTGACAGGTTGTGTTACTGCTGGCCTTACAATAAATATACGTACAGTGCTGGCAGCACGTTCAAATTATCATGAAAAAATAATAAGATTGTGGCCAGAAATTCCACCAGGTGGGGGTGGACCTGTTGGCGCAATGACATTAACGATGTCAGGGGCAGTCAGTAATATTGCAGTACCAACATTAACAATTTTAACACCCAAAAATCCCAATGGTCATGGGGTTTTGATTGCAGGCGGAGGGGGCTATAAAAAGGTAGCGGTTCGTTTAGAAGGGCGGGCAGCAGCAGAATGGTTAGTGGCAAGAGGCTATACTGCCTATATATTAACGTATCGATTACCAGGTGAAGGCTGGAAGGCTGGTGCGTTGGCACCTTTGCAAGATGCCCAGCGGGCGATCCGAATTATCAGACAATATGAAAAAAAAGTCAGTGTTCTTGGGTTTTCTTCTGGTGGGCATCTGATGGGAATGGCAGCACTTCGTCCTGAATTCATCTCTTATGATCCTGTGGATCATTTGGATAAGACCCCTGTGATTGTGGATAGGGCGGCATTAATTTATCCAATTATTACGTTGGAACCTCCATTTACACATACGTCCACTCATAATGTGTTGGTTGGAAAAAAAGCAACCACAGCGCAAGACGCTGCGTGGTCAGTGCAAAATTACGTCACTTCACATTCTCCACCAATTTTTCTAGTTCAGGCAGAAAATGATCCTATTGCTAACGTACAAAATACGGTGATTATGGCTGCTGCATGTCAAAAACAACATGTTCCTGTTACGATGTATATTTATCCAAAAGGGGGGCATGGTTTTGCGTTGGGAAAACCTGGAACGCCCCCCTCTGAATGGCCCAAACATTATGAAGAATGGTTAAAAAGTTAATACTTTAAATGGGAACAATATCCGCACCGTTCATAGCATGGCACAAATAGAAACTTTCTTTTAACCCTGTTTGACGATAATAATTTTGTTCGACAGCATGGCGAATAATTTCGACTTGGTTATTAGGGACAAGGGCAACAACGCAGCCACCAAATCCACCACCTGTCATGCGAACACCGCCTTTGTCACCCAATGGAGTTTTGATAATATCAACCAATATATCAATAGCAGGGGTGGTAATTTCGAAATCATCTTTCATTGAATTATGGCTTTTGGCCATAAGTATCCCCATGGTTTGGATATCGTTTTGGGTCAAAGCTTTGGCAGCTTCTAAGGTACGCGTATTTTCTGTGATGATGTGGCGTGCTCGTCGGTAAACAACATTTGTCATTAATGATTTGTTTGCTTCTAAAAGAGTGAGGGTTGCATCCCGTAATTTAGAAACTTTTAAGATACTGGATGCTTCTTCACACTGTTGGCGGCGTAAATTATACTCACTGTCAACTAGGCCATGTTTGACGTTGCTGTTAACGATTACAACAGATAATTCAGAAGGAATAGGAATGGATTGTGTTTCAAGACTGCGACAATCAATCAATAAAGCGTGGTCTTTTTGACCTAATGTCGAGATGAATTGATCCATAATGCCGCAATTCATACCAACGAACTGGTTTTCTGCCTTTTGGCAAAGTTGTGCCAAGATTTTTGGATCAACAGAGAGATCATAAAGTGTCTTAATTGTCGTTGCAATGGATACTTCTAACGCTGCAGAAGAGCTGAGACCTGAGCCCAAGGGAACATTGCCATAAATGGTTAAGTCCATCCCTTGTATATGAGGGTATAGCTCAAAAATATATTTAAATACACCTCTGACATAATTTGCCCATCCGGTTGCAGAATTTGTTATGGGATGTCTTAAATCAAACTGATCTTGCTGTTCAAAATTTAGTGCAGCAACGTTGACTTTGTGATCATTGCGTCTACCGCTGGCAATGACTGTACCGTAATTAATTGCACAGGGTAAAACGAAGCCATCATTGTAATCTGTATGTTCACCAATAATGTTTACGCGTCCAGGGGCCTGGATAATATGATGTGGGGTATACCCGTATATTTTTTCAAAATGCTTTAAGGATTCTTGGGCAAGTTGTTTCATGGGTTAATGTCTTTAAAATGAATAGTACTTAACGCTCTTAATCGTTCTGCTGCTTGTTCAGGGGTAATGTCGCGTTGAACTTGAGCCAGCATCTCATAACCGACAATAAATTTTTTTGTTGAAGCCGACCTTAGCAAAGGGGGATAAAAATGGGCATGTAATTGCCAATGCTGACGATTATCATTGTTAAACGGTGCACCATGCCAACCCATGGAATAAGGAAAAGAACAATTAAACAAATTATCATATTTTATAGTCAGCTTTTTTAAGATAATCGCTAGATCTTTTTGTTGAGAGATAGTCAGTTCATTTAATCGACTGACTGTAAATTTAGGCAATAATAAAATTTCAAATGGCCAAACCGCCCAATAAGGAACCAAAGCCACCCAATGCTCCTCTTCAACGACGATGCGTTCTTTGTTTTTTATTTCCTTTTGAACATAATCTAACAATAAAGAACTTTGATATTGCTTGTAATAAAGACGTTGGTTTTGATCTTCGTGTTGAATTTCATTGGGAATGAAATCACTGCTCCAAATTTGTCCATGGGGATGGGGATTGGAACATCCCATCATTGGTCCTTTGTTTTCAAAAATTTGTACCCATTGATAGGTTTTTCCCAAAACATTAAGTTGCTCTATCCACGTGGCAATAATGGCTTCAATCGCAGTTTCTGTTAGTTCTGGTAACGTTTTGCTGTGGTCTGGGGAAAAACAAATTACTTTGCAACACCCGCGTACACTTTGAATTTTGAACAATGGATCTTGGTCTTGATTGTAAAAAGGGGTGTCAACCAAAAGGGCAGCAAAATCATTATCAAACACATAGGTTGATGTGTAATCTGGATTAATATCCCCCGTTATTCTTGTGTTTCCAGCGCAAAGATAACAATTAGGATCGTGATGAACAATGGGTTTTAGGGCAGGGGCCTCTGTCTGCCCTTGCCATGGCCTTTTTGCCCGATGAGGCGAGACCAATACCCATTGATTGGTTAACGGGTTAAATCGTTGATGGGGATGATCAATGGGATTAAATTGTGTCATGGTAATTTCCTTTGTGGATTTAAACGTATCCTTGAGGGTTTTTACTTTGCCAATTCCAGGAATCTTTAACCATGTCATGTAAACTTAATTTGGTTTGCCAATTTAACATTTGTTTTGCTTTGGTTGAGTCTGCCCAGTAAGCAGCAAGGTCGCCCGCACGACGAGGGGCAAAATGCCATGCTAATTTCTTTCCAAAGACTGCTTCAAATGCTTTAACCACTTCCAGAACACTATTTCCCTGACCCGATCCAAGGTTAAAGATATGGATCCCTTTATGGTTTTGATTATAGTTCAGTGCGGCTAGATGACCATCAGCCAAATCCATAACGTGAATATAATCACGAACGCAGGTACCATCTGGGGTTTCATAATCATCACCAAAGATTGCCAGAGATTCTCGTTTTCCGATAGCTACTTGTGTAATATAGGGCATCAAATTGTTGGGAATACCTTGGGGGTCTTCGCCCATTAATCCTGATGGATGGGCACCCACAGGGTTGAAATAGCGTAATAGGCTGATTGACCAATCTTGTTCTGCAATATTTAAATCTTGCAAAATTTTTTCAATTATTAATTTACTACGTCCATAAGGTTGGGTTGGTTCGCCAGTCTCCATTGTCTCAATATAGGGGACGATTGGCTGCGTTCCGTAAACTGTTGCTGATGAACTGAATATGATTTTTTTTATGTTGGCTTCACGCAGTGTCTCAAACAGGATCAAAGAACCATATACATTGCTGTTATAGTATTCCAAAGGTTTATGAACAGATTCCCCTACTGCTTTTAATCCTGCGAAATGGATAACGCTATTGATTTTGTTTTCATTAAATATTTTTAAAAGGAGCGGTTTATCCCTTATGTCACCCTTATAAAACTTTGGACGTTTTTGAGTAATTTGTTGGATACGATCTAGAACAATTTCTTTACTATTACATAGATTGTCAATAATTACGGGTTCGTATCCTTGATGAATTAACTGAACGCAGGTATGGCTGCCAATATAACCACATCCACCA
Source organism: Commensalibacter oyaizuii (assembly GCF_029953265.1). NCBI lineage: Bacteria > Pseudomonadati > Pseudomonadota > Alphaproteobacteria > Acetobacterales > Acetobacteraceae > Commensalibacter > Commensalibacter oyaizuii. The sequence goes on from NZ_JASBAO010000001.1 coordinate 445,520, forward strand.
GTAACTAAAATTTGCATAAATTTATGACCTTTTAAAATATATTTTAAAATAATTTATCTGTTACTATATACTGAAGTCACTGAGGATGAAAATAACATTTAAAAGGGTATTGATCCTCAATAAAATGTTATTTAATTGAGATTATATATATCGTATGCTTCATAAACATGTTCCTATTATTGGCTGTCTTTTTGTTTCTGGATGTGCTGGTTCATACCCACAACCCGTTATGAAATGGCAAGAAAATCAGCAAATGCTTCTGGTTTTATCAAGTGATTGGAGCACAAACACAGGAATTTTATTAAAATTTCAATATCGTTCTCATCATTGGACTATGGAAGGGGCCCCAATTTCGGTTTCTTTAGGTAAGAATGGATCTGCTTGGGGGCTGGGACTGCATCCTTTTGTTCATCAAAATCCTATGAAAGTAGAAGGGGATCTAAAAAGCCCCGCTGGTATATTTGCATTGGGTAAAAGTTTTGGCTATGCTGCCCAAGTTCAATATTCATATCCATATTTTTCGACGACTGCTGATGATTTTTGTATCGATAATACCCAATCACAATATTACAATAAAATCGTTGATCGTCAGCAAATAAAAGGAAATATTGAATCATTATCCACCGAACCAATGCGCCGTGATTTGTATTTTAAAGGGGATTCATTATATAAACTAGGAATAGTTGTTCATCACAACGATCAACGACTTTCAAAAGCGGGCAGTTGTGTCTTTGTGCATCTAAGGACAACACCAGATGCAACAACAGCAGGATGTACAGCAATGAACGAACAAGATATGAATAACATATTAAGTTGGTTAAAGGCTGATCATCATCCTGTTATGGTTTTGTTGCCAGTCAGTGTTTATAATCAAAAGCAACAAGAATGGAATTTGCCCAAAGTTATAACAGAGAAATAATGGTGCGCCCTGCTGGATTCGAACCAGCGGCCCACAGCTTAGAAGGCTGTTGCTCTATCCTGCTGAGCTAAGGGCGCTTAACTCTATATTTCTAATGGGTCCAGTTCATTTTACGATTGTTGTGAAAATTATCTTCATAATTTTTGACAACATAGCGCTCTTTTCCAGGCTCTTCAATATCATAAGCAATTGATTTCCGATTGGCATATTCAATTGCTTGTTCTTTGGTTTGAAAAGTGAGGTTTACCTGAGTCTGTGTATCGGAACTACCAACCCAACCTGTAACGGGATCGTGTGAACGAGCAGAGGATTGACCGTAATCAAGAACCCATACATGGCTGCGACTATTACCAGATTGAGTTACTTTTCTGGGACGCTTGTAAATACGAGCCCTTGCCATGAAATCCTCTTTGTTTTAACAGCATCTCTAATCCCTAGGGATTAGAGTTTATTAATGGTCGGGGAGCCCGGATTCGAACCGGGGGCCTCTTGTACCCAAAACAAGCGCGCTAGCCAGGCTGCGCCACACCCCGAATGAGTTTTTAATTAGATGGTTCTAGTAAATAAAGCAAGCCCTTTTTTGTAAAAATTTTTATTTTTTTGTGGATTTAACTAAAGGAGGTGCAAAAGCAGGTGCTGCGTCCCATGGAAATAAGATCCAGGTATCTTGTTGAACTTCCATTATAAATTCATCTGTAGAGGGTTTGCCTGCAGGCTTTGCATATAAACACGCGAAATAGGCCTTAGGTAATAATTTTTTTATTGCTTGGGCGGTTATTCCCGAATCAACCAAATCATCAACAATCAAGAAGCCTTCGCCGTCACCAGCAACGGTTGGGTGCTTAATGATTTTAAGTTCCCCTTGAATTTCCTCATCATAACTAACGATAGAGACAGTTTCAATTAGTCGACATTCTAGTTCACGAGCAATAATTGCAGCAGGAATCATTCCTCCTCTAGTAATAGCGACAATCCCTTTGAATTTTTTTGTGCTGACACGTTCAGCAAGTAGGCGGGCATCTTTGTGCAGTTGATCCCATGAAATGACCATGTAATTTGTTGTCATTAAAATAAAGAACCTCCGTTTGGAATACAGTAATCTGGTTGAATGGGGATTGAATATCCCGTGGTATCTGGCATACAAAGCAATATAGTATGTAAAACTTTTCTATTTTTTTTGTAACCAGAAAAATCAATAATTGCACAAACATGTTTTTCCAATAGGGATTCTGCAGAAATATGAGGTGCTGTGCTTAATAAGCAATTTCTGATACCAATAATGGATCCGAAATTGACCTTTAATTCATAAGAACCTTTTAACGTATTTGGGGTGACATGAATGATTGTGCCTGCACGTACGTCAAAAGATAAGGAGGGCTGGATACTCATAATAGTCTATCTTTATATTCAGTTTGGATGAATAGCGATAAGGAAATCAGAATATAATAGAATGTCGATATATTTGGAATAATATTATTATAATTAAAATATTATTTGTTTAAATGTGTTTAAATTTGTCTTCTTGTGCATAGAGATATATTTAAAAATATAGATGTGAAACTATTTTCCACGGTAATAGGTCCTACTAATTTAATATGAGCAATTACCAGTGCTTTTTGGATAAGCGTTATACGATTCGAAAATTTTGTTTTGCAATAAAATTTATATTTAGAACAACGAATTTAAAAATATTGCCTTGAGCACTGTTTGTTCTAGTTTTCTATGTGATTCATTCAATAGGTCTATTTCATAGCCTTACTGTGCCTCGCCCAGTTATATGCAATAAGCTCAGCTGTTGAGAGATAAAGCAGATTTAATAGCTCGGGCGTGGCATCATATTCAAATTCTAATTACTAGGCATGAGAATTAAAACAACGTTTATAGGAAGGTTTAACCTTGACAGTTGACCAAACCTTAACCAGCTTTCATTGCTAATATCATTTGGTTTATCCCATAGCAAGCCTTGGCAACAAGTAACCGTGGTTATAAGAATAGAGGACGGTTCTAAAGTAAGAAAAGACCAATCTATTTATTAACTGGTTAACCGATAGAAATATCGATTACATTTTTTCCTTCTACATTGACTTCTGCTTGTATTATTTTACAGATAATTGTATGTGCTTCATTAAGGATAAAGAAGAACCCTTTTGGTGCTGATTGATGATCTAATTTGATACGGTTCATACCACTCTTTTAAATCGATTTTTAATCACGTCCAGTTGGATCGTATCGAACTGGACTATATATCATCTCTCGAAGTTTAGAGCCTATCAATAACCTAAAATTGTCTCTAGCTTGCTTTTGACAATTTGCGCCTGCATCTAAGAACTAATGGTGCCAATATGAGCATTTTGGACACCGTATAGAACGGCCAAACCACGTTGGTTTAAGATATAGAGTGCTGTCCGCACAGCACCCTCATATCAATGTCATTAACCTCTTTCTTAATTTCAGTTTTAAATCTAGACTGGGTCGAAAGGTAAATTTACTTATATATCGATGTAAATGTTTAAAACTTGTATTGATGAAATATTCCATAATAACCATGTTTTAATAAAGTCCGAAACTTTCGATACCATGTGTATGAACTGGGTCTTTTATATATTCGTCTATGGAGTGATCAACTGTTCTGGGTGTTGAAAGCCAGATTATCCTTTGTATCCAGTAAAATTGTCAGTAAATACTTGAGTATTCTGCTCTGTGTTACTTTTAATAAAGTTATGCAATGTTTTTGCTTTTGTATCGTCGATTGCTTGAGCAGTTACTTTGCCAATTGCTCCGTGTCCATAATACAATTTTTGAGATGTATGTTTATTCTTTTCTTTATCGCCAATAAAAGTTTTATCAACTTCTATAGTTTTATCTAGTTGATCATTATCAGTCTTTTAAGATAACCAAGACTCTCTAATTTTTTGTGCTAGAAACCATGCGCTTTTTTAAGTAATTCCAAGTTGTTGAGCCATCTGCGTAGATGGAATGCTTTGCAAGCCGTAGTCATTATATAATTAGAGTGTTAATTTTCGTAAAATTATATAATAAAAAACATATGAACTAAAAAATAAAGTAAGCAAACTGTAAGTTTAGGTAATTTTGATGGTACTAGATGTGGCATATTTAGTAATATTCGTGGCAAATTACTATCCCACAAGTCTTAATCTTATATATCTAATTCTTTGGCTTTTTTCCGATAATTCTTTTACAGCAGGTTCAATAACTTTTTGATTAATGATACCAAAGATTCTTTGATAGCTTTTTAGTAATTCCATTGCATGGTTGAAATCACCAATAGATATTTTTAACCATCGATAATGATTTTTATCGATTTGTTTTTGTTGTTCGAACAGCTCTAATAATCTCCGCGAATAAATAAAACGTAATGCACAAGCTTGTTATAATTTATATTTGGTAAAGTGGCTCTAAAGTTCAAACAAATACGAAAAGAGAGCATCGTTAAATCTGAAACGCACATATCTTTCTGTATCAAAATATTTATAGGCACTCAGCCAATTTATTCTTCCAATACCAACAGTTTTTTCATGGTAAGTTGTATAAGTAATATAGCGTTTCGAAATATTATTAACAGCTTCTTTCAATTGTCGATATGCTACAGAAGGCGTAATTTTAAAAATCTCAGAAGATTCATTCACTTTTAACAGTGAAGAATTTAAAGAAAAATGGACCATCAACGAATAAATCAATTTCATTAAATAGCTATTCAGACTTAATAACTCTCTTGCCTGATAAAGTTCAAATCATTACAATTTCTGTATTTATTTGCGTCAGGTCTAAAATTTAAACATGAATAGCTTTTTGCATCGCTGATAATATTGATTCATGCATCGCTTCAGAAAGAGTAGGATGAGAGAAAATGACATGTGTCAAATCTTCATCTGTTGCTTCTAATGTTTTGGCAATAGAAAAACCTTGGATCAGTTCTGTTACTTCGTGTCCTACCATATGAACACCCAAAATTTCTCCAGTATCTTGATGTATAATAGTTTTAACGAATCCTATCGGATAACCTAAAGCAAGGGCTTTGCCATTTGCCTGAAATGGAAAATTTCCTATCTTGACAGGATACCTTTTTGCATTAGCTTGTTGTTCGGTCAAGCCAATACTGGCAACTTGTGGGTTAGTAAAAATACAACTAGGTATAAGCGTGCGATCAAGAGGATGTATATCATTTATACCTGCAATTTTTTCAACACATAAAATAGCCTCGTGGCTAGCTTTATGTGCCAAACAAGGTGCTCCTGCAACGTCTCCAACAGCATAAACACCAACGATATTTGTTCTGCACCACTGATCGGTTTTTATAAATCCTTTTTCAGTTCCCAATCCAAGTTTATTTAATTCTAAGCTTGTAAAGTTAGGACGAACGCCAATTGCAGATAAAACATGATCAACAGTAATTTCTTGTATTCCATCCAGTGTTTTAATTTCGCAAATCACTTGATCATTTTCAATAGTGATTTTTTCTAAGGACGTCTTTGTTAGAATATGTATTCCACGTTGCTCAAATTGTTGCTGTACATAATGTGCCACTTCGCGATCTTCTGTGGGCATAATTTGTGCTGCAATATCGATTAAAGTTACTTGCGAGCCAAGATCATTATATAAACTTGCAAACTCGCTACCAATTGCACCTGATCCAACAACTAGTAAAGATTTTGGTAATTGTTTTGGAATTAAAGCTTCTTTGTAACTCCACACATACTTACCATCAATGGGTAATTGAGGTAAGGTTGCAGGCTTTGACCCTGTTGCTACAATAATATGTGGAGCTGACAAAATTTTTGTTTCTCCTTTATTATTAATAATTTGTAACTTTTCTTTAGCTAAAAATTTAGCTGTTGCTGTAAATAAAGTTACTTTATTTTTTTCTAATAAATAATTAATCCCTTGTACTAATTGCTGAGATACTTGACGACTATAGTCCACCAGCTTGCTCATATCAAAATCATAATATTCTATGGAAAAACCAAACTGTTGAGCGTGTTGTATTTTTTGAGCAATTTCAGCACCTGCTAAGAGAGTTTTTGTTGGAATACATCCCCAGTTGAGACAAATACCCCCCAAGTGTTTTGCCTCAATAATAGCAGTTTTTAATCCTAACTGAGCTGCACGAATTGCAGCAACATATCCACCTGGCCCTGCGCCAATAACGATTAAGTCAAATTTTGTATCTGTCATCTTATACTCCTACACTAAACATAAGGCAGGATTTTCAACAAATCCTTTTAAACTAGCCAAAAATTTAGCTCCTGTTGCACCATCAATAACACGATGATCGCAAGATAGGGTTGCCGTTACCATATGACGCATAACAATTTCATCATTGATTACCACAGCACGTTTTTCTGATACACCTAAAGCCAGGATTGCACCTTGTGGGGGATTTACGATAGCCTCGAATTGTTTAATTCCATACATTCCAAGATTAGAGATACAGAAACTCCCGCCTTGGAACTCGTCCATTGCCAATTTCCCTGTTTTGGCACGTGTTACTAAATCCCGAACAGTCGTCGATATTTCAGATAAAGATTTTTGATCTGCTGCTTTAACAATAGGGGTAATTAATCCACCAGGAATTGCCACTGCAACAGAAATATCTGCCTGGTTAAATTGAATAATTTGCTTATTTTCTTCATCATATTGCACGTTGACCTCTGGTACAGCAACTAATGCTCGTGCAACTACTTTTAAAAACATATCATTAATTGATAATTTCACTTCAGGATGTGTGTTATTAATCTCTGCACGTAGTTTTTGTAATAATTCAACATTGAAATCAATTGTTAGGTAAAAATGAGGAATTTCAGATTTTGCAGCTTGTAGGCGTTGAGCAATTGTCTGACGCATTCCATCCATAGGAATGATAGTTGGTTGTTTTGCATCTTCCAAACCATCATTTTTAGAGATATTATTTGCATCACGATAATATACAGCCTCTACGTCAGCTTTACAGACGCGCCCACGACTACCTGAAGCCCGACAATCATGTAAATTAATATTCCACTTTTTAGCAACACGTCGAGCCAATGGTGTGGCTAGAACATGACTATCATCTTCAATTGATTTAATCTGTTTTACATTAGCTTGAGATTGTATTTCTGGCCATTTTCCCCCATTTGCAATAACCGCAAGTTGAATATCCTTTAAACTAATCCGTTTTTGAGGGCCTGTTCCTATAATTTTATCTAAATTCACATTATATTTTTTGGCCAACTTTTGCGCATGAGGTGTTGTAAATAAAGCTTTTTGTTCCTGATATCCTTGCAGTGACGAAGGTATTGAAATTGTCTGTGTTATAAAGGCTTTGTCTTTGTATGAATTATTAGCAACAGAGACTTGAGGTTGGATTGATGTTTTAGATGTGACAGTCTTAGGTAACTCTATTTCATTAGATTTAGGTATTTCTTTATTAGGTTTGTCAAATTGTTGTACATTTAAAGACTGAATAAATTGTTCTATTTCTTCATCAGAAATATCTTTATCAGCACAAATTGCAATAATTGAACCAACTTTCAAAGTGGATCCTGATTGTGCTAGAATTTTTCTTAACACACTATCAAAAGTGGCCTCTAAAGAGTTCGCTATCTTACTCGTTTCAATAACACAAATCTCATCCCCTTTTTTAAATAAATCTCCTTCTTTCACGCTCCATTTAGTAATTTTTCCCTCTTGCATTGAAAGGCCCCATTTGGGGATTTCTAAGGTCTGAATAGTACTCATATTAAACCTCCATCAGTTTACGGGCAGCCTGTTCAATACGATCGACACTAGGTAGCCATGCTTGCTCCAAGACATTAGAAAATGGAACAGGTGTGTGAGGAGGAGTGATTAATTCAATTGGTGCTTTTAAACTATAAAAAGCTTTTTGTACAATTAAAGCCGCTATATCATGACCAAAACCACAACGTGCCGCAGATTCATCAACAATTATTACCCGACCAGTAGATGCAACTGACTCTAAAATACCCTCTTCATCCAATGGGGAAATAGTCCTCGGATCCACAACTTCAACAGATATGCCATCTGCGACAAGATTATCAGCAGCTTCGTTAGCACGATGCACCATAAACCCCAAAGCAATTATTGTAATGTCTGTTCCTTCTCGCGTATAATTAGCAACACCAAAAGGAATAGTATAAGCATCATCTGGGACTTCACACTGAGTGTCATAAAGTAATTTGTGCTCGCAAAAAACTACAGGATCATCATCACGAATAGATTGTGTTAATAATCCTTTTGCATCATAAGCATTTGAAGGAACAACAACCTTTAACCCTGGAACTGAAGCAAAAACATGATATGGGGATTGTGAATGTTGTGCTGCTGCAGAAAACCCCGCACCAATCATTCCTCTAACAACCATTGAGGCTTTTGCTTTACCACCAAACATATAGCGAAATTTTGCTGCTTGATTATAAAGCATATCAAAACAAACACCATAAAAGTCCATAAACATTAAATCTGTTACTGGACGTAATCCAGTTGCCGCAGCCCCTGCTGTCATTCCGATAATAGCAGATTCAGTAATGGGGGTATCAATAACTCTTTCTGAGCCAAACTCGGTCCATAACCCTTTGGTAACGCCTAAAACGCCTCCAAAACCTTCTAATTTGTTTTCTTCAGTATTTTTTGCACCGTGTCCCCCGCGTACGTCTTCACCAATTACAACCACAGTAGGATCATGACGCATTTCAAATTCAATAGCTTCTTTAATTGCACTTCTATAGCTTTTTTCTGACATGTAACTGATCTCTTCTTAATATGAAACATAAACATCAGTAAGTAATTCAGAAATATCTGGAAAACTTGCTGCACGAGCTTTAATTACTGCATTTTCAACAGCCTTTTTTGATTCTAAATCAATTTTATCAAGTTGATCTTTACCGATTTGTTCTTCTACTTTTTGACGAAAAATTACTAAGGGATCGTAATTTTTCTTAATCTCGGTAAGTTCTTCTTTCGATAGAACCAGTCCAGGATCTCCTTCAAAATGTCCGTAAAATCTGTTTGCTGTAGCTTCTATAACATACGGACCTTTACCAGTACGGGCATGTTCAATTGCTTTATGCGCAACCTCATAAACAGCAAAAAAATCTGTCCCATCAACTTTAGTTGATGGCATGCCAAATCCTCCAGCACGTTTTGCTATATCTTTGCTTCCCACAGCATAATCACAACCTGTTCCCTCAGCGAAACCATTATTTTCAAATACAAATACAACGGGTAATTTAAGCACAACAGCCATATTCATTGCTTCAAAAGTTAATCCTTGGTTTGACCCTCCATCCCCAGTAAAAGAGAGAGCAATACCTCCCGTTTTTAACGTTTTAGCAGATAATGCCGCACCAATTGCTAAAGGAGGGCCGCCACCAACAATACCATTTGCCCCTAGCATTCCTTTGTTAAGATCAGCAATATGCATGGATCCTCCTTTACCGTGGCATAAGCCATCATATTTACCGAAAATTTCTGCCATCATTCCATCGATATCACATCCTTTAGCAATACAATGCCCATGTCCTCTATGTGTTGATGTAATATAATCTTTATCAGTTAAATTTTCGCAAACACCTACTGCAATTGCCTCTTCTCCGCTATACAAATGGATAAAACCAGCAATATCACCTGTAGTATTTTCCTCATGAAGCCTATCTTCGAATTCACGAATGTCTCGCATTTTTTTATAAGCTTTGAGGATTTGTTGTTCTGTTAATTGCATGATGATTATCCTTTTGTATTAGACATATAAAGGTAATATTAACGATGTATTTAATACTTTAATAACGTATACACATTTCAAATATTATAAAAATCACAATAACTTGTAAGACATCAACCTACTTCGCTTAATTTGAAAGCTTTACCTAAAAAACTAGATTGAATTTTATCAAGGTAGAGCTTTCTTTGTTTATATTGTTGCTGTTATGCTTTGGTGATTTAGCAAACAAAGGGGTATTTAAAGCGAATAAGTTTTGAATGGGCTTGATTTGTTCGTTGATCGCCTACTTTCCTTTAAATCTAGAGGGTGTGGTCTTATATCCTTTGAATGCTTTCTTCGTAGTATAAAAAAGACTGGGAACGGCTTTTTTTAATATAACTTTCTTAAATTTGAAATGATTACCTTCTATATTCTATACTTCGTTGTAAAAGCTTTCCTGTCATAAGTTGGTATAAGTTGGAAAAAATAATACTTTTATTTTCATTTTTTATATGACCTTTAAAAAAAAGAGGTCTTTCCAGCGTTGATATTAGATGGATATAAGAAGCTTGTTATTTTTAAAGGATTTACTAGATAAATGTTAAGCTACCCTAATATCCCGTCTTGTAGTGAGTAAGAAACCAACAAAAGGGTCATCTCAATTAATCGCTTTATATAAATATTTCCATTTATTGTTAATCTTGATGCAGACTTTATTAATTCTACTACAGTGAGGTTTCCTAAACCTAGGCAACTTTTGCTCTAATAAGGGCATATAATGTAATACCTATTTTTTTAAGGTTCCATAATCGATCCCCAAATTACGTTTTAGGAATAATTCTTCTATATCTCTATAATTTAAATAATAACGTGAATATAGGTTAACAGTTTGAAGGATCAACATGGCATTAAATTGATGATTTTGGAATCAGTTTCTTTTGCATTTCAACAAGCATATTTCGTCGCTAAATAAAAACATTTTATTCAGATTTATAACTGATTAAAATTAAATACACTCAGTTTGCAAAAGGTCCAGATGATCAATTGTTTTCTGAAGAAGACATTTCAAAACAAAAAGAAGAGCAGCTAAAAGCTTTGAAAAGAGCATTGAACAGTGAAGCTGAAGATTTAGTTACATCATAAAATGTGAGTTTTAGACTGTGGCTAAAAACAATTGAAAAAATTGAGGCAACCATAATTAATAATATAAATAATCCCTTTATAAAAAATGACAAAATCTAAAATCCTATGAATAATAAATCAAGGGCTTAAACTATTTCATTATGCTGTTCTTCTAAAGAACTTATATGAAATTTTAATAATCTCAAAGGTATAGTAGCAGCTGATTATGTAAGCACAGTATAAGGTATATCTTCTATATAAAGAATGGGTTCAATTCTTTAATAATTTTACTTTTCTTATGAGTATAATGAATAAGTGGTACAAATGTTCTAGTTGCTTAATCTTTTGATTAATCTGATTGGACATCTGATATACCCCAGATTTTATGCCTTGTTAGGCATAAGGTAAACACCAAATTAGACCGTAAAATTGCCTATATTCTACTAATAGGATATTTTTGTTAGTTACAGTTTTATTCTATAGAAATTAATTGCTTTTTTGTTTTCTGCTAAGCGTAAACTTTGTTTACAGGCTTGGGATACATTTCTACAGTATACTTTTGCCTTAAGAGTTAAATATTTTGGTAGAGTAACATTGTGGCTTTACGTAACATTATATACCTTTATAATATATTATCACAGTAAATCAATGAATTGGTTACTCTATATTTCCCTATTTTATGGAGGAATGGTTATTGCGCTTTTTTATTGATAAGTTCATCCATAGATATTAGCACCTTATGAAGATCTGCAATATTAAAATTGATTGTAACTGTCGTCTTATTTACCCGATGAACAACCAGATGTGCCATTTTGTTAGTTTCTAAAGACTTTTGCAATGAGCTATCAATATTTGCAGAAGCAAGACATCCGTTTGTTGTGCATGTTATCCATGGTAAGTTTTTTTGAATCCCGTGATCTATGGATATGGTCATGGGTTGTTGTAGTGAAAAACCCAAAGGCGTAATAATTGTTAATCTAAAGGGATTAATTTTTGTCGGATTTTGATTGTCTCGTACTTTTTCTAATAATAAAGAAGCAACGGGGGTTTGTTTGTCATCTTTTCCTTTGACCATCAGACTTTGTTGAGCAATACATCCTTGGGAATTATTTTTTTGTTTATTCATTTCATTAGGGTTGGGGTAAGCACAATGAACTTGCCAGGAACCAACTTGTCGATTTACCGTGATAGGAGATGATGCTGCACTATTGTTAGGTGTATTATTTGATTTTTCCTGAGCAAAAGCTTGATTGTTGTTAGGGGCAAAGAGACAAATAAAAACGCTGGATAATAGTATTTTTTTCATAAAAATCTCCTGTTTGGTTCGTTTTATAAATTGAAGTAAAACTACCTATATCGTAATTAATAGATTATTAATATAAAAATAATCAATTTTAAAAAGGTGTCTTTGTTGCAATAATTACTCACAATTATTAAATCGGTATTTCCCAGGTTTTTTGTGTCTAAGAATTTGCATTATTACACATCTTTTTGTGTTTCATTTGCTTACAAACGTATGAAAAAAATAGTAATATCGGGGTTATTCTTTGCACGAAATTTGATTTTAACTGTACTAGTAGTGGCGATGCCTAGGCCATCAGCAATATTGTGGTGGATACAGTGTGCCTCTTGTCAATCAACGTCCAACGATTGACGTGACGCATAATAGAGTTGATCAGGTAAATATTGCTCATTCAAATGGGGCAGGTTTACCTCATAATAGGTTCGATCAGTATAATGTTAATGAATAAGGTCAGATATTAAATAACTTTCCTACGATTACTAATACAAAATTAGCAAGACAAATCTACAGGAGATTCTAATTTAAAAGATGGATCAGCTGCACATACGATTATTAATGAGGTTACAGAATACTCTCCAACGAAATTATTACGTTATACTGAGATTGGTAAGTAAACAAGCAGTAATTATTGTTGTGATCCCCAATGGGGTCACTTGTGCTGCATGTAGATTTATTAATACCAGCAGAGCCTCTTTAGCAACGGGTAGGACTAACTTAGACGTTAATGGTAATTTGCAATCTATTACTGTTAGTGGTGGAGAAATTGGTTTTGAGGGTGCAGGGGGGGGATTTTGCAGAAGTTTCAGTTTTAGATATTATTAGCCGTAAAGTTCGTGTTGATGCACCTGTTAATGGTCAAAATATTCGTATAATTGCGGGTCGTAATACGTACCATTATGCTGATGGTGCGGCTATGCTACTTGCTTCAGACGGTTCTCAAACACCTGAATTTGCGATTGAAACCTCTGCTTTTTGGGGGGGGATGACGGGTAACCATATTCAAATGCTTGTAAATGAAAAGGGGGCTGGGGTTCGTGTTGATAGACGCATGGCCTCTACGGCTGGGAATATGCAATTAACCGCAGATGGTAAATTAGTGGTTGCTGGGGAATTATCAGCACAAAATAATTTGGATGCCCATGTTGATGTTATCGAAAATATGGGAACAATTGGTGCGAATAATAGGTTATTTTTACAGCGACATTCTCTAACCAATAGGGGTAGTATTATCGCTAAAGGACAGTAAAATAGCAATATTGTTATGAAATGATACCATTGATAACGCAGGTGCTATTGAGGGACAATCAGGATTGCAATTTAATGCTCGCCAAATCAATAATCATCAATCGGCAAGGGTTCATGCGCAAAAAGATATTTCACTGACAAGTCAAAACTTGGTGAATAACGGATAGATTGGATCAGAACAATTTGGGAACATTAATCTTATTACACAAAATTATTTACAAAATAGTAATGGCAAGATTTCTTCGGGTGCTGGTAATGTTTTTCTTCAATCTAACAAATTAACAAATAACTCAGGGAATATTTTTTCTGGAACAGAGAATAATTCTGGATATTTAACGCTCACGAGTGGGGATGTTGAGAATAGTAATGGTACGATTCAATTCACCAATGGTTTTATCAATGTAACAATAGGCAATTATACGGATACACATAAAGGGGTTATTTATGCGGGTAAAGATCTAACCCTGAATGCTTCTGGGGATGTATCGATCGCCAATGCCATCCAAAGTCAGGGGCAGTTTACCTTACAAGCTAATAATTTAATCATTGCCAACAAAGATGCATCTATCAGTAGTCTAAATGGAAATGGATCCCTTACCATTGCAAAAGCGCTAGTCAATAATGGGAGTATTTACGCATCCCTTGGTAGATTACAAGTAGGTGCTGCCTCTTTAGAGAATTCAGAATCTTTATATGGTCAAGATTTTGTTTATCTAAATATTGGACAATCTTTAAAAAATATAGGTATTTTTTCGAATAATCAACTGATTGGTGGTATGATCCAATCAGACAGAGATATTCGTTTAACTGCCGTTTCTTTTGAAAATACTGGATTTATCCAAAGTTTACAGCGAATAAATCTGCAAGTTTCTGGAGATATACTCAATCAATCTTTAGGCGAATATTCTGGTGTTCTCCAATCGGTAATGGTCAAGATATTCAAATCACAGCACAAAATTTACAAAATAATAATAGACAGATTTTAAGTAATGCAGATTTAAATCTGACGGTTCAAAATGCGATTATCAATTATGGTTACCTACAGGCCAATAAAGCAATCCATTTAACCACACCTAATTTAAATAATAATGGGGGTAGTATTTTGGCTTTGGGTGGTAATCTTAATATTGGGTTATTACAACCTACTGCTATTGATAATATAAATGGTAAGATCCAAGCCAATGGCAATATTATCCTTAATGGGTCTTCTTATCAAAGTTCAGACCAGTCTTATTTAATAGCGCAACAACAATTACAAGCTAATTTTTCTGATGATGTTACGAATAATGATCAGATTGTTGGAGGGTCTAATTTAACGTTTACAGCGAATTCATTACTTAATGGCACTCAAGGATTAATGTATAGTGGGCAAGGTAATATTAATTTAGCTGTCACAGGTCAGAATGGTCTTAGTAATTGTGGGAATATTCAAGCAACTGGGGATAATAGTCAGTTATCAATCAATAGTTCTGTTCTTAATAATCAAGGGATTATTCTGTCCAAGAATAGTATTGTAATCAATGCTAATCAACAATTAAATAATCAACGTAATCAAGATATATTTGGCAAAGTTATTACGCAAGGTCGGGATTTAATTATCGATGCGCCGACTATTAATAATGACGGATTAATGATTAGTCCCGCCGATTTAGTAATAACGGCTCAAACCGTAGCCAATACGGGATATGTTTCAGCAGATCAGCAATTAAAGGTTACTGCTGAGAATTCTATTGTGAATAACACTGCTGGTTCTGAGTTGATTTTTAATAACCAATCACTTGTCTCTGGCTCATTCATTGGTGGAAACCTACGACTATCAGCGCAAACCATCCAAAGTCAAAATGGTTGGATGCAAGGGAATAAAGCCATAAATTTGACGGCAAATAGGATTACGAATACTCAAAAAGGAGTCATTTTAAGCACGAATGGGGATGTTACTTTACAAGGGATAGGCTCAACAGAGGGGAATATCCTTCCTGTTGCTTCTGTAATGAATAATGATAGCAATATTCAGGCCTATAATCGTCTTTGGGTAGCCACACAAAATCTGGACAATACGAATGGCATTTTATCCAGTGACAGTGGGAATATTCGTTTAGATTATGGGTCTTCGGGTATCGCGTTACAAACATTTAAGAATACAGGGGGGCATCTAAATCTATAAAATGGTTAGATAGTTAAGGTAATTCACAAGAGGTAATGACGAAGGTGGAAAACTTAATGTGATAGCGATGGTGGATTCTGGTGTATTAGAGACGTATGATAAGACCTATACACAGCAGGTTCCTATTTCTACAGATCATACCACGGGGCAACCCAATATGTGGGATACACAAGGATAAACCTTGACCATGAACCTCATCTATTACAAAATCAAAATCGTTAGACCGATTGGCAAAGATAATCCCTCTACTTATGAAACAATTTTTGAGGGGTATGGCACAATGGATACTAATGCCCGTGATCCTGCTTATATAGAAGATTGTTTATCTTCTTCAGTTTTATATTAATATCCTACCTTATTGGGTAAAAAGTGGGTCTTTCAAATCAGTCAGCCTTTTTTTGAAGTAACCAAAGTCATAGATGCTCCTACAAACTAACCCCTGAAATATGATAACCAAACGGATTTGAATAAGCTGGGGTTGAGTATCATTAAAGATGCGATTATTGGTGGTATGGTGGTTTTGGTTGGCATGTTAACAGGGGATCATCAGTGCTGCGGACGGTAATGAAAACCAAATCACGACGTGCGGCTTGGTTGCGAATTCTTTGTATAATAAAGATCAATAGAGCGGCCTAATTGCCAATGCCAGTATGGCTTTTAGAACGGCGTATAATTTTTCTGAAACGCCAGCCAAAGGATCAGACCAAACAATTTTGGCACTAGGTTTAGTGTTAAGTTCAGCAGGCATTCCTGCGTTAAGCTCTAGTTCAGTTTCTCATGATAAGACCTCAACCACAGTCTCAACCATTGGGGGGAATATCACGATTAATACGGGATCAACCACAGACACATTGTCACGTGATCCAGACAAAGCTAATGGGCATCTTGATTCAACCCTTGACGCTGGACAAATCAACAGTGACCTCAGCACTTAAAAAACTGTCAGCGGATTGATGACGCAATATGGGAACATGGCCATTTAGGAAACTGGGCAAAGTGATCATTTTAACCTGGCAGTATTGGCAAGATTGGACTGGATATGGCGATTGGTGCGGGTTCTGCGGCATTAGATGGGGGCAATATTGGCTTGACCGTTGCAGGGTACCACCACTGGGGACGCCATGAACAGCGTTGCCAATGATTTCGCCCAATCCGCTGCGGATAGTTTGTTCCCTTAGGATCTAAATTTGGGGCAGCAGCATAAGGATGCTGTTGAATTGAAATCAGAAACTAAAACAGATGCTCAGAATTATAATTTGAATAACAAGAAAAATGAGGAAGATTATATTAACAACCATCTTATACCCGTTCAAGATTCGACCTCTGACGGGAATAAGATTGTAAATAGTATTGTGCAGGGCTTACTAACAGGCGGCGCAGGTGCTGTTGCAGGTGCGATTACATCTAATAGTGGGAATATGACTGTTGATATAGTGAACTCTACGACCAGCGCGACGGCACGATCTCGTCCTAAAGTGGATGATCCTGATGTTGCTGCTGCAGAAGCATCGCAAAAACCAATAAGAGGGCAAAACCTAGTAAATAATATCAATAATATACTACAGCAATAAACGATTGATAAGTTAAAGCCATCATCAACTGGTGCTCTATATTTTAAACCAACGTGGTTTGGCCGTTCTATACGGTGTTCAAAATGCTCATATTGGCACCATTAGTTCTTAATAGAATGAAGACCTTTTAAAATCACGAATAACTTCTATTAAAAATATTCCTCAAAAAGCCGGTTATTTTATAAATATAGCCTATATTGAAATCAATTATAAAAATATAACGCATTATTGCTATCCTGCTAAAGTTTGCCTTGCTATTTTAAATTATTACACATTTGACGTAGGCGCAAATTGTCAAAAGCAAGCTAGAGACAATTTTAGGTTATTGGTAGGCTCTAAACTTCGAGAGATGATATATATAGTCCAGTTCGATATGATCCAACTGGACGTGATTAAAAATCGATTTAAAAGAGTGGTATGAACCGTATCAAATTAGATCATCAATCAGCACTAAAAGGGTTCTTCTTTGTCTTTAACGAAGCACATACAATTATCCGTGAAATAGTATAAGCAGGAGTCAATGTAGAAGAAAAAAATGTAATCGATATTTCTATCGGTTAACCAGTTAAAATGGATTGGAATGAACAAGGTCGCGCCACTCATTATGGCGCAAGAATAAAACACTCTCATAAATATCCAGACTCACATTCACAAGCAAAATCTGATTTGCAAGAAGCTTGGTGCTATTCATCGGCTGTCTTATACATTTATCGTGAATGGTTTAAAAAATACATACATTGAAGATGGAAAAATTGCTAAGCATATTGATAACAAAATTAAGAAAAAGGAATTATCACTATCTGTTGGTCAATTAGTTATTGCAGCAGTAGAGCAAGCTTTGATTGAGGAATAATAACTTTTTCCTCTGCAAAACAGAATTAATTGGATAGTTAAGTATATAATTCTTATAATTAAAGCAAAAAAATAAAGCCAGCATAACTGTTCTTGGCAACAAGAGTGGAATGAATTAAAGTGATGATAATTTTTATTAAAATTTGAGAATAAAATGGCGCTGCATCTGCTTGGAAAAACATATTTAAAATCACATGAAGAAATCATTGTCCATGATCATGGAGTTTACCAAGATTTTGAAAAAATATGCCAAATTTTAAATCAACATGGTTTATCCATCCGATTGGCTGAACCCGTTATCACAACCGACCATGAGAATGGCTCTTTTATTAGTTGGTACTGTGATACACAAGTTGAACCAGTTGTACCTTTGGCAGATCAGTACGAAATTGTGCGTCAAAAACTGACACAGGCAATATCGGTTTTGTCGACATTTTATGCGGAAGATCCTGAAAAAAGCCAGTTGTTGCATGCCGCATTAACAGTTCAAAGTCGACAAGATTTATTAATTGCAGATGATCTTGTGGTTATAAAAAATTGGGGGTTAAAATCCCTTAATCAAGGAACGCCTTCGACATTAAATTTGTTTTCTATGTTTGCCGAAGGTAAACAGAATAATCAAGCACCTGAAACACCTTCTTTGGCTGAAAAGCCTGCACTGATTGATCAAAAAGATCCAATTGGTTCGCGCCACGTCTATTTAAAAAATGGCAATTTCCATGGACGAGGGTGGGTTATTATAACGCGCGTGATAGCAGCGATTTTGTTTTTTATTATTGGTTTACTATTAGGATGGCGTATTCTTTATGCAGAACGCCCCAAAAAAATTGCTGGTATTTCTGTGGTTGAGGCACAAGAACTCGTTCACAAAAAACCTGAAATTGAAAAACATAATCATCAGTTAGAAGACGAAATCAAAAAATTAGAGGAACAACTGAAACATTCCCCATGTGATTTGCAAAAGAGCAGGGCCTTGCCTGAATTAAATAAGCACATAGATACCCCATTTACCCCTATGAAATCAGACGGAAAAACGTTTCAAGGTAGCCTTCCAGAGTTATTGGAAAGAAGCACCGTCTTTATTCTTGTATTGTCAGCAGATGAAAATGGAAATAAAAACGTTACTTCGGGAAGTGGTTTTTTCGTAACCCCTGATTTAATTGTAACCAATCGTCACGTGGTCGAAAATACAGTTAATAATACAATATTGGTTACCAATAAATCCTTGGGTCAATTAAAGAAAGCACATATTACATCAATTAGTAATCGTTCAGATTCTGTAGATGGGTTTGATTTGGCTGTTTTGAAAATAGAAGATGCCCCACCCCAACAGCCTTTAAGTTTTTCATTAGAAGCCCAACCTTTGCAAACTGTTGTTGCCGCAGGGTATCCAGGAATTATTATTCGCCAAGACAACGCCTTAAAACGCTTAATTCAAGGAGACAGGCAAGCCATTCCAGGGGTTATTTTAACCAAGGGTGAAATCAACGCTATTCAGGATAATGCACATGGTGAAAAAATAATGCCTCATAGTGCCGCAGTATCCCCAGGAAATTCAGGGGGGGCATTGGTGGATTTGTGTGGTCGGGTTGTCGGGGTGAATACCTTTGTTACTGTTGATCAAGAAACATCGTCGCACAGCAATTACGCCCAAAAATCAGATTCTATTGTTCAGGCATTACAAGGGGCTAATGTTCCAATTCAGGTACAAACAGGTGCCTGTAAAGAAAACCCACCTACGGCAGAGCAAAATCAAAAACAACCGCAATCAGATCCCAAAGGCCAAGAGCAATCGAATAATCTAAAAGAAAAATCAGATACTCCTAATAATCACAAACCAGAAACATCTTCAACACATCATGGAGAAACACCATGAAGACACAGTTTATTCCTGGCAAGCCCGTCACCACTACGAATTTTCAATCTGCTCAACCATTGGGGGTTGGAGGGCAGCTGGTTTTAGAACACTGGGAGGCACTTTATCAAATTTTGTATCACGAGGTTGGCCCCCAATGTGCTGGATTATTGTTAGAGCCAGTCATTGATCGGCAAAGGGGAGAAGTGGATTGGTATCTTCCTTCTGGGCTTCAAACGATCAAAACAAATCTTGATCCAAATGTAAATATTATTGAGCAAGCTCATTCTTTGATCAATCAAGGACGGATGGTTGCCCAACGCTTAATGCAATCCGCAGATGTAGAGCAACAACAAAAGGGAGCTTTGTTACAGCAAGCTCTTACTTACCCTTCGGATAATCATATTATTACGACACCCTATGGACCAGCCATTGTTTCTTGGGGGCATCAGTCTCAGGAATTAGACGCAAAAGACAAATTTGTTGCAGCCAAAGGCGATGGGCATGCTGTCCAAACCATGACAATCTTGCCACCACCTGAATTACCAATTAAAGGACAAGGATTATTATCGCTTTGGCCGTGGATTGCAGGATTAATTTTATTATTACTGCTGATTTTCTTACCTTGGTGGACGGGGATTATTCCCATTCCTTATTGCCGATATTATTGGTTGGGGCCTGTAATTTTGTTGCTAATATTATTGCCTGTAATCGGAATTTTATTAAAAAATTATTACAGTCGTTCACAAGTTCCCAATGTGATAAGGAAATAAGGTGCAATGGTTTTAGTATTAAGCAGGCAATCCTTTGATCATTTAACCGCCCTTGGTCATAAAGAGATTGGGATATATAATTACTTTATACAAGAGATCATAACGCATCTAGGTTCCGAGCACGCATCTCTTTTCGCCAAACCTAATTATTATAACAATATTGTTCGATGGGAGGCCGAGGGTCAACATTACACCCCTTGGAATAAATTATCCTCTAGTCAACAAAATCAATTATTGGCAGCTGTTCAATCGATCTTATCAGATATTCGTCAGATTACGCTTTCTCATCCACATACGTTATTGGCGCAATATTTTGATCAAATTAAGCAAATTCCTTCGTTTGAATATATCTATGCGGTTGATGGAAAACCAGTATTAACAGGGTGGGGGTATCATCAAAAAGATGGTGCCTTTGTGGATTTATTGGACGGATATTCTGATTCAAAAAAACGATTTATGAGTATACATGGTTGGAAACAATTCCCGTGGATTACATCATTATTGGCGCTGGGTTGTGGAATATTAGCCTCGGTGATATGGCATGTTTCTCAGCATTCAGAAAAAGTTTGTTATGCAACCTATCCATTAATTAAAAATGTCGAAGAGGCACTAAAAGATAAAAATCAGAACCAAGCATTAACAAAAAAGCGAGATGATTTATTAAAATCTTTGGAAAATTTGAAAAAACAATGCGCTGTCCCCCCTGTACAACCATTGGTGCCCAAGGATGTGCCTGATTTACAACCTTTACCTGAAATCCCTAAAACACCAGAGTTAGATCCTATCCCTGATAGTGAGGCACTACCTAACAGTAAGCCACCACAATCTATGGAAACACCAAAACCACCCCCTCAACCCAAGCAAAATGTCGATTTACCCAAAGAGTCATGGAATAAAAAAGATACATCCATGCTGAATGGTTGTTGGCATTTAACAACACATCTGGAATTGTATCAACGCACCTTTTTTTCCACTTCTCATCAGCCTGTTACGAATTGGACTTTATGTTTCAAACCAAATGGCGCGGGAAGACAAGTACTAACACGTCGTGATGGTGGAACCTGTACTGGTCCGTTAAATGCACAGTTTCAAGGAAATAAATTGGTCTTACAGCAACCAACAGATTGTCAGGGGGCATTTCATCTAATTCCAGGTAAAAATGTTTGTACTCGACTAAATGATAAAGAGGCCAGATGTACTTATATTGATGCAGAAGGACACCAATCAACAGGTACTTTTAAACGTTAAGGGCTAGTTATGAATTTAACGTTTAAAAAGATGGAATGATTATT
The DNA here is from genome assembly GCF_029953265.1 of Commensalibacter oyaizuii. Classification (NCBI taxonomy): domain Bacteria; kingdom Pseudomonadati; phylum Pseudomonadota; class Alphaproteobacteria; order Acetobacterales; family Acetobacteraceae; genus Commensalibacter; species Commensalibacter oyaizuii. The sequence continues at coordinate 467,329 of NZ_JASBAO010000001.1, forward strand.
ATGGTTTTAATTTTAAATCATCATGATCTTGAAGATTATAAACCTTTATGTAACCAAGACAGGCAATTTCATGATAAAGTAATTCACGAGATTGCAACGCTTATTGGTCCTAAACATGCCTCTATTTTTGCAAGCCCCCGATACCAGGAGGCTAAAGTTTTTTGGTGCGTTGATGGACAACAAATTTATCCTTGGAAAAATTTATCTACCGCTCAGCAAAAAGAAACATTAACGTTTATTCATTCTGTATTGAATGATATTGCATTGATAATCAATCAATATCCCAAGACTTTATTATTTCAATATATAAACCGTTATTATTTATTTCCTAGTTTAAACAATATATATGTTGTGGATGGTGTTCCTGTCATTACCAGTTGGGGATATGCTGGGGCTACGGATTATTGTGACCCTTTATTACTAGTCCATAATAATCGCAAACTTTGGCGAATATTGACTTATTTCCCTTGGCTTACGTCGCTTTTATCACTAAGTTTTGGATTGTGTGCTGCAGTAATATGGCATGGTCTGCATCATAATAATAAAACGTGTTATAAGGATTATCCTTGTAATAAAGATGTTAAGGCTGCGCTTGATACTGAAAAGCAGTCTGATGATTTGAAACGTCATCGCGATCAATTGTTGAATCAATTTGCTGGTTTGAAGAAACAATGTCAGATTCCTGTTGTGCCACCTATAGCCCCTCAAGTTTTACCCGACAATACTTCTGTTCCAGATTTACCCCAAATGCCAGAATTATCTGTTCCTTTGCCGCAAACAATTCCAAAGTTTTCTCCACCCTCTAAACAGGCAGATATAAAACCCCCTCCTGTTGAGAAACCAAAGAAAAAAGTTGATTTGCCTAAAAGTGAATGGGACAAAAAAAACATATCCATGTTAGCAGGATGTTGGCATTTAACAACACGAATGGATCTCGTTGAAATGCCTAGCAGACGTAATACGCCCGTAACAAATTGGTCAGTGTGTTTTGATAAAGGGGGTTTAGGTACTCAAACAATTACAAAATCAGATGGAAAAACCTGTAATGGTCAAGTAAAGGCATATTTCAAAGGCAATCAAATGGTAATAGAACAGCCTCAAAATTGTAAAGGAGGATTTTTCCTGTTACAAGGTACGCAAGCATGTACAAGAATCAATGATTATGAGGCTCGTTGTGTATATACTGATAATCGGCACATGTTAAAAGAACGTACAGGTATTTTTAAACGATAAAATGATTAAAAAATTATTAAGTTCAATATTTTTGATTTGTAGCCCTGTTGCAGCCCATGGGGCCAATCTTGTTTATACAATGGATGGTCATGAAGAAAACTGGACTGCTTTTCATTATGAGGATAAAGTAAACGGTAATATTGATTCATGTTTTGCCATATCTAATGATTTGGGTTTAGGATTTAAAAGTAATAAAGAAGGCACTGGACTTGTTATCTGGGATCAACAAGGTCAACAAAAGCCACAAACAGACAAGCAAGCTGCTATTACTGTTGGTAAGCAACATTTTATCTTTACGATGAAGGCAATGGATCGGAATATGCTGATGAATCGTATGCAGCCAGATGATTTTCGAAAATTACTTCGATCTTTATCATTTGGGCAAATGGCTTTGATAGAGTATGGTCAACACCCAGTTAGCATTGTTGATTTATCGGGTATGCCTACGATGTTAAATTATTTCAATAAATGTAATGCCAAAGCAGGTTTCACTAAAATCAAATAAATATTCAGAGTATTCAGTAATAAAAGAATACTCTGAAAATTACTATTTAACCTCTTGAACCCAGTTATAGGGATCAGGGGCATTCCCATATTGAATATCAACTAGTGTTTTTTGAATGTCTTGGGTAATTGGACCAGGTTGGCCGTTATGAATTGTATATTCCCCATTTTTATCTTTAACAAAACCAATAGGGGATACAACAGCAGCCGTTCCGCAGGCAAATACCTCGCGTATTTTACCGCTTTGAATATCTTTGATCCATTGACTAGCAGCATAACGTTCTTCGCGAACGGTTAATCCTTTGGCTTTTGCCAAAGTTAGGATCGAGTTACGCGTAACACCAGGTAAAATTGTCCCTGTCAGGGGTGGTGTCATTAATGAACCATCATCAAAGACAAAGAAAATGTTCATTCCCCCCATTTCTTCAATCCATTTATGTTCAGCAGCGTCTAAAAAAACCAATTGATCACAGTTATTTTTTGTTGCTTCTTGTTGTGCAACCAAACTTGCTGCGTAATTTCCACCACATTTTGCCTCTCCTGTTCCACCAGAAGCTGCACGGGTGTAGAATTCTGAAATCCATACTGTAACTGGTTTTGCACCTTTGGAAAAATAGGATCCAGCAGGGGATGCAATCAACATAAATAAATAATTAGGGGAGGGTTTAACCCCAAGATATGGGGTGCTGGCAATCATGAAAGGACGCAGATAAAGAGTACCGACAGATTGATCGGGCAGCCAGTCTTTTTCGACTTTTACAAATTCGTGAACAGCGTGTATAAACAAATCTTCGGGTAAAGGAGTCATAGCCATACGTTTTGCTGAATTGACGAAACGTTGTGCGTTTGCTTCGGGTCGGAATAATAAAATACGTCCATCTTTGGCTTTATAAGCTTTTAATCCTTCGAAAATTTCTTGACCATAATGAAAGACGCAAACCGCAGGGTCCAAACTAATCGGGCCATATGCCTTGATACGGGCATTATGCCAGCCTTGTTCGGTATTATATTCAATCAATAACATATGGTCCGTAAATGATTTACCAAAACCAGGGTCTTGTAAAATAGATTTTCTTTGTGATTCCGATAAGGGGGATGGATTTTTTTCAAATGTAATCGAAAAATTTTTTCCGGAATTCATTTTCTTATCTTTCGCTATATAGTTATATTTTGTAATTATATTACAAAGTGTAAAATATTAGAATATTTTTATTCGTAAGTTATTACTATTTTATTAATTTTCTTTTGTCACTAAAATATGTCTTTTTTAAATACTTTTTCTATGCAACATAATTTGATTTTAAAATACTTATTAAAATAAGATAGACTAAACATAGAATTATAAATTACGATTAAATGGTAATTAGATTTGTCTATAAAATGAAAATTAATCTCTTTAAACCTAGCAAAACCTCTATCTTCTATTAGTATTAATTTATTAAAATAGAAAAAATCTGAAAGAAGTTGTCATGAATCTTAAAAATCAATCCTTATTTCGTCAACAATGCTATATTAATGGGCAATGGTTGGATGCAGATAGTGGTCAAACCATTAACGTAACCAACCCTGCGACAAATGAAGTGATTGGTACAGTTCCCAAAATGGGGCCAACAGAAACACGTAAGGCTGTCAAAGCTGCAGAGCAAGCACAAATACATTGGCGTGAAAAAACTGCCAAAGAACGTTCGGTTATTTTGCGCCGTTGGTATGACCTAGTTTTACAATCTCAAGACGACTTGGCATTGTTATTGACAATGGAACAAGGAAAACCCTTGGCTGAAGCAAAGGGAGAAATTGCCTATGGTGCATCGTATCTAGAATGGTTTGCAGAGGAAGCCAAACGTGTATACGGAGATGTCATTCCTGGTGCCAGTCAAACCCAGCGGGTTGTTGTCATAAAGCAACCAATTGGGGTTACCGCTGCAATTACGCCATGGAATTTTCCCAATGCTATGATAACGCGTAAGGCTGGGGCTGCACTAGCTGTTGGATGTTCGATGGTTTTAAAACCCGCCAGTGCAACCCCATATTCTGCGCTGGCATTGGCTGTCTTGGCTGAACAAGCAGGGGTGCCAGCAGGGGTGTTGAATATACTTACTGGTTCTGCTGGGGAAATTGGAGATGAATTGACCAGCAACCCTATTGTCCGTAAATTATCTTTTACTGGTTCAACAGAAATTGGCGCAGATTTAATGCAGGCATGTGCCAAAACGGTTAAAAAACTTTCTATGGAATTGGGGGGGAATGCACCTTTTATTGTTTTTGACGACGCTGATATTGATGCCGCTGTTGAAGGGGCGATGATATCTAAATATCGCAATGCGGGGCAAACCTGTGTTTGTGCTAATCGTCTTTATGTTCAAAAAGGCATTTATGATGATTTTGTTACCAAATTAAAAGCAGCGGTTGGAAAGCTAAAGGTTGGAAATGGAACCGAGGCTGGGGTGACGGTAGGCCCAATGATTGATGCCAAGGCTGTGGAAAAGGTCAAGGAACATATTGACGATGCCATATCTAAAGGTGCGAAAATTGCTGTTGGTGGTAAAGCATTGGGGGGCAATTTCTTTGAACCGACAATTTTGTCGCATGTTCCAACATCAGCCTTAGTTTCTAAAGAAGAAACCTTTGGTCCATTAGCCCCTGTTTTTTGTTTTGATACAGAAGAAGAAGCTATACAATTGGCTAATGATACGGAATTTGGACTGGCTTCTTATCTTTATGCCAATGACATGTCCAGAATTGTTCGCGTCTCTGAAAAATTAGAATATGGTATTGTTGGTATTAATACTGGTCTTATTTCAAATGAAATGGCACCTTTTGGGGGAATCAAAGCCTCTGGATTAGGGCGTGAAGGATCAAAATATGGTATCGAAGATTATTTAGAAATTAAATATCTATGTGTTAATTTAAATAAATAGATACAAATAAAAAGAGTTTAGAAAATGTTTTCTAAACTCTTTTTAAAGAGATAGGGCAAAATAAATGCATCGTAAAAAAGCATTATATTTTTATGGTGGCGATATAGTATGTTTAACCGCCCAGAGTTTTTTCAGCCAAGGCAATGGCAGATTCTTTGCTGTTTGTAACGGCAATAAACAAACCCTTGTGAACAAATTTGGAACCTTTAATACCTGTTTCAGCTTCTAGTGCTTCGCCTTCAAGTCCACCCCAACTGTTGGGAAATAACCGACGACGGTCATTGCCGTGCATACGAATAGGCACAGTGCCAATACGCCATTCATTTTCAGCAGGATAAATAACCAACTGTGTATTCCAACCATGTGCGAATATTGGATAAATATGAGGCATCCAACGAGGCAGCATTAAGATACGACTGTCAGGGCTGGATTTATATGCCTCTTCACAACAGCTGATGGCACGAATACGGGCAAATTCGATATTTAATTGATAAATTAAAACAGTTCTGACAATTTTTGATGCTTCAAAAAAACGTTCAAGCTGTGTAGATTGATCGTCAGTATCCCAAGCAGGGTTAAACACATTAATAATTGACGAAAAATTTAATCCATTTTCAGGATGCATTTTGCCGTTGTCGATTGCATCAATGGGAATAACCAAAGCTTTTTCGATTACCCCGTGGGCCACTTTACGTGATTTTGCATCTAAATCAGGGGCTAGTTTTTGAATAACATCTAAACCGAAGGCCTGCCAAATTAAACCAGCAGAACTGTATGGAATTGTGCCTTCTAAATTTTTTGGGGTTTGTTTAATATCGCGTTCTGGGGCACCAATTTGGTGGTGATCGAAACGACGTTTTCCATCAAAAATCCCACCGACATCAAAAACAATATCTGCTTTTTCTATAATCTCTGGATCGCGTGTTCTTTCCACTTTAAAGGGACGATTATCCAAGTCCAATGCAATGGCCAATGTGGTAAAGGCAAAAACATCATCAATATGAAACCGTCCATTATGAGTGACGATTAGTAATTCTTTGCTTCGATCCATTAATCCTTCCGTTAAGGAATCAGAAGGAATTGCAATTGCGGTAGGCATGATTTCTCCAACATTTGTTTATAAAGGGATGGTATTTAGTTGTTGGGTATCATAAAGAAAAAACAAGTATTGTGCGAGTTTTAATTTTTTATTTCGATATAAAAATATTATGAAATATCAATTGAATGAAGAGCAATTCACAAATAAATTCTTTAAGTATACATTACACAAACAGATCTGAATTTTATTCAGACCTGCTTATAAAATTTCTTAATCGATGAATTGGCTTACGGCATTTAATAATGCTTTTAACGAAGATCCTAAAATATCATTATCGATTGCAACCCCCCAAAAACTATCACCATTCTTATTTGAACATTTTATATAACTAATAGAACGGCTATCGCTACTCTTTCCTAATGTATGTTCGTTATATTCAACGATACGAAAATCTAATTGGGTTTTTGCTTTTAAGATTGCGGTTCCGGCAGATAGAACTCCGTTTCCTACACCTTCCAAAGTGACTTTTTTACCATTAATAGCCAAGGTTAATTTCAATTTAGTACTATTTGGTGCATTTTGTTCAACGTTAAATTCCTGCAAAACCAATTTTTCTTGATTTTTTAACCCATATTGCGTGCGAAAAATGTCCCAAATTTCAGCAGGGGTTAACTCGTGACCTGTTTGATCGGTCTGTTGTTGAATAACGCTGCTAAATTCCCGTTGTAAATGGGGGGGCAATTCAATCCCATGATTTTGTTGTAAAATCCATGCGGCCCCGCTTTTCCCCGATTGACTGTTAACGCGAATAACGGCTTCGTAACTGCAACCCAAATCAGCAGGATCAATGGGCAGATATGGTAATTCCCAATAAGAATGTTGTTGGTTTTGACGTGCCTGAAACCCTTTTTTAATTGCATCTTGGTGGCTTCCTGAAAATGCAGTGAAAACCAACTCACCAGCATAAGGATGACGTGGGTGAACAGGTAATTCATTACATTCTTTAACGATTTCAACTATACGTTTAATATCATGAAAATCTAATTTAGGATTAATTCCTTGGGTATACATATTCATTGCCAAGGTAATAATATCAACATTACCAGTGCGCTCGCCATTTCCAAATAAACATCCTTCGATACGATCTGCCCCAGCCATCAATGCTAACTCTGCTGTGGCGACTGCGGTTCCGCGATCATTATGAGGGTGTACACTTAAGGTAATTTTATCACGTTGTGCAAAGTTAGTCGAAAAATATTCAATTTGATCTGCGAACACATTTGGGGTATTAACCTCGACAGAAGAGGGTAGGTTAATAATCATAGGTCGTTCTTTTGAAGGGTTCCAAACATTGGTAACTGCTTCACAGATCCGTATAGCATAATCGATCTCTGTTAACGAGAAATTTTCAGGTGAATATTCAAATGTCCATTTTGTTTCTGGATATTTTGTACATAAATCCTTGACAATCTGTGTTGCCGATGTTGCCAATTCGATGATTTCATCTTCGGATTTATTAAACACAATCCGTCTAAATATTTCTGCCGTGGCATTATATATATGAAATACGACGTTTTTAGCACCCTTTAAGGCTTCAAATGTGCGTTCAATTAAATCTGGTCGTGCTGCACTTAATACTTGAATGGTGACATCGTCAGGAATCATGTCATTTTCAATTAAAAATCGAACAAAATTGAACTCAGTTTCTGAAGCAGAGGGGAAACCGACCTCAATTTCTTTAAATCCACACTCAATCAATAATTTAAAGAATTTGATCTTTCGATCGTGGTCCATTGGATTAATCAATGATTGATTACCATCTCGCATATCAACAGCGCACCAAATAGGGGCTTGCGTAATTTTTTTATCGGGCCATGTCCGTTGTGGAAAATGGACAGGGGGAAAAGGACGGTATTTTGTTTCTGGATTAGGAATCACTTTTTTAAACCTTTTGCTTTTGATTTCATACTATATATTAACTATCTGTTGAAAATCAGTATAACATGGGTCGTATTTGTTTACTTTTTAGAGAACGACAATTTTCTTTTTAAAACTGACAGTTTTTTAAATTGGTATTCATTTAAAATAATGAATATAAGGAAAAGACAGATATTCAGTATGAAAGGGTGCACGTGTCTTTACTTTCGGTAAAGAAATATCATTTCTCAAATGCATTTGAACAAGAAGACCATCATCACAATTGTGTCCAGTTATTGGTAGTTCAACAAGGATTAATCCGCGTTGAAACGCAAGCAAGTTCATCAATTGTCACGGAAAAAGATGGCATTTGGATTATTGCAGGGACAAAACATCGATTAACAATGTTAAAAGATACGTATCTATACAGTATCTTTGTCGATCCACTGGCCAGGGCGGATTTCCCTTATAAAACGCAGGTGGTTAATATTTCAGCGTTGGCGCACGCTTTAATGCCTAGATTAATTGGGATGCAAATGAAATACGCGCCCCATTCAATTGAAGAATGGACCATCGAATTATTTTTAAATGAATTGAGATACTTGTCTGATTTATACGCGTTTGAACTGCCCTATCCAACGGATCGTGCTTATTATCAAATATGCCAGCAGATTTCTGAAAATTTAGATTTTCCATGGTCTGTCGCAGATTTTGCAAAACAGTTAAATGTGAGTGAACGCACAGTTGCCCGTCAGTTTCATAAACAAACAGGTTTGACCTGTGTGGAATGGTTACGCAGGAAACGTATTCAAACAGGCTTGGAATTGTTAACGCAAGGGGGCAATATTACCGATGTTGCTTTGCAGGTTGGATATGACAGCCCCAGTGCATTTAGTACGGTATTTAAACAACGATTGGGATTTTCCCCACGTGCATATATTGCAAAATTAATGGATAAACAAGGAAAGAGTATCAAATAAGATATACTTGTTTTGACGCTACTTTTCATAAGAATTTTAAATCTATAAGCTTCATAAAAAAGATACAGGATCAATATCCACATCAATTTTAATAGTTTTCTTAGGCTTTACGCAAGATAACCATTGGTACAAGATGGGTTGGATAGCAATATGTTTTTGCGTTCTTAATAAAAAACGTTGACGATATCGATTACGTAGCAAAGCCAAAGGGGCGGGGGCAGGGCCCAAAACAATAACGCCATCTTGTTTTGGCGCATATTGACCTAATTCAAAAGCTATTTGTGTAGCATTCTCATTGGTATCTGCACTGATAATAATTGCGGCTAGCCTGCCGTAAGGGGGCCAAAATCCAGCTTGACGTTCAGCAGCCTCTTGTAACATAAATGCATCAAAGTCACCTTTGACCAAAGAAGACATAACAGGATGATCTGCTAGATAACTTTGCAACATAACAGTGCCTGGTGATTTTTCACGTCCAGCCCGTCCACCTACTTGATGCAATAATTGTAATGTTTTTTCTGATGCCCGCAAATCAGCACCACTAAGTCCAAGATCGGCATCAATAACCCCAACTAACGTTAAAAAAGGGAAATGCCATCCTTTGGCAACAATTTGCGTGCCAATTATCAGATTGACCTCTTGCTGATCAATTTGTCTAATAGCCTCAGCAGTAGCCTTGGGGCTGGTAAGGTTATCACTGGACATCACCAAAATTTTGGCATCCGGGAATATGCTGCGTGCTTCTTCAGTAATGCGTTCAATACCAGGTCCAATAGGTACCATACTGTCTGGGGCGTTACAATGAGGGCATTCTTTGGGAATAGGAATAAAGTAATCACAATGATGACATACCAGCCGTTGGGTATTTCGATGTTCCACTAACCATGCAGAGCAATGAGGACACTCTAGCCGATAACCACATGCCCGACATAAGGTTAAGGGGGCATATCCACGCCGATTTAAAAAGAAAAGAACTTGTTCCCCTTTTTTCAACCTTTGTTGAGTTGCTGTTATCAAGGGTGGTGATAAAAATAATCCACGTTGGGGTGGTGTTATGCGAAGATCAACAATCTGTACATCAGGCATTAAGGCACCGCCATGACGACTATTTAGTACTAAATGATCGTATTTATGATGATGGGCATTCATCAATGTTTCTAGGGACGGGGTTGCTGATACTAAAATAGCGGGACAATTTGATAATCTGGCGCGAACAATGGCCATATCTCTGGCGTGATAAATAATACCTTCTTCTTGTTTAAAGGATGTTTCATGTTCTTCATCAACGACAATTAACCCCAAATTTGTGAAAGGCAAAAATAACGCTGAACGTGCACCGACCAAAACCGAAACTTCATTTTTGATAATGGCGTTCCATGTTTGTTTACGCTGCTTTGGGGTTAAATCAGAATGCCATAATGCTGGGCGCACCCCAAAACGTTTTTCAAAGCGTTCCACCCATTGAGTTGACAGAGCAATTTCTGGTAATAAAACAAGAATTTGTTTATTATTTTCAACGCAGGCAGCAATAGCCTGCATATAAACTTCTGTTTTTCCTGAACCTGTTACCCCTTGTAATAATGTTGTAGAATAGTGTTGCTGTATAACTTTTTGGCAAAGAAAATCTGCCGCTGCTTGTTGTTCTGACGAAAATTGTGGAACGTTAAAATTAAGATCAGGTTTTAAAAATAAAGAAGTATCAGGGAGATTATGTTCCTCAATAACGCCTGCTTTGGCTAGTCCTTGGATCACACCGGCACTAACCTCTAATGTTTTGGCAAGATATTGCGTCGTATAAGGGATTTTTTTATCTTTTAGAAATGTTAATACTTTTTCTCGTGTTGGTGTATTGCGTGTAATTTTGGGTATCTGAGCAGAGAGCATCCATCCAGTACGGGGATGATTTTTGCTAGCCATGATTGTTTGAACACCGCGTAAAGCAATGGCTAGTACAGAACCAGAGGGGGAAAGCGTATAAGCCGCAACCCAATCAATAAATTCTAGTAAAACAAAAGGTAAAGGGGGTAAGGGAAGAATAGAAAGAATAGATTTTAATTTTGTAAATTTTTTAGGGGAGGATGTTAAGAAATCCAATCCTTTGGGTAATTTGTGATGTTGCCAGATAACCCCTATTTCTTTTCTGTTCCCCAATGGAACAATAACCAATGTTCCAGGTACCAAAATTTTAACATCTAAATATTGCGGTATTTCATAATCGAAGGGTTCTTTGAAAGGATAAGGCAACAAAACTGGAAGGCTGATAGGGTTGGTCATATAAATGAATTTTATGTTAAAATTGTTTGGGGTTATGCCTCGATTTCTGAGGTTTTTTTATGAAGATTAACGTCAACGCTGATTTTTTTTCTGTCGTTTAAGGTTATGGTAATTTTATAATTATAATATTCTGCGATAAAAACATCTTCTAGTGCTAGATTATGCTGTTCTAATAAATTTGTAATATAGTGATCGTCTGTTTCCAACAATTCTAGGGGGAGTTTTTGAATATTGCCTCGTAAAATTAAAATAACCGAAGGTTCATTTTCTTGCTTCGTCAATACCGTTAATTGACCGTTAGGTTCAATTTGGGCGTAATGTACTTCTTGTAAGGATCCAATACCTCTTGAATGTAAGATAGATAATAAATTGAACATATCAATTTTATTTTGCTTATCGTTAATGGTTTCAACCATCAAAGAACCATTCTTAATAATAACGATCGGGTCACCGACAGCCAAAGATCTGAATATTTCGAATTTTTTGGCAACCCGATTTAAAATATGCATTAAAAAAGTGCCAATAATTAATACAATGATATAAGTATGTAAGGGAATAGTGTCACTATAAATAACGCCACCAATGATTCCACCTAAAATAAAATTACCTATTAAATCAATAGGGGACATTTGAGATATTTGCGTTTTACCAGATAAATTGAAATAACAAATAATAATGGCAAATCCAATAATAAATTTAATAAATACAACTAAGTAATAGTAAATCATTGTAGCCCCTACATGATGATATGCAGCTATAAATTTTTCTTTATATTAAATCAAAAGGTGCAAAGCTTGTGCGCTTTTAATATTCTCTTTTATCAATGCTTAAGACGTAATGGAAATATAAAAAGCAATATTCCAATTTTTGCATATAACATATTACATAATAATTTTTTAAAATAACTCTTCTTTATTTAATTGGATATTTTATATTAAAAGTTAGGTATATTTTCAATGATAGGCACAAGATGATTAAAAATATTTTAACCATAGCAGGAACAGACCCCAGTGGCGGCGCAGGGATACAAGCGGATATGAAGGTTTTCTCTGCGTTCGGTACCTATGCAATGTCTGTAATTACGGCTGTGGTTGCTCAAAATACGATGGGGGTTCGTTCATATCGTGATATGGATGCTAATTTCGTTGGTGAACAAATCGATGTTGTTTTTGAAGATATTCATGTCGATGCTGTTAAAATTGGAATGTTGTCGAACGCTGATATTGTTAACGTTGTGGCAAGCAAATTAAAGTATTATTCTGTAAAAAATATTGTTCTTGACCCAGTTATGGTTGCCAAAAGTGGAGATTCCTTGATTAACGAAGCTGCAATACACGCCATCAGGGAACAATTATTACCTTTGGTGACCATTATAACCCCTAATATACCCGAGGCATGCGTCCTACTAAAAAAGAAAGATACTATTTCTATTGATGAGATGTTAGAAAATGCACAACAATTGCTGCAATTTAAATCTCAATGGGTTTTGCTAAAGGGGGGGCATTTAGAGGGTAATATTTGTAAAGATGTTTTATGTAATACTGACGAATATTATGAATTTACTAATGAGCGTTTGATTACCAAAAATGACCATGGAACTGGATGTACGTTATCGTCTGCGATTACGGCTTTATTATCCACAACAACGGTTCCCAAAGCTGTTGAAAAAGCAAAAAATTACCTAAGTCAAGCATTAAAGGCAAGCTCTCAGTTATCTGTGGGGCATGGCCATGGTCCCCTGCATCATTTTTACGGATTATGGAAATAGCTAAATACATATCTAAAAGGGGCAATATTAAGAAATGTTAGCATTCGAATTATTACAACAATTTTTAAGTTGGATGAAAAATAGTCAAAGAGCCTCGCCCCACAGTTTGACAGCATACCAGCAAGATCTGGTGCGGTTTTTGGAATTTCTAACTTCGCATTTTGGTCAAGAACCAACGATACAGACTTTGTCAACATTATCTCATACTGATTTACGATCTTGGTTGGCTTATGAGAATAAAAAAGCCTTGCAGAATCCACATCTGGGACAGGGAAGGCATACACAAGACGCTGCAATTCGTACTCGCCGTCGCCGTTTATCGGCATTGAAATCTTTTTATAAATATTTAGCAAGATTTCATCAGGTTGAAAATATTGCACCCAGTTTAATTACCACCCCAAAAGTCAAACAACCCTTGCCCCATCCCTTATCACAAGAAGAAGCAAAAACCCTTGCCAAAGATATTGCCATTATTGATCCATCTCCAATGGCACAGAATCGTGATGTTGCTTTGTTTACATTACTTTATGGGTGTGGCTTGCGATTATCCGAAGCATTGGGTTTAAATTGGGCTGATCTACAAAATGCTGGAATGAACGATAAAGATGGGATTTTAAAAGTTACAGGTAAGGGCAACAAAGAACGGTTAATCCCAATCCTTCCCATAGTGGGAGAGGCATTATTACAGTGGCAAAAACATTACCCTGGCATTGCCAAAGGTGAAAGTCCCGTTTTTATCGGTGTTCGAGGTAAACGTCTAAATCCTTCCATTGCTCAAAAAACAATGCGAACCTATCGACGAATGATGGGATTGTCGGATATGGCTACACCCCATGCGCTGCGTCATTCTTTTGCAACGCATATGATGCAAAATGGGGGGGATTTACGCAGTATTCAAACTTTGTTAGGGCATGCCAGTCTGTCAACAACACAGCGTTATACGTTGATGGACGAAGCTCATTTATTAAAAGTTTGGGAAAAAACACACCCGCGCGCCCACTAGGAAAAAAGTGATGAGTAAATCTTTTAATTATGCACTTTATGTTATTATTTTCTGTAGTGCTGTTTTATTGAATGCTGTGACCAAGGCCTATGCCCAAAATAATTCATGTTCGTATCAGAAAGTGGGGCAAGTATCTTTACAAGATGTAAATGGTTTCCTACTTGCAACAGTACAAATTAATGGTCGGCCTTTTAACATGGTTGTAGATACAGGGTCAGAAGGCAGCTTGATTTCACCTCAGGGGGCAAGATCTCTAAATTTGCCTTTGGACCCTAATCGTCAAACAGTTGTTCAAGGACCAAGAGGCGGCCAAGATCTAGTACAAAATGTATGGATTAATCATATTAAATTGGGCAAACTGACGATTGGTCCTCTATCTGTGCCTTTGGGCAATTTACCTGCATATCCACGTCTTGATATTCCGGTAATTGGGTTAATTGGTGGGGATATTTTATCTCATTTTGATCTTGAGTTCGATGTACCTGAAAAATTATTAACATTTTGGGATGTACAGGCACGTTCGATGTTATGCAAATTGCCGCCATTTTGGGGAAATGCAATGCAACAAGTTGGATTGCAAATGGTAGGTCATCGTCCTTTTATACAAGTTCACGTTGATCGTTATCCACTGGTCGCTTTATTAGATAGTGGGGCCAGATCGCGGATCATTGCTTTTCACAAAGTGTTGCAAATGGGTATTAGTTATCAAACTTTGACTAAAGATCCTGGTGGAATTGCCAGTGGTGTCGACATGCGCAGTACGCGTTATTATTGGCATCACTTTAAGACATTTCAACTTGGCAATGAAATTGAGCATAACCCTATTTTGACTGTGTCCCCACTACAGGATTCAATGGACATGTTAATTGGATCAGATTGGTTTGCAACCCGCAAAGTTTGGATTTCATATGCGCGTCACATGTTATTCTTTACAACAAATACATCAACTAAAAAATAGAGGCGATTATATTCTTTTGTTAGGTAATAGTAAAAAGATAAAAGCACTGATGGTCGTAAATCCACCAAGCCAGATCCAAGTAAAATGAAAATGACTGGCAGGTAGGGCATGAATATGGATTTTCTCATCCAAAGTCAGTAAAATTGCAGCAACTGCGACCCCAGAAGCCATAGAAACCTGCATCACAGTGGATAACAAACAACTACCAGCTGGTTGACGTTTGGGGGATAAATCAAGAACGGTGGCCGTATTCATTGCTGTAAATTGCATCGAATTAACGAAACCCGTAATTAACATCAAAATTACCAAAAGCGTCCATGTAGAATGTTCATCAACAAAACTATATGAAACATAAGATGCGCTTAGAATTAAAGTATTAATAAATAAGAAGTTGCGATATCCAGCAAATCTAATGGCTTTTGCTACGAAAGGTTTAGCAATAATAGAGGACAGAGCTAGGGGTATCATAGCCATACCACAAGCAACAGGGGACAACCCCATTAATTGTTGCAACATTAAAGGAATCATGAATGGAACAGCACCACAACCCAAACGAGCAACTAAATTTCCAATAATTCCAACTGAGAAACTGCGAATTTTGAATAATTTTGGATTAAACAAAGGATGATCATGGAAAAAAGAACGTACCCAATACACCCCAGATAATAATAAACCAATTAATAAAATAATTGCAGGGCGTGTATAATCTTGACTTTCACTAAACAAGCTAAGCGCATAGGTCATTAAAGCAATAGAAACGGCAAAGAGTAAATAACCCCAAAAATCGATTTTAATCTTTTTATCTGTCGTTGTTGGAAAAAAGCGTAAAGCGAAATAAATTCCTGCAATACCAAAAGGGATATTAATCAAAAAAATGACAGACCAATGCATATAAGATGCAATGATGCCCCCAACAATTGGCCCAATTAACGGACCTGTTAAACCTGGTATTGTCACCATTCCCAATGCTTTGATTAATTGATCTTTGGGAAAGGTTTGGATCACTGCCAACCGTCCAACAGGTAACATTAACGCACCCCCAATACCTTGGATAATACGTGCCGCTAGCAGTTGATTTAATGTTTGCGATATGCCGCATAATAAAGAACCAAAAGTAAAGACGATCAAGGCAATGCAAAAAATTATACGACAACTATATTTTTGACATAAAATTCCCGTTAATGGAATAAACAGAGAATTTGCGATCATGTAAAATATGATGATGTTTTTGGTTGTTGATAATGGGGAATGAAAAACAGTTGCTAGATATGGAATAATTGTATTAACAGCGGTTCCATCTAACGAAGCCATAAAAAAGGAGATAGCCGCAACAATGGGGATAAGTTGTAACTGTTTGTTTTGAATAGAATTGTTCATTTATATTTAGTACAAAATAGCGTTATGATTAAAAGATGTTAATCGTGGGACGATGGTATGAATTTATGGCTTTTATACGTTTTTTAAGTAAGAAATTGTTTCAGAATAAAGGATCGGTATTATTTTTTAAAGTTGATTATTAAATTTATTTAAAAAAATGAATATAGTTTACTGTAAATTTATTATAAATTGTGACGATATTAAAATATCAGGAGAATACACGCAAGATGACCCGAACCATAACGTTAATACCTGACAGCGGATTACAATTTTGGCCAGTTAATTTTTCTGTTGAAGAAATTAAAAGTGTACGTTGCTGGTTTTGGGAAGAACGTAATGGTGAATACGAAGATGGTAGCCCACGATATATATTACACAGATTAATAGAGGATACAGAAACAGGGGTAATCAAGGACCCTGAAACTGGTCAAGTTCCACCAGAGGATCAGATATACGATATTTCGTGGCGGTCAGTTGCACAATCCTTAATGGATCAATGGCTGCCTATGCCTTTTTTTGCATCCGTATCATCTGAACAAAATGGTAATGATTTTTTTCGCAATGGCCCAGGAAATTGGGTCAGGGGTCGTTTTATACAAAACGAAGACGGGAAAATTCATCTTGATTTGGTGATTGATACAACACTTGAAACAACCGTGGAAAAAGGGGTATATAATGCCCCCACTTTGGAAGATAGCCAAAGGCAAGATCATTTTAGATTCGTTACTTCTTTAAAGGATATTGCTTGGTTTTTAAATGAAGGTTGGGTTGGTGATTGGCTATTAAAAATTCATCAAGACAACCAGAAAAAAATACAATCTAAGAATTTAACAGATCATCAGTATTTTTGCTGGCATTATGCGGTCTATCAAACGTTATTACATATATTATCGTTAACGCAACAAATGCCTGTATTGCATTTGCTGGACGGGGAACAAAATAAGAATTTACAAAATGCTGTCGAGGTTGATTTAGTACTAGATTTAGGGAATTCCAGAAGTTGTGGGATTTTAATCGAAGATCATCCAGGGCAGGATTTAAATTTTTCCAGTAGTTATCCTTTAATATTACGTGACTTGTCCCGCCCTCATTTGGAATATGATGAACCATTTCCAAGTTGTATTGAATTTGCCAAGGCAAATTTCGGCAGTGACCTTTTATCAAGACGTTCTGGACGGGCCAAAGCATTTTTTTGGCCCAGTCCTGTTCGGGTCGGCTTCGAAGCTGCACATCTGGCAGGAACACGTATTGGAAACGAAGGGTTAACAGGATTATCTTCGCCCAAACGTTATGTTTGGGACAGTCGCTTATCTTTACAAAGCTGGCGATACAACAGTCGTTCTATCAGTGATGGTGGTCGCATCATTGATCCCCCTGTAACAGGGGCTTTTATGGCGTTAATTTCTCCAGAAGGACGTGTTCTATCAGATGAAGAACGTGCATCAGGGGCAAATATAGCAACGCAGCCTAATTTTTCCCGTAGTGCATTATTTACCTTTATGTTTGTCGAAATTTTGATGCAAGCTCGATTGCAGATGAATTCCCCGCAAAATCGTGAGCAACGCCAAGACAAGACATTAATGCGAAAATTACGATCTATTGTTTTGACAATCCCCCCTGGTATGCCCGTAGCAGAACAAAAAGTTTTGCAAACCAGAACCAAGGCTGCCATTGATTTATGTTGGAAAATGTTGGGTCTGCCTTTTAATACACGTCCAAAACTACAATGTCGTCTAGATGAGGCAACGGCAACGCAAATCGTATGGTTGTATAACGAAATTACAGAACGGCTTGGTGGCAATGTTGATGAATTTATGCGCCTACACGGCCGTATGCGCGATAATACAACAGGCGATAATATATCTCAATCCCCGTCAATTCGGGTTGCCAGTTTGGATATTGGTGGCGGAACAACAGATTTGATGATTAGTTCTTATAGCGTGCCTGTAGGTGAAACAATTTGCCCCAAACAAGAATTTCGAGAAAGTTTCAAGGTTGCTGGGGACGATATATTAGAACATTTAATTACGCATGTTATTTTACCCCTACTCGAAGATGCATTAAAGAAAGCAGGCGTGGTTGATACACAGGCCTTATTAAGTCGTGCAATCGGCCAGGATTGGGGGGGACAATCCGAGCAGGAACGTCACTTACGTCGTTTATTTGTTAATACAATTTTAGAACCAATCGCCATTGCTATTCTAGCCAAATATGAATCGATAACGGATCGCAATACCGAGGGATTACCCTCGTTTTACGTGCGGGATATATTGGGTGAAGACAAAGAAAATATTCAGCGGTCTGCACTTTATATTCATCGTCAGGCAGAACAGGCTGGGGCAAAAGAATTCAATATCGCTGATGTTCAGATTTCAGTAAAAATTCAACATATAGAAGCAGCCATTTCTCACGTTATGGGCGAGGTTATATCCAATTTATGTGAAGCTATTTGGGCATATGATTGCGATGTACTGCTGGTATCAGGGCGTCCTTCACGGTTCAGACGAATTGTTGATATGATTACTGCTGCTATGCCAGTTCCCCCACATCGAATTGTTGGTATGTATCATTACAGGGTTGGTGCATATTATGCATTTCGGGATGCACGTAATCGGATTAATGACCCCAAAACAACCGTGGTGGTTGGGGCTTCGTTATGTCTTCAAGCCGAAGGGAAATTACAAAATTTTGTGCTACGTACACGGGATTTGAAAATGTATTCTACGGCACGTTTTATCGGACGATTGGAGAAAAACGGACAGTTAAGAGATAAAAATGTATGGATGTCTAACGTAGATTTAGAAAGCGATGTTGTAGAAAACGCAGGCTTTACAATCACGGACTTTGAAAACACAACCCGTATCGGATTTCGTCAGCTGGGAATAGAGCGTTGGCCGACCTCACCACTTTATACGTTAGAGTTTGGCAATTTTCCAGGTGCAAACAGGGTTGCATTGCCATTAACTGTAAAAATTGCCAGACAAAATATTGATTTGGATAAAGAACAAGAGAAGAATGACTATTCTGATCGTGAACAATTCAAAATTGCCGAAGTAACCGATCATAACGGAGAGCAATACCCCGTAAGAATATTATCATTAAGATTACAAACCATGCAAAATGCTGATGGCTATTGGCGCGACACAGGTCGCTTTACGTTGGCCTAGGGAAAGAACAGATAAGGATGTCTGAAGGATTTCAAACAATGATTAAAACTTTACAGGCTCGTAATCATGCTGTGTCAACAGCAGCAGATCAAGCATTATCATGGTTTCATGATAATCCAAAAGCCGTCAAAGGGAATATAGAAACCGTTACAGCAAACTTACGACGTTTCAGAAGGCAGGCACGCCAATTAAATCGTGCTTCTCATCAACCTCCAGCCATTGCTGTTTTTGGTGCTTCACAGTCTGGAAAATCCTATTTGGTCTCTAGCCTTGCTACCAAACCTGGGCAGTCTTTATATGCTTATTATCATGATGAAAAATTAAATTTTCTGCAGGACATGAACCCACAGGGCGGAAACGAGTCAACAGGGCTTGTATCCCGTTTTACAACGGCAAAACCCAATGTTATTCAAGAGTCCATGCCCGTGCCGTTAAGGTTATTATCGGCTGTTGATGTTATTAAGATTTTAACAAATACTTCCTTAGAAGATTTTAAAACGAAAGAACAATCGACCGATTTTTTAATATCTGATAATTTTTTTTCACCCTCTGAACCATTATCTGAAAAAGTTGTTAATGAAATTATTAATTTGGACGATATTGAGGGGTTGGTCGAGTATTTACAAGCTTTGTATCCAGACCATCAACGTCTGGAAAATTTGGGGGATGGATATTGGCAACAGTTAAAAGATGTTATCCCTTATGTTTCAGTAAGGGAATGTGCGCGATTATTTTCGCCTTTGTGGAATGGTCTTGCTGAATTTACAAAATTAGCCACGTCTTTATTGACAATTTTAGAGCAGCTGGGACAAACGGATCTTGTTTATTGTAGTACAGATGCTTTGCGCCCAAGGGAAAGAAGTATCTTAAACGTGGAAACCTTGTTTACCCTTGGACAAGAAACTTATGACGATCATATCACATTATTGACGACCAAAGGCAAAGAGGTAACGATAAATCGATCTATGGTTACCGCCTTAACAGCAGAAATTACTGTTCCAATAGGTGAGGCCCCTTGGGATTTTTTAAAAGAAACTGATCTGTTAGATTTTCCAGGCGCACGTTCAAGAGAAATAATTTATGAACCTCAAGCCTTTTTACAAGCACCAGAAGCAATAGGTAGATTGTTTTTACGCGGCAAAGTTGCCTATTTATTTCAACGGTATGAGGTGGAGCGTGAAATATCTGCCATGCTGTTATGTATTGGGGATTCCATTCAAAATGTTTCCACTCTGCCTGCTATGATTGATGGCTGGATTAAAAGTAGTATCGGTGCAACCCCAGCAGATCGTGAAAAACAAAGGGATAATTTATTTATCGTTCTAACAAAATTTGATCGAGAGTTCGAACAAAAAAAGGGGGATGAACCTTCATCTGGTGCCCGTTGGACAGCCCGTATTAATGCCAGTTTGCTAGATTTCTTTAAGGCCAGCAGTTGGGTTGAAAATTGGAAAAACGATCAGCCATTTAATAATGTTTATTGGCTGCGCAGCCCTTCTATCAGCTTTCCGGCCGTTATGGATTATGACGATATTGATGGCGTTCATAAAGAATCAGGCATAGCATCCAGATCCCAAGCACTGGTCCAAACGATGCGCCAATCTTATTTATCTAACCAGGCAATACAACGATATGTAGCAAACCCAGATCAGGCCTGGGAGGCTGTATTACAACCTAATGATGGTGGAATTACCTATTTGGCACAAGCATTAGGTAAAGTTTGCGATGCGAAATTAAAAGCCGAACAAATCTCAGCACAGACAGAACAACTGGCAGTAAATTTAGCACGTTTTATTTCCCCTTATCATCACAGTGGAAACAAGGAAGAAGCCATTCGTAAAGCATCAATAGAGGCACAAACCATTGCTAGATCCTTGATGAAATGTGTTGAATCGCAAATGTTTGGACCTTTACTGTCAGGTTTACAGGTAACGCGCGATCAGATGAAAGAGGCATGGCATAGTTTGGAAACACAATCTGCAAATCAGCAATTTTTGATGGGCCGAACCAGTGATGTCGACAGCTTATTTGATGATATGTTCCCTGATGCCGTTGATACGTCAACTGCAGAAGATTCTGATTCCAATCAACCCGAGACCGCCAAAGATCGCCATGAACAATATGCAGATCTGGCTTTGGATAAATGGAACAAGGTTATGGATCATTTTGCCAGTCAGGATCATGTTGAACAAACTTATTTTGTGCCATCTAATCAATTAACGGCTTTGACTGCTGAATTATCGTTGCTTTCCAGACGATTGAACTTACGAGATCAATTGGCAAATAAATTACGTAAAAATGCATCGCTACCAGGGAGTGCAGCATTAAGTGGTGAAACACAGGCTTTATTGGCTGAAATTGAAATTGGTAACTTTGTTAATTGGTTGGGCTATTTTGATGTTTTAGCTGAGCAAAAACCAATGACCCGAGGGTTAAAAGGGGAGCGGGTATTTATGCCAAGGCAAGCCCCTACAGGATTGTTGGTGTTACCTGAACAACCGATTCCTTATAATGAACGTTTCGTTAGAGATTGGATTTCGGCTTTGGTACAACGTTTCGAGGAAAATGCTGGTGCCTCTGATTTAAAAGGTATAGACCCCGCCGCCAACGCATTATTAGGCCAAATTATCTCTGTATTGGAGGATAAACCTCATGAATGCTAAGTTAAAAATTAATGCTGCATCACCAGGCGAGGCTATTGTTACTGTTATTGGTCAAGCTGGGCAGTTGGATACAAATTTAACCATTGCTTTTCCTCAATTTCCTGCAATTATATCGCAACCGATTATCCATCAAGAGGTACGGGGGGACGATTTACTATTAACCCTTGATGCCGATAGTTTGGCAGATATTTTAGAACCTGGCAGTCCTTGCCAGCTGAAAATTCCTGAATTGAATATTATTGAAACGATAATTTGGCCAGAAATCGTTGGCAAAAGAAGCGGTCAAAAAGGTGTTGTTGCAACAGCACCAAAATCAACCATACCCCCCAAAGAGGAAAAATCTTCGGAACTTGAAATGGACGAAGTTCCAGAACCATCTGTTGAAGAAAATAGTATTCCAGAACGTATGGCACCCATCCACATAGAAGAAGAAGCCCCATTGGTAGATGAAATTAAGCAAAAACGCTCTGCTTTGCCAATGATTTTGTCAGCTATTTTTGGAATATGTATTCTTGGGGCTTGTGCTGGAATTTGGTATGGTTACTATCAAAAACCCTCGCCTCAAAAAGCACAAGCGATCAAAAAGGAAAATAAAGACAAAGAGGTTGCTAAAAAATCACCGCCACCGCCACCTGCGCCTTCCCAACCACCGCCTCAATTTACTGAAAATTTGGAAAAAATGACGGTGACAGATGTCATTAATAAGGCACCCAATACAGCACTTATCGTTAAAGAGGCAGATCGACGTCTGGCCAATAAACAGGCCGATGATGGGGTTTTATTATTAGAAAATGCAGCCTCTAAGGGGGACAAAACAGCAATGTTAAAATTGGGACAATTATATAGTCCTGTTGATTTTAAAGTTGGAGGAGCCATTCCAAGCCCAGATATGAGGGAAGCAGCACGTTATTTTCAAAAAGCTGTTCAAAACGGATCTAAAGAAGCCGAACTACCAAGAGCAGCTTTGAAAGAATGGTTAACAAAAAAGGCAAATGACGGGGATACGATGGCACAGCTAACATTAAAGGATTTCTGGCCATGAGTATATTTCGATTAAATCATATTCTTGCGCTTGGTTTTATTGCAACGTGCCTGACAATGGGGGACAGTTGTTATGTTTATGGTGCATCATTAGATCCTGTTTTACCGTCTGTTTCTGAAAACCATAACGATGGATCGAAACCGTTATTGATTGAGGGCAAACATAGTTTATACCAACGTATTATAACAAAACCAGGTGTCGCAATTTCTCAACAGCCCTCTGCTGAAAATACCCAACCCATAGAGGGGTTTAAAGTCTTTTATGTTTATCAACGCCATAAAAACGAGCAGGGGCAAGAAGATTGGATACAGGTCGGATCCGATACTCAGGGACATGTTGTGGGGTGGGTTCCTGTTGATAAGGTAATGAACTGGTCACATACATTGGTTGGGGCATTTACCAATCCCGCAGGTCGTGAACGTTCCTTGTTTTTGAAAACAGAACAAGATGAAAAACAGTTAATGACTGATCCCAATGCCGCACAAAAAGCAAAAGAGTTAATTCAAGCAGCAACTTCAGAAAACCCAGGTCCAGTCGTGGCTCTTGAACCAACAACGTATGTTGATATTACCAAGAATTTTTATTTGTTACCTATTTTAGATGCCCAACAAGTTGAACGCCCCAGTGGGCCACCGTTGCGATTGTTACATGTTGTTTCTGCCCCAGCAGAAACAGGAAAAAATCAAGCCAATGCTTCACCTGCTAATTTAAGGAATTTTAAGGCTAATTTAGTATTTGTAATGGACACGACCATTAGTATGGAGCCGTATATTGAACAAACGCAAAAAGCTGTAAAATCCGTTGTTAGCACCATTCAAAACACAGCTGTAAAAGATAATTTTCGCTTTGGTCTTGTGGCTTATCGTGACAGTTTAAAAGATAATCCAGGGTTGGAGTATGAAACCAAAGTTTACGCAAAGCCTGATTTTTCACAACCATTGGATGCTATTAATACCTCAATTGCAGCAGTTCATGATGCTAAAGTTTCATCCAAATCGTTTGATGAGGATGCAATTGCTGGTATTAAGACAGCTTTGGACGAAATTAATTGGGATCAGGCTGCTGGTCGCTATTTGATCTTGGTTACAGATGCAGGCGCTAGGGATGCAACCCACCCTAATAGCATTACAAAATTAGGGATCGAAGAAATAAGACAACTGGCACAATCTAAAAATGTTGCTGTTTTTGTGGTTCATTTATTAACCCCAGCAGGCGAGAAAAACAATGACCATAAAAAAGCTGAAAAACAATATAGAGCATTAAGCCAATTTGGAACCGCAGGGTCGCTTTATTATCCAGTAAAAGGCGGAACACCAGAAGAATTCGGCAAAGTAATTCAAACTTTATCTACGTCCTTATTACAACAAGTTGCCAATACAACGGGGCGTCCCGTTGCAGGTTTAAAACCAGAGGATAAAACCGCCCAAGATAAAGCTGCACAAAAACAAATTCAGGTTGTTAGTGAAGCCATGCGATTAGCTTATGTTGGGAAAGAAGAAAAAACAGCAGCACCAGACGTGGTTTCCAGCTATACGACTGATCGCGATTTAACAAATCCTATGAAAAAATCGATAAAAGTTAGGGTATTATTAACTCGTAATCAATTGTCTGATTTAGCACAAGCTTTACAAATTATTTTAAAAACGGGTCTTGCTGGCCGAACAGAACCCCAAACATTTTTTACACAATTACGATCAGCCTTTGCCGCTGCCGCCAGAGATCCCAGTCAGATTGCCAAAGCTCAGCAAATAGGGACAATGTTGGGCGAATATTTGCAAGGGTTACCTTATAAATCAGACATTATGAATATTTCTGAAAAAGATTGGTTAGCCATGGGGGCGATAGCGCAAAGAACGGTATTAAATAATGTGGAAAGTCGTCTACGTTTATATCAAGAATATCAAGCTCATCCAGATCTTTGGGTACAATTAAGTGGCAGCAAAGATCCAGGAGAAGCTGTATTTCCCGTACCGCTAGAGGCCTTGCCCTGATGGCACCAGAAAGGCAAAATCAAGACGTATTCTATCTTGAGAAAATATCTCGCCAATTTACAGGCGGTATTGCCATTGAAATTGCCATGGCACGGATAAGGCTAAGGGACAAGATTTTAATATCAGGTCCCTCTGGATGTGGGAAAAGTACGATTTTGGGTCTTCTTTCTTTATCCCTAAGACCAGATAGGGGCAAAATATTCTTATGCAATCAAATTGATATTTTAGACAAATGGCGTCTTAATCGTCGTGATGATTTGGCAATGATAAGGGCCTCTTTGTTTGGGTTTATTCCGCAGACAGCTGGATTAATTCCATTTTTAACCCTTCAAGACAATATTCTATTGCCACAACATCTAATTGCTAAACAAGATCAAAGTTGGTTTGAACATTTAGTAAAACGACTGGAAATTGCATCGATTATTTCAAAAAAACCGCATGAGGTTTCTGTAGGGCAGAGACAGCGTGCTGCCGTGGCTAGGGCATTAATTAATCGTCCTTTTATTGTGTTAGCAGATGAACCAACAGCCTCTGTACATCCTTCATTGGCCGATGAAATATTGCAGCTTTTAATTGAAACTGTTGCAGAAAGCAATTCAGCGCTGATTATGACCTCACATGATACACAACGTACCCTAAAATACGGCTTGACCGAAGTTGCATGTCAACTGGATCCACAAAATCAAACGACAAGGTTGGTTTGTAATGTATAAACGCTTTCATTTTTTATTATCTGCACGATTAGCATGGCAGGATTTAAAAAGTGAACCTATCCTATCCTTGTGCCTTGTTCTAGGGATTGTTGCCGTTTTGGCCCCTTTGATTGTAATTGCTGGATTGCGCAGTGGGGTCTTGACCAGTATCCGACAGACATTATTAGAAGATCCTCATGCTCGTGAAATTGTTAACGTTTCTAACCGCAGCTTTTCTAATGAGGTGTTAAACTCATTAAGAAATAGAAAAGATGTTCAGTTTTTAGCACCAAGAACCCGTACATTAGCAGCCAGTTTGTTTATGGAAAAAGCCAACGACCCTGGCAGTGGTCGTCATATTACGATTATTCCAACTGCAAAAGGGGACCCATTATTAACAGATATTACCCCATCTATTATCAATAATAACGAAATTATTCTTTCCTCATCGGCTGCCAATCATTTACACCTTAAGAAAGGGGATGAAATTACAGCTTATTTGAATCGTATTTTAAAAGGGGAAAAACAGCAAACTCGATTTACCTTAAAGATTATCGGAATAGCTCCAAGCTCTATCACAGATCAAGACAGTGCGTTTGTAACGTTATCCTTGGCCGTGGGGATTGAGTCTTATCAAGATGGGGTCATGTCTTGGCCCAATACGTTACAGGAATTGGTTTTACCATCCCATACTGTTTATTCGGGATTTCGATTATACACACATAACCTTGCTGAAATACCTAAAATTGATGCTGATTTGCGGCAATCAGGAATTGATATTGTTTCAAGAGCAGGGGATGTTTCTGGCTTATTATCCCTAGATTATCGATTATCTTTACTCTTTATTTGTGTTGCTGCCCTTGGGGGTTTGGGGTTGTGTATCTCATTAGGCGCAGGACTATGGGCTAATACAGAGCGTAAGCGTAAGTCGTTGGCTTTGCTGCGGTTCAATGGTTTTAGTGCTGTTGATCTGATGATTTTTCCAGTAATACAAGGGGCTGTTTTGGTATGTTTGGGGGTTATAATATCATTGGGGGCTGCAGTGGGGGCTGGGCAATTAATCAATTATTTGTTTAATACTGTTTTACCGCAAGGGCATGCTTTATTCTTATTAAACATATGGATTATTTTGGGCAGTTTTATATTGACTTTGACGGGTGGAATAATTGTCAGTCTGTTATCAGGAAATCGAGCCGCCAGAATTCAACCTTGGGAAGGAATAACGGCATTATGAATTGCAAAATACTGATTATAATCGCGATGGGAATAAGTATTCCCACAGCTTCATACAGTGCAGATCCTTCATGGCCTGAAAATTTTATTGATCCACATCCCATGGATGGCGATTTTACGTTACCCATGCCATGCGGAGGGGCAATGGTTTTTAGAGCCGTTGAAGTCCCTTCTGAAGGTGGTGTTTTGGATGATATATCCGTTCAAATGGGGCAAGGGGATACAGATCAAGGATATAGTAATTACATCCATCAATCTGCTCTAGCTGGATCATTTCCATCATCAAAATCTAGTGTAAAATTATATTATATTGGTAAATATGATGTCACACGTAATCAATATAACGCCATTATGCATGCTGGTAAGGAATGCGTTAATGTTGATCAAAATGGACAAAAACCAATAAATAATGTGTCTTGGTTTGATGCTCAGGATTTTGCAAGACAATGGTCAACATGGCTGTTACAAAATGCCAAGCAATCTTTACCAAAACGTGATAATAGTTTTGGATTTATCCGTTTACCAACCGAGGCTGAGTGGTATTACGCAGCCCAAGGGGGAAATAAAGTCAGCAATACAGATTTTTTATCGCCAACGTGGCCAATGCCCGAAGGAATAGAGCAATACGTAATGGCAGGATCTGAATTGGCGAATGGTCAAGTACAGACTGTTGGGGCGATGAAACCCAATCCTTTGGGGCTGTATGATATGTTGGGTGAAGTTGGCCAAATGATGCAGGATTATTATCATTTAAACCGAGTAGGGCGGTTACATGGACAAACAGGGGGAATTATTGTGAAAGGAGGAAATTATACCTTTAACCCATCTGATCTAAACACGGCCTTACGCGAAGAAATCCCCTTGTACGATTCAAATACTAATGCCCCAACAAAATTGGCAACGATGGGGTTCAGGGTTGTTATTGCAGGACCCAGTCTGGGCAGTTTGCAAGAAACGACACAGGCTGATAATGAATTCAAGGCAATATTACAAAAATCTGAAAATATTACTTCAGATACGCATCAATTAATCCAAACATTAAAAAGCCAAACAACAGAAGCAACAACCAAAGCAGGTCTTGATCGTATTTCAGCTCAGCTTGATTCAGATGCCAGGGCCCGCAATGATGCACAAGCTGCAACCATGCGTGCCCAAATTGAGGCCGCTTCTGCTTTGGCAATGAATATATGGGAACATCAACATACAATTAATTTACTGGAAAAAGAATTATCCGTCCTTAAAATGTTAAGCGATAAACAAAAGGCAGATATCCAGGCCAACGTGCAAAATCACAAAAAGATTTTACAAGGATCCGTTGAAGGATATTTAGACTTAATTCGTCAAATTGCAGATGCGGCACCAGTGGTCGATAAAAGCAAGCAATTTTCAATGGTGACAACAGCCTATAAAACTAGAAATTTAGACAATCTAGCCTTTTTTGCTGATCAAGTTCAAAATTTGTTGTCGACACCAAAGGGTAAATGGACCGTTGCTTATGTAATCCAACAAATCAGTGCTATCTCCCCAATTCAGGCAAGGGATAAGAAATAATGACCATTCAAAATTCGTTCGGCCACTTTTGGCATTAAGTTTAGATAGCTTGTATATAATGTTTTTAGGAATTTTTACAGGCTGTTCTTGACCAAGTTTATTCTTAATTTTGTTATATTGATAGAATAGAGGTTTAAGTATAGATATTAATCAATGAATATATTTGGCACAGATTTCATATCTTTAAGAGGGCTGTACATGCAATTTATGATGATAAATATTATTTATAATAGTTTGCAAATTTAACTTTGTATAAATTAAGTTATATCTATTTTGCTTGTTAAGTTTATTGACTTCTTTATACATTTTCCAGGGTACGACTTGTCATTTTGTAAAAAAGAGGCTTTTTAGATTTAAAAAGCCTCTTTTTATTATTATTCGATGGTCATTAAAGAGGCATTTCCTCCAGCAGCTGTTGTATTAACACTGACAGATTGCTCTTCCATTAAGAAATCACTTGGGTTGTGATTTTTATCCACATCAAAGGCAGAGACAATACCTGATGGGGTAAAGGCCAGTAATTGACGTGACTGTTCATAAACGTCATACCCTTTCTCACCCAGAATTACAACACAGGGAAATTCATCAGCGCGTTTTACTTTTTTAATTTTTAAAGTTAATTCATGGGATAAATGTTCATACCATTGTGTAATTGTATCAGGTGCCAAGATTAATACCGAATTTCCACAATTAACGGCCAAAGTAATTTGATATAATAATATTTCTTTGGTTTGAGCCACACATAAAATTGGGCCACGTGGTGCAAGAGTATAACTGTTCTCTTCGCCAACAGGTCCTTTTAATTTTATGGTTGTACCAACTAGTGTATGTGATAAAATTTCACTGGCCGTTTGTAAAAAATCAGGTTGGTGAATTTTAAGCCAATTCATCCAATCTTGAGCAATAGCAGGAGTGATTTGCCCTGGTAACTGTGTGTAAGCAGGACATTTAGATAATAATCTACGTAATATGAAAGGGGTCCCCGCTTTTGGTCCAGTACCAGATAATCCGCGACCACCAAAAGGTTGCAGTCCAACAATAGCACCAATAATATTACGATTAATATAAATATTACCAGCATGGATTTTACGGGTCGTATATTCAATCATTTCATCGATACGTGAATGTACACCAAAGGTTAAACCATAGCCCGTATCGTTAATTTGTTGAATTAAGTTGTCCAAACTATCACGTTGATAACGGATAATATGTAAAACAGGGCCAAATACTTCATCTGGAATGTCGGATACTTTGTTAATTTCAATAATTGTTGGCATCATAAATGTGCCATTTTTTGCATCGTCAGGCAAAGGTAAAGACCAGACATTAAACCCTTGATCGCGCATATAGTCGACATGCTTATTTAAACGATCTAGTGCCTCTTGACTAATAACAGGTCCTACATCTGTGTTTAAGGCAATTGGATTATTGACATTTAACTCTTTGGTAGCATTTCGTAACATCGTTATTACACGATCGGCACAATCTTCTTGAACGCATAGTACGCGTAATGCTGAACAGCGTTGACCCGCACTGTCAAAAGCAGATGCCAAAATATCTAATACTACTTGTTCTGCCAATGCAGAAGAATCAACGATCAGAGAATTTTGTCCGCCTGTTTCAGCGATAAATGGAATAATGTCA
The DNA here is from genome assembly GCF_029953265.1 of Commensalibacter oyaizuii. NCBI lineage: Bacteria > Pseudomonadati > Pseudomonadota > Alphaproteobacteria > Acetobacterales > Acetobacteraceae > Commensalibacter > Commensalibacter oyaizuii. Next base: position 497,283 of record NZ_JASBAO010000001.1, read on the forward strand.
CCACTGGGTGATCGTCTTTTGGAAAGAATTTTAGAAATTTCTTTCGCAACCGCGGTTGAACCTGTAAACATAACGCCCGCTATATCTTTGTGTTCAACAAGTGCTGCACCAATTTCCCCTTTACCAGGTAATAATTGTAATACGTCCTTTGGAATGCCTGCGTCATGTAAAATTTGCACAGCTTGTGCTGCGATCAAAGGTGTCTCTTCTGCGGGTTTAGCAATGACAGGGCACCCAACAGCAAGCGCTGCAGAGACTTGACCCAAAAAGATTGCAAGAGGAAAGTTCCAAGGACTGATACAAACAACAGGTCCGTCCACTGGAACATGGGTTTTGTTATTAAAATCCTCTTCTATATTGATTGCGTAATATCTTAAGAAATCAACGGCTTCTCTAACTTCGGCCAAAGCATTTGGAAAGGATTTTCCTGCTTCTCGAATAATTAATCCAAGCAAAGGATAAATCTGCTCTTCCAAAAGATCCGCAGCTTTCAACAAAATATTTGCTCGCTCCTTGGGAGGGGTAGCAGCCCATGTTTTAGCAGCTTTCTTGGCGGACTGAATGGCTTGCCCTACTTGTTCTGTAGAAGCTTCAATAACGGTTCCAACTTTGTCTTGATGATTCCCTGGATTTAAAACATCAATTGCAATATTTTTATTTTTAGCATTTTTTTGTGCTAATAAAGGTTGGGCTTCCCAAGTGGTAGGGGAGGCTTTTAAGGCAGCAGCAATGTCGTCAAGAGTAAATTCGTTATTAAAATCTATACCTTTAGAGTTTTTGCGTTTATCCCCATAAATTGATAATGGATTAAGAATAGCAGGGTGAGGCGCCCCAACAGGGGTTATTGATGCTGCTTCTATCACTGGATCTGCAATCAATTGGTCAATAGAAATTGTATCATTACCAATTTGATTTACAAAAGATGAATTAGCCCCGTTTTCTAACAAACGTCTGACTAAATATGCCAACAGCGTTTCATGGGTTCCAACAGGTGCATAAATTCGACATGGACGTGACAAATGTTTTGCTTGAACAACTTTACTATATAGTTGTTCACCCATACCGTGCAAACACTGGAATTCATATTGTTCAGGGTCATAATTACGGCCAGCCATGGCAAAAATTGTGGCCATTGTACGGACATTGTGGGTTGCAAATTGTGGGAATACAGCGTCGCGATGGGCCAATAATTTACGAGCACAAGCAATATAACTGATATCTGTATGAACCTTACGTGTATAAACAGGAAAATCAGACTGTCCTTCGACTTGGGCTCTTTTAATTTCACTGTCCCAATATGCCCCTTTCACCAAACGTATCATCAAACGTCGATTGGTTCGATGAGCCAAATCGATTAAGTAGTCTAAAACATAAGGTGCTCTGCGACCATAAGCTTGCACGACAAATCCAATACCATTCCAGTTTTGCAGTTCTGGATGATGGCATAATGCTTCCATTAAATCTAAAGATAGTTCAAGGCGTTCACTTTCTTCGGCATCAATATTAATTCCGATATTATATTGACGTGCTAATATAACCAAGTTGGTTAACGTTGGCAGTAATTCTTGCATGACACGATCATGTTGCGATCGTGAATAACGGGGATGTAATGCAGATAATTTGATTGATAAACCCGCACGGTCATATAAGGTTTGACCTTGGGTTGTTTTACCAATAGCATGTAAAGCGTTTTCATAGTCCAAACGATACCGTTCAGCATCTTGATGAGTTATGGCGGCTTCACCTAACATATCATATGAATAACGAAAACCAATTTTTTCAAGTTTTTTGCTATGATCAAGGGCCTCATGAATGGTTTGCCCTAAAACAAACTGTTCACCCATCATACGCATTGCCATATCTAGGCTTTGACGAATTAACTTTTCGCCTTTACGCTTGGCTAAACCTGCCAATGCGGAGGCTAGATTGCTTTCTTTTACGGGTTGTACTAGTTTCCCCGTAATTGCCAATCCCCAAGCTGCTGCGTTGGTAAATAATGGTTTTTGAAATCCAGCATGCGAGGTCCAATCGCCATTTGCAATTTTATCGCGAATCAAAGCATCTCTAGTTGCTTGATCAGGAATACGCAGTAAGGCTTCTGCAAGGCACATCAAGGCTACGCCTTCGGCAGAAGATAAAGAGAATTCCTGGACGAGTGTTTCAACACCTGTCAGATGACGATGGCTTCTGAGGTATTGGGTTAATGTTTTTGCGTGAGCAGTGATTTGGGCGTTCATCGTTTCTGATAAAGTTGCCTGTTTTATCAAATCTTGTACACAATCTTGCTCTGGACGACGTGTCGCTTCGGTAATTTTGTCCCTTAGTGGGGTTTGTTTACGTAATGATTTGTAAAATAAGGAAAAATTAGACATACGTCCCTCGAAACATCAAAAAATTGGATATGTTCAAACATCTTTATCTTATATTGGATATTTGTTATTTCAGGGAATAATATTTAATAGACCGTTAGGCTAGTGTTTTTATAGCTTTCTTTCATTTTTTTATTTATTCGATAATTTGAGCAACAATTATTGTCATTTTGAACGACATTAAGTAACGATTTATTGATAAATTGATAGTGATTACAGTATGTGAATGAATGCTTTATCAAGCAGGCCATTAAAGGCCTGCCTTGCAATCAGGTTTTAACGTGTGGGATATTTTGGGCGGTTGTTTTGTGTTGGGCTATTTTGCTCTTTATTCATTTTTCTATCTAATTGACGCTCAATAAAATCAAGCCGAGACTTAAAGGAATCTTTTTCAAAAATAATTCCATCAGTTTTAAAATTATACACGCCTTCAGGATGCGATTGCATTGACGGGAAATCTGGAAAACCATCAATATGAGGAATGCCATTTTTGGCAAAATTTACCCAAGTCATCATAACTGCCTTGGACATCGCGGTATCCTGAGGCGTAATATCAGTATAAACTTTGTTTAATGTATTAAAAATATAAGGTATTTCAGAAGCATGAGGGGCCCCAAAAGAAGTATAAGGTCTGGCTACATTAGCGATGTACGAAAAACGATACCGATAAACAGGGGTTTGCTTTTGAGCAATTTGACGTGCCAATAAGCGCGTAGGTTCTATAATTTGTAAATCTGCGACTACTTGATGCAGTACCTTCGTTTGTGAATTCTTACCTATTGGATTGTAAATTTTATTAATTTCATCAACTGTTGTATTTAGTGTCTTTGCCAAATCATCCAGGCTAGTTGCTGATAATATTAAACCATCGCCATCAGTATCTCCAATTAATGTTGGTACAGGATAAAAATGATCATTTTTAAAGGCATCATCTAATGTTTCTCGTAATGTAGTATTATCAACGACCAAACCAGAAAATAAATCTGATTGAAAATTTTGTAGATTTAATCCATCAACAATTTTATCAGTTGGTAAAGCCCTCAATTGTTCTAAACTTTGCGCACCATTTCCAGTTATATGATGTTTAGATGCAAAATTTACCCCTATTGCTTCTGCTTTTTCGGCAGAAATAGGTGGGAAAGCTCTGTTATGTCCCGTACCAGATTGAATGATTGCTTTATTAAACAATCCCTTCGCCTCGGTAATTGTCATCAACGCGATGATCGAAGCACCCCCTGCAGATTCCCCAAAAACTGTAACATTGTTGCTGTCCCCCCCAAAAGAGGCAATATTTCTTTGTATCCACTGCAAAGCAAAAATTTGGTCTAACAACCCATAATTTGCCCATTTGTCTTCTTCATTTTCTTTTTTTAAAGCTGGATGAGCGAAAAAGCCAAAACGTCCTAAACGATAATTTATCGTAACAACAACGATCCCCCGTTGTGCAAGAGCTGCACCGTTATATATATCCAAAGACCCGCTACCAGAAACAAATCCACCCCCATGGATCCAAACCATAACTGGATAAGTATGTTGCTGATTTGGATGTTCAAAATAGGATCTCGGTGCCCAAATATTGAGGTATAAGCAATCCTCATTTGTTCTAAATAATTGGGGGTCTTTATCCCAATTATTTGAGAGTTGAGGGCAGCTGGGGCCAAAATCTGTTGCTTTTTTAATCTCTTGCCACTTCTTTGTTGGTTGAGGGGGCATCCATCGATATGTCCCGATGGGGGGCATTGCATATGGAATACCCTTAAATACAGCTAAATTATTTGAGAAAACACCTTGAATATTACCCTGATTTGGTAGCGATACAACGGGATCTTGATAAGATTGTGCAAAGACAGAGAAAGGAGTAAGACAAGACATGGTGTAATTAAATATCCCCATGATGAATAAGGACTTAACAAGAGTAAAAAAGCGCATAAGTTAGTTTTCTAGCAATCATCAATTAAAATAGACATCCATTGTTAATATCGTTATTATAGGTCATTGGTATCGCAGTAAAGCTTTCCCATTCTTTTAATTGATTACTTGTAGCAATGTCTCCATTTGGAGATACACAAATATATTGTTTTTTACTTTTGGTTTGTATGAAGAGACGATAATCAGAAAAACTTATCTTAACGCTATTTTCTGTAGTGGTGTTTGGTAATAGCACTAAGTCAAAGGAATCCTCTTTACCATATTGAATGGCAAAAATTACACCTTGGTGAACACACACAAGTCTGATTTTCCCGTTCAACTTGTAGAGTTGCAACGGCAAGCAAAATTTTTTTTCATAAAAATTGACGATTGATTCAATTTTTTTTGTAATGAAATTGTAACCTAAATAAAAACCATTATAAGATATGACGTAGGGGTATGAGTTAATAGATGCAGATTGAATGTCTGTAAGAGAAAGAGTTCGCATCAAACGATAAAAAAAAGTTAGCTTTAAATAGTTTGAACTTTCTTGTTGATATCCGTTAGTATTAAGAAGATAGCATAATCTCAAACGAAGAGGATAATCTTCCAATAATAAATGATTATTTTTAACTTTTTGAAAAGTCAAACTTGTTAACATCTTATAAACAAGTAATGGATATTTTGACATTAATGCATTTGTTTTAACTAAGATATTAGTTATGTGATGTTTTCTAACCTTATTGACAGCTTTTACAACCTCTTGATCTTCACCATGTACGAGTGCATCAATAATGTGTTTCATTTCTTGAGACCCTTGTAAATGATGAATGGTAATATGTCCTGAAAAATAAATTGGGACTGATACTGCGTGAGGTAGTATTTTTAATAAAACTTCTTTTTGAGGACGGTCTTGCTTTGAAATATCTGAAATATCAATAGGATCATGACCGATATAGATTTTACCCTTCACATCTTCAGCTTGGATAGTAGATTTCTCAATTTCCTCTTGAGAAAAATTATGCATTATGGATTTAACGAAATCTACCACGGCGTAGTCTTTTTCGTTAAGAGTATATCTCGGATTCATTGTAAAAACAACATCAGCATTCAGGCGCCTAGAATATTTTATGGCACCATACCCTCCCATACATAGTCCCATAATAATGATTTTATTGTAATTTTTTGTGATATCGTTGCATAAATCAATAACCCTATCCATCTCTTTGATCAAATAATATAAGTCAGCTTTAGAATTAATACCTATACACGATATGTCATATTTTTTTACAACAGGTTCTAGAAAAAAAGTATTACGTGCGTGATGATATTCGTAAGCTCCGTTAAATGTAATTATGATGTAATCGGAATGTCCTTCGTGGTAATGAAGAACTAATTCTTCCCCTTCAAAAATTATCACTTTTTTATCTCCTTTACATATCGTTTCTTTACAGTTTGTTAGCGTTAGTAGTTGATGCTTTTTATCTTTTAATTATTTTTTGAAGTTAAAGAAAGTCGCAATGGTTCATTTTTTATTACATAAAACATCAATCAAAAATAAACCAGTTAAGATATGTAAAGGTTTATTATACAAATGTATGTAATCGTTAAATAAATAATTTTTTATTTACAAATATCGGTTATCAGAACGTATTATTAATCTTAATAAATTTTGATAGATCATCACAGAGGTGATAAAATTATCACTATATTTAACTATATAGTACAAAATACTGTATTTCCTGAAGTATTTTAATCTAATTTAATATAGAAATAATATTTTAACTGATGAAATATTTAAGTATCAAAGGTAAAATATGATTAAGATCAATTTTTACAAGATAACACTAGTGGGTTCTGCATGTTTGATACTGTCAGCATGTTCTCCGACATATAATGTTAATTTAACTCCGGAGCAAAATAGACAACAACAACGTGACGCCCAATATAATCGTACCCTAGGGGAAGGCGCATTACTAGGAACCGCACTTGGGGCATTGGCTGGTGGTTTGGCTGGTGGTAAAAAAGGATTATTGATCGGATCATTAAGTGGTGCGGCTTTGGGAACAGGTGTGGGTGCCTTGACCGCTAACCGTACTCAAAATCAACAAATCGGTGAAGATCAATTAAATCAGCAAATTGCTGCAGCCCATCAAATTAATATGGCAGCACAAGCTGATGCACAAAATGCCGCCCAACAAGTGAATAACGCACAACAGCAACTTGCAACATTAAATCAAAAAATTGCTGCTAAAAAAATATCAATGGCGCAATATAATAAGCAGTTAGGTCGCATACAAAACACATCAAAAGAATTAAAGAATAAAATAAATTATTACTCAGAACAAAGCCGTCAAATACATCAATATGCACAATTATCCCAAGATCCAAGATTAGCAAGGGAAGCACAACAAACGGATGATGCCCTTAACCGTTTGAAGTATGCTGAAAATTTGTTGGCATCTGGTATGGGGGCACAGCCCGCTGGTTATAGTCAGCCAAGGGGGTAAATTGAAATGCGTATTTCTCGTTACTTTTTTACATTTGGCAGTTTAATGTTGCTGGTTGGTTGTGCTTCTGCCCAAGAATGTAATCCGGACAATGCTGGATTATTTTCAGGTATTGGATGTTCTGTAGGGGGAGGATATCAACAACGAACCCAAAATCTTCAAAATCAGTTGGGTTCAGAACAACAAAGTGCACTGCAACAACAGCAACAAGCACAACAAGCCTATCAACAGGCTAATCAGTTGCAAAACGATATTGCGCAACGTCGTAATGAATTAAGTAAAATTGACAGTCAAGCTTGGTCAATCAGGCAAAAGCTACAAAAAGCAAAAGCAAACCACAGTTTAACACAGCAAGAAATTAAGAAAAAAGAACAACAGCTGGCAAGCTATAATAACAAACGTGCGAAAGTCTCTACAAACCCTTCTCAGCAAGATTTAGATTCACTGTCCAGTATTTTAAGTAAAATGTAGATAAACGAAAGCTCTTCAATATTTATGAAGAGCTTTCATCAAAAGTATTATTTCTTTTTACAAAATAACAGAGATAAAGCAGCAATTACTCCAACACTATCGATTGCTAATTCTTCTTTTCTATTATGTTTAAGTCCTGTAAAAAATAAACATAAAGCAGTTGCTGCCAACAACAACGCCCCTAATTTAGAGGTCTTTTTGCAAGTTAACAAAGCAGCGCCGGCAATCTGTGCACCGCCTAGGGTTTTCATATTCGATTCAGACCAATTTAAAGCAGAAAATCTTTTTTCTTGTATATCAACACCCATTACTTTGCTGATACCACAGGCCGCAAATCCAAGGCCAACCAAACTGTGCCATATTTTTTTACAAGGCTTCGCCATCTTTTAAACTCCTTTGATGATCATGATTTAAGTATAAAGTTTATAGCTAAAAAAGTTAATAAAAAAATTCGCTTTATTAGAAGTATTTTAAATGATGGCTTGTTTTATTGCGGCGGTGATATCACTGGTGGTTGCATTTCCTCCTAAATCTTTTGTACGAACTTTGTCATGAACCACTACTTTTTCAATTGCAGTTTCTATACGTTTTGCAAGGTCAGCACGATTGACATGTTCTAACATCATCGCAGATGCTCTTAGTACAGCCAACGGATTAGCACAATTTTTTCCAGCAATATCAGGCGCAGAACCATGTACGGCTTCAAACATGGCAGCCTTTTCACCGATATTTGCACCTGGCGGCATTCCCAAACCGCCAATCAAACCAGAAGTTAAATCTGATAAGATATCTCCAAACAAATTGGTTGTTACAATAACGTCATAGGTTTCAGGCTTTAAAACCAGTTCCATTGCACATGCATCAACAATACGTTCTTCACAGGCAATCTTACCTTCGTATTCTTTGGCAACCTTACGACCTTCTTCCAAGAATAAACCGCAAAGTTCTTTTAAAATATTGGCTTTGTGAACCAAAGTGACTTTTTTACGATTATGTTCCACTGCGTAATCAAAAGCATATTTTACAATACGACGACATTCTTTTCTGGACGTATATCCAGCACAAGTAGCAATTGCTTTTGGATCATCGTCAACAGGAATATAATGTTCCATAGCTGCGTAAAAACCTTCCAGATTTTCACGAACCAGGACAATGTCAACATTTTCAAATCGCCCACCAGGGATCAAAGTACGCGTTGGGCGCACATTTGCATACAAACCAAACTCTTTGCGTAAAGTAACGTTGATTGAACGAAATCCTTTGCCAACAGGGGTGGTAAGAGGACCCTTTAAAACCAATCCTGTTTTATGAATACTGTCCAGTGTGGCTTGGGGTAAGGGATCACCCGATGAATCAACCCCAGCCATACCAGCCAATTGTTTATCCCATTGAAACGGTGCCTTAATTGCTTCCAAAATTTCCAGCGTCGCAGAAATAATTTCAGGACCAATACCATCACCAGGAATAAGGGTTACTGGGATCATGGGGGAGTTTGTCATTAATCAATTCCTTTTATCGCAATAAATCGCAGAATCTCTGCATCTTGTGGGTCATTATAGTCTTTTTTAACAAAACCAAAAGGCACATCTATGTTATTGGTGAACAAATTTTAGCTAACCATTCTTGTTCTTTTTTAGAAAGGAAAGGAGATATTTTCATCATAACAAGATAATGATAGGCATTTAGCCATTCTTTTTCAGACGAGGATAGATCTTCTTTAGAAATAATTTTTAAATCAAATGGAATTAATGTCAAAGGTTCAAATTGTAAAAAATTAGGGAAGTCAGCATCAATGACAAGTAAAAGGTTTTCCAAACGAATACCATATTGACCCAATAAATAATACCCAGGCTCATTGGATAAAATCATCCCTTTTTGCAATGCTATAGGAAATGGCAAAGAAGAAATCCGACAAGGACCCTCGTGAACAGACAAATAGCTGCCAACCCCATGACCTGTACCATGATCGTAATCTAAGCCTTTTTGCCACAAAGCATAACGGGCTAATACGTCTAAACGACTGCCAGTTGTTTTTTTGGGAAAAATAACAGAAGACAAAGCAATGTGACCTTTTAACACGGCCGTGGCTGCTTGGCTTAATGCTACTGGGGCTTTTTCTGTTCCCAACCAAACAGTTCGTGTTACATCTGTGGTACCATCTAAATATTGTCCACCACTATCGATTAAATAAGCTTGGTTTTCTTGTAATACAGCACAATGTTGTGGGCTGGCATGGTAATGAATAATGGCACCATTCGCACCAACACCTGAAATAGCAGGAAAGCTTTCTTCTTGATAATATGTGCCACCAGCAGCTTTACGAAATTCATTTAATCGATGGGCAACTTCGATTTCGTTATGCCCAATCCCTTCATGTTCTAGCCAGTATAAAAACCGACAAACTGCAATTCCATCACGTAAATGGGCTTGACGTGCGCCTTCTTGCTCAACAGGATTTTTACATGCCTTGGATAGCATACACGGATTTTCACGAGGATGTAAAATTGCTTGATGTAATTTTAAGGTTTGAATAAACCAAATTGGAGTTTGCACAGGGTCAAATCCAATCTTCTTTCCTTTTAATGTTTCTAAGTCTTTTTCCAAATTGGCATGTGACTGTAAAATAACATTATTACCTAAAAACCTTGTCAAATCCTGGCTATATTGATTGGAGTCAGCATACAAAGATACATGATTTTGCGTGATAATGGCATAGACTAAGGGAATAGGGGTATAAGGGACATCAGACCCGCGGATATTTAATAACCAGCAAATTGATGCTGGGTCGCAAAATATATAAGCATCTTCGTCATATTTTATTAACCCCTCTTGCAAAGTTTTGATTTTATTTTGATGGTCTAATCCCGAGAATTCAACAGGGTGCGGAACAATTGGATGGGATGGAGGAGGAGGTTGATCAACCCAAATAGCATCAACAAGATTAGAGTTGACAGGGATCATAGTAATATTTGGATGTGCAAAAGACTTTAAATCTTTTTCGCTCATTAACCTTGGGTCATATCCAATTTTTAAAGTATTTTTTCCTTCAGACAATATCCAATCAACAGGCGGATTTTGAGAAATATGATAATGTTCCCAGCACTGGCTGTCCAATTCTTGTTGCATTTGTAAAATATAACGTCCGTCTGAAAAAACAGCTGCTTTCTTTTCTAGTACCAACGCTAAACCGGCACTGCCTGCAAATCCTGTTAACCACGACAAACGTTCGGCATAGGGGGCAACATATTCATTTAAATATTCATCCCCACGTTGGATAATAAAACCGTCGATTTGATGTTGAACCAACAAACGGCGTAGCTGTGTTAACTTTGTAGAAGGGGTCATAATTTAGGGTGCAATCAAAATTGAAAAATTAAGAAGAAGGGGTTAAAATTTTATACATAAATAGTAAATCTAACCACTGATCAAATTTAATGCCTGTCTGGGGTAAAACGCCCGCCCGTTTAAATCCAAACCATTCATGTAAGCGTATAGAAGCAATATTTCCATCGGTAATCCCTGCAACCATTGCGTGGACTTGATGATTTTCGGCATAATTAATTATCTTTTGCATTAATTGTTTCCCCAAACCTTGCCCTTGGGCAGCTGGGTCAACATAGACAGAATGCTCAACAGTATATTTATACCCATCATAAGGACGAAACGAGCCATAAGAGGCATATCCCAGTATTTTTTGATTTTCATTAACAGCAACAAATACTGGATATCCTGCTGCCTGACGTGCTTCGAACCATTGAACTTGTTCTTCATATGTTCTGGGAACCGTCATCCAAAAAGCGGTTCCACAAATAATTTCACGGTTGGTGATTTCTAAAATGTCTCTGAGATCAGAAGGAATAGCGTGTCGAATATGGGTCATGATTTTTCTGGCTTGTAAAGAATTAATGTTGCCCAACTGCCTTGGATAATTTTCTCTTGTAATTTCAAACCTTGGCGTTGATGTGCCCCTAGAACCATTGGTATTTGTGTTTTTAACAATCCTGCTAAGATTGCTTTTCCACCGGGGGCTAGATTAATGGCCAGATTTTTAGCCATTTTACACAAAGGACGGGCTAATATATTTGCAAAAACTAAATCAAAGGGGGCTTTTTTACGGATAGATGGGGCCAGCCACCCATTTCCATGTTCACAAACAATCAAATTACGCAGCCCATTGCGAATAACATTTTGTTTGGCTGCACGAACAGACCAAGGTTCAATATCCACGGCTAATACTTTTTTATGTAATAATGCCGCAGCAGCCATTGCAAGGATACCAGAGCCACACCCCAAATCCAAAATATTACGGGGATTTGTATGGGCAATTTTTTCAAGCGCAATTAAACACCCCCGTGTAGAACCATGTTCCCCCGAACCAAAAGCAACGCCAGCATCCAGTGTCAAAACCAAATGAGAAGGAGAGGGAACGTCCTCTAGATGAGTTCCACGGATGATAAATCGTTTGCCAATTTCTTGTTCAGGAAATGCTTCGTACGTTCTGGCCAACCATCCTTCTGTTTTGGTTGCATGTCGGTCCAATTGGGGTTCAATTCCCGTCAGATTGGTGGCCAAAGTTAATGCGTTTTTTAATTCTTCTTCACCATAACCAACGTCTTTGATTCCTTCTAAACGCCAGAAATTTTGATCAGGATCTTCTTCAAAAATTCCAACTGTGGGGCAAATAGTGCCAAGAGCGTTTTCAAATATTTCTACATGTTCCTCAGGAACGACAATAGAAATTGTTTCAAGGGCGGTTGCGTGTCTTTTTGTTTTTAATGTCATGATTCTAGGGTCACAAAGCTGTCGATAACGTTTTTAATACCAGATTTATCAAACTGAATTTCCAGTTTGTTTTGTTCAACACCAGTCACTATCCCATAGCCAAATTTCTGATGAAACACACGGCTTCCAACGGGAATAGATTTAGTTTTAGGAGGTGTATAAGGCTTTTTTATAGATGTAGATTTTGATCCTTCATATGCAGTAGAGTGCGTTAATGTCGATTGTTGAGAATAACGATGTTCTTTAAAACGATTTTGTTGTGCGTTATAACTTTGACTTTGTTTAAAATAAGAAACTATTTTTGTAAATTGATTAGGTATTTCTTCTATAAATCGACTTGGTATTGAAGTTTGCCAGCTACCATATAATTGGCGATTGGCGGCATGGGATATAAATAAACGTTGTTTAGCCCTGGTTATTCCGACATATGCCAATCTTCGTTCTTCTTCAAGTCCATTATTGCCACTTTCATCCATAGTACGTTGGGAGGGGAATAATCCTTCTTCCCATCCAGGTAAAAAGACAGTATTGAATTCTAATCCCTTAGCAGCATGTAACGTCATTAAGTTGATTTTGTCGTCACCCGACAACTCATCATTATCCATAATTAACGAAATATGTTCCAAAAATTCTAGTAACGTTGGGAATTCTGCCATGGCGTGGAAAAGTTCTTTGATATTTTCTAACCTACCTGTGGCGTCAGGTGCGGGATCATGTTTCCACATATCCATATAACCGCAAATATCCAATAAATATTCAATCGCATTGATATGGCCGTCTTGTTCTATTTTTTTACGCGTTTGATCAAAATGGTTCATTAATTGGGTTAATTCGTTAAAAATCTTTCCCTTTAATCCTTGATGAATTAATAAATAATCAACAGCATCGCTGAGGGGAATGGTTAATTCGCGGCGAATTTGGTGGATTTTTTGTAAAGCAGCAGGACCCACGCCGCGTCTTGGTACGTTAATAATACGTTCCAAAGCCAAATCGTCTGCAGGTTGTGCGACAACGCGCATATAAGCAATAACATCCCTAATTTCAGCACGCTCGTAAAACCGTACACCACCAATAATTTTATAGGGTAACCCTAGGGCGATCATGCGTTCTTCGAAGGGGCGCGTTTGTGAGCCTGTACGCATCAAAATAGCCATATCCCCGTAACGATATCCTTCTTGATGTAATTTTATGATTTGTTCGCAAATTAAACGTGCCTCATCATCAGAATCCCATACCGAAGAAATAGTTACTTTTTCCCCTTGTAATGTTGAGTTGGCAGCACGTAGTGTTTTTCCCAAACGTTGAGTATTCATCTGAATTAATCCAGAGGCCGCGCCCAAGATCTCTGGTGTGGATCGATAATTATTTTCCAGACGAATAAGTGTTGCGCCTGGAAAATCCTGTTCGAACCTTAGGATATTTGTTATCTCTGCCCCACGCCAAGAGTAAATCGATTGGTCGTCGTCCCCAACACAACAAATATTGGCAGGCATATCGGATTTTTGGGCCAATAGACGCAGCCACAAATACTGGATTGTATTGGTGTCTTGATATTCGTCTACTAAAATATATCGAAAATAACGTTGGTATTTGTGCAAGATTTCAGAATGCTGATTAAAAATTGTCAACATATGCAGCATTAAATCGCCAAAATCACATGCATTAATTTGTTGTAAACGTTTTTGATACTCTGTATAGATAGTAGCGATCTGTGCCTTTTCAGAATTATTCCTTTCTGTTAAAGACAGATTTTCTGGGGTGTAACCCTTATCTTTCCAAAATTGAATAGTTCCCAGAATAAGTTGGGGGGGTGTCGTTTTTGTATCTATTCCATAAGCTGGAATAATTTGTTTGATTAATCGTAATTGATCATCGGTATCTAAAATCGTGAAATTAGAAGCCAGCCCGACAAGCTCTGCGTGCATTCTAAGCATTTTGGCACAGATTTTGTGAAAACTGCCCAGCCATAATCCTTCAACAGGACGTTCAATTAATTGAGCAATACGTTCGCTCATTTCCTTAGAAGCTTTGTTTGTAAAGGTCACTGCTAATATTTGATTTGGGTAAGCTTTTCCACTTAACAAGATATGGGCGAAACGGGTTGTCAGTACTCTCGTTTTCCCTGTACCTGCACCAGCGAGTACCAACACGGGCCCTTCTGTTGTTTCAACTGCTTGACGTTGAGTGTCGTTTAATTGATTAAGATACTCGGCCATACCGTTTCACAATTACCTTTGCTTCAGTTTCATGATGAGTATAGATAAAAAGAACAAATAAATGCACGATAATTCTTCTTTACCCCCTGTTGCGAAAAGAAGCAAACCTTTTACTCATTTAAACGGAATGGGTCATCGTGTACGCATGCGAAATAAGTTACTTGAAAAAGGGGCTGATATCCTTGAGGATTATGAAGTTTTGGAGATGTTGCTTTATTTGGTTATTCCACGGAAGGATACAAAACCTTTTGCTAAAAAATTAATAAATCTTTTTGGGTCCCTAGAGAAAATTTTTGAAGCTGACATTGAAACACTAAGTCAAACATCTATACCCGAAAATTTTATTGTTTTAATCGATATTTTAAGAAAAATCTCAGATCGGTTAATTGCACCAGATGGTTGTGACCGACCTTATCTTAGACGTTGGAAAGATGTTATCATTTATTTAAATGATTATAAGTTAAAGGTAGAGACAGCCAATAAAAATATTATACGATTATTATTTTTGAATGGCCAACAACGTCTAATTTGTGATGAATATATTTTATATCAAGGCCTAGATTCTATTTCTGTTATTATCAAAAAAGCCATTGAACTTTATGCAATCAATCTAATAACAATTAATTATACACCTCATACTGTTTTCTCACAGAAAATGCGTCAACAAGAGACAAAATTTGCTTTAACCCTACAAAGTTCAGCTCATCCTTTTGATTTAAATATTAGTGATCATATCATTCATATGGACAAACAATATTTTAGTATTTTTAAAAACAAAGCCTTAGATTTTTAATTTTTTGTAAATAATGGTAAACTCTGATTAACCTTATGATTCTTATAAAAGTTTAATATTCCAATGTTATTATGTGATACTGATCCAAATCCCGTAACGCTTGTAAATCCTGATTCCTTATCCCCATTTTTTCTTGTCTGTGATCATGCAGGTTTTACTTTTCCCAAAGCTTTGAAAAATCTTGGACTGACCAAAGAAGATCAACAGCGGCATATCTCAGGAGATATAGGTATTAAAGGGGTCGGGGAAAAGTTATCCTCTTTATTACATGCAACCCTAATAACACAATCTTATTCAAGATTAGTCATTGATTGCAATCGCAATACACTAAATCCAACCTTAATAGCCCCCACTAGTGATGATACCGTAATCCCCGGCAATCAAAACCTTTCTTTAGAACAACAACAAGCCAGAATTACCGAAATTTATCAGCCTTATCATCAAAAAATATCTGACTTATTAGATTGTCGTTTGCAACGAAATATTCATACTGTCTTTGTTTCATTGCACAGCTTTACCCCAAAAATGCAAAACGGGGAAAAACGGCCTTGGCATGCTGGGATTTTGCATGAATATTCAGACAAATTTTCATTGCTTTTTAAACAAAAATTGCAGGAAAATTATGCGTATCCTATTGGGGACAATCAGCCCTATGCTTTGACCGAAAAAAATGATTATACAGTGCCGAACCACGCATTAAAAAGGAATATCCCGTACTTAGAACTTGAAATCCGTCAAGATCTAATAACAACTTCTGAACAGCAAGAAGAATGGGCGGAACGCCTATCGTTCTTATTACCTATTGCTTTAAAGGACTATACAATATTATGACCATAATCACAGGTAGGGCAAAAATTGCAGCTGTATTGGGATGGCCCATTCAACACTCTCGTTCGCCCTTATTGCATAATTTTTGGCTTGATCGTTACCAAATTGATGGCGCGTATATTCCCTTAGCCGTTAAGCCAGAAGATCTAAGAAAAGTTATACAAGGCATGGTGGCCGCAGGATTTAAAGGATGCAATGTAACCATTCCACATAAAGAAGCTGCTTATTTATGTTGTGATCGTGTCGACGAGGCTGCCAAAAAAATGCAGTCTGTTAATACATTGTGGTTTGAGCCAGATGGAACCATTTGTGGAACCTCAACAGATGGGCTGGGCTTTGTTGCGTCATTATTAGATCAAGAAGTATCATTAAAAAGATGTAAAGTATTAATTTTGGGGGCAGGTGGGGCAGCACGATCTGTGGTAACAGCACTGTCGGATGTGGGGGCTGTTATAACCATTACCAACCGAACATCATCAAAGGCAAAACAACTGATTAATGATCTGGATATAAAAGCCAATCAACTAAATTGGGAAGATTGGCCTAATTCCTTAGAACAGTTTGATTTACTCGTCAATACAACCTCTTTGGGAATGGAGGGGAAAGAGGATTTTGCTTTTGATCTGACCTATGCACATCCAAAGCTGGTTGTTACAGATATTGTTTACGTACCAAGAGTAACACCACTGTTAAAAGCAGCACAAGATAAAGGTTTAAAGACAGTCGAAGGATTAGGCATGTTGTTACATCAGGCACGTCTGGGGTTCGAAAAATGGTTTGGTGTTAATCCAACCGTTGATCAAGAATTAACGGAATATGTTGCCAGCAGCTTAAGGAAATAATGGTTTAATATGAAAATTTTGGGCGTAACAGGCAGTATGGGTATGGGTAAAACCACCATATGTTCTATTTTCCGTAATTATGGTTTTTTAGTATTTGATGCCGATTTAACAGTTCATCAACTGCAAAGCCCTAAAGGCAAAGGATTATATCATATTACCCAGGTTTTTCCTAAAGCAGTAAAAGATAATGTGCTCGATCGACAGTATTTACGAAAAATTATTGTTCAAGATCGTCAGAATTTAAAGCGATTGGAACAAATTATTCTACCATTAGTTGCAAAAGAAAGGGATAAATTTATACGTCTGGCACAAGCCAAAGGTCACCAATGGTGTATCTTAGACGTACCTTTATTATTTGAAAAAGGAATAGATCAATTATGCACGAAGACCTTGGTTGTTGATGCCCCAATGGCAATTCAAAAAGTAAGAATATTAAAACGGGGTAAAATTACGTGGGAACAAGCCCAAGCTTTTATTGATAGTCAATGGCCAAATCGATTAAAATGTAAAAAAGCTGATATCGTTATTCAAACAGGATTATCTAAGGCTCATACTTTTTTTCAAATGAAACGCTTAATTTGTCAAATGCAAAAAGGTCTATTATGAATAAAAGATCGGTTCTTTTTGATACTGAAACAACAGGGGTTAATCCTGATCAGGGTGATCGAATAATTGAAATTGCTGCTATTGAATTAATTAATGATTTACCAACGGATAAATTTTATCATGTTTTATTAAATCCAGAACGTGACATTCCAATTGAAGCGACCAAAGTGCATGGATTTACCCTGGATGACTTGAAAGATAAGCAAAAATTCAAAGAAATTGTTGATGATTTTTTAAATTTTATTCAAGATGATCCCTTGGTTGCCCATAATGCACCTTTTGATTTTCGTTTTGTGAATGCCGAATTAAACCGTATAAAAAGACCACCCATTTCGATGGACCGCATGATTGATACATTGCAGTTAGCTAGGGCAAAATTTCCTTCATCTCCAAACAGTTTGGATGCATTATGTCGGCGTTTCTCAATTGATTTATCTGAACGTACAACCCATAATGCGTTACTCGATTGTAAATTATTATCTGAGGTCTATATCCAATTAACAGGTGGTCGTCAAAGAGGTCTTGGATTTGCTAATCAACGATCAGAAAAAACAAGTAAGGTTTATCAAAGCATTAAAAAACATACCTCTATATTTATCAAACCCACTAAGGAAGAAATAGAATTACATCGAGAATTCTTAGAAAAAAAGATTCCTAATGCATTGTGGAATCAGGAAAAATAATCTTTTTGACCTGATAGGGCGTTGCAAATTTGTTCCTGTTTGGCTTAAAAAAAATCTTTTAGAATAAAAAGTCGTATAAAATTCTTTTCTTTCCCGTATAAAAGACTTAGAAATTCTTCAATTGGTTCTTTTATAGGTAAGGGGATGTTATGGGCAACCTAAAATGTTTATCCATGTCTGGTTTCATATTGACGACAACCATTCTTTCTGTGGCTTCTTTGCAATTAAAACCTGCAAAAGCCACCCCTAAACAAGATCCTTACAATACGTTAACCCTACAATGGGAAAATGATGCTGCTTCAACGTTAAGTGGTACGTCTGATCAATATTACACCAATGGATTACGGATTGGTTGGACCTCTCCAACAGACAGCTTACCCGAACCAATTGCCAATGTGAATCGTTTTTTGCTTGGTGATGGTATGCAACGTATTCATTGGGGATTACAACAAATGATGTACACCCCAAGTGATACCAGGGCATATGCTAGATTACCCCATGACCGTCCATATGCAGGTGTTTTATTAACCACCGTTAATTTAATCAGTGATACAGATAATACACGAAGTGTTTTTGGTATTCAGGCAGGTGTAATGGGGCCAGCTGCCTTAGGCAGACAAGTTCAAAATGGATTTCATAGCATTATTGGCGACCATAAAAATAATGGATGGCACAATCAATTACAAAATATGCCTGTCTTCCAAGTACAAATGGGGCGCACATGGCGTTTCCCAGTTGGAAAAGCTGGTCCAATTGAATTTGATTTCTTGCCTTCTGCCAATGGTGCAGCTGGAAACTATAAAACTTATGCTCAAATCGGTACCATTTTCAGATTTGGTCAAGGGTTAGACAGTGATTTTGGACCATCGCGCATTGGTTCTGGCAATGATGGAACAGATGCATATGTTGGCACAAAATTCGTAAATTGGTATTTGTTTGGTGGTGTCGATGGTCAAGCTGTCGCTTATAATTCCACCTTGCAAGGTAACCCAACCAACTCTCATTCTCAACATGTCTCCAAAAAGTGGGATGTCGGCGAAATTGTCGCCGGCGCAGCAGTTATCGTTAAGGGGTATAAAATTGCTTATACCCAGACATGGCAAACCCAAGAATTTAATGGACAAAGAGGGGGGTTATTCAACTATGGCTCTGTTTCTGTTTCCTTCAAGTTCTGAGTTTTTTACGTATACATCATGATAACCAGCCCTACAATTTTTTGTAGGGCTTAATTTTTTATAGCGAATTGTAAATGCAAAAAAATTTAAATATAGAAATATTAAGAACATTCGCAATGCTGGGTGTAATTTTTATTCACTGTTCAATGTCGTTTTTTTATAATGATACAATAATGAAAAATCATCACTTAGAATGGTCAATAATAAATTTTTATTATTCCTTAGCTAGATTTTGTGTGCCAAGTTTTTTCTTAATTACGGCTTATCTATATTTTGTCGGAAACAGCAAAGTCAATACATACAAAAAATTTAAAAGGATTTTTATCCCTTACTTTATATGGTCTGTAATTTATTGGTGGATTAATGACAAACACACCCTCGTTTCTTTTTTCACAAAGATATTTTGTGATATCAGTAGTTATCATCTATGGTTTATGGTAGCTTTTTTAGGATATGCAATTGTTTTACCTCTTATTATGGCATTTTCAAAAACAACCCAAAAAGAGGCTTATAAGCCAATAATCTTTTTTATATTTCTTTTTTCCATTATTCTTCCATCTTTGTACGAATTATTAGACAATTTGGGTATTCAAATAAGACATTTGTCAGGTTTTGACTTTGAATTCTCTCAATATTATTTATATGCTTTGGTCATTCCTTTTATTACAAGGAAAATAAATCGCCTGTTATCACTTTTTCTATATTTTTTATGTATCATCCTAACCGCGTGTATTAATATTAAATTTGCCTATCAAATTGGAAGACCTTACGAATATTGGTTTTCATTTACGGCTTTACCTGTCTTCGTCTCTTCATGTTTATTATTTAATTTGTTCATTAATTTAGATTTTAGTTTCATCGAAAAGAAATATACGACATTGCTATATATATTAGGTGAATGTACATTTGGAATATATCTGTGTCATGTATTGGTTATTCAGATACTTGGGAATTACAGCTTATTATTTCATATAAATACCATTATTGATCCTA
Source organism: Commensalibacter oyaizuii (assembly GCF_029953265.1). Lineage (NCBI taxonomy): Bacteria > Pseudomonadati > Pseudomonadota > Alphaproteobacteria > Acetobacterales > Acetobacteraceae > Commensalibacter > Commensalibacter oyaizuii. Next base: position 517,459 of record NZ_JASBAO010000001.1, read on the forward strand.
TTGTTAACACACTTTTGGTGTTTACTGTTTCTTTCTTCGTCACTGTGATATGCAGAAAAATAAAATACGTTAAAGAGGCATTTTAAAAGTCAAAAGTAATTATAAAATTGAATCTTATAATTACTTTAATGCTCGAGCCAACATTTTTTTGGGGTTACGTGTTAATAAATAAAAGCGTGTTGTTGCCAAAAGTGCGATAACACCCAATCCAACCCCCATGCCAGCCCATAAGCCAGGGGCTCCCCAATGCAGATTAAAGGCAAAATAAATACTTAAAGTATATCCAACCCCCCAAAAACTAATTAAGGCTAAAATCATTGGAATAGTGGTATCTTTTAACCCACGTAAGGCACCCATAGCAACGGTCTGTATACCGTCAACTATTTGAAAAAGTCCGACCACTTGGATAATCGCAATAGCGATTGATATTGTGGTAAAATTGTCCTCAGAAGATGCATCTAAAGATAAATTCACAACCAGTTGCGGAAATAAAAATACTGTAACGCAGACCAAGGTCATAATAAAAGCACTTATTCCAATTGAAAAAAAACCACTCTTTTTGGCACGGTATGGTTTTTCTGCACCAATCCAGTAACTAACTCTGACATTTGCTGCTTGGGCAATGGCCAGAGGAATCATAAAGGTTAATGTTGAAAAACTGACAGCAATTTGATGGGCAGCCAAGGATTCTGTACCCAGTTTGGTTACATTAAAATTTGCAAATAAAAATAATAAGATTTCAGCAGCTGAGCTGATACAAATTGGCAACCCCAAACGTGCCAAAGGCCATAATAATGCTAAATCAATTTTAAATGGACATAAATATTGCCTTAAGCTTTTTTTACAATGGGTCACGCCAATTAAGATAAAGGTTGACAGCCACAAAGTAATTGTCGTTCCTAAGGCAGAACCGTATAATCCCATTTTCGGTGCACCCCATAATCCGTAAATAAAAGCAGCATTTAAAAGACCATTAATGACAGCTGTTATAGGGGTAATTTGCATTAGAATTTTAGAAGCATTAAATGCTGGTAGAATAACCCGTATTAACCCCGTTCCTGCGATAACAGGGGGCATCCCCCATAGCAAGATATGCATAAAGTGGTTACATTTATCTAAAATTTCTTGGTTATTTTCCCCTGTCCACTGCAAAATCGTTCCAGTATGGTATAAAACAAAAAAACAAGGGATACACAGCAATAAGCCAAAAATATATGTTGTCCAATAGACACCAGATATTTTTTTTACTTTATCTGCACCAATAAACTGTGCAATTAATATCGCAGCCGAGCTTAATGCAGATTGAAAGATAATGCTAATGGCAAAGAAAATATTTGTTGTTAAACCGCCAACAGCCAAAGTTTCCTTGTTTACATGTCCTAATAAAACAGTATCTGTTACCCCCATTGCCATTTGACATAATTGGGAAAAAGCAATTGGAATTGCAATATATGCAATAGCAACAAGTTCACTTTTGAAAAAGCTTGGATTATTATTCTGCATGGAAATAACTACGACATATCGAAAAAAAAGTTGAATTTTTATTTAAAAAATTAAACAACAGGTTTAAAGTTTCCTCAAAAGTTAAAGACAGCAAAGAAGAGACAAATGCACAAAGTTACACTATCATTATACGACAGCCGTCAACATCAAATTATTCCTTTTGTTGCCTTGGATCCGTACCATGTTCGTCTCTATTTTTGTGGTCCTACAGTTTATGATTTTTTACATATCGGTAATTTAAGGGCAATGTTGACCGCCGATATTTTGGTAAGATTGTTAAGACTATTGTATCCCACAGTGACATATGTGCGTAATATCACAGATGTGGATGATAAAATCAATGCCAGGGCAAAATTAAATAATGAATCGATTCAATCCCTAACCCAAAGAACAACAGCTGACTTTCATCAAGATATGCAATCTATGTATATTTTACCCCCTGATGTTGAACCCAGGGCAACAGAACATATTGCAGATATTATTCAAATGATATCGCAATTAATTGAAAAAAAACACGCCTATGAAGCACAAGGACATGTTTTATTTTCTGTATCTTCTTATCGTCATTATGGCAGTTTATCTGGACGTAATCCAGATGAATTATTAGCTGGCGCACGGGTAGAGGTCGCGACATATAAAAAAGATCCAGGAGATTTCGTTTTATGGAAACCTTCAACTGATCAAGAACCTGGTTGGGATAGTCCTTGGGGGCGGGGGCGTCCAGGGTGGCATATTGAATGTTCCGCTATGTCTTATCGCTATCTTGGTGAAAATTTTGATATTCATGGTGGGGGGCATGATCTACTGTTTCCTCATCACGAAAATGAATGTGCTCAAAGCATATGCTGTTTTCCTAACAGCAAATTCGCTAATATTTGGGTTCACAATGCAATGTTACTGGTCGATGGTGAAAAAATGTCTAAATCCTTAGGTAATTTTTTTACTATACGTGAAATTCTAGAACAACATAATCCTGAAGCTATTCGTTTTGCGTTATTACAAGCACATTATCGTTCTGTTCTTAATTTCTCTCAATCGGGATTGAAAGAGGCCAAGCAAATTATGGATCGGTTTTATCGTGCATTACTAGCATTTGAACAAGATTTAAATCAAAATGTTGATTTACCACAAACGTTTTTGGAAGCAATGCTGGATGATTTAAACACGCCCAAAGCCCTGACAGTTATGCATCAATTGGCAGATTATGCATTGAAAGGGAATAAAGAGGCTGCTTTACAACTTAGATCTGCTGGCCAACAATTGGGTCTATTTAATGTTTCACCAACACAATGGTTTCAAAATACAGACAAAGCTCAAGAGATTAAAACATTAATCGACCAACGTGATGCTGCAAAAAAAGCAAAAGATTATGCCTTAGCTGATCAAATCCGTAATCAATTAAAAGAACAAGGTATTATATTAGAAGATAGCCCCAACGGTACAACATGGAGACAAATATGACCGGCAAAGATGGCGGTGCCGATTTAACACCTATTGGAAATACACCCATTGTTATTTTGGTTAGACCTCAATTAGCTGAAAATATCGGTACTGTCGCCAGGGCCATGGCAAATGGTGGATTATTTCATCTCAGGTTGGTTTCCCCTCGGGATGGGTGGCCTCAACAAATTGCTTGGAGGGCAGCCTCTGGTGCAGATCGTTTATTAGAAAATGCACAAGTATTTGACACAGTTGCAGAAGCAGTTTCAGATTTGCATCATGTTTTTGCAACTTGTCCCAGACCCCGTCATATTATTAAACCCTTATTAACAGCAAGGGGTGGTGCTTTGGAAATGCGTGAAATGACCAACCGTGATTTAAAAGTTGGGATTTTATTTGGTCCCGAACGCACGGGATTAGAAAATGATGATTTTATTCATACGGATTATTGGGTTCGTTATCCCTTGGATCCACGTTTTATGTCGTTAAATTTATCACAAGCGGTGATGATTATGGCTTATGAATGGTGGATGGCAACCGAACAGACACCCCAACGTCAATTGCAGACGAACGGTACGCATATAGCAACAAAAGCCGAGCTTGAAAATTTTATGTCTCACTTGGTTCGGGAACTCGATCATTGTGGATTTTTACGTAACGAACAAAAACGCCCAGGTATGGTTCGTAATATTCATCACTTTTTCCAAAGAGGGGAAGTAACCGAACAAGAGTTACGAACACTACATGGGATTGTCGCGGAATTGGTCAGAGGGCCAAAGCCTCCAACATAAAAGTCAAAATTATTTGATCTTTTGTTTAAAGGTTAAGCCTAGTTGTATCCAAGCTGCACCAATAAACATAAGATCAAATGCAATCATAAAACCAATAAACCATAATCCACTAAGTGGTTCAGCAAGAAGAAACAGTCCAAGAATAACACTTAGCGCGCCACTGAAACACAAAAATCCCCAACCCCCAGAACCTTTGTGATTGATGGCAATCATAATACGCATAACACCGCCGATACAAAAACAAACGGCAATAAAAGCTGTTAATATCAATGAACCGGCAACGGGTGCGCAGATTAATATAATACCACTGGCTAAATATACTATTCCTGCAAGGGCAGATAATAAAAAACTTTTCCATGCATTTAAATAACAAGCATGAATAATTTGTGATAAACCAGCAAAAACCAAAACAATTCCTAAGATAATTACACTAGCAATTGTTGTTACAGCCGTATCCAGTAACGCAAAAAAACCTAAGACTAAGATGACGCTTCCTAGTCCTACAAACCATTTCCATTTTTGGGCAAGTAACTGTTCCATTGAAATTCCTTGATAATATTACAGTGATTGATAGTAAAAATAAAATAATTATTAATAGTGTATAATTTATCAAGCTTTGTGATCAAGTTAAAACAGCAAGAAAGATACAACCCTACTTGTAAAGTTAGGTTGTATATATTTTTGTTTTTTATGCTATTTTTTTAATTTCTTTGGTTAAAGATAAATAAGGCCCTCCAGCGATCACATGCACAATTAATATATCGTAGGACTGATTTTCTGAGTACTTAGTTTTATGATTACGTAAAGGCAAAGAGGCATGACCATTCGTCCAACGATATAAATGACTTTCAATTCCATGCCATCCTTCCAGATCATTCTGTAGCAAATGCGTATCAATTTTAATTGTTTCATTCCGACTTAGCAAGGTAACGTCACCAATCAAAACCCCTAATTCTCTTCGATCGTCTACAAAAGGGCCTATTGCGTCACAAGGACGGCTGCTTTGCGAAAGTATATGAATAGTCTGTGTATTTGATGGAAGCGTAAAGATAAAACGATCTTGATTTCGAGCATGAGGATAAATTATCTTTCCATCGTTTGTTTGTACGCAAAGATCAGGATTATCGTCAATGACAAAATTATTTAAAGGTTCTTGCAATCCAATTTCTTTTGCCCTTGCTAATAGTCGATTGAACAAAGGTTCAACATTATTTCTATCTGTTATTAAGGCAGCACATCCATCTTCTCCCCAACTTTTCGCAGTGCGTCGCTGTGGGAATAAAACAATATTATTATGTTGATTAAATGTATAACGATTACCTGTATCCAAATAACTTTCCGTTAACATTCCATCAGCCCATATGACTGAATGCGTATCTGTTTCAACATGATAATAGGTATAATTCTTAATGGAATAATCGTAAAAAATACTTACTCCGTTTACTAACATACGTACTGGCACAAACATATTCCCAAAGAAAAGACAATGTTCAGGGGTTATCAGTAAATCTTTATAAGGGACGTTTTCTGCAATTGCGTCTTTTAAGATACGTACAGGATACCCCGCCATATCATCAGGTTGATCTGGATTAACTGTGGCATTTTTATATCCGACCCATTTGACATTTTGTATAACTTCCTGATTATTTTTCCAGTCATAGGTTACGATTTTATCCCCAGCACGCAAGTTTTCAACTTCTATTTCACCATTAACAGTTTTTATCATTGACCCTGTTAGGAAACAAACTTCGTATACAAGCTGACCGTTACTAGATGATAAATTATATCCTGCATTTTCTGCACCCACGATATTCATGGTAATTTTTGAACCATTTTTTAGGGTCAATGTCACATGATTTGGGCTTGCATTCCCATTAGCATCTTCATAAGCCACACTGACAACGTCATTTGGATTAACACCCTCTAATATAATAGAGTCAGAGTTACCTGGTTCTTGACCTGCAAAATTATTAATGACGATTGTAGCGTTCCCACCATCATTCAAACCAGTCAGAACAAGTTGTGTATTATTATCACCTAGTAAATTGACATTACCACCAGCGCTGCCCCAAATAACAGCAGAACCACCATTGTAAATATCAGCAGTTCCATCCAAGAACGATCCTGCATCTATTACTAAAGAACCACCTTTATTGACAGTTACATCATGGGAAATGCCAGCACTATAGACTGATAAAAGACCACCTTCATTGATTGTTGTATCAAAAGCTTGACCGTTGCTGTATACTTGTAAAACACCATTATTTTCGATAATTGTTTTTGAGATAATGGCACCCACATTATAAACAAATAATTTACCCCCTTGGTTAACTGTTGTATCATAAGCATACCCATCTGTAGATACACTCATTACTGCACCGCTATTAATAGTAGTGCCATAAGCCTTACCATTATTAGAAACACCGATACCCAAATCAGAGGCATTGTTAATAATAGTGTTGCTGACAATCCCGTTACCTGCAACGAATATAGTCGCGTAATCGTTCAGGGTGGTGCCGACCATTTGTCCATCAGTAATAGAAATCGTGGCAATATATGCAGTTGTATTTTCTAGATAGTTATTTGAACCATTGGAAATAAGAATGGTGCCACCACTGACGGTATTGTCATAGGCACTGCCATTGCTTGTAATTGTCAGTAATGAATAACCAAGAGTAGTTGTATTGCTAACAACACCACCTTCAACATTTAAAGAAGCTTTGGCTCTAACTGTAGTATCTTGGGCATATCCAAATGAAGATACGTTCATGACACCACCAGTACTAATGGTCGTACTATAAGCGTGACCCGACGAGGACACGTTCATTGTGCCGCCACTGCTAATAGTTGTATCATAAGCATATCCAGCGGAAGTCACTTCCATAGTGCCGCCATTATTGATAGTGGTTGCATAAACAGAACCGTTATTAGAAACGCCTATGCCGAGGTCTATAGTATTATTAATAATGGTGTTGCTAGCTATTCCGTTGTCTTGAACAAATAAAGTCCCCTGAGCATTTAGGGTTGTGCTGACAATTTTACCATCAGAAATATAAATTGATGCAGAGGTTGCCGTTGTGTTTTCAATATAGTTTGTTGATCCGCTTGAGGCGTATAGCCTACCTGATTCGAAATTCGTATTATATACACTGCCGCCACTGGTAACGTACACTTTTCCATAAACAAAACTTGTATTGGATGCAATACCACCATTGTCGACATATATAGTACCTAATGCTACGTTTGTGTCAAAGATAGCACCATTGGTAACGTATAAGGAGCCTGTATTCATACTGGTGTTATAAGCACTACCATTATTGAAGACACTGACTTTTGTACCTTCATATATTCTAGTACCACTTGCGACACCGCCATTATATATGCTGACGACACCGTTTGCTCTGTTTGTGATGCTAGTGGCACTACCATTGTCAAATACGCTCATGGTTCCGCCACTTACAAGCGTATCATAAGCATATCCAGCGGAAGTCACTTCCATAGTGCCGCCATTATTGATAGTGGTTGCATAAACAGAACCGTTATTGGAAACGCCTATGCCGAGGTCTATAGTATTATTAATAATGGTGTTGCTAGCTATTCCGTTGTCTTGAACAAATAAAGTCCCCTGAGCATTTAGGGTTGTGCTGACAATTTTACCATCAGAAATATAAATTGATGCAGAGGTTGCCGTTGTGTTTTCAATATAGTTTGTTGATCCACTTGAAGCAAACAGCGTGCCAGCTTGAAAATTTGTATTATATGCGCTGCCACCACTGGTGAGGTATACTCTGCCTGACACAAAGTTCGTATTGGATGCAACACCATTATTACTGACGTATAAGTTACCATTCACAAAACTTGTATTGGATGTAACACCACCATTATTAACGTATATGTTACCCACTGCTACGTTTGTGTCAAAGATAGAACCACCACCAGTAACGTATAAGGAACCTGTGTTCATACTGGTGTTGTAAGCACTACCATTATTGAAGACACTGACCTTTGTACTTTCATATATTCTGGTATCACTTGCGACACCGCCATTATATATGCTGACAACACCATTAGCTCTGTTTGTGATACTTGTGGCGATACCATTGTCAAATACGCTCATGGTTCCGCCTTTTACAAGCGTGTCATAAGCATATCCAGCGGAAGCCACTTCCATGGTTCCGCCACTATTGATGGTCGTTGCATAGGCAGAGCCGTTGTTATAAACGCCTATGCCAAGATCTACATTATTATTAACTGTCGTATTGCTGGCTATTCCGTTATCTTCAACAAATAGGGTACCGCCTCTATTAAGGGTTGTACTTACAATTTTACCATCATTTACAGAAATTGTTGCAAAAGTTGCTGTTGTATTTTCAATATAGTTTGTTGATCCATTTGAAGCGTATATATGGCCAGCATTTATATTTGTGTTATACGCACTACCGCCACTAGTAATGACCACCCCACCGTTATTATTTACAGTGGTACTATAAATCTTACCATTATTATAGACGTTTACGTTGCCATTAACATTAATAGTTGTATTAGAAGCAACGCCTTCATCATAAACATTTAAAGTATCATTTTTTGAAACAATTTTGTCATTGATTATGCCACTGCTAACATTACTTGTCGATGCCATCGTATTGTTCCTATTGATATTAACGCTAATATTGCCTATATCACCCATCTAGTGACAGCAAAGTGTAATTACAATATTTGTAATATTTTTTTCTTTGATTTTTTTTATATTATTTGCAAAAAATAAGTTTTTATTTGTTAATAAAATTAATTATTTATTAATAATTAATATTTATTTGTTAATTTGTTGGTATATTATAATGAAATTGTTTTGATTTATAAATAACGCAATTCGGCTATTTTGATTAACTATTTGACTTTTTAAAATAATCTTCGTATACAGCATTTATTGCTGGGAAAGTGGTTTATTGTTTTTACCAAAATAGTTAGAGGTTACATTGGTAAGAAATATAGACCCGTCCTTACAGAATATGGAACTACCAGTACAATAAACAATTAGTATTGTTGCCTCTGCAATATTATAGATATAAGAAAGTTTTTAACTGTTATGAGTAAACGCTTACAAAGCAAGTACAAAATTAACCGCCGTTTAGGTGTTAATTTGTGGGGTCGCGCAAAGTCCCCCGTTAATAAACGTGAATATGGTCCAGGTCAGCACGGTCAACGTCGCCGTTCAAAACCATCTGACTATAGTGTTCAGTTAATGGCAAAGCAAAAACTGAAAGGTTACTATGGTAACATCAGTGAAAAACAATTCCGCCGTTACTATGCAGAAGCATCACGCCGTAAAGGGGATACTTCTGAAAATCTGATTGACCTACTAGAACGTCGTTTGGATGCGGTTGTTTACCGCCTGAAATTTGCAGCAACACCTTTTGCTGCTCGTCAATTTATCAATCACGGTCATATTTTAGTTAACGGTAAGAAAGTTAATATTCCTTCTTACTCTTTAAAAGATAACGATGTTGTTGAAGTTAAAGAAAAATCAAAACAACTTTCTATTGTGTTAGATGCAGTTCAAAGCAAAGAACGTGACATTCCTGAATATTTACAAGTAGATCATCGTCAAATGAAGGGATCGTTTGTTCGCACCCCTAAATTAAACGATGTTCCATATCCTGTTACCATGGAACCAAATTTGGTTATCGAGTTCTATTCTCGTTAATTTTTTTTGCCACTTTGCAAAATTTGCCGAGCGATATCTATCCGCTCGGCTTTTGTGTGTTTAAATCCTTATATTTATCTGAGCTTTTTTTATGTCAAACTCCGTTCACAATTTGGAAAATGAAATTTCTCGTCGTCGTACATTTGCGATTATTTCCCATCCTGACGCGGGTAAAACGACATTAACAGAACGGATTTTACATGCTGGGGGTGCCATTCAAATGGCTGGTAATGTTCGTGCAAAACGCGAACAACGGCGCACCCGATCTGATTGGATGAATATTGAAAAAGATCGTGGTATTTCGGTCGTAACTTCTGTTATGACTTTTGAATATGGTGGTTGTATTTTTAATTTACTTGATACCCCAGGCCACGAGGATTTTTCCGAGGATACATATAGAACGCTTACCGCTGTCGATGCTGCCGTCATGGTTATTGATGCAGCCAAAGGGATTGAGGCTAGAACTCGTAAGTTATTTGAAATTTGTCGCCTACGTGACATTCCCATTATAACCTTTATTAATAAAATGGACAGAGAATCTCAAGATCCGTTTGAATTACTTGACGAGGTTGCTTCTACGTTGGCACTAGAAACCACTCCTTTAACATGGCCTGTTGGACGTGCTGCCAAATTTTTGGGAACCTATGATTTACGCACACAATCTATGCGGTTAAAAGAGGAAATTGCTGACACTGATGACCGCATAATACTGTTGAATGAAGAAATAGAACTAGCCAAAGCAGCATTACCCGAATTTAATATTGATGATTTTAATGCTGGATTTTTAACGCCTGTTTTTTTCGGAAGTGCCATTAAAGAATTGGGGGTTATTGATTTATTGGATGCTTTGGCTGATTTTGGACCCAGTCCTAGAAACCAAGCCAGCAATGACCGTCAGGTTTCCGCAAACGAACCATCCATGACTGCTTTGGTTTTTAAAATTCAAGCAAATATGGATCCCAATCATCGCGACCGTATTGCCTTTGCCCGTATTTGTTCTGGTCGATTGGAACGGGGGATGAAGTTAAAGCATACACGTACTGGAAAAACATTTGCATTGCATACCCCACAATTTTTCTTTGCCAGAGACCGCCAACTTGCAGAAGAAGCTTTTGCTGGTGACGTTGTGGGAATTCCAAACCATGGTACATTAAGGATTGGCGATACATTAACTGAGGGTGAAGACTTACAATTTACAGGTGTTCCATATTTTGCCCCAGAAATTTTACGACGCGTTAATTTAAAAGATGCAATGAAGGCTAAAAAGTTAAAGCAAGCTTTAACAGAATTAGCAGAAGAGGGCGTTGTTCAGTTATTTAAACCTCAAGATGGTTCGGCCCCGATTGTAGGGGTTGTCGGAGTACTACAGCTGGATGTTTTGCAAACAAGATTAAAGCACGAATATGGTGTGGAAATAACTTTCGATGGTATTTCCTTTACTCAGGCACGTTGGGTGCAAGGCGACAGAAATATGATCGAACGATTTATAAATTCAAATCGCAGTGCAATTGCTGATGATATTGACGGAGATCCAGTATTCTTGTCAACCTCGGATTTTATGATGCAACGCACTATCGATGCAAATAAAGAATTGTCCTTTCATGATATTAAACAAATCGGTGTGGCTTTATCTTCTGATAAGCGTTAACTAATAGCGTATAAATCTTGTAAAAGTCAGCAAATTAAGAAACTAACAATTTTAACGCTTTTCAATGATGCTGGCTAATTGTATGCGGTTTGTAAATAGTATCAGTGATCCTATGGATAAAGCATGTGCTCAACTCTTGTAGAAAATTAATCTTCGTCTTTATGATAAGGATACTTTAGGCGCCTTATCTAAGTTTAGTTAAAGGGTAAATGATCAATAAACATCATCAATGGAGAAGATCAATAAACCGTTCTATTTTCAAAATTACTCGCCCATACTTTTCAATAAATATAAAGTAGTTGGCAGAGTTCGATCCGGAATATCCAATTGATTATTGATACAGATTAATGCTTGGTATTCAGGATTGGCATTCTCCTTCCATTTTTGTAGTATTACTTGGTAAGATAATTGCGTTTCTAATTTAATACCGATATCAATAATATGCGTATCACTATGCTCGGTTGCAGAAAGTATTGTCGGATTGAAAAAATCATTTTGTTGTAGACCTAACTCTTCTTGAGCCTCCGCATAGAGTTGATCAAGCAAATTAACATCATCAGTGTTTTGTCTGGATTCCACGGTGCCTGCGGGCGGAGATTGCCAATATCCTGGCAAATAGACAGCATTTGTTGATCTTTTCCCCAATATAATCCCTTGTGAACACTGAATTAATCCAATAACGGCAAGAGAGCGTATTAATAGCTGTGTATATAGTTCAGGTTTTACTGTTTGTGCTAAGACATATTTATATTCAGTCCAATATCCAGTAATATTATTTGACGTAATCGTTGTAACGTTGAATATTCTACCATTAAACAGCTTTGGAAATTGTTTTTTCTTGTTTTCCCAAAGTCTATTGACCTCAGCCTCTAGCAATGATGGGTATATATATGGATTTGAAATGCTGCGAACTTTTAGTGATGGTTCTAAAGCAAAGGTTTCCCACTGCATTTTATGATCTGCTTTATAAAATTTTAGGGATTTGGCTGGGAGACCTGGATTCGAACCAGGGCTGACCGGGTCAGAGCCGGTAGTTCTACCGCTAAACTATCTCCCAACGATAATTTAGGCTTTGATATCATTAATTTATATATATAACAAGGAAATTTTAGTGTATAAAGAATTAACAAAGGGATGTATTTATCATATCCGATACATATATAACTTTAAAAGATTAATCAATTTAAAGGAGCTTTATTGTTTTATAAAGTGATCTGAGGGTTAAGAGATGTTCGCGGCATTAGATTTAGGTACAAATAATTGCCGACTCCTAATCGTATCTTCAGGACGACGAGGTATAAAAGTTATAGATAACTATAACCGCGTAGTTCGATTAGGAGAAGGGTTATATGAAAGTGGTGTTTTGAGTGAAGCCGCTATGGAACGTACTTTATTTGCTTTACGTCACTGTGCCGCTAGAATTGAACGTCGAAAATCCTTTAAATTGTATGCTGTTGCAACTGAAGCTTGTCGTCGGGCCAGCAACGCAAGCACGTTTTTAAAACGTGTACACAACGAAACAGGGCTAAATATTAATATTATATCCCCAAGAGAGGAGGCAGAACTTGCAGTCGCTGGGTGCAGTGCCTTTCTTCATGATAAGCTTTTGAGACGTAATCGAACAAAAACTTTGCTTTTTGATATTGGTGGTGGATCAACTGAAATTGCTTGGGTAAGGATTGACCCCATCAGAAAAAAGCAAACTTTGATCGGTTGTTGCAGTATCCCCGTTGGTGTTATTACATTAAGAGAGCAATTTAGACGCCTGACTTTAAATGAATATTATCATATGGTTGATTATGTTTTAAATAAAATCAATGCATTTGAACGCATACATCAAATCAGGGCCGAAATCTTACGCGAACAAGTACAGTTTGTCGGTGTCAGTGGCACAATCACTGCTTTGGCGAGCATGATTTTAAAACAACCTAAATATAGTCGTTCTGCTATTGATGGGCTATTGTTGGAAACATCACAAGTTAAAGATATGGTTCGACATATATTGGTCAGTAAATTTAACAAGATTTATGATTATTCCACGGTCAATCAAAGTCGTTTACATTATTTACTACCTGGTTGCGCAATTTTTGAGGCCATTCATACAGTATGGCCTGTAGAAGACATTGTTGTTGCGGACAGAGGTATACGTGACGGCATCATTGCCAAAATGTTAGAGGCCAACAAATCACACAATACTGGAAAAAATCATTTCCACTCTTCTCGTTTTTTTGTAAAAAATTAATATCTGAAATATATAAAAGTTCTTAATGATGGATAAACAAAACACAAACGAGGGGGCTAGAAAAAAAAAGACCTCTCGTTTTGCAACAGACGGACTAACAGTTAAACTAAAAAAAAGTAGAGGTCGTTCAACCTCTCAACAAAGATGGTTAACCCGTCAATTAAATGATCCATACGTGCGTGCTGCTCAACAACAAGGGTGGCGTTCCAGAGCAGCGTTCAAATTGATAGAATTGGATGAAAAATTTCATTTCTTAAGGCCTGGTTTAAAAGTTGTGGATCTAGGGGCTGCGCCTGGGGGATGGTCACAAGTTGCAGTTTATCGCAAGGCGACCACAGTGGTTGGTATTGATTTGTTAGCTGTCGATCCCATTCCTGGGGCTGAAATCGTGCAAGGAGATTTCACGGACCCACAGAATATGGATATTTTAATCGAAAAATTGGGGGGTAAGGCTGATCTAGTCATGTCTGACATGGCACCTAATACAACTGGCCATGCCATGACAGATCATATCCGTATTATGAATCTAACAGCAGAAGCATTGGATTTCGCAATCCAAATTTTAAACCCAGAAGGGGTCTTTATAGCTAAAGTTTTCCAAGGTGGTACAGAAAAGGATATGCTAAATACTCTAAAACGCATGTTTAAAACAGTTAAGCACGCCAAACCGCCAGCTAGTCGAAAAGAATCTAGAGAGTTATATGTTATTGCTATGGGTTTTAAAAACACTGAAAACTGACTAATGTTGGAAAGTTAATTTTCGTAATCAATTGTGTAAAAATATTCTGTTTCCTAGATAAATATTTTTTTCTCTTGTCGAGAACATCTTTTAAGAGTATGAAGAATTGCCAAATGATTGGAACCCATAAATTATTGGGTTATCCCTTTTCTATATTTTATTTTTACTTTTCCAAAGGGCATCAAGATGGCAAATTCTTCTTTCCAGACTAAACAGATTCGTGAAGCACTAGCATTCGATGATGTATTAATTATCCCGGCACAATCTGATGTTTTACCCAGTCAAACTGATGTAAAAACACAATTAACCCGAACAATCCCATTAAATATCCCCTTAATTTCTTCAGCAATGGATACAGTGACCGAATATGCCATGGCCATTGCAATGGCACAAAATGGAGGGATAGGGGTAATTCATAAAAATCTTTCTATTGAAGAACAAGCCAATCAAGTTAGACAGGTTAAACGTTTTGAATCAGGAATGGTGGTCGACCCTGTAACTGTGTATCCTGAAAATACGCTGCAAGAAACTATTGATATTATGAAACGCAATAGCATCAGTGGTCTGCCCGTTATCGAACGTAATACTAATCGTTTGGTAGGGATTTTAACCCATAGAGACGTGCGTTTTGCTACAAATCCCAATCAATCTGTTGCTGAACTCATGACAAAGGATAATTTAATTACGGTTAGAGAAGGCGTAAAACCAGAAGAAGTTAAGCGTCTATTACACCAACATCGTATTGAAAAATTACTGGTTGTTGATGATCAAAATAGATGTGTTGGTATTATTACTGTTAAAGATATGGAAAAGTCAGTTGTATATCCTTTGGCTAATAAGGATCAATTTGGTCGCTTGCGATGTGCTGCTGCAACTGGGGTTGGCGAGGATGGATATCAACGCGCAATTGCATTAATCGATGCTGGGGTAGATGTATTGGTTGTAGATACCGCCCATGGTCATTCATCTGGTGTACTAAAATCGATTGAACGTCTGAAAAAAGAAAAAACAGATTTACAATTAATTGCTGGAAATATTGCCACACCCGAAGGAGCAAAAGCATTAATCGATGCCGGTGCTGATGCGGTTAAGGTTGGGATTGGTCCAGGGTCAATTTGTACTACTCGCGTTGTTGCTGGCGTTGGTGTGCCACAATTTTCTGCTGTTATGGAAGTGGCTGAAATTTGTCATCGTGAAAATATTCCTTTAATTGCTGATGGTGGTATTCGTACCTCTGGGGATATTGTTAAGGCTATTGGTGCTGGGGCTGATGTCGTCATGGTGGGTTCCTTGCTGGCGGGAACAGATGAATCCCCTGGTGAAGTTTTCTTGTATCAAGGACGTTCCTATAAATCATACCGTGGTATGGGCAGTCTTGGGGCAATGGCTCGCGGATCAGCAGATCGTTATTTCCAACAAGATATCAAAGACAGCCATAAATTGGTTCCTGAAGGTATTGAAGGTCAAGTTCCTTATAAAGGTTCTGCCGAAGCGGTTGTCCATCAATTGGTTGGTGGATTAAAAGCTGGAATGGGTTATACGGGAAACCCAACAATTGAAACCATGAAGCAAAATGTTCAGTTCCGTAAAATTACAGGGGCAGGATTAAGAGAAAGCCATGTACATGACGTGGTAATTACTCGTGAAGCTCCAAATTATCGTCACAATTAATTAAGAAAATAAGTACATAACTATGACTCCTTCTGCGCAAGTATCAGCAGTAATTGAACTGTTGCTCAATATCCAAAATCAACGACATGCCCCTGCGGATGCAACTGCTAATCGATTTTTTAGACAACGCAGATATATTGGTGGGGGGGATCGTCGTTATGTTTCAGCACAAATATGGGAAATTCTTAGACATTATCGGAAATTGCAATGGTGGCTAAAACGGGTTGGCAGCCCAATTAATCCCAGGATGATGGTGTCAACCTTTCTTGTATTATCGGGTCAGTCAGTAAAGGAAGTCAGCAAATTATTTTCTGGTGAGAAATATGCTCCTTTACCTTTGAAACAAAACGAAGAACTTTATTTGCTATCTTTAGAAGGGAAATCTTTCTTTTCCAAAGAAATGCCAAATGCTGTAAAATTTGAAGTTCCCGATTGGTTATATCCATTACTTGAAGAACAATATGCTGATTCTATTGAAACAGAGTTAACCGCATTATTAGAACCAGCACATTTGGATCTAAGAGTAAATACATTAAAAGGTGACGATCGTTCAACCATCAAAGAGAAACTTAAACTTGAAGGAATCATTTCAACAGAAATGCAATTTTCTCCTTGGGGATTACGGGTTGAAGGTCGTCAATCAATTACCTCTACCAATTTGTTCAAAGAGGGGGATATCGAAATCCAAGATGAAGGTAGCCAATTAATTGCTTTAATGACAGGCGCTACTTCGCAAATGCGCGTATTGGATTTCTGTGCAGGTGCGGGTGGTAAAACCATGGCCATGGCTATGATGATGCAAAATAAAGGACACATTATTGCTTCAGATGTATCCGAGGTTCGACTGGGCGCAGCGCAGCGGCGTTTACGGCGGGCGGGGGCATTTAACGTCGAAACCCATCAATTCGTTGAAGGTGCTAAATGGATCAAGAGGCGTATTAAAAGTTTTGATCGTGTGTTAGTTGACGCACCATGCAGTGGTACTGGAACGTGGAGACGAAACCCAGATGCGCGTTTAAAATTCAGGCAAATTGATTTGGCAGAGCTGATTGCAAAACAGGCTGATATTTTGCGCTCTGCAGCGACTATGGTGAAAGAAGGGGGGCGTTTAATTTATGCCACCTGTTCATTGTTACAACAAGAAAATCAGTATCAGATTGAACAGTTTTTAGAAAATCATCCAGACTTTCATCTGGTTCCCCCCGATACTGCAGAAGGTTTATTACCTAAAGAATTCACTCAACATCCTACGTTTCAGTTAACACCAGCACAATATAAAACAGACGGTTTCTTTTGTGCTGTGTTAGAACGGAAAGTATCAAAAGTCGAGTTATCTTAGTTTATAAAAATGATTAATAAGTCGTTCCATGGTTAATCCTTGGACGACTACCGTAAAGATCACACAAACGTACGTGATAACCAAAATCTCATTCTTAGGAAAAATATCAGGCAGGGATAAGGCTATAGCCAATGAAATACCCCCGCGTAGTCCACCCCAAGTCAAAATTGAAATTAATCCCTTAGGATTAGAATCTTTGTATAGAAGTACTGAACCACTGATACCAATAGCAATAAATCGGCATAGAATTAGGAATGGGATACATAGCAGGCTGATAATTAAGGTCTTGTAATGGAAAGGTATAACCATGATTTCCAAACCAATTAACAAAAATAACAAGGTGTTTAACAATTCATCAATAACATGCCAAAACCCTGTAATCGTATCATGGTCCTTTTTGGTTGGGCGTTTTTGTAAGTAATTACCCATTAACAATCCGCTGACGACTACGGCGATAGGGCCAGACATATGGAAATGATTGGCCATTGAAAAAGTACCTGCAGCCAAGGCTAATGAAAATAGAATAATGACTTCGTCATGGTTCATACGTTTAATAATCGATATAACAATATAGGCAGTAACAGCCCCTAATATTCCACTACCAAATACTTCTTGTATAAAAACAAGTAATAATCCTCCGGCATTAGGCGTATGGTTACTGGTGGCGATGGCAATTAGCGTTGTGAAAGCCATGAGAGCAATACCATCGTTGAACAAGCTTTCCCCAGCAAAGATAGCTTGCATGCGAAATGGTAATCCCAAACGTCCCAGCATGTTAATAATAGCCACAGGATCAGTAGGGGCCAAAATAGATCCTAAGACCAGGCACCAGATAAATGATATTGGAAGGGAGAAAAGGGAAAATAATCCCCAAAATACAATGCCCAAAGTAAAAATACAAATTAACGTCCCTAAAATCGCCAACGAAGCAACGTTATATTTAGCTTTCCATAATTCATCTAAATGTATGTGTAAACTGCCTGCAAATAAAAGAAAGGCCAACACACCATTCAGTAAAAGGGTTGGGAAGTTTAGTCCAGATAAAATATTTTGAGCAAATGAATATCCAGAGAAAAAAGAAATAGAATAATCACTAATGAACAAAACTAATGAGAAAACAAAGGCCATAATCATAATCCCAATTGTAATGGGAAGATGTAGAAATTTATGATTTATTGCCCCAGCAATTGCCGTTAATAAAAATAACAAGGATATTAGCGTCAACAGGTCCATTTTCAAAATCTTCTTATAAATTTACATAATTTTTTGTATTATACGTTAATTTGGTATAAATATTGAGTGATAATAACTTTTTTTTGATGCTGTGTTCAAATAACAAATATAGTATTAAAAATATATTAATTTATACTATTATAATTCCTTAAGTGGATTGACGACTATTTTTATTTTATCATAAAGGGATGGCGTTTGATGGCTGGATTACACCCAATTTTAGTAGTTGATGATGATCCAAAGTTAATTGAAACTTTGTCAGAACAATTACAGTTTGATGGAGAGTTCGAAGTTCACGGTGTTTATACCGTTGAAGAAGCAAAAACGAACATATTAAAATCAGAAAAACATTATGATGCCATTATTTTAGATGTCATGTTACCTGATGGTGATGGGTGTGATTTATGTGCGTATCTGCGTAAGGAAGGATGCAGAACACCTATTATAATGTTGACGGGCTCAGATGACGAAGCCGATGTCGTTCGCGGTCTTGATGCGGGTGGAAATGATTATGTATCAAAACCATTCCGAATTGCCGAACTATTAGCGCGTTTACGCGCACAAATGCGTATTTTTGCCAACAGTGAAGACGCTGTTTTTGCGATTGGTCCATACGTATTTCGCCCTTCTGCCAAATTATTGCAAGAAAACGAAACCAATAAACGTATTCGTCTGACCGAAAAAGAAGCGGCAATTCTTAAATTTTTATATCGTTCAGGTACAAGACCAGTACCAAGGCAGGTTTTGTTAAATGAAGTGTGGGGATACAACTCTGCTGTTACAACACACACTTTGGAAACACACATTTATCGTTTGCGCCAAAAAATCGAACCCGATCCAACCAATGTTTCTTTATTAATTACCGAGGCTGGGGGATATCGCCTAAGCTCAGCTACTGATACTACAAAGAGCGATACCTAATCGTAAGATAATATTGCTCCATGTATTAGATATTTAAGTATGTGGAGTTTTATTGAATTCAATTAAAATTGGAACGTGATCGGATGGCTTTGGCCAGTTTCGAACCTCTTTATAAACTTTAATTGTTTTCAAAGCAGGGCGTAAATTGGGAGTTATCCATAAATGGTCTAGCCTTCGACCTCTGTTTGATTTTTCCCAATCTTTGTTACGATATGACCACCAAGTATATAATTTTTCCTGCTCTGGTATTATTTCGCGCATCGCATCTATAAATCCAGTTTCTAACCATTGATTTAAATTCTGAGTCTCAATTGGAGTATGGCTAACAATTTTTAAAAGCTGTTTATGGTTCCACACATCGTGTTCTAAAGGAGCGATATTTAAATCACCAACCATAATGGTATATGAATCTAAATTATGTTTGAACCACTGGCTTGCTTCTTTTATAAAATCTAATTTGTGTTGAAATTTGGGATTGATTGCTGGGTCTGGTTCATCACCACCCGCTGGAACATAAAAATTATGCAAGGTTACTGGATGATTTAAAAATTCGAATTGAACAGCTAAATGTCTGCAATCCTCTTTACCACACCAATCTTTGGTTAAGGGGCTAAGTTTAAATGGATGTTTCGACAAAATGCAAACACCGTTATAACTTTTCATTCCTTTATAAGCGATATAATTATACCCTAATGCCTTGATCTCTGCTTCTGGGAACAAATGGTCGGGGACTTTGGTTTCTTGCAAGCAAATTATTTCTGGTTGAGCAAGTGTAACAAGATCCCCTAATAAGGGCAGCCTTAGCCGAAGGGAATTAATATTCCAACTAATAATACGCATTCTCTACTGTTCTACTTTTCGAAATAGAAGGATTTTAAAATATATAGTCTAAATAATATATAAAAATTATTAATATAAGCTTAAAAATTTAAAGTTTTTTAAATTTTGTCCACTACTCCTATTGACATCTAGTTTTTTTAAAAATTATTAAAAATTTGAAATATAATTTAATTTTGTTCTTTTAAAAAATACTTTAATATCAATGTGTTATAAAACATGATTAATTTTTAGGCAATACATGATAGAGCTTGATAAACTGCCCACCAGACCCATATATTAAATAATCATCCATAGACTTATCCACAGAAACGGTGGAGAACTAAAATAAACCTTGAAAATCAAGGCAGAATAGAATTTTATAAAATTTCACAACGTAAGATACCTTTATGAATCAATCGATATCAACATCACCTGATTCGCACCAAGGTGTGAATGTCATAAGAAAAATGCTTAAAACCATGCCTTCTGAGGCAGGGGTTTACAGAATGATTAATAAAGATGGCGAGGTTCTGTACGTAGGGAAAGCTAAAAATTTAAAGAAAAGAGTAACATCTTATACTCATTTAACCCAATTATCTGATCGTATTCGACGTATGGTTTCCCAAACCGCGTCTATGGAAATCATCACTACCTACACCGAAGCTGAAGCACTCTTACTTGAAGCAAACCTCATTAAAAGTTTTAAACCACGTTTTAATATTTTATTACGGGATGATAAAACTTACCCTTGGCTTGTTATAACAAAAGATGAATGGCCAAGAATTGACAAGCATCGTGGGAAAGTTTCCAAGACAAATGAGTTTTGGGGACCGTTTGCCTCGGTTTGGGCAGTTAATCAAACATTGGAATTATTGCAAAAGATCTTTTTGCTAAGAACTTGCTCTGATAGTGAATTTCAGTCTAGAACAAGGCCTTGCTTATTATATCAAATTAAACGATGCTCTGGCCCCTGCGATAATCGGATAACAGCAACTGAATACCAACAACTTATACAACAAGCTAGAGAATTCCTGTCGGGTCAAACCATTACCCTTCAACAGCAACTGGCCCAAGAAATGGAAAAGGCTGCGGCAAATTTAGATTACGAGCGTGCTGCAGCTTTACGAGATCGTATTCGTGCCTTTACCTACGTTCGTAGTACAGGTGTTGTTAACCCATCATCAATCACTAATGCTGATATTATTGCCTTTTACCAGGCGGGAAACACCTGTTGTATTCAGGTTTTCTTTATTAGAGGAAGTCGCAATAACGGTAATAGAGCCTTCTTTCCTGACCATACAGAAGACCAATCAGATGAGGATATCGTTACAGCTTTTATAGGTCAATTTTATGAAAATAAGACCCCACCACCACAATTATTGTTAAATATTGCTTTATCCGAAGAAAAAGTTATTCGGGAAGCATTAAGCCTTAAAGCAAATCATAAAGTAACGATTAGTATTCCTCAAAAAGGCGAAAAAAAAGCGGTTATAGATCACGCCGTTGAAAATGCTAAAGGTGCACTTGAACGTAAATTAGCTGAAACAGAATCTCAAAAAATACTGCTTGAAAAGGTTAAAGAATTATTCTTGTTGCCAGATATTCCCAATCGCATCGAAGTTTACGATAACAGTCACATTATGGGCAGTTTTGCCTATGGATGTATGATCGTTGCAGGACCTGAAGGCTTTATCAAATCTGCATATCGTAAATTCAGTATTAAATCTGATATTACTCCAGGAGATGACTTTGGGATGATGCGTGAGGTTTTATCAAGACGCTTTAGTAAACAAAACCAAAATGATAAAAGTAGCTGGCCTGATATGTTGTTAATTGACGGGGGGGCAGGGCAATTTTCAGCAGTTGAATCTATTTTATCAGAATTGAATGTTACAGGGGTTGCTTTGGTCGGTATCGCCAAAGGCAAAGACCGCAATGCTGGTCGTGAATGGTTTTTCACCAAGGATCAAGAGCCGTTTCAATTACCAATAAACGATCCCGTTTTATACTATTTACAAAGATTACGTGACGAGGCCCATCGATTTGCGATTACAACCCATCGAAGTGGCAGATCAAGAGCCATTGAACGTTCTGAGCTTGATGATATTCCAGGAATAGGTATGCGTCGTAAAAAGCTATTATTAAATCACTTTGGATCAGCTAAGGGCGTAAAAGAAGCCAGTTTATCCGATTTCTCAGCAATACCTGGTATTAATGAAGCATTGGCAGAAACAATCTACGGGCATTTTCGACCAGGATGGCATAAAAATAACAAATAAAGATTTTTTGTAATTCTTTCATTATTAATATATTTTTCTTATGATAAATACCTTATAAGACTATTAGTTCTGATTTATTGCAAATAGCCATTATCTGAAAAAGTTATGTTTAATAATCTTCCCAATTGTCTAACTTTATCGCGTATTATCATTATTCCTTTATTGGCTATTCTTGTAATGATTAATCAGCCAATCACCGATTTTATTGCATGTTTATTATTCATCTTGGCGGGGGTTACCGATTATTTGGATGGGAAACTAGCGAGGGCTTGGCAACAACTTTCTGAATTGGGCAGAATGTTGGATCCTATTGCTGATAAATTATTAGTTGGAATTTTACTCATCGTTATGGCCAGTTATGATCGACTACCTTATGGTGGTTTAATTCCTGCTATGGTGATTCTCTCTCGCGAGATTTTAGTCAGTGGTTTAAGAGAGTTCTTGGCATCCTCACAAGTAAGTTTACCTGTGACAAAATTATCAAAATGGAAAACAACTTTTCAAATGATTGCTATTGGTTTTTTGCTGGCTGGTGACAGTAGTGCAGAAATGTTAGGGATCGGTTGGGCACCAATTAGTTTAATTGGTGCAGTATTGTTATGGATTTCAGGTATCTTAACCATCGTAACTGGTTGGGGATATGTTTATAAAGGGATAAATTTTATTAACAAATCAGAAAAAACTTAGAATTATTCTGTGTTTTTCTCTTGAGATTTTTTTGCTTTAAAGGCAAATTGCAAACAGATTTTAGTTTTATAATAAATTGGAGACTTTGAATGCGGAGCTATGCTGCTCTTATAGCATCGGTGTTACTGTTAAGCGGTTGCTCCGGATTTGATCGATTTTTAGATGACACCGTACGTTTACCTGGCAGCAATCCAGAAGCCCCAAAAGGGAATTCTGAAAATATGATGAGAGTAAGAGGGGAGATGGTAGCATCTACTCCGATTCTTCCCCAAGGTGAAAATATTTGGCCATCTCGTCCCCCAGCATTACCCACACTTAGTGACGTTGCAAATGATGACAGTTTCTCTTTGTCTGATTATAGTCGTGCTTCTGGTGCTGATGTGGATGTGGTTACCAAAGAACGTGGGACAGACCGTACCCTACCTTCTGATTTCCCCGAAGATGGCAATTTAAATGAAGGCGAAAGCAACCTAATTAAAAATGGTGCATCAGGTAATAAGATGAATTCACTACCGCTGCGTCGTGGTGGGGTCTTACCAGATCATATCGAAGATCATGCCCCCAAATATATTGAAAAGAATACCAACAGCCAACCTATCGTTATTCCAAATGGTGATGGAACCAGCACAATGATTACTTCTACTGGAACGGTAACCATTGTGAAAGATTCAGAAATTGCAAAACACAAAGGAGGAGTAAAAACTTTAAAAAATCTTTCTCCTTCTAAAACAACACCTTCTGAATCAGAAAAAGCAAATAAAAAATAATATTTCAACCTGCTAACACTTTATAAATCGTCTGAGTTAGATGGCTCAACTCGGACGATGAAATTGTAAAAGCAGGGGTTAAATATATTATATTTCTAAAGGGCCTAATCCATACATGTTGAGCCAAAAACTGTTGTTTTAATAGATTGATATTTGTAATTTTGTATAATTCTACTACCCCAATGGCTCCTTTCACCCTCACGTTCTTAACCTGATCCAGCTGCTGACAGGGGGCAAGCTCTTGTTGTAATTGAGATTCAATAGATCGAACGTTACCAAACCAATCATAGTTGTTGAATAAGTCCAAAGAAGCATTCCCACAAGCACAAGCCAAAGGATTAGCCATAAAGGTTGGACCATGCATTAATGCGTGCGTATCCTGATCTGATAAAAAACCATTATAAACATGATCTTGGGCAATGGTTGCTGCCAATGGCATCGTTCCACCACTTAATGCTTTCGATAAAGTTATAATATCGGGAATAATTTCTGCCTGATTACAAGCAAATAAACTGCCAGTTCGTCCTAATCCTGTAAAAATTTCGTCGAAAATTAACAAAATATCATAATGGTCTGCTTGCTTACGTAAAAAAGATAAAACTTCAGGTTCATGAAATAACATTCCACCCGCACCCTGAACTAGAGGTTCCACTAGTATTGCAGCGATTTCATGATGATGATGCTCTAGAAAATTGACAAAATATTTCTGTAATTCAAGAGTAGATGGCAAAGCTGATATATATTGTTTTGGTAAAACCTCTTTAAATAAGCTGTGCATTCCCTCATCTGGGTCGCACACAGCCATTGTTGCCAAAGTATCACCATGATATCCCCCGTAAAAAGACAGAATTTTTGTCTTATTTAGTTGGTTATGATTAAGCCAAAATTGAATGGCCATTTTCATGGCAACTTCGACCGAAACTGATCCTGATTCAGTAAAAAAAACTTTATTTAAAGATCCTGGTAGTAAATTACTCAGCTTTTCAGCCAACATTAACGCTGGTTCATGAACAATTCCGCCAAACATAATATGTGGCATTTTTTCAAGCTGGCTTTTAACTTGATCTGCAATATAGGGATGATTATATCCATGACACGCAGTCCACCACGAAGCAATACCATCTATAAGCTCTGTACCGTCTTTTAAGATAATACGAGAACCTTGTGTTTGCTCCACAATAATGGGTGTATTACAGGTTTGCATTTGAGTATAAGGAAGCCAAATATTTTTAAAAATTGATTGAGACATTACCATTGCATATAAAATTGTATAAGAATATTTTAACTTTATACTGTTTTATCCCTACCTTAAATAGATTGTTTTTTATGAGTAAATTTGATCATTTTTTTCAAGAGTCGTTACAATATAGACAAGAAAGAGGCATTAAAAGGCAGTTAAAACCCATTAACTATACAGATTCATTACATATCAATCATAAAAATACTGCGTATATTAATTTTTCCAGTAACGACTATCTGGGGTTTTCTTTTAATAATCATTTAAAACAGTTAAGTCAGTTATATATTAGAAATTACGGTGTAGGATCAGCTGCATCACGATTAATTACGGGACATACCGAACATCAAGATGATCTTGAAAGAAATCTTGCTCGGTTTTTGGGAACAGAGGCAGCCATCATCTTTGCCTCCGGATGGCAGGCCAACGTCGCAGTTATTGCGTGTTTATTAGAAAACCTGCCCAAACCTGTATGGGTCATTACCGATAAATTAAACCATGCCAGCTTGCATTATGGATGTAAAGCAGGCCAAACAAAGCAAATTCGTTTTCATCACAACGATATGCAACATTTAAAGGAGCGTTTAGAATTTATTGCTGATGAAAAAGGAACAAAACTTATTATTACTGAGACCATTTTCAGTATGGACGGAGATCAAGCTGATTTACAAACTCTTCGCCAGCTGGCAGATCATTATGATGCCTTTTTGTACTTAGATGATGCCCATGCTAGCGGAGTTTTTGGCCATCAGGGGCAGGGACTTGCCCCTAGAATCGCTGATCTTACCATGGGTACATTCAGCAAAGCCTGGGGCAGTTTTGGGGCTTATATTGCCGGATCAAAAGCATTGTGTGATTGGTTAATCAATTATTGTTCTGGATTTATACACACGACAGCTTTGCCTCCTTCAATCATAGGCAGTATTCATGCCGCACTGGAATTGATACCTAATATGTCTGATGAACGTGAATATCTGTATCGTCAATGTCACCGTATTAAAAATAAACTATCTTCTTGGGGAATAGAAACAGGGACCTCTACATCGCAAATTATCCCCTTAATTATTGGATCTGCTAATTATTCTGTTCAACTGGCACAAAAGCTACAAAATAAGGGATTATGGATCATGCCAATACGACCACCAACCGTTCCACAAAATAGCAGCCGACTGCGACTGACAATCAGTGCTGGGCATACAGTTGACGAAATTGATTTTCTGCTTGAAACAATTTATCAATCTCTTCATTTTAATCCCGAATTATGGCAAGCATCATGACATCAAAGCCTCAGCTTTTGTTTGTACATGGATGGGGATTTTCAAAAGAATTTTGGAATAAAATCCTTCCTTATTGCTCCAACTATAAAATACATCTCCTTGATATTGGATTTATCAGTAATCAACCAACATCGGAACAAGAGCTACATTCTTTCATATCGCATCAAGATCATATAGTTGCAGTTGGACATTCCTTGGGGTTCTTATATTTATTAAAGCAGTTTCCTCACCGATTTAAGCATTATATTGCGATTAATAGCTTTGCACGTTTTTCAAAAACCGAAAATTTTATTCATGGTATTCCCACACGAATATTAGACCGCATGTCCAAAGGATTAGAACAACCAAAAACTGAAACCTTGTCACAATTTTACCAGCAATGTGGTTATACACCCTCATCGTCAATCAAAGATATCAATATTCCATTATTGCAATTAGGATTAAAATGGTTAAAGACCGAAGATGTCAGCCATATAATACCATTGATTTCTGATAAATTAACAGTTATTTCATCAACAAACGATCCTGTTATACCCCAAGCAATGACAACAGCTTCTTTTCCGACACAGCATATTCATTGGGTCGACAGTCATACACATTTATTACCAATAACCCACCCTAAACTTTGTGTAACTCTTATTCAGCAAAATGCAATGTTATAATGACTACCTATAAAAACAAAATTCGCAACGCTTTTGATAAAGCTCATGATTATAATCGCTCAGCACACGTTCAAAAGATTGTCGTTCGTCAATTAATTGCAAAAATTAAAAAACTTTATCAATATCGACCACATCCTGTTTCAATTCTTGAAGTAGGATGTGGAACAGGGTTTTTGACTCAAGAGCTATTAAAATTATTTCCAACAGCTCAGTTTACGATAACAGATATTTCTTCGAATATGATTGAGTATTTAAAACAGAACTACAAAAATACTACAAGCAATATCCATTTTGAAGTCATGGACGGGGAAAATCCTAGTAAAAATTATCATTCTTTCGATCTTATTTGTTCAAGCCTTGCATTTCAATGGTTCGAAAATCTGCCGACGGCATTACAACAACTGAGTAATTTACTGACACCAAATGGGTATTTAGTATGTTCTACGTTAAGCGAAGGAAATTTTATCGAATGGAAGCACCTTTACGAAAGTAATGGTTATTCCAACTCTTTTCAGCAATATCCATCTATCGATAGGTTGCAAACCTACTGGCCATCTGACCATGGACATGGCTATTGGGAAGAGGAAAAAATTATCGATCGTTCCATCAGTGGTTATCAGTTCATCAAGGATCTACGCTCTATCGGTGCGCATACACCACGTAATATGCATCGCCCTTTATCCGCAGGAAGACTGAGAAAAATTATTGATCAATTTGATACAAATTATGGCTACACGACTTATCAGATTGCGTATGGAATTTTTCAACGCTTTGCCGCAAAGGGGTATTTCGTCACGGGAACCGATACGGATGTTGGGAAAACTTTTATTTCCGCCTGTCTGGTGAAATTACTAAATGCATTATATTGGAAGCCCATTCAAACAGGATTAAATTGTGATCCAGGCGATACAAATACAATTTGCAAATTGACAGGTTTGCGAGATCAACAAATCATTCCGCCCTTAATCGAATTACAACATCCGCTATCACCTGAAGCAGCGGCAGAGATAGAAAACATTAAGTTAGATATTCATCAAATGAACTTTACCCTTAACGACCCATCAAAAACATATATAGTCGAAGGGGCAGGGGGAATTTTTGTCCCAATTGCAGAAAATCAATTTATGATTGACTGCATGAAGAAAATAAACCTGCCTGTTATTATTGTGGCTCGAACCAGTTTGGGTACGTTAAACCATACTTTGTTAACCATAGAATGTTTACGACATCATCATATTCCTATCGCGGGAGTTATTTTAAATGGCAGTTCCAATCCTGCAAATAAAAAGGCTATTGAGCGTCATGGTAAAGTAAGAGTTATCGCCGAAATACCAAAAGCAGAAACGGTTGATGCCCGAACTATTAAGGATTTTTGTAAAAAACTGTCGTTATTCAATTAGAATTTTTAGCAAACATATTGTATAAGGAACTAGTATTTATTGATTTCTTATATTATTTCTATCAAATTACAATTTAAGATCTTATCAGTAATGATATTTTAAATATAATTTGACAAATAATGAAAAAATTGTATGAAAATAGAGTAAATTAAAGAATAGACTTGATCTTTATACGAATTACAAGCATTTAATAAATGATATAAGCTGTATCAAGATAAAGCTAATCAAAACGAGGACGTAATGGCTAAAAGTAACACAATTCAAATCAAATTGCTTTCAACCGCTGAAACAGGTTTTTTCTATGTAACCAGAAAAAATGCAAGAGCACACACTGGTAAAATGGAATTAAAAAAATACGATCCAGTTGTTCGTAAACACGTTGTGTTTCGTGAAGCAAAAATTAAATAAGTTTTATAGTAATATAAAATCAAGAAAGGCTGGGCAAAATGTTCCAGCTTTTTTTATGTCTGAATGACCCAATGTAAACTAGTACAAGTGATCATTTGCTTTATAAGGAATAACAATTTCATTGTCTTGAGCAAAGCTCAACATAACACGTGCGCGTTCGTCCAACAAATCCTTGTCCAAAGCACCTTCTTTTAAACCCACAACACGTCTGCCCCAAGCCTGCTGTTCAGATACAGCATCTTGTTGCGCGTTTTGCGCTTCTACCAGCAATTTTTGCTGAACATAATAACTTTTTAGTCCGTGGTCACCATTAAGCGTATTCCAAAGAAAATACCCTGTTAATCCTAAAAAAAATACAGGAGGGACAACTGATTTAATTACTTTCTTTACTACATGAAAAAAACCCATTTTTACCCCTTACATCCTAAATACAATAAAATCGGAGTTAATATATTAACCCCGATTTTACTTAATTAAACTTATAGAATTTCTAAAGCTTTAAATGCATTACGACCAGCGTATCTTGCATTAGCGCCTAGATCTTCTTCAATTCTGATAAGTTGATTGTATTTTGCAATACGATCAGAGCGAGACAAAGACCCTGTTTTAATTTGACCAGCATTTGTAGCCACAGCAAGATCAGCAATTGTAGCATCTTCGGTTTCACCAGAACGATGGCTGACCACGGTTGTATAACCATGACGATGTGCCAGTTCCATTGCTTTGAAGGTTTCTGTCAAAGTACCGATTTGGTTAACTTTAACCAACAAAGAGTTACCAATATTTTGTTTGATACCTCTTGCAAGTCTTTCAGGATTGGTCACAAATAAATCATCACCAACCAATTGAACTTTATTTCCTAATTTTTGGGTTAGTTCTAACCAACCTTCCCAATCATCTTCAGAACATCCATCTTCTGCTGAAATAATAGGGAAGTCATTACATAAACCAACGATATAATCAACCATCTGGCTTGAGGTAAAGATTTTACCTTCACCAGTCATATTGTATTTGCCATCTTTAAAGAATTCAGAAGAAGCAAGATCCAGTGCCAATGAAATTTCTTCACCAGGTTTATATCCAGCTTTTTCAATTGCTTTCATGATATAAGATAACGCTTCATGAGCTGATTTAAGATTTGGCGCAAATCCACCTTCGTCCCCGACGCTGGTGTTTAGTCCAGCAGCGTGTAAGTCTTTCTTTAATGTATGGAAAACTTCTGCCCCCATTCTTACAGCTTCTGCAAGAGAAGAAGCACCATGAGGGACAATCATAAATTCTTGAATATCAATTGGGTTATCAGCATGTTTACCACCATTCACAATATTCATCATTGGAACAGGCAAGACATGGGAATAAGGGGAACCCAAATAACGATATAAAGGGATATCCAATTCTTCTGCAGATGCCTTTGCAACAGCCATAGATACAGCCAATGTAGCATTTGCCCCTAAACGTCCTTTATTAGGGGTCCCGTCAAGATCAATCATGGTCTGATCAATTAAAATTTGATCAAGAGATTCTAAACCGACAACAGCTTCTAAAATTTCGCTATTGACGTTATTAACCGCTTTTAAAACGCCTTTACCAAAATAACGGTTTTTATCATCATCACGCAGTTCAACAGCTTCATGAACCCCTGTTGATGCACCAGACGGAACAGCCGCACGGCCAATCACACCTGTTTCTAATTCAACGTCAACCTCAACGGTTGGGGTACCACGACTATCAAGAATTTCGCGTGCTACGATATCAACAATTGCACTCATTTTATATCCTAACGAAGTAAGTGTTTTAAAAAAGATTAGATATTAAAATCACACCCCTGAAATATTGCCATAAATATATGATTAACAACATTAAAGATGTGTATTAGCAAAGGAACTTTGTTAAATACATGTGATTATAATCAAGAAATTGTTATATTACTAGATATTCTATAATTTAATTTGTAACCATAATAATAACTTTTGGAGACTCTTATGAAGCGAATGCCTCTTTTATCTTTTTTAATAGGGGTTTTGTCACCAATTCCTTTGGTGTTTATGGCTTTCATGATGATGTTTTATTCACCTCAAACATCGTTGCCTGTATTATTACCTTCTTTTGTTGGGTATGGGGGAATAATGTTGGCGTTTATCGGTGGTATCAACTGGATTCTTACAATGCAGAAACCTGTTATTCTCCTTGATAACGATGTTAGCACCATTGACAAAACACGTTTATTTACTGCCATCATTCCGTGTATTTTTGCCGAGCTGGCAATTATATTTACAGCCAATCAAAAATGGATACTGGCACTAATATTATTAATGATAGGTTTTGCCACAACTTTATTTTTAGAGCGTAATGCTTATTTACCAGCAGAACAACCACCAGGCTATCGAGCCATTAGATGGCTAACAACCCTTATCATCCAAATCTGCCTATTCGGAGCAATTATTTTTAGGGTTCCTTGGTAATATGATCTATTTGTTTCAACTTGCCTAAAAGGGCAGGCAAATCATCCAGCTTAATCATGTTAGGGCCATCACTTGGGGCATTGTCAGGATCTTCATGTGTTTCCACAAACAAAGCAGCAATACCAACCGCCATGGCAGCTTTGGCAAGATAACTTACAAATTCACGTTGACCACCCGAAGTATTCCCCATTCCACCAGGTTGCTGTACGGAATGGGTTGCATCAAATACTACGGGATAACCAGTCTGCGCCATGATGGGTAGGCCACGCATATCACTAACCAGTGTATTATAACCAAATGATGTTCCACGATCACATAGTAGAATTTGCTCATTGCCTGTCGAGGCAATTTTATGAGCAACATTCTTCATATCCCAAGGGGCCAAAAATTGTCCCTTTTTTACATTAATAACTTTATTAGTTTGCGCAGCAGCGATCAACAAATCAGTTTGACGACACAAAAAAGCTGGAATTTGTAAAACGTCAACCACTTGTGCCACTTCAGAACATTGTTCAGGTAAATGAACGTCTGTCAATATAGGTAACCCTAATTTTGTTTTGACTTCATTTAATATGGCAAGTCCTTTTTTAATTCCTAATCCGCGTTGTGTTTGAATACTAGTACGGTTAGCTTTGTCAAAGGAACTTTTATAAATCAGTCCAATATGATGCTTTGAACAAATGTCCTTTAGTCGATCGGCTGTTTCCAAGGCATGATCCAGTGATTCAATCTGACAAGGACCAGCAATCAAAGTAAACGGACGATCATTAGCAATGGTTAAAGAACCGACATGAACTGATTTACAAATTGTCATTTTGAGTGAGCCTGATTTATTGCTGCTTTGATAAAACTGGAAAACAAAGGATGTGGATCAAAAGGTTTAGAGCGTAACTCTGGATGATATTGCACCCCTATGAACCAAGGGTGGTCTGGATATTCAACCACTTCGGGTAGTACTTTATCAGGAGACAGACCTGAAAATTGTAATCCAGCCTTTTCGATTTGCTCTTGGTAATGAATATTTACCTCGTAACGATGGCGATGACGTTCTTGAACCTCTGTACTACCATAAATACTGGCGACTTTTGACCCAGGGACTAAGGACGCTGTATAGGAACCTAAACGCATTGTCCCCCCCATTTTATCCCCTGAATAACGACGTTTTACCTGACCGGAATCAATCCATTCGGTCAATAAGCCAACCAAAGGTTCATCAGTTGGACCAAATTCAGAAGAGGAAGCTTTGGGTAATCCTGCTAAATGGCGAGCACACTCAATAACGGCCATCTGCATACCAAAACAGATCCCTAGAAAAGGAATATGATTTTCTCTGGCATACTGAATAGCTAGAATTTTACCTTCACTGCCTCGTTCACCAAAACCACCAGGTACCAAAATCGCATTGCTGTTTTCAAAGAAGGACCCAATATCATTACTTTCTTCTAAGCGCTCTGATTCAATCCACTCGATATTAACTTTGGTTTTATGGGCAATTCCGCCGTGTAATAATGCTTCAATTAGGGATTTATAACTATCTAATAAAGCTGTATATTTTCCAACAATTGAAACGGTAACCTGATCTTGAGGGTTTCTTATCGCATCAACAATATTGTGCCACTTACTTAGATCTGGCTCTTTGTCGTAAGGTAATTTAAAATAACGTAAAACTTCTGTATCCAACCCTCCGTTGTGATAGGCAATAGGACATTCATATATCGTCTTGACATCTAATGCTGGAACAACAGATTCAGGACGGACGTTACAAAAGTTTGCAATCTTTTGACGTTCATGCTTTGGAATAGGACGATCACAACGGCACAATAAAATTTGGGGTTGTATACCAACATTTTGTAATTCTTTGACAGAATGTTGGGTTGGTTTTGTTTTTAATTCCCCAGCAGAAGCAATCCAAGGAACTAATGTCAAATGCATAAACAGGGTTTGATCAGCACCTAAATCATTTCGTAACTGCCGTATAGCTTCTAAAAAGGGTAGGCTTTCAATATCGCCAACGGTACCGCCGATTTCAACCAGCATGAAATCAACATCATCAGCACCTTGTAAAACCACAGATTTAATTGCATTGGTAATATGGGGAATAACTTGAACCGTGGCCCCCAAATAATCGCCACGTCTTTCACGCATAATAACATCTGAATAAATACGACCTGTGGTCGCATTATCATTTCGTGAAGCATGAACCCCTGTAAATCGTTCGTAATGCCCCAAATCAAGATCAGTTTCTGCACCATCATCGGTAACGAAAACCTCACCATGTTGATAAGGGCTCATTGTCCCGGGATCAACATTAAGATAGGGGTCCAATTTTCTTAATCGAACAGAGTAACCACGCGCCTGCAATAAACTTGCCAGCGCTGCCGAAGCAATGCCTTTTCCTAACGAGGAAACCACACCACCAGTAACAAATACAAATCGCGTCATGGAGCTTTCTTTTATACTGATCCGACCATATTGAAAAGCTATAGAATCTAAATAAAAATAACTTATTTTTGTGGTGCTGTTTTTTCAACGGACTGAGGTTGGGATAAAATATCATTTGTTTTGGTTGCAGCGCCCTTATTTAAAACAGCCATAACCAAACATAAAATCATAAAAGTCGCTGCCAACACAGACGTTGTACGGGTTAGTAAATTTGTTGTTCCCCGACCTGTCATAAATGATCCCATTCCTTGACTGCTGCCAATACCCAGGCCACCACCTTCACTGCGTTGAATAAGAACAACACCAATCAAAGCAAGGGTTACTATTAAATGCAAAATAAGAAGAATAGTCATCATTTGTTTAGTATACTTTCACCAACAACAAGGGCAGGGATATCTTTAATTAGATGAAATCTTGGGCAATATTAACAAGTTGAAGGAAGTCTTCAGGAATTAAACTGACACCACCAACCAAAACACCACCAAGTTCAGCAATAGCAAAAATGTCTTTTACATTATTTGGTTTTACAGATCCACCGTATAATATAGGTGTTTTTTTACCATTTTCTCCGTATTGAGCAATAAGTTTTTCACGAATAAATTCGATAACTTCGGCAATATCTTCATTTTTTGCAGATATTCCTGTGCCAATTGCCCAAACTGGTTCATACGCAACCAATCCTTTAAATTCTGAGGGAAGGGACCCCTTGATTTGGGTTGCAATGACTTCCTTATATTGGCCAGATTCACGTTCTTCTTTGGTTTCACCTATGCACACAACTGGTAACAGACCTGATGACTGTGCGGCCTGCGTCTTTTGAAGAATCAGTTGATCTGTTTCGCTATGATCTTTTCTGCGTTCAGAATGGCCCACGATAACATATTCTGCACCAAGATCTTTAATCATATCAGCAGCAATATCACCAGTATGTGCACCTTTGGACGCAACATGACAATCCTGAGCACCCAAACCATAAGGAGTATTTTTAATCAATTCCTTTACGTGTTGTAACTGCGTAAAAGGTGGGCAAACAACCGTTTTTGCAAAGTTTTTATGGTTATTGGAGTACGTTAACAAAGCAGAGATAATATGATCTGCGTCTTTTGTTAACCCGTTCATTTTCCAATTTCCGATAATAATCGGTCCAGCCATTTTAAATACTCCTAAAATTATGATATTATTATGGATAGGTTATAAACTTCGTTTTATAATTGAGTATGTGATCTTATCATAAAATAAAATAATTGCGTATGATTTAAAACAAATAACATTTTTTTTGCAGCTTTTAAATATATAGGTTATTTCTTCATATATGATTATCATGTAAACGATCATCACTATTAAATTCAATATGTAGGTTTCATCATATGCTGTCTTCGTTACGACATTTGTTTATTGATTCATGGGTTGGGCGTATTCTTGTCGGGCTTATTTTTATCGTATTTGCAGGTTGGGGACTTGAAAATATTTGGACCAGCCAAAGCCAAAAAAATGCAAATGTTGTCGCATGGATTGGAAATCAAACGATTTCTGTTCAACAGCTAAATACTGCGGTTAAAGGGCAGCTAGGCGAATATGCCGCTGAACAAGGGTTTGCGGATATCTCGCAAATCCCAAATAATACTAAAACCAAGATTGTAAACCAAGCATTACAACAACTAATGACACAAACCTCATTTATTGAAGCCGCACATAACTTGGGATTAACAGTTCCAGATGATATATTACGTCATGCAGTATTTGCGATGCCGCAATTTCAAAAAAACGGACAATTTGATCGTGCAATCTTTGATAACTTTTTACAGCAAAGTCATATTACACAAGATGCTTTCTTAAATATTGTACGTGATCAATATAGTTTTGATGCAATCATTCGTCCTTTAACTGCGGGAACGACTGTTCCAAACGCGATGATTAAACCTTTCTTTGATTATCAAAATGAAACCCGAACGATTGCTTATAAAAAATTCCCTTTAGATAGTTTTAAACCTGAACCACCCCCTTCAGAAGCCGTTTTAAAAAGATATTATGACAATCATATGTGGGAATTTACCGCCCCAGAATTTAGACGTGTTAAGTTAATTTTTATCTCACCCGAAACTGTTGCCAAAGATGTTGTAATTTCAGATCAAGATATTCTTAATTATTATAATACAAGAAAAGATCTATTTAAAAAACCAGCAACCAAGGCAATTCAACTGATTACAGTTAAAAATAAAGAGATTGCCGAGAACCTAGCAAAAGCTTGGAAAAATACATCTTGGGACGAAATCCAAAAACAAACTGCCAAAGAACATGGTTTTGTCAGCAACATCCCTGATTTTAGTGCAGCATCTTCACCATCACTTCAACTAACTAATGCCGTTAATAAAGTGAATGTAAATGATATCTCATCCCCAGTTCAAACCCCAATGGGGTGGAGTGTTTTTAAAGTCATTGCTC
The DNA here is from genome assembly GCF_029953265.1 of Commensalibacter oyaizuii. Taxonomy (NCBI): domain Bacteria; kingdom Pseudomonadati; phylum Pseudomonadota; class Alphaproteobacteria; order Acetobacterales; family Acetobacteraceae; genus Commensalibacter; species Commensalibacter oyaizuii. The sequence continues at coordinate 553,572 of NZ_JASBAO010000001.1, forward strand.
TTAATCCTGCACATGATATCCCTTTAAGTGATGTTAAACAAACCTTAAAGCAAGAGTTAACTCAAGCAAAAGCAAAACAAACCTTTGGAAATAATATCAAAGAAATACAAGATGTCTTGGCTGGTGGGGCTGGACTGGATGGAAAATTAGGTGGATTGGGTGTCGTTGCAGTGGAAGGTACATTGAACGAACAAGGGTTGACAACCGAAGGTATGCCAGCACCCATTCCATCGGATCCAAAAACTAAACAAGCCATGTTAACAAATATCTTTTCGGCTGCGAAAAATGGACAGCCTTCTCTTATTCAAGGGGATAATAATATCTACTATGCCTTTGTTGTGGAGAATATAGATCCATCTCATCAAGAAAAATTCGAAGATGTGAAAGAAAAAGTATTAAAAACATGGCAGAAAGCAACAATACAAAAACAAGCAAACATAGCGGCTTCTGCTCTATTTAAAGAAGTTCAAAGCAATAAAAGTGCGATTAAAGGTGAAAATGCTACTTTTTCAAGAAATCATTTGATTGAAAATATTCCTGCTTCTTTACAAAATGCCAGTTTCCAATTGCAAAACGGTCAATCAACCATGGTTGAAACCCCAGATGCATTTTATGTCGCAACGTTAACGCATATTTCAGCTCCTACGATACAAACTGATTCTGCTGCTTATAAAAATTTGAAAAACAAACTTATAGAACTTGAAAATAATGATATTTTACTAAGCTATAAGAATTTCGTTCAATCTACACAGAAATCATCAAGTAACCAGCAGGCTATTGATGCTGTTATCAAGCAGTACAGTAATTAATAAGATTAAGGATATATTTTAAGTGTCAAATGGCCCATTTCAATTAAGTCAGCAAAAAACTGTACTATATACCGTTGAATCTGCTGATCTTATTACCCCTGTATCTGCATTTTTAAAGTTATCTGTACTTGCAGGGAATCATCCAAAAAATATTTTTTTACTTGAAAGCGTGCAAGGGGGAGTATCTCGTGCTCGTTATTCAATTATTGGTTTGTTACCCGATATCATTTGGAAATGTCAGCAGGGAATTGTTTCAATTAATACAGACCCAATAAACAACCCAGATCAGTTTATACAACATGACATTTCTCCTCTGACTTCGCTGCAAGATTTCATAAATCAAAGTCAACTGGATATTCCAGATACTATTCCACCAATGGTCGGTGGGATCTTTGGATATTTGGGATATGATATGGTCAGGCAAATGGAACATTTGCCTAATCCCCCCAAAAATGATTTGGATTTACCTGAAGGAATTATGATCAGACCTTCGGTATTTGCTATTTTTGATACGGTTAAAGACGAATTAACCTTGGCTGTTCCCTTAAGAAATCAATCTCAAGCCGAACAAGAAAAAGCCAAAAAGCTTCTTGGTCAAGTCCAAAGGGCATTAAATGCACCCATCCCCCTCAGCACGATAATTCATAAAACTAAAAAAGACCAATTTCCAACACCATCCTCTACCTTTACCAAGGATGAGTTTAAAGACGCAGTAAAACGCATCAAAGAATATATTTTTGCAGGGGATGCGTTCCAAGTTGTGCCCAGTCAACGTTTTTCTATTCCATTTGAACTGCCACCAGTGGCATTATATCGTTCACTAAGACGCATTAATCCTGCACCTTTTCTTTTCTGTCTACAACTTGATGATTTTGCGTTGGTTGGTTCATCGCCTGAAATTTTAGTCAGGTTACGCAACGGTAAAGTCACCGTTCGGCCATTAGCAGGCACACGTCCCAGAGGAAAAACACCTGAAGAAGATTTACAATTAGAAAAAGATCTATTGGCTGATCAAAAAGAACTGGCTGAACATCTGATGCTGATTGATTTAGGACGAAACGATGTTGGTCGTGTTTGTGATATTGGTTCTGTCAAGGTGACAGAACAATTTGTCATTGAACGATTTAGCCACGTCATGCATATTTCTTCGAATGTTGAGGGTCGTTTAAAACAAAATTTAAATGCATTAGATGCCTTAATTGCAGGATTTCCCGCTGGTACTTTAACAGGTGCCCCTAAAATTAGGGCAATGGAAATCCTTGACGAGATTGAACATACTCAACGCGCAACATATGCTGGATGTATTGGTTATTTTGGCGCCGACGGCAGTATGGACACATGCATCGGGTTAAGGACTGCTTTGATCAAAGATAAAACCATGTATGTTCAGGCAGGCTGCGGTGTTGTGGCAGACAGTGATCCAGAGAGCGAATTCGAAGAAACGCAACATAAAGCCAAAGCACTATTTAGAGCTGCAGAAGAAGCATGGTCTTTCGTCCCAGATATTGATCATCACGATAGTTAATCAAATATATATCCTAAAACCTATAAATAATTTATAATATATTAAGAATACAGCTTTATTGATTGTGTAGGAATAAATGATTTTACTTATCGATAACTACGACAGTTTCACCTATAATCTTGTTCAATATTTTGGTGATTTGGGTCATCAATGTATTGTTCATCGAAACGATACCATTACCGTTCAAGATGCTATGGCTTTAAAACCAGAGGCCATCGTGATATCACCAGGTCCCTGCAGCCCATCAGAAGCAGGAATATGCTGCGATTTAATCACAACAGCCGCCAATGAAATCCCAATCCTAGGAGTATGTTTAGGTCATCAAGCCATTGGACAAGCTTTTGGTGCAAAAGTCGTTAAAGAAAAACCAGCGCATGGTAAGGTGTATCCCATATTTCATACAGGGGAAGGAATTTTCAAAGGTTTATCAAACCCTTTGAAAGTTACCCGTTATCACTCTTTGATTGTTGATGTTGATACGTTACCCAACAGCTTTTTACCAACAGCGTTTACCGAAGACCGTATTTTGATGGCGTTGCATCACAAAGAGCTGCCTATTTATGGTGTACAGTTTCATCCAGAAAGTATAGCTTCAGAGCAGGGGCATGACTTGTTAAAAAACTTTATGGATATCGCTACCCAATGGAATAAGCAAAAACCTTGAATGAAGGAATAAACTTGTCTTTTTCTTTTACTCATATTTTAGAACAAGCATTACAAAGAAAAATTTTTTCCTCGCAAGAATCAACGGAAATTTTTAATGCTATTTTATCTGGTCATCTTTCACATTCACAAATTGCCGCCTTTTTGGCAGCTTTGCGAATACGTGGTGAAACTATCGAAGAATTGGAAGGCGCTGTACGGGCAATGCGTCATCGTATGCTTGCCCTCCCAATCAACGATCCTAAAACTATAGATGTTTGTGGGACAGGCGGGGATGGACACAGTACATTAAATGTTTCAACAGCAGTAAGCTTTGTTCTGGCCGCATTGGGAATATCAGTAGCCAAACACGGGAATAGAGCGCAATCCTCTAAATCTGGTGGGGTGGATGTGTTGTCAGCATTAAATATCCCCCCTCAAACTGATTTTGTCGTTTTACAAAATATGCTGCATCAACACAAAATTGCCTTTTTATCGGCTTTTGTGCATCATCCTGCTTTAAAGGATATCAGCATTGTCAGAAAAGAGCTTGGGATCAGGACGATTTTTAATTTGTTGGGCCCCTTGTCCAATCCTGCAAATGTTAAATACCAAATGATAGGTGTCTATCATCCCAAATGGCTGGAACCCTTTGTTAATGTTTTACGTAATTTAGGTTCCCAGCGTGTATGGGTCGTACATGGATCTGTCAATTCCATGGAAGGCGAGCAGGGGGTCGATGAAGTTACCTTAGCTGGCCCTTCTAAGATCATGGCTTTAGAAAATAATAAAATTATTCCAGTCAGCTTGTCCTTACAAGATATCGAAAAAGCTGGGATAACACCAGCACCATTATCCGAAATACGTGGCGGATCCCCACAATATAATGCGAATGCTATGCTTGAATTATTTAATGGTCAAAAAGGCCCATATCGTGATACAGTACTGATCAACACTGCGATTGCAATGCATATTGTTCAAGACCATTCCTTGATTAATTCCCGTGGTGAAATTGATCCTGTTATTTTAAGTCAACTCATTTCTCACGCTGCCAGAGTCATTGACAATGGTAAAGCAATAACAATATTAAAATCTATTCAACGAAATTCTTAAAGTATATTACCAGTTATTATCATGAACGAAGTATCCTCAACAGACCCAGTCCTAGACGCAATTTTACAATCTGAAAACGAAGTGTCAGATGTGTTGGAGCAAATATGCGCCCGAACCAGAGCAGAAACACAAAAAAGAGCCAGTGTTAAACCTTTAAAAGAAATTGCTGAAGAAGCAAAAAATAAGAAAACACCCACCCGCGGATTTGCCCGTGTTCTTAAGGAAAAAATGGCAAAAAAGCAGATGGGACTTATTGCTGAATGTAAAAAGGCCTCTCCTTCTGCTGGTATTATTCGTCAAGAATACGATCCTGCTATGATTGCCGTTCAGTATGAAAACGCAGGGGCCAGTTGTTTATCTGTTTTGACGGAAAGTGCATATTTTTACGGTAATAACGAAGATTTGAAAGTCGCCAAAGAGGCTTGTTCATTACCCGTCTTACGTAAGGATTTTATCCTTGAACCTTGGCAGGTTTATGAAAGCCGTGCCATTGATGCAGACTGTATTTTGATTATTATGGCGGCACTCAAGGATCAGGAGGCAGCCGAATTGGTTGAATTGGCAACATGTCTTGAATTAGACGTATTGGTTGAAGTTCATAACGAGCAAGAACTAAATCGTGCGCTAGCCTTAGATGTTTCTCTAATTGGTATTAATAATCGGAATTTACGTACTTTAAAAACTGATATTGCCGTAACGCAAGCACTGGCCCCATTGGTTCCCCCTGATCGAATTATTGTATCTGAAAGTGGTTTAAAGACGTTTGATGATATTCACAAAGTACAATCTATAGGTGCCAGTGCTGTTTTGGTGGGCGAAAGTCTATTATCACAACAAAATGCAGGGGCAGCAGTCAGAAATTTACTTGGATTAGAGTAAAATATATTTATATTAATTAGGTAAGCAGTTTAATTAGACGATTTACAAGGATGATATAAATGTCGATTAAAAGAATTGTTGTGCATCATGCCCCAACCAAATCGCATGATCATATTGTAAATGCGTTACCTAAACCTGATTGGATTAAAACCAGAATACGCCAGTCCTCTGTTTTTGAACAAACCAGCAATCTGGTTAAAAATCATAAACTAAATACGGTTTGTACAGAAGCAGCATGCCCTAATATTGGTGAATGTTGGTCGCAACGTCATGCAACCGTTATGATACTTGGCAGTATTTGCACCAGAGCATGTGCATTTTGCAATGTCGCAACGGGACGCCCAAACCCCATCGATCACGAAGAGCCTGAACGCGTTGCCAAGATGGTTCAACAACTAAGCTTACGTCACGTCGTTATCACTTCTGTTGATAGGGATGATCTTCCTGATGGTGGGGCACAACATTTTTCAAATGTTATTCATGCAATCAGAAAAGCTTTACCAACAGTAACAATTGAAATTCTGACCCCCGATTTTTTAAGAAAAGATGGGGCTTTACCAATCATCAGTAAAGCAAAACCTGATGTATTCAATCACAATATGGAAACTGTCCCGCGTTTGTATCCGACCATTCGCCCTGGGGCACGATATTTCCAATCTATGAAATTACTTTACGAAGCTAAATTATTGCAACCCGACGTATTTACAAAATCAGGATTAATGGTTGGACTTGGTGAAAATAAAGAAGAAGTCTTGCAAGTTATGGACGACTTACGATGTGCTCAAGTTGATTTTTTAACCATAGGACAATATCTTCAACCAACGCCAAAACATGCTGCAGTTAAGGCATATATCCATCCAGATATATTCGAAGAATATGCCCGTATCGCACGTGCCAAAGGCTTTTTACAAGTCAGTGCATCCCCAATGACCCGTTCCTCTTATCATGCTGATGCAGACTTTGAAATACTTAAAAATAAACGCCGCATTTTATCTGTAACAAATTAATATGTACTCCCAAAATTTTCGGAGATTAACTTATGCCTACCCATGCTGAAAAACGCTTTATCGCCCATACGCCAGAGCAGATGTTTAATTTAGTTGCCGCGGTTGACCAGTATCCCGAATTCCTGCCTTGGTGTACGGGTGCTGATATTCGTTACAAAGATAAAGAATTATTATTGGCGGACTTAAAAGTAGGGTTCGGACCGTTTAAGGAAGTTTTCGGTAGCCGTGTTGAGCTATTTAAACCCAGTAAAATCATTGTGACCTATGATCGCGGGCCTTTAAAATATTTAAGCAATCAATGGCAGTTTTTACCTGATCCAAAAGGATGTGTTATTGATTTTTTTGTTGATTTCGAATTTAAATCTAAAATTATGCAAAAGGCGATGGGATTGGTATTTAACGAAGCTGTACAAAAAATGGTTTCAGCCTTTGTCAAGAGAGCTGACTTTTGCTATTCAGCTGATCAAATTAAAGCATAAATGTTACAATTAAAAAAAAAATACAAAATATTTATATTATTGATGAATAAGATTTATCTCTTGTATTTTTTAATGTTATAATTACATTTGAAACAACGATTTTATACTGATAAAATTGACTTTTATTTTAAATGAAAAGGATAGATTATGAATTCAGCTTTCAAATTATCTCTTTTTGCTGCAGCACTTGCTTTTGCTGTTCCCAATGTTGTTATGGCTGCTCCTGCTACTACGCAACATTCAAATGCTCATAAATATTACAAAGGGCATCGTCACAGCAAAAAAGTGTCACACAAGCATAATAGAAATGCACAAGGTGCATATCAATCTCAAGGTGATCAAACAACTGCTGACTTAAATGCTCGTAGTTTACAAGTTATTCAATCTGTCAATAATGGTCAGGGGGGATCAGTTCAACAAATCGTTCCAAATCCTGAAAACGCACTGCCACCCAGTGCACGCGTTCCTTTGACTGGAAACCAAACTACCTCTACGTTAAATCGTGATAGCTTACAAGACGTAAACAGATACGACAATACAATGAGACCAGTGCAACCTGTAGCACCAGGTACAGGTAATACGATGGTTCCACCACCTCCACCAGTTGCAGGTAGTGTAAATCCTAATAACATGCCTCCTGTTCAGTACTAATTATTTTTTAATGAAATAATAATCTAAGCAAAGTCTCTTTAGTTTTATTAACTAAAGAGATTTTTTTAATCCTGTGCTATATATTGCAATAATTTAACAGCTTCAATCACTGTCTGTAATCTTACGGCCTCTCTGTTTCCTGAGAACATGAATTTTTTAGCAATGGCTGGCTTATTGTTTCGTTGAACCGCAATCCAAACACATCCCACTGGTTTATGATGACTGCCTCCTTCGGGCCCAGCAATTCCGGTTACTGCCACCCCAATATTCGCCATTAATGCATTGTTTAAAGCACCTTGCACCATTTCGCGTGCCACTTGCTCACTCACAGCACCAAATTCATTTAAACTATATTCTGAAACACCTAAGACTTTTGCTTTCATATGATTAGAGTAGGTTACGAATCCTCCTTCAATATAGGCAGAAGAACCCGGTAAGTCCGTAAGATAACCACTGATCAATCCAGCGGTACAGCTTTCGGCAGTAACCAGCTTAAGTTTACGGTCATTACATAATTTTGAAAATTCTAAACATAGGGATTGCAAAGTATTTTTAAGGATATCAATATTCATACAGACTGTCCTTTTTAAACATTCTCTTTTATTCAATCCAATGACATTTGTTAATAAATATCTGTTTGATATATAACAGTGTTTTCAATAACACGTTGAACATAATTTCTGGTTTCAGAGTAAGGAATCTGTTCAATCCAATCAATTATTTCATCTTGACTTGCAGCGTTGGCTGTGGGGTCATTATTAATAATCCACTGTTTAACACGATTGGGACCACCATTATAACCTGCCACGGCATAGGGTATGGTATTATTAAATCGACCCATTAATTTTTCTAGATAGGCCGTACCTAATTTCATATTATTTTGTGGCACAACCAAATTACCAGGATTACCCATCTTGGCTGGTAATCCAATTTGCACTGCAACTTCTCTAGCAGTGGAAGGTAGTAATTGCATTAATCCATAGGCTCTAGACGGGCTAACAATTAACGGATTAAAACTGCTCTCTTGACGCATAATGCCAAGAGCTAGTCCTTTAGGTAGATTTGAAGCAGGGGGTGTATAAGGGCGAGGCCAACCATTTTTTAACAAAATGATTCCTTTGCTGCCTGCATTTCTGGCAATGGCAACAGCATCATCTGGCAACCCCAATTCATTTGACACTTGGGCATTGATGGCCTGTGTTGTATTGTCGTTGTCATTTTTATTTACTGCCAGTAAAAAAGGACGAGCATGATTGTAATCACTTTGTTGAACCAATATCTGGGCGGCTTGAACTAATTCTTTATCTTTAAACAACTTTATTTGAGAATTTGACCAAACAGGTTCTTGGACATTTGCCAAATATTGTTGAATAGCAGCTGATAATAGACTTGGATTTAAAATAACACTTTGCTTGTTTATTCCTTGCAATTCAGCAATAGCCAGTTGCCCATAAAAAGTCGTTGGTAATTGTGCAGCCTGTTCCCAAGCCTGCTGTGCATAGGAATGTTTATTCAAAGCCTGGTACGCCCGTCCTAACCAATAGTACCCTCGACTTGTTGTTAATACAGAACTGGCATGGGTCAAAGTCTGAAAATGACCAATCGCTTCTGAAGGTTTGTTTAATTTTCTTAAATTTATCCACCCTGCTAAAAAAGCAGAATCGTATTCGCATATATTTGTATTACAAGCGTTTGTCGCTGCCAAAGCATAAGCAGATTTGTTATCTCCATTTGTTAAAAACGAACGAATTAAATGATCTCTTTCAACCCAAAAACGCTTTTGTGTTGAATTGCGTTCTATTTGGAAACCGGTCGTTTGCCATAATTTAAACGCTTCATCATTGCGATTTTGTAATCGTAACCAACGCAATCTTGCATACACTAATCCAGGGTCTTTTAACTGCTTTTTATCCAAGCCTGATAACTGATCTTCGGCAGAAGCAACATTCTTACGAAACGCTAATATTGCCAAAGCAAGTCGTTGTTCTGCAGCCGTTAGGTATTGAACTTGTCTAGACGCAGCAGATAATAAACCATAAGCCTCTAACCGATTAAATCGTTCCCACTGATCAGCATTTGTAAAAAATTCACTAAAACTTTTCAATAATTCTTGTTCATCAGCAGGTTTGCTGACAGTATTAATCCAAGCATTACGTGCCTTTTGCACCAAGTTGGAATCTTGTTTATCTTGCTGGGCGCAAAAAGATAATGCAGCTGCTGACGTTAAAGGTTGAGTTTGACAAATATTGGTAATAACTTTCTTATCCGTCTCTAAGATTAATGCATCTTGCATGCGTTTTAAAAAAACAGAGCGGTTGGGCCAATCAGGATTTTCAGTTAAAAATTGTGCATAAATTGCAGCCGTTCCGCCACTGGGTCGTAAAAGCTGTAAATACAAATTCACTTTGTCTTGTACAGAAGCATTTGCACTTAATCCAACATTATCAGAATCATTTTGATTGATTTCATCCCCTGATCCTGAGGAAACATCGGTATGTTGAATAACGGGTTGAGATCGTACAGGATTACTTTGACTGCATCCAACTGTTGAAATTGCCAATGTTGTTAAAATCGTAGTAAAGCTGAAAAAAGATCTAGCATACATTTTTAAAATTAATCCTGAAAATAATCTTGGTAGGCTTGAAACTATAATATAACAGCCCTGTACCTATACTGATAATCAATTATTGTATTTTGAAATTTTAAATAGAATTAAAACCTTTTGCTTTTTTACGTATCACAACAAAATGAAGCGATTTTATGAAACCATTCCCTAAAATAATATTTGTAAATAGCTTATAACCATCTGGAAATGATTAAAATACCTAACTTAATAAACTTACTTTGGTATTTTTATAATAAAGGCTAGACGAAAAAGTTAAAATCTATGATATAACCTTTTTTTAAGCTATCGAAAAGAAAGGAACGAGGGGGATGATACCACGTTATAGTCGCCCAGTAATGACTGCCATTTGGGCGCCAGAAAATCGTTATCGTATTTGGTTTGAAATTGAAGCTTTGGCTTGTGAAGCTATGGCCAAGTACGATTTTATTCCTAAAGAGGCAGCTAAAACCATTCGCGAGAATGGGGATAAAGCCATGGCTAAATTTGGTGCTTCCGATGTTGAAAAGATTGATGCTATCGAAGCCAAAGTCAGACATGATGTTATTGCTTTTTTAACCTGGCTTGCGGAAAACATCGGTGAAGATAGCCGTTTTGTACATTTAGGAATGACATCTTCTGACGTGTTAGATACCTGCCTTGCTGTTCAATTAACTCAAGCTGCGGATATTTTATTAGAAGATATCGACAAAGTTTTAGCTGCGATTAAAAAACAAGCCTTTGAACACAAATATACCATGACTATTGGTCGCAGCCACGCCATTCATGCAGAGCCAGTGACCTTTGGATTAAAGCTTGCTGGGTATTATGCTGAATTTAACCGTAACAAGAATCGTTTATTACAAGCCCGCGCAGAGATTGCTACATGTGCCATTTCAGGTGCAGTTGGAACTTATGCTCACATAGACCCAAGAATAGAAGCATATGTTGCTGAGAAATTAGGATTAAGTGCGGAGCCTGTTTCTACTCAGGTTATTCCCCGTGATCGCCATGCAGCTTTCTTTGCAACCTTGGGGGTGATCGCCAGCTCTATCGAACGACTAGCCATTGAAATTAGACATTTACAACGTTCTGAGGTCCGCGAAGCAGAAGAATATTTTCACCCTGATCAAAAAGGGTCTTCGGCGATGCCTCACAAACGTAATCCTGTATTGACCGAAAATTTAACAGGTTTGGCCCGTATTGTTCGCTCCCACGTTGTGCCAGCCCTTGAAAATGTCGCCCTTTGGCATGAAAGAGATATTAGCCATTCTTCTGTTGAACGAATGATTTGCCCTGATGGTACTATTACCCTTGATTTTGCTTTGAACAGATTAGCCAGCGTTATGGAAAAACTGGTCGTATATCCTGACCGTATGCAGGCAAATTTGGAAAGTTTAGGTGGCGTGGTTCATTCTGGTGAAGTTTTATTGGCATTGGCCCGTGCAGGATTGTCCAGAGAGGCTGCTTATAGAATTGTACAACGTTCAGCAATGGAAACATGGACAAAATTAGGTAAACCAGAGGGAAAAAGCTTCAGAGAAAACTTGGAAAAAGATCCAGAAATTATGGGGCATATTGATGCATCTGTATTAGATAACGCCATGGATGGCAGCATGCATGTCCGAAATCTGGATTATATTTATCAAAATGTTTTTGGTGAAGTCGGACCAAAATCTAACCCGTAATTTTCTGATGCAATAGCTTGTAAATCAGGCTATTTCTGTCAATATTATATAACAGGTTATTAACCATTATTTATAATACATCTATAATTGATGGTTAATACTCAACCATTTACGACAATAAAGGACGTGTATGACCCGCCGTCGACAAATTTATGAAGGTAAGGCAAAGATCCTCTATGAGGGTCCCGAACCTGGAACTATTGTTCAATATTTTAAAGATGATGCAACCGCAGGAAATGGTGCTAAAAAAGGCACTATTACAGGCAAAGGTGTTTTAAATAATCGTATCAGCGAATATTTAATGACCCAAATTGGCGATATTGGTATTCCAACACATTTTATTCGCCGTCTAAATATGCGTGAACAATTGGTCAAATCCGTTGAAATTATTCCATTAGAAGTTGTGGTACGCAATGTTGCCGCAGGCAGTATCGTTAAACGCCTAGGATTGCAAGAGGGGATGCGATTACCCCGTCCTTTGGTGGAATATTATTTAAAAAATGATGATTTAAATGATCCACTAGTATTGGAAGATTACATTACAGCCTTTAATTGGGCAACTATTCAAGAAATGGACGAAATTGTTGGATACACGTTGCGTATTAACGATTTTCTCAGTGGATTATTATTAGGGGTAGGTATTAAACTGATCGACTTTAAACTGGAATTTGGCCGATATTGGAAAGACGACGAATCCCACATCGTGTTGGCTGATGAAATCTCTCCTGATAATTGTCGTTTTTGGGATATCGAAAGTGGCGAGAAGCTGGATAAAGATCGCTTCCGCCGGGATCTGGGCAAAGTGGAGGAAGCATACCAAGAGGTTGCACGCCGTTTAAAAATTATACCTGAAACTCATCTTGAAGTCGTAAAAGGCAAAGACGCGGAGAATATCTAAATGAAAGTTCGTTTAATCATTATGTTAAAGCAAGGGGTTTTAGATCCCCAAGGCAAAGCAATTAATCACGCTTTACATAATCTTTCTTTCCAAGAAGTCCAAGGGGTTCGTGTTGGTCGTGTTATTGACTTGGAAGTTCAAGAAACATCACCAGATCAAGCCAAAGCAAGAGCTGCCGAAATGGCAAAACAGTTACTAGCAAACGGCGTTATTGAAGATTTCGAAATTGAGGTAATGGCATGAATAAAAAGATAATTTGTATGTTGTCTGGCTTTGCCGTTGCAGCGTTTTCTTTATCCCAGCACGCATCTGCACAAAGAATTACCCCATTACCAGCCAGTAACTTTTTGCAATTATGTAAAAATCCTAAATCATTAAAAACATGTGACGCTTATATCAGTGGGATTGCGGACTCTGTTGCATATTCCAAGATGTTCGCAAAAAATCAAGGTGACGCCAATGCACCCGCCGGATTTTGTATTGCACCCTCTGTCAAAGGTGCGGAAATGAGAGAGAAAGTTGTTACATGGATGTCAAATAATCCTGCTAAGCTTTCTCAAAATGCAGGTGGGGCTGTTTTTACAGCACTACATGATGCATATCCATGCCAACCTTCTGCAAAAGGTGAGAAAAAATAATGAAAATAGGTATCGTTGTTTTTCCAGGTACCAACCGCGAACGAGATATGGTTATCGCCTTTGAACGGGTAACTGGGGTAACACCGACAGTTATTTGGCACCGCGAAACGACATTGCCTCAATTAGATATGGTTGTCCTGCCTGGTGGGTTTAGTTATGGGGATTATTTACGATGTGGTGCAATGGCTGCCCATTCACCCATTATGAATGAAATCAAACATTTTGCTCAAAAAGGTGGATATATCCTTGGGGTCTGTAATGGATTTCAAATTTTAACCGAGGCTGGATTATTACCAGGAGCCTTGTTGCCTAACGCCAGCTTAAGGTTTTTATCCAGAGATTGCCACTTGCGAATTGAAAGAAACGATACTGCTTTTACCTGTGGGTGGAAACAAGGCGATGTCTTTAAAACAGCAACCGCGCACGGGGATGGCAATTATTTTTGTGATGCCGAGAGCCTAAAACGTATTGAAAGCGAAGGGCAGGTTGTCTTTCGTTACAGTTCCCCCCAAGGTGAAATTAACCCAGTAGATACCCAATCCAATCCCAACGGAAGCATTAATGCCATAGCGGGTATTATTAATGAAACCGGGCGTATCTGCGGTATGATGCCCCATCCAGAAGATATGGTTGATCCCTTAATGGGTAGTGAGGATGGAAAACCTCTTTTCCAAGGAATAATGGAGACACTAACTCGATGAGTAAAGCAAAACAGCTTACGGTAAATGAGGAACTAGGGAAAGAATTTGGACTTTCCAAAGATGAATATTCCAAAGTTTTAACTATCATGGGACGTACACCAAGCCTTACAGAATTGGGTATATTCTCTGTTATGTGGTCTGAACATTGTTCTTATAAATCGTCACGCGCATGGTTGCGCAATCTGCCAACCACAGCACCATGGGTTATTCATGGCCCAGGTGAAAATGCAGGCGTAGTTGATATTGGACAAGGTCTGGCTGCTATCTTTAAAATGGAAAGTCACAACCATCCTTCTTTTATTGAACCTTATCAAGGTGCAGCAACAGGGGTTGGGGGCATTTTACGCGACGTTTTTACAATGGGTGCGCGACCTGTTGCCAACTTAAATGCCCTTCGTTTTGGTAGTCCAAGTCATCCTGCCACCCGTCATATTGTAGACGGTGTTGTAAAAGGTATTGGTGGATACGGAAATTGCGTCGGTGTTCCGACTGTTGGCGGTGAAGTAAACTTTCACGAAAGTTACAATGGCAATCCCTTGGTTAATGCTATGACTGTGGGGATTGCAAGACAGGATCGTATTTTCTTGTCCGCAGCAGCAGGGGTCGGCAATCCTGTTATTTACGTTGGTTCAAAAACGGGTCGTGATGGTATTCACGGCGCAACGATGGCATCTGCAGAGTTTGATGAAGACGCGGCCTCCAAAAGACCAACAGTACAAGTTGGTGATCCATTTGTTGAAAAACTGTTAATCGAAGCGTGTTTAGAGCTGATGGCGACAGATGCCATTATTGCCATTCAGGATATGGGGGCGGCTGGTTTAACGTCCTCTGCCGTTGAAATGGCAGGCAAGGGTGGCGTTGGTATTGAGTTGAATCTGGACCACGTCCCACAACGTGAAACACAGATGACGGCTTATGAAATGATGTTGTCAGAAAGCCAAGAACGAATGTTAATGGTTTTACGTCCAGATCGTACTGAATTGGCCAAAGAAATCTTTAACAAATGGGAATTGGATTTCGCAATTATCGGTCACCTCACTGATACGGGTAATATCGTTATTAAACATAATGGAATTACTGAAGCAGATATTCCTTTAAAACCATTGGCAGATGAAGCCCCTTTGTACCATCGTCCCACTGCACCTTATCCCAAACCTCAACCTTTGGGACAGTTAGATATTGATATCAGCATTGAACAATCTCTTATCAAGTTACTGGGATGTGCTGATCTTGCCTCTCGCTCTTGGATTTGGGATCAATATGACAGCACCATTGGTGGACAGACGATGTATCGCCCAGGTCAAGCTGATGCTGCATTGATTCGTGTTGATGGCACCCAACTTGGATTGGCTTTAACAACAGACTGTACCCCTCGTTATTGTGCTGCTGATGCATATCAGGGGGGAGCTCAAGCGGTGGCTGAGGCATGGCGCAATATTACAGCAACAGGTGCAAAACCCCTAGCAGTTACGGACAATTTGAATTTTGGCAATCCCGAAAAACCAGAGGTTATGGGACAAATCGTTTCAGCCATTGATGGAATGAAGGATGCCTGTAATGCTCTGAATTTCCCCGTCGTCAGTGGTAACGTTTCTTTGTATAATGAAACCCGCAACGCCGAGGGCGAGAATGTTTCAGTATTACCAACACCTGCCATTGGCGGGTTAGGGGTTATAGACGATATTTCCAAAGCCGTTGGACATGCATTATTGCCTGATTTTGATTTGGTTGTTATTGGTACAACCAAAGGGGAATTGGGGCAAAGCCTTTGGTTAAGGGAGATATTAGGCAAGGAAACTGGTCATCCCCCAGCTATTGATTTGCAAGCTGAACGTCACAATGGTGACTTTGTCCGTCAAGCAATTCGTGACGGTCTGGTTCAAGCATGTCATGATATTTCTGATGGTGGATTATTAGTTGCCATCGCTGAAATGGCGATGTCTGGCAATGTAGGATGTACATTAGATGTCCCACAAAGTGGTATTCGTCCCGAAGCCTATTGGTTTGGTGAAGATCAAGCTCGATATGTTATAATGACCTCTGACAAAGATGCACTAATAAAAGCAGCCAAAACACACAAAATCCCAGCTAGAGAAATTGGATGTACAGGAGGTGATGCACTTGTCATGCCTTCTGGTGCAACCATTACGATTGCTAGAATGAAGGCAGCTTCTAAAAGCTTCTTTGAAAATCTAATGAAAGTATAATCATGAACGTATCAGAAATTGAAAACCGACTAAAAGAGGCATTTCCAGATGCTGATATTGATGTTGGTGCGTTAAAAAACGATGGCAGACATTTTTATTGCAAAGTATCCGCAAAAGAATTTATTGGGCTAAGCAAAGTTCAACAACATCAACTTATATACAAAGCTCTTGGGGATTATCTTCAACAAGATCTTCATGCGCTTGCCTTACAGACTTCTGCCCCTTCGACCCCCTAATTATAATAGTATAGGATTTAAAAAATGAGTAACCCAGCTTTTGAAACTATAAAACAAGAAATCAATTCCAATCCTGTTGTTTTATTCATGAAAGGCACTGCTGATTTCCCAAGTTGCGGATTTTCAGCTAAGGTTGTGCACATTCTCTCTGACCTTGGTGTTTCTTTTAAAGATGTAAATATTTTGGAAGATGATGGTTTGCGTCAGGGGTTAAAAGAATTTTCTAACTGGCCTACATTCCCCCAACTTTACGTTAAAGGTGAACTTGTTGGTGGTTGTGACATCGTTAGAGAGATGTTTGCCTCTGGTGAATTAGCAGAATTAATGAAAAAAAATAATATTGCTTGCAAATAATTTGTAACTTTTAAACAACACAACGGGAAAAATTTAAATTTATTAATTTTTTTCCCTTGTATGATATGTTCAAGAGAACGTTTATACGATACCTTGGCTGAAATATTCAGTTGTAAGCAGTTATCGTTCAGAGAGAATAAAATGGTTAGACATCTCAAAAAAACAGTTTGTGTCCTTTTTGGTGCCGTTGCACTTATTTCTTTAACACCTTCTTCTGGCAAAGCCCAACATATAGTTACAGAAAATGAAGCTGCCAAACTTACTTTTGAATCTTTAACTGCTAAACCAGTTGTTTATCACAGAGTCAAACATGTTTCTTCAGCCCGTTCAAATGTTAGAACCGTGTCTTACAAAGCTTCTAAAAGAAAATCTTCTAAGCTGGTAAGAAATGTTTCATATAATCATAAAGCAAAAAGTAAAGTCTCTGTCAAAAGTGCAGTTTACAACGTTTCAGCACATAAAAAATCAACCAAACGTCGCCATCGCAGCTAATTTTAAAGCGTAGTTATATTTTTGATATGTTCGATTTGTTCTAGTTCATCAATTGCAATAAGATCAAATCGAATATTATTGAAATTACTTTCCATAAAAAAATCTAAATAGTAAGATGCAGCATTTGCAAGCCTTCTTTGCTGTTTGGCGCTTAGTGCCAACAGTGCGTCTTTCATACTTTTTCTTGATTTAACTTCGATAAATAATAACCAGTCGTTTTTACGAGCAATTAAATCAATTTCCCCTAATGGGCAACGAAAACGGCGTTGTAAAATTTGCCAGTTTTTTTTGATTAAATAAATTTCAGCAATTTCTTCTGCTAATTTTCCCCTGATATAGGCAACATGCCCTGTTTTTTTATTATTTTTTATCATGTAAATATTCTATGATTTATTAGATATTGTTTCTATTCTATTAAATATATCATAATTGTAACTAAATTTATATTCCATATAGAAAGTTTTCCTCATGAGTGCGTTCTATACGTATCTTTTCTTAACAGATTTCGAACAAGACTGGTTTTTAGCAGTTTTACGTTTTGTATTATTAATCGTTGTTACAATTCATGTTCTTCGTCATGTTAGAGATACGAGATCAGCCATTGGGTGGATTGGCTTTACCTGGATTATGCCTATAACAGGCTTTATCCTCTATACAATGTTTGGAGTAAACCGTGTTGTTAGACGTGCCCAAAAACTAGTTAGCACACAACCTTGGCATAACCATTCAATCGATAATATGACCAAATACTATATTAAAGGTCATTTTTATCCGCTAGCAAAAGTTGTAGAAGGGTTCACCCAAAGACCATTATTAATTGGCAACAAAGTCGATACTTTTTATAATGGGGATCAAGCATATCCCGCAATGCTGGCTGCTATAAATTCTGCTCAAGTTTGCGTTTTTCTCTCAACATATATTTTAAAAAGTGATGAAACAGGCAGGGAATTTGCCGATGCGTTGATAGCAGCGCAACAAAGAGGGGCAACCGTAAGGGTATTAGTTGATGGAATAGGAAGTGGATATTTTTATTGTCCCATAGCAAAATATTTAAAAAAAAACGGCGTGTTAATTGATCGATTTATGCATTCCTTTTGGCCTTGGAAAATGCCCTTTATTAATCTTCGCACCCATAAAAAAATACTGATTGTTGACGGTAAGGTGGGATTTATTGGCGGGTTAAATATAGCTAATGAAAATAAGCTCTCTACGAATCCCAAACATCCTGTTTCAGATACACATTTTCAGATAAAAGGGGCAATTGTTCACGAATTAACTGAAGCTTTCTTACAAGACTGGTTTTTCATCACAACTGAAGATTTAAATAAGAAAAAATTTTTTCCTAAAACAACCGTTGAAGGCAACATGATCTGTCGTATTATCACAGCAGGTCCTGATTCAGATATGGAAAAAATCAAATATACGATGATGCAAGCGATCAGTTTGGCTAGAAACTCGATCAGAATCATGACCCCTTACTTTTTACCTGACGATCGTTTTTTATCATTATTATGTTTGGCTGCTGTAAGGGGGGTAAACGTTGAAATTATTATTCCTCAGAAAAGTAACCAACGTTTGGTTGATTGGGCCAGAAACATTAATAATATTCTACCTTTACAATATGGGTGCAACATATGGTTGGCAAAACCGCCATTTAATCATTCGAAATTGATGGTCATTGACCGTATGTGGTCGTTTGTAGGAAGTTCAAATGTTGATATGCGTAGTTTACGATTAAATTTCGAAGTTAATATGGAAATTTATCATAAAGAATTTGCTGAAGATTTGGATGACTTTATATGTACACATCGTCATACATTACTAACTTTGGATGACCTTCATCATCGATCAGTGTTTAAAAAATTCAGAGATTCAACAACACGCCTATTACTACCTTACTTATAAATCATGAGGACGCAAGGTTACCATAATAGGACAATGATCAGAAGATGAGCGAGAAAGAACTTGTTTATCAATACATTCCATTCCACGAACCAGGCATCGATCCAATCGAATGGGAAATAAATTAATCATTTTATGAGTTGGTTCCCGTGGTCCAACATCTTCAAAACCTGATAATAAAACGGGACCAACCAAATTATAATCCCCCAAAACAGCAGCATGATCAGGCAAAAAATCTGAAATTACTTGTAATTGACGGCGATTTAAAATCTGACCATGCGACAAATGGACATTAGCAATCCAAAATTTTCCATAATCTATTAATTGGGCCACCCGTCGAATTAACGCCCCTTTTGGCAAAACACAAGTTGAGGGTGGAGCATTAAAAGGATAGGGGCTCCAACACGCAACCCCATGAATACGGCCTGGTAAAGGAAAACGACTATAGTATCCACCAAGTAATTGGGGGATGATGTTCATCTCCTCTGTTGCCTCTTGCATTAATAACAGATCAGGTTGATGTGTATTTACCAAATAGGCAACATCGTAAGGTGTTGCACCTACTTTTCTTAATAAATTCCAACTGATTACTTTGAAATGATTAAAGTCAGGTTGATTTGGATTTAAAAGATCAGAATTGGACTGGGACAAAACTATAAACCTGTTTAAAAGAACAAGAAAATATAAGAACATTAAATATGTATTCTGTTTACTATCAATTGTCTAATAAATAGTATAGATTAACAATTAGCTATTCCTTACAGCAAGGTTTAATTTTATTTTGATACCTCATTGGCAGTGGAAAATTCCATTGTCAAACTATATCCTAACCCTAATAAAACGGGACCAAGGAAAATGCCTAACCCTCCAAAAGCCAATACCCCACCCAAGATCCCTAAGACACTCAACAAGTACGGCAACTTATTTCCTGATGAAACAAACATAGGCCTGATAATATGCTCGACACCAGAAATAAAAACTATCCCATATAATAATAATAAAATACCAGATAAAATATGATGATTTACGATTAACCAAATCACCGCGGGAATCCATACTACAGGGGCACCAATAGGGAATAAAGATAAAAACGCAGCAATCCCACCTAACAAAACTGGCTCGGGTATGGAAAATAACGCTAGACCACATCCCGTTAATATTCCTTGTAGCAAAGCAGTTCCTATTATTCCATAAACTGTTCCCAAAATTGTTTTATTCGTCATCTCGACCAATTTCTTTGAAGATGGACCTGCAACTTTATAAACAACTGCCAGTAAAACCTCTCCTAAATAATCACCACTTAACCAAAAGAAAAACGATATAAATAAAGCAAAAACGAATTGTAAAAATCCACCAACAGTTTGCAAGAACATGGACAAAGAAGCTCGGGTTATATCGTATAGATATGGTCTTAAACTATCACCGATACTAAGCAGATGTTCAGCCCCTTGTTCCCAAGTTTTAATTAAATATTTGTTAATAACAGGGACATGTTGAACCCAATTAGGTGGAGATACAAAATTAATAGATGCTGTCGCAGATGAAATCATTTTCAGAACTTTAGGGGCATCATCAATAATGGCAGAAGTTAAAATAATGATTGGCATGACCACGCATAATGAACAAAAAATAGTCATTAGCAACGAGGCAAAAACTTTTCCCACGTATTTGCGTAAAAAAACATACATTGGCCATGTGGCAAAACTGATAATACCAGCCCATAAAATAGAAGAAAAAAGAGGGCGTAAAATTAACCAACAACCATACGTAATTGCTGCAAGCAAAATATATAAGATGATGCGTCTATCCATTTTCTTTCTCCTAGATCATTATAGATATATTGATTTAGTGAGAGAAAAAAGGTGCTTGTTTAATTTTTTTATTATTTATATCAAAACTATAAAGACTGGTGAAATCAGATATACTGACCGCAATATTATTTAAAAACGATAAGGATATATCACATGGCAACATCATCTGCCCAAGAACATGCAGTTTCCCGTGGATGGAAAGCATTATCAACCTTGTTGGTTACTGCCGCCCGTCATGCAAAACCGTTGCCACTTGATGGAAGCTTTGTCAATAATCCTCTACATCGTGGTTCTACGGTTGTATATCCTTCTATGTCAGCCATGCGTGATGCTGGACAATATACTTATGATCACGTAACATTATATGGTGCTATGGGATCACCAAACCAACATGATTTAGAACAAGTCATGGCATTAATTGAAGGGGGAATGCACAGTCATGTTGTTTCCTCAGGATTATCAGCATGTACTATTCCTTTGTTAGCCTATCTTTCAGCTGGGGATCATTGTCTAATTATTGATAGTATTTACGGTCCCACTCGACGTTTTGCTGAAACTGTTATGAAACGCTTTGGGGTAGAGGTTTCCTATTATCCTGCCGATATTTCAACCGAACAGGTTAGAAATTATTTAAAATCTAATACAAAAGTAATTTTTACAGAGAGTCCTGGCAGCCATACATTCGAAATTCAAGATATTGGTGCTTTGGCAGAGTTGGCACATGAATACAAGGCAAAATTAATTTTAGACAATACATGGGGAATTGGAATTTTCAAACCTTTTGATCATGGTGTTGATGTATCTGTCCAAGCATTGACAAAATACGCCAATGGCCATTCAGACCTTGTCTTAGGGGCAATTACTGTCAATAATGAAACTGATTGGAAAATTCTAAGAAATACAATCATTGCATTGGGTGAGGTTCCAGGACCAGATGCTTGTTGGCTGACATTAAGAGGGTTAAGAACCCTTAGCGCACGTCTAGAACAACAATCGATATCTGGTTTAAAGATCGCACAATGGTTTGCACAACAGCCCCAAACAGAACGTGTATTACATCCCGCATTACCCAGCTGTTATGGACATGATTTGTGGAAGCGAGATTTTTTTGGGGCTAGCAGTATTTTTGGTGTTGTGTTTAAAAATTATGTTACTCCTGAACAAGTTGTTAATATGATTGAAAATCTGTCCTTATTCTCTATTGGTGCATCATGGGGAGGATATGAGAGTTTAGTTCTACCTACTGATAGCGAAATAAGGCGCAGTTTCCCCAATAAGATTTTAACTGGGCCAGCGTGTCGTTTTCATATTGGTCTTGAAAATAGTGAAGACTTGATTAAGGACTTGGAACAAGCATTTTCAATATGTTTTGTTTAAAATAAATTATTAGCGTTGTCGAAAATTTAAAGCTTCGGCAATGCTTATGATATCAATATCTTCTTTATGTCCTAAATCAGCAATCGTTCTGGCCACACGTAATAATCGGGTCATGCCTCGTGCAGATAGTCGTAATTGAGTCGATGCTTTTTCAACCATGTCTGCAACTTCGGTGGATAAAGTGATATGGTGGCTGCTAATCTCATTATTTAACATATTTTGTCTGGTTAACTGACGTTCACGTGCTAATTGAACCCGTTCCGCCACACTCTCGCTGCTTTCGCCAGTTGCCATAGAAACCATCTCTTTGGGACTGATTTGTTCAATTGTTGTAATTAAATCAATTCGATCTAACAAAGGGCCAGAAATCTTGCGTGTGTATTCTTCTTTACACTTTGGAACACGATGACATTCACGTTCTGTATCCCCCATATACCCACAACGACACGGATTCATCGCCGCAATAAATTGAAAACGGGCAGGGTAGGTCACGTGCGAGGTGGCCCTAGCAATCGAAATATCCCCTGTTTCAAGAGGTTGCCTTAATGCTTCTAACGCATGTCTGGAAAATTCTGGTAACTCATCTAAAAATAATACGCCTTGATGCGCCAAACTAATTTCACCAGGTTTGACCTTAGCCCCACCACCTGTTAACGCAACCTGACTAGCAGAATGATGCGGACTGCGAAAAGGGGGTCTTATAACAGGGGCAGAATTTAACAATAAACCTGCCGAACTATAAATACGGGTAACTTCTAAAGATTGCTGAGACGTCAAATTAGGTAACAAACTGGGTAGGCGCGCCGCCAACATGGATTTACCAGCCCCAGGCGGTCCAATCATTAACATTGAATGTCCCCCCGCCGCAGCGATCTCTAACGCACGTTTTGCAGATTCCATCCCTTTGATTTCATTCAAGTCAGGTTCTGATTGCAGGGTAGGTAGTGGTGTAAATTGAGGTTGAGATAAAATCTGTCTACCTAAAAAATGCTGCATCAGTGATAATAGATCTGGTGGCGCCAGAATACTGATGTCCCCACCCAATAATGCTTCCCCACCTTGGGCTTGTGGGCAAATTAAACCTTTGTCTTCGCTTGCTGCACCAATTGATGCCGATATAACATTATTAACGGGACTTAGTTGTCCGTCCAACGATAACTCACCAACAGCTGCATAATGCAGCAGTTCTTCTTGGGGGATAATATCCATGGCACATAAAATTCCCAATGCAATTGGTAAATCGTAATGTGTGCCTTCTTTTACAATATCGGCTGGGGCCAAATTAATTAAGATGCGTTTTGGTGGCATTGCAATGCCCATGGAAATTAATGCTGCCCTGACTCGTTCGCGAGATTCTGTTACAGCTTTATCTGCCAGCCCAACCATGATAAATGCTGGCAAACCACGTGTAATCTGGACTTGGACTTCTACACATACAGGATCAATACCAGAAAATGAAAAGGTTGATACTCTGGTAATTGTCATTTTAAATAATCCTGCTTTACACTATATAATTTGGTATAAAATAATGTTTTTATTTCAAAATAAATAGCATAATCCATATTCAGATTTCAGCAAGACCGAAGTATTAGTTATTTATAGCGAGTATTCAATAAAATATTTTTGTAAGCTGGTTGTAAGAACTGTGGATGAAACGTCTTTCCACAGTTCTCTGGACTTAAGATTATTTATCTGTAGGGCGGTATAGGATACGTGCACGGATAGTGCCGTCTAATGCACGTAAAGAACGCAAAATTTCAATATCATGATTGCCTTCAGTGGTTGCTTCGATCACAACATATCCAACTTCACCGTCAGTTTGTAGATATTGTGCAGATATATTGGCATTTGCCTGTGTAAATATATTGTTAATTTTCTGCATAATTCCTGGCACATTTTCATGTACGTGCATATAGCGTGTGCCTCTGAGACGAATAGGTAATTGTACCTCAGGAAAGTTAACAGAACTTAAAGTTGAACCGATATCAGAATATTCTACAAATTTATTACTAACTTCACGCCCAATACGCTCTTGGGCCTCAATCGTTGATCCACCAATATGAGGGGATAAAATAACATTATCTAAACCTCGTAGGGGGGAGATAAATTCTTCCCCTTTTACTTTGGGTTCTTTGGGAAAAACATCAATGGCAGCACCCAATAAGTGCTTGCTTTTCAGTGCTGCTGCTAGGGCATCAATGTCCACGACCTGGCCCCGTGCATTATTAATTAAAAAAGACCCTGGCTTCATCATGGCAATTTCTTTTTCACCAATTAAATTTACCGTACTGTCTAAATGAGGGACGTGTAAACTGACAATATCACTTTGCTGTAGCAATTCAGCCAAAGATCCAACAGGTTTTGCGTTGCCATGGGATAATTTATCAACCACGTCATAGTAGATGACCTGTAATCCAAAAGCTTCCGCCAAGATAGACAGCTGTGATCCAATCGAACCATATCCAACAATACCCAGTGTTTTACCTCTTACTTCCCAGCTATTATCGCTGCTTTTATCCCATAACCCTTTATGGCATTCTTCTGAACGGGTGAAAATACGACGCAATAACATTACAATCTCACCCATCACCAATTCAGCAACAGAACGTGTATTACTGAACGGTGCATTAAATACTGGAATACCACGATTTCTGGCTGCTTCTAGATCTACCTGATTGGTGCCAATACAAAAACATCCAATGGCTATTAACTTATCTGCAGCATCCAATACTTCTTCAGTAATATGCGTGCGTGAACGAATTCCAACCAGATGAACCCCTTTGATTGCTTCTTTTAAAGCATCCCCTTCCAAAGCGGTTTTTAAATGGGTAATGTTTGTGTATCCGTGTTGTTTTAATAAATCAACAGCACTTTGGTGAACCCCCTCCAACAACAAGATACGAATTTTGTCCTTGGGTAAAGATAGATTAGAAGCCATTATATTTTCCTTAACTAAAATATTTAAATATCATCATTTAATAACTCAATGACCTGTTGTTTTAAGCTGATGTCACCAAGAGCCAAAACAGTTTCATTGCTACTTAAATTCAATGGATTGCCTTGCCAGTCGGTAATACTGCCACCTGCACCCTCTATAATAGGAACCAAAGCTGCCCAATCCCATATTTGGTTGCCATGTTCAATTATTAAATCAATTTGACCCAATGCCAACAGACCATAGGCATAACAGTCGCCCCCCCAAGTCATTCTTTTAACTTTATCACATACCCGCACCCATTTTGGATTGGGGGCTTCATTTAAGATTTCTGGCGCGGTACAAGACGCCTCAGCAAAACGTAATTCTGGACATGCTCTGGTTCCAATTTTCCCACCCAATTCCGAAATGAATTGAGAGGGTTGCCCTTCGACACCTATCCAACGTTCTTTGGTCATTGGTTGATCAATGATTCCTAAAACGGGCCTGCCTTCATATAACAACGCAATCAACACCCCAAACAAGGGACGCCCTGTGATAAAAGCTCGTGTTCCATCAATTGGATCAATCACCCATTGGTATTTTGACTGTGTTTTATTGCTACTGCCATATTCTTCCCCAATAATTCCAAAATCAGGTGTTTCACGTTGTAAGATTTTTCGAATTACTTGTTCAGATTCACGATCAGCCTGAGTAACAGGCGAATCATCTGATTTTATGTCAGTCGTTATAGATTGACGAAAATAAGGACGAATGACCTTACCTGCTTCTTGAACCGCTTCTTGGGCAATTTGTAAGAAAGAATCTAATTGAAGTTTAGTCATAATATTTAATGATTTTCCTGTGGGGAAAGAGAACGTAAATACAATATAATCTCTTTTCTGACTGCGAGGGATGCTATGCCATTGTAAATCATTTTATTTCCTGGCGCCCATTTCTCTGGATTTTCTAACCATTGATCTAAACTACTTTCTGTCCAATCACCTTGCTTTGCTTTTAGGGCCTTAGAATAAGTATAATTCCCTTTGGACGCAATTGGTTTATCAACTATATCGTACAAATTAGGCCCCAGACCGTGTGTCCCATTTGGTTTAACACTATGACATACAGCACAAAAATGTTCGAAATTTTGTTTTCCTGTCACAATATTTTTTTCAGAGATTTGAGTCGTTTTTGATTTCTCCGACAAATTTGTAACACGTTGAATATCAGGGGATTTCGCTGGGTCATATTGAATAGATAATATTTCCTTGTCTTGATGATTTGATGAAAGCGTTTTTAAATAAGCAATTAAATCGATACGATCCTGTTTTGACGGCATTCCAGGATAGGCCATATTTGTATCCGAGGCAAAAGCAGATGGACGAATTAACCATTGATTTAAATTTTGAATGTCCCATTGTTCTTTACGATGTTTTTTTAAACTTTGGGAATAATTAAATCCTTGAACCGATGCAATGTGACGGTCCATAATATCATATAAATAGGGACCGATTTTATGGGAATCATCTTTATTAAAACTATGACATAGACCGCATTGATTAGCCGCTATTTGCTTACCTTTGGAAATATTTGCACTTGCAAGATTAATTTTCTTGTCATCATTATCTAAAAATAACGCTGATTTTATAGGTGTTGTATCTTTGATCAATAAATATCCTATACCCCATGCGCTGGCAAAAACACTGGCAGAAAATACACAAGCAGCGAGTAATCGATTCCAATCAAAACTGTCCATTTTGAATAATTTTCTTCATAAATTAAAATGATCTATACAATCCGCACTTGTTTATAGAATAAAGGCACGTTATCAGCTATACAAGATAAAGATAACAACAGACTTAATTTTTTGAGACCTTGATCTGATGAATGCGTTAATTATTATTCCAGCTCGTCTTGCCTCTGTTCGTCTGCCAAATAAACCCTTGGCTGATATCAATGGAAAAGCCATGATTGTAAGGGTCATGGAACAAGCACAAAAGGCCAATATCGGTCGAGTAATTGTGGCTTCTGGTGATCCTGAAATATCAGCAGTTATTCGTAGCGTTGGGGGGGAGGCTATAGATACCAATCCCAAATTGCCTTCTGGATCAGATCGTGTTTATGATGCCTTATGCCAACTTGATAACCACGAAGAATACGAAACCATCATTAATTTACAAGGGGATTTGCCTTTGATCAGTCCCCAAGATATTCTTCAATCTTTGTTACCTTTAAACAATCCCACCGTTGACATCGCAACTTTGATTGCCCCTATACAATCAGAGCAAGAAAAAAATGCTTCTTCTGTTGTTAAGGTCGCTTGTAGTTTTTATAAAGATTCTACTACACTTGCCAAAGCGCTTTATTTTTCTCGATCACCCATTCCGTGGGGGGAAGGAATATTATGGCATCACGTGGGCATTTATGCTTATCGCAAAACAGCATTGAAACAATTTATTACCTTACCTGCATCACCATTGGAACAGCGTGAAAAATTAGAACAGTTACGAGCCTTAGAAGCAGGTATGACAATTGGGTGCGCAACAATTTCGCATGCACCTTTGGGGGTTGATACCCCACAGGACCTTGATAATGTAAGAACAATAATAAAAGAGAATATTAAAAATGACATCTGCTAAAATCATTGCTTTTCAAGGAAGACCTGGTGCCTATTCGGATTTGGCCTGTCGTTTAGCACGCCCTGGCTGGATAACTTTACCTTGTGAAGACTTTTATACAGCAATTAAAGCAGTACAAATGGGACGTGCCAATCAAGCCATGTTACCCTGCGAAAATAATTTAGTAGGGCGCGTTCCTGATATTCATACGCTGCTTCCCTCTTCAGGGTTGTTTATTGTCGGGGAACATTTTCAACGTGTTGAACATTGTTTATTAGGCATTAAAGGTACACAAATCTCTGATATTAAACGAATTCACACCCATCCCGTAGCAATGGGGCAAGTTGCAGGATTAATTCAATCTTTACAGGTTGAGCCTATTGTTGAATTTGATACGGCTGGCTCGGCTGAAATTATTGCTAAACTTAACAGCAAAGAAGACGCAGCCATAGCATCCTCCTTAGCAGCAGACCTAAACGGATTAGACGTTTTACGTCATAATGTCGAAGATGAATCTTATAACACCACACGATTTTATATCGTTGCCAAAGATCGCGAGATCCCCCCCACCAACGAAAATCATATCGTAACAACATTGTTATTTAAAACGAAAAATATTCCAGCCGCTCTTTATAAAGCTTTGGGAGGCTTTGCAACCAATAATATCAACATGACCCGCCTTGAAAGTTGTATGGCTGATGGCAATTTTATTGCTACGAAGTTTTTGGTTGATGTCGATGGACATATAGATCAACCTGCTTTAAAGCGTGCAATTAATGAATTACAATTTTACTCGGAAGAGTGTATTATCTTAGGTGTATATCCTGCATCAAAATATCGTCAATCTTGATAAGATGACTGTATTTTACATAATAATAACCAAGGATCATTTACATGACGAATATTTGGCTTGAAGGCTCAATAACCGCCCTAGTTACCCCAATGAACGAAGATGGTTCATTAGATATTAAAACGTTCGAAAAATTCGTAGATTGGCAAATTCAAGAAGGGACTTCTGCCTTGGTTCCAGTAGGGACCACAGGTGAAAGCCCTACATTATCCCATGAAGAGCATAAAAAAATTGTTGAAGTAGCGGTTAAAGTTTCAAATGGCAGAGTTCCCGTACTTGCTGGGGCAGGGTCTAATTGCACTGCCGAAGCTGTTGAAATGGCCTTGTTTGCCAAAAAAATTGGTGCAGATGCAGCATTGGTCGTTACCCCATATTACAATAAACCCACCCAAGAAGGACTATTCCAACACTATACAACAATTGCCAATGCCAGCAAATTTCCTATTTATATCTATAATATTCCTGGTCGCTCGGTCATTGATATGTCTGTTGAAACAATGGCACGATTGGCACAAAACCCGTATATTGTTGGGGTTAAAGATGCGACTGCAAATTTATTGCGTCCTATTCAGACCCGACGTGCTGTAAAAAAACAATTCAATCAGCTTTCTGGTGAAGATGGAACAGCCGTTCCATTTTTGGCTGCAGGTGGGGATGGGTGTATTAGCGTAACCGCGAATATTGCCCCTAAATTATGTGCTGAATTACAACGTGCATGGAAAGATGGTCATATTGCTAACGCTATCGCCATGCAAGATCGTTTATCTATTTTACATGATGCAATGTTTTGTGAAAGCAATCCCGGGCCAGTTAAATTTGCTGCTTCTGTCTTAGGGTTGATGAACGAAACCTGCCGTTTACCTTTGGTTCCTATTGCACAATCTTCACGAAAACAAGTTAAAGAAGCATTAGAATTTGTTGGATTACTGAGTTAGAAGCATGGCTGAGAAGAAAAAAAGCACGTTAATCTCATTTGGAAATGTTGCTAAAAATCGCAAAGCAACCTTCAATTATTCTATTGTTGAGAAAATTGAGGCTGGTATCATGTTAAAAGGTCCAGAGGTTAAAAGTTTGCGTAATGGTCGTGCCACAATTAATGAAGCATATGCTGGTGAACGAGATGGAGAAATATGGCTTTTCAATAGCTATATTCCTGAATATCAAGGTGGGGTATTTTCTAAATTCGATCCCAGAGCCCCTCGCAAATTATTGCTGCATCAAAAACAAATTAATAAACTTCTTGGTGCCATTACCCGAGAGGGGATGACCTTAGTTCCTTTGGATATATTCTTCAACGCCAGAGGCATTGCCAAGGTCAGCCTTGGTCTTGGTCAAGGTAAAAAGAAGGCAGATAAACGTCAGGCTATTGCAGATCGAGATTGGAAACGTGACAAAGCCAGATTACTTAGAAATAAATAATAACTTATGTAAGATTTTTTTGACAAAGCTAAAATAAATCTTCATCATAATTGCTGGCAAAATATTAAAAGGATCAAGGGGGAAAGGTTTTTTAAATTGTTTTAATATTGTTACGTATTTAATAATTTATATCAAACCCTTGATAATTTCTATTATTTAATAAATTTAGATATGACATAATTTTTAACAAGGTTCTTTTTTTGTATGGCAGATTCGGTACTAATTATTAATGCAGGTTCGTCAAGTTTGAAATTCTCTCTTTATCATGAAGATGGAAATGGCGAATTTATTCAATATGCCAAGGGATTACTTGAAGGAATAGGAACCAAACCGCATTTGATCGTATCGGATCAGAATAATACAACTCTTGTTGATAAAATTTGGACAGATCCTAAATTATCTCAGCCCAGTGCTAGAGATATTTTATTTGATGAAACGCTGGAATGGATTTTTAATCACATTGGGGATGATGAAATTATCGCTGTGGGGCATCGTGTCGTACACGGAGGGGCAAAATATTCCAGACCAGTATTCATTAATGAGGCAATATATCAATATCTTGAAAATCTGACCCCATTCGTACCTTTACATCAACCCGGCAGTTTATCGCCAATGCGTGTAATGATGCGTAAGAAACCCAATATTCCTCAAATTGCATGTTTCGATACAGCATTTCATGCAACCATGCCAGACAAAGCGAAACGTTTTGCTTTGCCCAGAAAATATTATGATGAGGGTATAAGACGTTATGGATTTCATGGGTTATCCTATCAATATATAGTTCACTATCTTAATCAAACCCAATCCCCCCTTGCCAAAGGTAAGACAATTGTTGCCCATTTAGGCAATGGTGCCAGTGTCGCAGCAATTAAAGAGGGTCAATGTATCGACACTTCTATGAGTTTTACCCCTTTGGATGGTTTGGTTATGGGAACCAGGACTGGGCATATTGATGCAGCTATTATTTTATATATGTTGCAAGAAGAAAAATTATCACCTGAAGAGGTTGAATCCTTGATTTGGAAAAAATCTGGATTATTAGGGGTTTCAGAAGTATCCAGCGACATGCGCGATATTTTACAAGAAGTTATCAATCAAGGACCCAAAGCCGAATATGCAAAGCAAGCCTTTGATTTATTCGTTTATAAATTAATTGGTGAAATTGGTCGATTAAGCGCGTCGCTTGAAGGATTAGATGGATTAATATTTACTGCTGGAATTGGTGCCCATGCACCGAATATGAGAAATGCGGTATGTAAGTCCTTAAAATGGTTAGGCGTGGAAATTGATGAAAATGCCAATAAAGCCCACCAAGAGGTTATTAGTACCCCAAACAGCAAAGTGCTGGTACAAATTATTCCAACAAACGAGGAATCTATAATACTAAAAGATATACTAGACATGATCAAAAAAGAAAAAGTACAGGCCTGATCATAAGCGAATTAGTCATTTAAAACCTTCGACACGGTATAAATGACTAATACATCCTTTACTAGTGTCATATATTGAGTTGGTAAACCAGTCTACAACTGCTGTTTATTTCCTTAGTTCAATAATTCTTTACAACTCTTACGAATAGAGGAGGCTACTCTGTGGCTGCATATTTTTTGTACGTCGACCTCGCACAGCTGTATAGAATTTGCATAAAGAGATCTCAATATTGAAACGTTAATCTCTTGTCTTGTATTATTATTACTTTTATCATTAGCAACTTTAGTTTTGAATTCTTTTAGATTTTTCAAAGATTCAATACAAGATGGACTGATCTGACTTGATTGTGTCTTTAGAATTTGAAACATTGTTTGTAATCGTTCTGTAGAAAACTGCACTGCAGATTCATCGTTTGATTGTGCAAAAGCAATATCGGACATACCCAGCACCAACAATATTCCCAAAGAAATAGCTTTTATCATTCCTGTTTTCCTAGATATCCAATCCGAATTTCTTTATTTTAAAATCAGAATGTTTTTGTTATCCCTATTTTCAAAGGCTCAAAAATCCTTTGTTTTCTGCCGTGTTATACCACAATGATCGATTTTATGCAGTCTTTTCTTTTATTATCCTGTATTCATACACAGGGTCTTCCTCAGATTTATCCCCGAAAATGTGGATAACTTTTAAAAACTAGTAATTAATGCTTCAATGATTGATAATTTTTAATTTTTTCATGATGATGAATGTAAAATATATGATATTTTACTGATTCATAATAAGTAAGTTTATAATGGAGAAAACAATGTCTACGCATAAAAATATGAAAAAAAAGCTGTCATTTTGTATAAAATCTTCTTTGTTGGGCAGCTTATTTTTACTTGCTGCATGTTCTGGTACTGCATCAACCCCTGTTCCACCAGGAACTGAATCCCCAGCGGGCTATGGTTCGTCTTGTAAGGCAGGGATGTATTCTTGTAAAACACCTTATCCAGTACCTCTTGGATCTCCTTGCAGTTGTCCTGGTGTCGGTGCTGCTTCTTATGGTAATGTCCACGCTTCATAATTATATTTTAATATAACGAATGTCATCATCCCCCTTTAAATCAGAAGTATCTTTCTCTGAAACAGATTTATTTGCTTCAGATCTAACCCATAGCGATGCTTCTAAACCAATGATGTCTTCTTCAAAAAAGCAGGCACCATTGGCAGATCAGTTGCGTCCAAAAACATTAGAGGATGTTATTGGACAAGACCATCTGCTTGGGGATGATGGTATCTTAAAAAATATGCTTGATCATCAAGCCTTGTCCAGCTTAATCTTGTGGGGACCGCCTGGTACTGGAAAAACAACGATTGCCCGCATCTTGGCACATTATGCCCAATTGCACTTTGTCCAGATTTCTGCTATTTTCTCTGGGGTTAATGACCTAAAAAAAGCTTTTGACGAAGCAAAAAAATATCATCAACATCTTGGCAAAAGTACTTTATTATTTGTTGATGAAATTCATCGTTTTAATCGTGCTCAACAAGATGGATTTTTACCAGTGGTTGAAGATGGCACTATTATTTTAATTGGTGCAACCACTGAAAATCCTTCATTTACTTTAAATAGTGCCCTACTTTCCCGCTGCCAAGTACTCGTTTTGCGCAGACTAGAAGATACCGCATTAAGTCAACTTTTATATAGAGCAGAGCAACAGTTAGGAAAAAAATTACCTCTGTCTGATAAAGCACGCCAAGATTTAATCTCAATGGCAGATGGGGATGGTCGATATTTATTGAATATGATCGAACAAATTACTTTACATGCAAAAAGCAACCTTTTAGAAAGTAAGGACTTAGCTAAAATCTTAAGCCGTCGGGCTTCTCTTTATGATCGAAATCGAGACGAACACTATAATCTAATTTCTGCACTTCATAAATCTTTACGTGGATCTGACCCAGACGCAGCTTTATACTGGTTTGCAAGAATGTTAGAAGGAGGCGAAGATCCCCGTTACATTGCTCGCAGATTAACTCGATTTGCCGCAGAAGATATAGGATTAGCATCCCCAAATGCATTAACTTTGGCTGTTGCAGGGTGGGAAACCTTTGAACGTTTGGGATCACCAGAAGGGGAGGTCGCACTGGCAGAGGTCGTTGTGTATTTGGCAACAGCTCCGAAATCTAATGCTGTGTATAAGGCGTATAATAAAGTAAGAGAGGTTGCCAAAAAAACAGGCAGCTTTATGCCGCCTGCTCATATTTTAAATGCACCAACATCAATGATGAAAGATTTGGGCTATGGCCAAGGATATGAATATGATCACGATACTGAGGAAGGATTTTCAGGGCAAAATTACTTTCCCGATCAGATGCGACGTGAACAATTTTATTTTCCAACCCAACGTGGGATGGAAGAAACAATTCACCAGCGTATAGCCCATTGGAATAAAATAAGAAAAAAGCGTTCTGTATGAAAATTTTAAATATTACTGTTCAAAAAGAAGATGGCGATGTCAGAGTGGATCGTTGGGTTAAACGTCAAAACCCAAATATTACCCAAGGAATAGTACAAAAACTATGCCGTACAGGACAAATTCGTGTTAATGGTAAACGTGTTCAGACCTCTACTCATCTTACTTCAGGCGATAATGTAAGATTACCAATGGTTGAGATTGATCAACAACTGGCCAAACAACCCAAATCTATTGACCCCAAACTTGCCAAAGAAATCAAAGATTGGATAATTTATCAAGATAATGATTTATTTGTATTGAATAAACCTTCTGGAATTGCAGTGCAGGGGGGTAGTAATGTTACCAAACATATTGACGGGTTATTAGAAGCTCTGCAAGGTGAAAGTAAATACCGACCTTCTTTGGTGCATCGTTTGGATAAAGACACGTCTGGCTTATTGTTAATAGCACGTCATCCTGCCTCTGCAGCCAAATTGGCCGCAGCCTTTCGCAGCAGAGATATGAAAAAAATATATTGGGCTATTACAACGCGTCGGCCATCACCATTAAGTGGTCGTATTGATTTACCCTTATTAAAAGTGGAATATCAAAATGGTTCCCATATTGAGCCAGCTGATGCAAAAAATAAAGAAGCCCAACGCGCTGTTACAGAATATGAAGTCAAAGATTTTGCAGCACGGAAGCTAGCCCTTGTCGAGTTGTATCCATTAACGGGGCGTATGCATCAATTACGCGTTCATTGTGCTGCTATGAAAGCGCCTATTTTAGGAGATAAAAAATATAATGAAGAAATGCCCTTTATGGAAGGATTTTCACAGAAATTGCATCTTCATGCGCGTCAACTGGATATGCCTCATCCTGCTGGTGGCAGATTGATTATTGAAGCCAGTTTACCAACACATATGAAAGAAACGTTCGAGCAATTAGGATTTGTCATTCCTAGTGAAAAAAAGGCTATTCGGACTAAAAAATGAACAAAAAGAAAATTTTTTTAACAATTTGTGGCGCTGTTATTGGCTTAGCAGGGGTGGGGGTTGTTGCTATTCAGCACTTTGCTGACCGTAATATTATATTAACCCAACTTTATGATACGCTTGAAAAACAAACTGGCAGGAAAATTACTTTACAACATTTTAATATTCATTTCTTACCATGGCCGGAAATTAAAGCGTCGAATATAAAATTATCAAATATACCAAACAGTGCTAATCCAGACATGATTGTGGCAGATAGTTTAACTGCCAAGGTCGATCTATGGTCTTTGTGGCGTCAAAAAGTTCATTTTAAATCGTTAGTTTTATCCAACGTTAATATTCATCTAGAACGAAATCAAAATGGTGAAAAAAATTGGGATTTTACTAATACCGTACAGGTTGATTCATCTGCAAAACATACTTCCACCCAATCAATTGCTCATAAAAAATGGAAATTAAGATTTAACTTAATCCAATTCAATAACGTACAATGTTGGTTCGATGACCAACAAAATCACAAGAATGCTTATCTGCATTTTAATCAAATTGAGTTAAATCAATTAGAAACAAACAAAGTTCGTTTGGAACTTGACGGTTCGCATCATCAGGCGGATTTCAAAATTTCAGGCCGTATTAATCATTTTAATGAGTTATTAGATAATAAAGGATCATTACCATCACCAATAAAATTCCAAATTAGTTTTGCAGAATATATTCACAATCAAAAAATAGGTGTATTGCGTATTAGTGGTAGTATCCAAGATCTAATAAAGGCAAGGGGATATGATCTAGCCGTTATTGGAACTATTCTAAATCTTAACGATCTAAATAAACTTTTCCCACATGCAAATTTACCCTCTATTGAGAATATAACCTTAAATGCTGCCGTTACGGATATTGCTAACAAGACAGATCCAAAAGCTAATCCACAAATTAAAACATTACAGGTCCATACGGGTAATTTGCAACTTCCATCGATTTCTGGTGTTCGTATTACCAGTACCCATCTTATTGCCAATAGTTTGAATGAAACCGTAAACAGTCAAATAACTGGTCAATATCATGATAAGATGTTTCGTTGGTCAGGAAATTTAGGAAGTTTGGATAATTTACAAAATATATTAAAAGGTTCTGTTCAACAATCCATTCCTATTACGGGTAAAGTCTCTTCTGATACTTATAATGCGCAACTAGATGGGACCATTGGTGATTATAATCCATCCTTAGATGTAAAAGTAAATTTATTAAATTATAACCAGTATTTTAAGGATATAGGTGACTTTAAAGCACAAGACATTCGTTATGCAGGACGAATGATAATACTTTTTAAATATCAAATAAAATCACTGCTAAATTTATCTAAGCTAGTATTACCTGCGATTGAGACTGACGGGAAATTAACTAGCAGCCTTCTACAAATCAATCAGTATAAATTTGAAGATTTTTCAACAGACATTCGTTGGAAACAACGAGAATTATTTTTAAATCAATTTATTTTACATAATCAAAAAGCATCCTTGAAAGGATCGTTAGTCTATTCTTTAAAGTCAGTTATCCCTGTATTAACTATTAATATCAATAACTCTAAAGTCCCGATGAAATGGGTAGAAAACCAACTTGATCTATCTAACCTTTATTCTGGTCCCATTGAATTGGTGGGAAGGTTATCTACACAAGGATTATCAATATCTCAGTGGGTAAAGAATATTAAAGGCCACATCGGATTGTCCGGTGTTGATGGCAAACTAGAACTAGCAGGGCTAAAACACTATATTGGCAAGGCTGCGCAGACATTACCTTTAAACAACAGTCTAACAGCACAATGCTTGGCCATTCATGCAATGATTGATGAAGGTCAATTACATTTTGATACATTAACTTTGCAAACAAAACAATTTGCATTAAATGGTAATGGTACTTTTAATATTCCAAACCAACTGCTGAATATACATCTTATCCCTGACGTTACCCTAGGGGCAATTAATGCTTCTGCACCTTTGCGGATTACTGGGACGTTATCAGATCCGCGCACATCATTTGATATGAATAAAAACAAGGTGTTTACATTAAACATAAATCCATTAAACAAAGCAAAACCGCCGACAAATTACTGTAATCAAGCTTTGATCAAAGCAAGAACACCTTAAAAAAACATATAACTGGACAATACTTATGAGCGAAGCCATAAAATTACGTCGTTTTTGGGATCATGTTCATCTTCAAGAGCATGAAAATGGATTTCAAATATTGTTGGACACACGTCCTGTTAAACTTCCACAAAAAACAGTTTTACATATTAAAAACAAAGTATTAGCACAAAAAATAGTCAAAGAATGGGAACAAGCTGGAAGCAAAAAAGGGGATGTGTTTTCCTTTGAACAACTTCCTTTGACACGTATGGTTGGAACAATGATCGAGAAAATCATTCCAAACAGAAATATGTATGTTGATGTCTTAATTCCTTATTTGAACGGGGACTTACTCTGTTATCACGCAGATACACCCAAACAATTGGTTAACAAACAACAAGAATATTGGCTGCCACTTGTTCACTGGTTTCAAGAACGTTTTTCAGTGCAGTTGATAACCAAAACAGGCATTATGCCCATTACTCAATCACCAATTACAGTTCAAACTGTGCAAAACTATCTTTCCAATTTGACAGATGGAGAGTTAACAGCATTTGCTGTTTTGGTTCCTTTGTTAGGAAGCATTATCTTGACCTGCGCTATGAAAGAAAATCAGATTAATGCAAAATATGCTTTTGAGTTAGCTTATCTTGACGAAACTGTTCAAGCTGAAATTTGGGGTTACGATTCTCAACAACAAGGTCGACTTGATAAAATTTGCAAAGATATCGAAGAGGCCTCGGAATTCCTAGAGTTAATAAGTAATTCTTAAGATTATATTTTTTTATTTTTGTATCGTAATAATAATTGGTGTATATCTATTACTGGTAGTATTTTTCAATTATAAAGAAGTAAAATAAATGCATAATTCTATTACACATTATGAAGATGCGCTCAAAGAAGCCAACAAAAATATGAGACATCATATATTATTTCGTCATATACGTACAATTGACGATTTAAGATACTTTATGCAGTATCATGTCTTTGCGGTTTGGGATTTTATGAGTCTTGCCAAAAGGCTTCAGATGGATTTCACTTGTGTTTCTTTGCCTTGGACACCAAAATCCAATCATAAAGCCTGTCGAGCAATGAATGAAATCATTTTGGGCGAGGAAACGGATGTCGATGTAGATGGTTCACACATTTCTCATTTTGAAATGTATTTAAACGCCATGAACGATATAAAAAGTAACACGACCCCTGTGTTATCAATGGTCAAGGGCTTTGAAAATACACCTAAAGCACCATTCAAAGACATTGTTAACAAACAAAATATTCCTAGTTATGTAAAAGATTTTGTTAATCATTCCTTAGGTACAGCAATTAACGGGGAACAGGCTGAGGTATTAGGCTCCTTTTTTTATGGACGTGAGGATGCCATCCCAGAAATGTTCAGCAGTTTGCTGAAGGAATGGGGATTAGAAGAGAATGAATATCCTAAGTTCGTATATTACCTGAAACGTCATATAGAACTTGATGGTGATTCCCATGGTCCTGCCGTCAACAGTATTATTTCCAACATCAAAAGCGATACAGAAACATACACTAAATTACTTCAAAGTGCGCTTGATGCTGTAAATCATCGTATTCGTCTGTGGGACGGTATTTATAAAGATTTAACATCCCACTGACTATCGATAATATAAATTTTTATAATATTCTTTAAAAAATTATCTTCTTTGGGGTATATGGCATAAACACTGTAATTATTGTCGCTGCCATATACTTTAGTTACGTATATCATTACAAAAATCACCAAAACTGGATCATTCCGGTAATAAAATACTTGTAACAGCCTGACAGGCAATCCCTTCCTCACGTCCAGTAAACCCTAACTTTTCTGTCGTTGTTGCTTTGACTGAAACACGATTAAAACTTATTTGTAATAATTCCGCAATTTTTTCGCGCATTTGTTCGATATGTGGACGCATTTTAGGACGTTCACAAATAAGCGTTAAATCGATATTAATAATTTTACCACCGCGTTGTCTGACCCGTTCCCCTGCATGAACCAGAAACTGCTTACTATCTGCATTCTTCCACTGTGTATCCGAGGGTGGGAAATGCGCCCCAATATCTCCTTCAGCCAAGGCACCGTAAATTGCATCACATAATGCGTGTAAGCCCACGTCCGCATCAGAATGACCTGCCAGTCCAAATTCATGAGGCACTTCTATACCACATAAAAACAAGGGACGACCTTTTTCAAAGGCATGCACGTCAAAACCTGATCCAATTCTGGGCAACATTACATTTGTCATTAATCGCTCCAAACGTTTTAAATCATCTTGATAAGTTAATTTGATGTTATTTTCGTCCCCCAAGACCAATGCAACATCTAAACCTGCCTGTTCAAACAAAGATGCGTCATCAGTTGCACCGCGGATGGTTGGATTACGATGTGCTTCTAAAAAGGGCTGAAATCTAAATCCTTGCGGTGTTTGTGCTCTATATAACCCATCACGAGAAACAGTCTCTTCAATAAGCTGTTGTTTGTTACGTTTCAACGTTTCAGAGACAGGAATGGCAGGAATGGCAGCAGGATATTCTTGTAACGCTTCTACGACACGATGAATAATCTCAGCAGAGATGTTAGGACGCGCACCATCATGTACTAAAATAATATCAGGTTTTAATTCTTGTGGTAGGCTGGCCAGTGCCTCTAGACCTGCACGGACACTATCTTGTCGTTCTGCACCGCCTGTAACAGGGGGCAAAATACGTTGGCTATCCAAAGGGGACAAAATTGCGTGTAGCAATTCAGGATCGCCCACAGGTTGAATATAGTGGACATGTGGTAAAAACGCTTTTGCTGCATGATAAATTACAGGATGTCCCAACAAATGAACATATTGTTTGGGAACAGTACCTTGTTTATTAAAACGTCTGCCCATACCAGCAGCAAGAAGAATAACGGCTATACGCATCATAGCTGGGGAATGCGACTTATTATACATTTCGTCAAGCATTTTTATTTAAATATTGCAGATTGAATAATAAAATCATTGTGATAAGTTTACCTCTTTACATCTTAACCGAGTAACAGCCGTGACTAATTTATCAGAAACTATCCCTACTTTAAAGCCAATCATTTTGGATAAAAACAAGATTATTGATATTCCGATCATATTGGCACCAATGGCAGGTGTTACTGACTTTCCTTTCAGAAAGTTAGTCAAACAATTTGGTGCAGGATTGGTAGTTTCTGAAATGATTGCGTCATGGGCAATGATTCGTGAAAATAAAACTACATTACAAATGGCTGAGCCCATCACTGACGGTTTAAATTCTACTCAGCTAGCAGGATCAGATCCCCAGGCCATGGCTGAGGCCGCACGTATTGCTGTTGATCATGGTGCGAATATTATCGATATTAATTTTGGCTGTCCTGTTAAAAAAGTGGCGGTGGGTCAACAAGCAGGATCTGCTTTGATGCAAGATGAGCAAAAAGCTGCGATTATTTTAGAAGCTGTTGTAAAAGCTGTCGATGTTCCAGTAACTTTAAAAATGCGTATGGGATGGGATCAAAATTCACTTAATGCCCCACAACTTGCAAAAATTGCCCAAGAATGCGGTGTAAAAATGGTGACGATACATGGTCGTACACGTCAACAATTATACAGGGGAACGGCAGATTGGGCATTTATTCGTCAGGTTAAAGATGCCATTTCTATACCTGTGATTGTCAATGGAGATATTATTGATATTGAAACAGCAACCCAAGCTTTAAATCTATCGGGTGCTGATGGATTGATGGTTGGTCGTGGATGTTATGGAAAACCTTGGTTTATTGCCCAATTAGGTCACTTTTTTCAACATAAATCTATATTACCAGACCCAACTTTACCACAAATCAAAGAAACCATTTTGGCCCATTACGACATGATGCTGTCTTATTATGGTGAACGATCAGGCGTTCGCCTAGCACGAAAACATATTTCTTGGTATTCATCAGGACTGCATGGATCTGCTGTGTTTCGAGCCTCTATTAACCAAATGGATCGTTCAGCAGATGTTATTAAAGCAATAAATGAATTCTATGATCTTAATATTCAAAATAGTATGCTAACACATTGATTTCATATTTAAGATCATGACGAACACTAAACTATACCCTCCCTTGGATGGTTATGATATTGTTGAATCTCTGCCAACGCCGTTAATAGTCGTAGATGCTCAATTAAATATTATCTACATCAACGGTGCGGCAGAAGATTTTTTAGTTATTTCAAAAAAAAATGTTCAACATTGTGATCTAAAAGCTTTTTTTTCAAGCAATCATTCAGTTTACGACCTTATTAAAAAGGTAAAGGTAAAAAAAAGAGCTATTGTTGAATATGAAGTTGAAATTTTAACTTATACGCAAATTAGCAAAGAAATTACGCTATATATTGCTCCATTTATAAAAAATGAACAATTAATATGTTTGACAATACACGATTATACACTTGCCAAAACAATCGGGGAAAAAGCAAGTTTCCATAAAATATCACGTAGTGTGGCCAATATGGCTGCTTTATTAGCTCATGAAATCAAAAACCCTTTATCAGGGATAAAAGGGGCTGCGCAATTACTGCAAACGACACTTAATACACAAGATCAAGAATTAACAACCTTAATTTGCGATGAGGTAGAACGGATAAAAAAGCTTGTTGATCGCACTGCTGTTTTTAACAATCAACATCTACACTTTAGCCTTGTAAATATTTATTCCATATTAGCACATGTCAAAAAAATTGCTGAAAATGGCTTTGCTGCTGATATTCCAATTAAAACAATTTACGATCCTTCCTTACCTTTAATTCGTGCTGATAAAGATCTGTTGATTCAAGTTTTTATTAACTTAATTAAAAACGCAGCTGAATCGATTAAAAATGCTAAAATTCAAGGGGAAATAACATTAATAATAGGGTATCAGCCAAATCTCGTTATGAATATTTCTGAAAATAAGAAGCGTGTCACCCTACCTTTGGTTATCATTATTCGTGACAATGGTCCTGGAATACCCGATCATATAAAACCTCGTTTATTTGAGCCTTTCGTCAGTAGTCGTCCCAACGGGACTGGATTAGGGCTAGCCTTATGCGGTAAAATCATCAATGATCATGGTGGTATTATTGATATTCATAGCCAAAAAGATCAAACTGATGTAAAAATATTTCTACCCCTTACTGATTGTTAATCACTGGATTTAATTATAAAAATGGTAAATAAAACCCCGACAATTCTTGTCGCTGATGATGATCGTTCTATTCGTACTGTTCTAAAACAAGCATTGATACGTGCAAAATATAACGTTCAACTGACAGATACAGCTACAGAATTATGGGAGTGGGTATGCGCAGGGAAAGGGGATGTTGTTATTACGGATATTTCTATGCCAGATATGAATGGGTTTGAAGTTATTCCTAAAATCAAAAAATTAAATCCTGAATTGCCCATTATCGTCATCAGTGCATTGTCAACTTTATCAACTGCCGTTCAAGCTGAAAAAGAAAACGTTTTCGAATATTTGCCTAAACCTTTTGATCTCGAAAAATTAATCACGACAATTAAGCATGCATTGAATATACCCAAAGATCATCTGGCCCAACATTCGTTGGCAGAAGAAAAATTACCCCTTGTTGGTAAGTCATCTGTAATGCAAAATATTTATCGTATGATAGCAAGATTAAGCAATCTTAACCTTAGTATTATTATTTCAGGTGAAAATGGAACTGGTAAAGACGTTGTCGCTAAGGCATTACACGATTATGGCAACAAAAGAAATGAACCATTTTTAACTGTAAATATTGCTGCTCTTACTTCTGAAGAAATTGAACATCTTCTTTTTGGCACTTCTAGTTTAACGAAAGATAACAATGGATATTTGCATCACACTTCCAATGGAACTTTGTTTTTAAATGAAATTGACGAAATGCCATTGCCCATACAAACACGTTTATTTCACGCACTAGAGCATCAAAATTCTAATAATGATCAGTTTTTAGGACTACGGATTATTTGTGCAACTACTAAAAATTTAATAGAGTTAGTGCAAAATGGAAAATTTAGGGAAGATCTATATTATCGTTTAAATGTTGTTCCTATTCATCTACCTTCACTAAAAGAGAGAATAGAAGATATTCCTTTGTTAGTACAATATTTTCAAAAAGAAAATGCCAGTACGACAGTGTTTTCAGATACAGCTTTTGATCAATTAAAGCAGTATCATTGGCCAGGAAATATTCGAGAGTTACAAAATTTAGTTACGAGGCTATCGGCATTATATCCTAATCAAACAGTACAAGACGATTTAGTTGCCAGAAATATACAAAATTTATCTCATACAAGTAAGAAAAATATAAAATCACAAGAAGACATCCCTTTGTCAGTAGAGATCAAAAGCCATATCCAACGCTATTTTATAGAAAATAGAGGACTGCCTATTAACAAGTTGTATGCTTACATGATTGCTGAAGTTGAAAAACCTCTTATTGAACTTACTCTTGCTGAGACAGAAGGCAATCAAATTAAAGCTGCAACGATCCTTGGAATTAATAGAAATACATTGCGAAAAAAAATAAAAGACCTCAATATTACGTATAAAAAAGATAGTTGAAGGCTTATTGCGTTGAAAAAAACAAATAAACGTAAACTTATAAATTTTATTGAAAAACTCTCTGGTAGAAAAGCAACCTTAACACTAGTAGCTTTGGCGTTACTATTTGGGGTTGCTACCTTTATCATCTTATCAGGTGGTATTGTTACCTCACATAAACATTATATTCAGCTTGTTATTTCACTGTTGAATTTGTTCGTTCTACTTTTATTAGTTGCAACATTGTTTATTCGCATTATGCGTCTGTTTTCAGAACGCAGACGGGGAATGGCAGGGTCAAAACTTCATGTAAAGCTTGTAATGTTATTTGGAATTATTTCAACAATTCCAACAATTTTAGTGGGGATTTTCGCCACCATATTATTTCATTACGGCATACAAATATGGTTCAATAACCGGGTGAGCACTGCGTTAAATGAGGCCTTACAAGCCTCTAGGGGTTACTTACAAGAACATAATGCCAATATACGTACTGAAGCTTTCTCCTTGGCAAATTATATTCAAGGAATGCAAAACAATCTAGCTCAAGCAGGGCAAGATCTTTTCGATGATCCCAATGTATTAGATCAAATTCTCGACTCTCAAGCAACATTACGAGGATTAAACGCAGCAATAATTTATAATACATCTACGCAACAAGTAGTTGCTTCGGGTGGATTATTAAATAGTTTATCTTATATTAAACAACTGCCACATAACATCACAACAACAATGATGACCCATAATGATGTTGCTATTCTTGATTCATCAGATGAACAAACCGTTAGAGCGGCCATTTCATTAAGTGACACGCCGCCATTAATATTATTAATTATCA
Source organism: Commensalibacter oyaizuii (assembly GCF_029953265.1). Lineage (NCBI taxonomy): Bacteria > Pseudomonadati > Pseudomonadota > Alphaproteobacteria > Acetobacterales > Acetobacteraceae > Commensalibacter > Commensalibacter oyaizuii. The sequence goes on from NZ_JASBAO010000001.1 coordinate 597,804, forward strand.
GACCCGTAGATCCCTCAATTCTAAATCATATGTATAAAACCGAGAAGGTCGTTAACCAATATAATCAACTCAGTAATAATCGATCCAAAATACAAATTATGTTTGTTATTATTTTTGGATTAATTGCATTATTGGTTTTGGCCGCTGCTGTTTTATTAGGATTATATTTAGCTACGCAAATTGCTCGCCCTGTTGGATTGTTAACCCTTGCAGCACGAAAGGTAAGTCAGGGAAATTTAAAGGTCAGTGTTCCAGAATTACGTAAGGACGATGAAATAGCCGATCTATCACGTGCATTTAATCAGATGACCAATCAATTGGCTGCTCAACGTACCGAACTTATCGAGGCTAATCGACAAATCGATGAGAGAAGACGTTTTACCGAAGCTGTTCTTGCAGGGGTCTCCAGTGGTGTTATTGGGCTTGATCGACAGACTGTTATAGAATTACCGAATCGTTCTGCTAGTCAACTTCTAGAAATTGATCTTATTCAATATATTGGACATAAAATTACGGATATTGTTCCTGAATTCACATCTTTATTACAAAAAAATGTGGATATGCCTAAACAAATCCATCAAGAAGAAATTCATATAAAAACCAAAAGCAGTAGCCGAGTATTTTTAGCTCAAATAGGTCCTGAAATAAGAGGTGCTGAAATTGAAGGATTTGTTATTACTTTCGATGATATTACCGAATTACAATCCGCACAAAGAAAAGCTGCATGGGCTGATATCGCCAGAAGAATTGCTCATGAAATTAAAAACCCGTTAACCCCCATTCAATTGGCTGCTGAACGTTTAAAGCGACGTTTTTTAAAAGAAATCCAAACCGATAGCCAAATATTCAGTCAATGTGTCGATACTATTGTCCGTCATGTTGGGGATATTGGCCGAATGGTTGATGAATTTTCATCCTTTGCGCGTATGCCTCAACCCGTCATGAAGTCTAGCGATCTATCAAGAATTATCCGAGAGACACTTATCTTACAACAAAACGCACATCCAGAAATTATGTTCCATGTCAATTTACCCAATCATGGCCCCGAAATTGAATGTGATCAAAGATTAATTAGCCAAGCATTAACAAACTTGTTCCAAAACGCGGCAGATGCTATTGCTATGATTGCCAAAGAAGGTAATAATCAAACAGATATAAAAGGGAATATATGGATAAGTTTGGAACAAATAGAAAATAATATATGCATTTCTGTAACAGATGATGGTATTGGTTTACCAAAAGAGGATAGATTACGTTTAACGGAACCCTATGTCACTCATAAACCAAAAGGCACAGGATTAGGACTTGCGATTGTAAAAAAAATTATGGAAGATCATTCAGGATCGTTACAATTAAAAGACCGTGCCGAGGGAAGAGGTACTACATCGATTTTGACTTTTCAAATACGAGGAAAACATGGCGCATGAAATTCTAATCGTTGATGACGAACCTGATATTAGGCTTCTCATCGAAGGGATTTTACAAGATGAAGGATATTCAACCCGTTTAGCAGGGGATGCTGATTCTGCGATTAACGCGTTTCACGCCAGAAGACCATCTTTAGTTATTTTAGATATCTGGCTACAGGGGTCTAGATTAGATGGTTTAGAAATCTTGAAGTTTATTCAAAGTGAAAAACCAGCTGTGCCAACTATTATGATTTCTGGACATGGAACAATTGAAACTGCTGTTGCAGCATTGCAACATGGGGCATATGATTTTATTGAAAAACCCTTTAAATCTGATCATTTGCTTGTGGTTGTAAAACGTGCTCTAGAAGCTGCCAAACTTACCCAAGAAAATGCTGAATTGCGATTGCGTAGTGGACTAGAGGTTCAACTTGACGGTCAAAGTCCAGCCATTAATACTGTTAAAAGTCAAATAGATCGTGTTGCGCCTACGGGATCTCGTGTGCTTATCTCTGGTCCACCGGGAACTGGTAAAGAAATTGCAGCAAGATCTATTCATAATTTATCAAAGCGAGCTGACGGACCTTTCTTGGTTTTGAATTGCGCAATTCTTTCCCCAAATCGTTTCGAAGAAGAATTATTTGGTATTGAAGGTTCTGCAGATGGCAGTCAAAATCGAAGAACAGGGGTCCTAGAACGTGCTCACGGTGGGACATTGGTCTTAGATGAAGTGGCCGATATGCCTCTTGAAACCCAAGGTAAGATCGTTCGTGCCCTACAAGATCAAA